>CAXHCA010000021.1:0-59931 GCA_964015035.1 uncultured Saprospiraceae bacterium
TTTATGAGCATTTTCTCACAGAAACACAGGACTCTCTGCAAAGAGAATGTATGATTCTCTTTGCAGAGAGTCCTGTGTTTCTGTGAGAAAATGCTCATAAAAGGTAATGCCGTCCCGGTATACCGTACTGCGCTTTCCATCTGCTGCCGGGGCTACCTCATAGACTTTCTTCCACAATTCAAAGGCTTTGTTCCAATCTTTGACTTTCAGGAAATCTCGATACAAAACATAATTGGTTTCTACCTGATCGGGGTTGGGGGCATCTCTAAATTTGGGACAAGGACTGAGGTCTTCAGCGGGCTCTTCCGGTTTTGTAGGTTCCTCAGTTGTAGTGTCCGCAATTTTTTCGGCCGTTTTGGGTGTACAGTTAGCAATGAGGCATCCGAGAAATGCCAAAAATAAAATGTGGGTTATTCTCATGGTTCATTTTTTTTAGAAAAATAAACAAAAACAAGGTTGAAATGAAAAAAGGGGCAGTGATATTCAAAACGAATGCCACTGCCCCTCTTTTCGTCAGCGCAGTTGGTGACGATTAGCGATTAGTTAAAGCGGACCTTCACGGTTTCACCGATGCCACAGCCTACTTTCACAGTATCTCCTTCTTTCACCCCACGCATAAAACCATCCTGCTTTTCCGGAAGGGAACCGGCAAAGTTGGCAATGCGTTTGTTGGCTTCGTCTGATACATCACTATCTACACTCTTGGCTTGGTAGTATTTATCGGTAGCCGCAATAATGGCTAAACGCTTGTTCCAGTCATCACAGCTTCCACGAGACATTTTAGCATAGATGTCGCCCAATAGAATGTATGGCTTACCCCAGCCACTCTTCAGGCTGGCGGCTTTGTTGGCATTGGAGCGAGCACTACCCAATTGGCCAAATTGCCAGGTTTGAATAAAGGCCATACTGTAGTATACCTGCGCCTTACCATCATTGTCCTCGGCAACTTCCAGACACTCTTTGTAACGAGCCATGGCTTCTTCGTATTTGCCTTCTTTTTGCAGCATGGTGGCGTCATAGCAAGGGTTGCTGGCACGACGTTCTGCTTCCAGCCCTGCATTGATTTCCGCGGCCAATGACTGATATTTCTCACTCAATTCTACCAAGATCACATCCGTAGAGTCACAACCCTGAGCTTTCAGCTTGTTGTACACATACTTGATCACCTCCAGGCTATCGGGGAACTTGCGGTACTGAGGCACCAATTTTTCCTTGAAGTATTCACAATCGAATACATCACTTTCGATTTCTTTAAAGTGGCTGCGCACAATCTTTTTGGTATCGTCGTAGTAAGAGCTAAATTTCTTGTTGTTCTCGATATTGTGCTCCATGATGAGGTCCATCTTTTCGTGCAATTCGATGAACTCCTCTTTTTTAAGCTGCTTGCTTTTGTAAAGGTAAGCCATCACCTGAGCAAGCGGGTCAAAGACTATGTATTCGGTTTTATTACCACCTACTTCAACCGCTTTTTTCAGCGTTTCGTAGGTTGGCTTAGTATAGCCATAGCCCAGGTAGTAGAACATATCATACCCCTTACGGCCCAATAGGTAGCCTTCATTCTTATAACACTCGATCTCTTGATCGTATAAATTTAACACTATTTCAGCGTACTCCTTCTTTTTGGCAGCATCCGTTTCCCGGTTGTACAATGATTGGTACAAAGTACGACCATCAATGTAGTGAGAGGGACGATTGCCATCAGCTGCCGGGGCAATGTCATAGGCTTTCTTCCAATTGTCAAAAGCAATTTGAAAATTCTCTTTTGACATTTTGTCCAGATCAGCTACCTCCTTACCCTTCAAGAAAGGACGGTAAACTACGTGAGCATTTTCCGCTTCGTCCTTGCGCGGAGAATTCACCCAAGTCTCACATTGCGTGTGTGCGATAGACCAGGAGAATGAAATCAGCATGAATGCTATGAAAAAATTGCGTAATACCTTCATTTTTAATTGAATTTGCGTTTGAAAAACCAAGAATTATCGTTGAGGGTAAATCCGAGTGTCAGTCTTACATAAGTTTCTTGTAATAAATCAGCTACCCCTTGTTGACCAACCTCTAGGCTCATGTCAACAAATGAGGTTTGCTGTCGGGGCATGATGATGGGAAAACCCATTCCAAGGGTAATTCCATATTGGGAAATTTGTTCATCATTGATGCTTCTGGGATCGGTGCCATAGAAGAATCCAGCGCGGTAGCGTACCTTTTCAAAATAGTTGTTGTACGAGATGTTATTAGGAATATACTCTCCACCCACGGCAATTCGCCAGCTATCGAGTAGTGCCTCCTTTTTAACCTCATTTTCGTAGTTACTCCAGTTCTTGGTGCTAAAGTCCAGCCCCAAGCGGAACTTATTGACTTGCTCATAAGCTACACCAACGGCAAGCTCCGCTGGCAGTACGCCTTTTTGGTCGCTTCCCTCCTGGTAAAGGATGGTGTCGATATTGATTCCCCCTCCCGGATAGGCCAGATAATCTCGGTGGTAATAACTATTGCTGTTTGTATTAAAATCGGTATTGCTGTTTCCATAAAGGCCTACAGTCAGGCGCTTACCGGAATTGATTTTTTCTCCTTTGTCATTTATCTTCTTGAAATCGTGTCGATACTGTAGTCCCAAATTCCAAACCAGTCCGCGAATACTGATGTCGTCCAAAAATTCAGTGTAATAAGCTTGTTCTACGTCGTCGAAAGTAACCAATCGGCTATTGACAATTTTACCAAACTGATAGCCCAGGTTAAGCCCTACGGCAAATCCTTTGTAGCGAGCAGCATTGGTCCAATAAAGGCGGTAGGTACCTCCGTTTCCCTTCAAGAAGTTGGACAGCGTATCAATAGCGGGATCAGGGTCAATGGTGGTTACCGCAATGTCATAACCCACTGTACTATAGGGCGCCAGAGAAAAACCCATGCCAAATTTCCAGGGAGATCGGATGCGATCAAGGGCCTGGTTGATGGTATTCTTGAGCGGAAAACCAAGGGCCAAATAGTTGAGGTTACCGCTCCAATAACTGTCTGATTCTGAGTTGCTTTTTAAGCTGGAATATTTCGCGTAAAGCCCTACTTCAAATGCCGTAGCTTCCAGGAATGCATAGGATGCCGGGTTCAGCAGATTGAGGTGATAGGGGGCATTGTAGGCGGCACTAAATCCGCCCATTCCTCCGGAGGCTGCAAAAAACTGATCAATGCCATCTCCCAGACCGAAGCGGGATAGTGGCGAATTGATCTTCGGACGGATCGTGAAATTGTTTTCTTGTCCGAAAACCCCACTGGCCCCAAGACAAATCAGGGCACATACAACAATTCTACTCCAAGCACTCGACATTATAGTTTAATATTTTGTTTAGTCCTACTAAGACCAAATCAGGATTTACAAATATCTCTCTTTTACTTTTTTTTGCAAAAAAATCGGCATCTCCACCGGTTAAAATTATCTTAAGTTTGCCAAAGTCGGTTTCAAATAGCCTGCAAAAACCTTCAAATTCCAGGATAGCACCCAACAAGCCACCATTTTGTAAGGCAGTTTGTGTCGTTTTTCCCAAATTTTCTTCCGGCAATTTCATTGGCGCCAACGGCAGTCGCTTCGTCAGGCGATGCATAGCTTCTAGGCGCATGTTTAACCCCGGCGCGATATTGCCCCCTTCGTAAGCCCCTTCCTCAGTGAGCAGATCGTAGGTGATACAGGTGCCTGCATCAACAACCAGCACATTGGAATTGGGGTATAAAGCATAAGCACCCACCACCGCGGCTAGTCGGTCTTTACCGAGCGTTTGTGGCGTTTGATAACGATTTTCAATAGGTAAGGGTGTCTCCGCTGTTAGCTCAAGATAGTTAAATTGTTGTTTAAACAATAGAGCAATCCTCCCAGATAGATCTAAGGCAACTGTAGATAAGATGACATTTTTGGCTTTATGGTTGGTTGCCAGTGAAAATAAATCCGCTGGTTGCCATTCCTGCCAAACGATTTTTTCCACCAATCGGCTGTCTTCAAAAACGCCGATTTTCGTCCGTGTATTGCCAATATCTATGGTTAGATTCAAAATAATGAGCGTTAGTGCTTACCCATAATTTAGTTCAAATCGATTGCTTTTCAATCTATTAGACTTTCCCTGTGTCCTAATGTAACTTAAGGAAAGGTTAATGTTTGAAATGACGGACTCCGGTGAGTACCATCGCCATATTGTGTTGATCACAGTAATCAATGCTCTCTTGGTCCTTGATGGAGCCACCAGGCTGTATCACCGCCGTAATTCCTTCCTGATCCGCAATTTCTACACAGTCAGGGAAAGGAAAAAAGGCATCAGAAGCCATAACCGATCCCTTTAGGTCAAACCCGAAATGCTTGGCTTTTAAAATGGCCTGTTTCAGGGCATCTACTCGAGAGGTTTGACCACACCCCATACCGATCAGCTGATTGCCTTTGGCCAGCACGATGGTGTTGGACTTCAAGTGCTTGGCACATTTGTTGGCAAATAATAAATCGGCTACCTCTGCTGCTGATGGTGTGCGTTTTGTGGCGGTCTTCAACTCCTCAGCGGTTTCAATCTTGCGGTCGGTATCTTGTTCAATGACACCATTCAACAAGCTCTTAAAACTGCGGGGCCCGATGTGAAAGTCCTTGATTTTAAGTAAAATACGCTTCTTTTTCTTGCTTAAAAATGCCTGTGCCTCAGCCGCAAAAGCCGGTGCAATCAATACTTCGTAAAATATCTTGTCAATTTCTTCGGCTGTCGCCAAATCAATCGGACTATTACTGATCAGGATGCCACCAAATGCGGAAACATTATCTCCGGCTAGTGCCGCCTTCCAGGCTTCCAAGATGCTCGGCCGGGTAGCGATACCACAAGCGTTGGTGTGTTTGAGCACGGCAAATGTCGGAGCGTCGTCCTTAAATTCGGCCATGATGCCTACCGCCGCGTCAACGTCTACCAAATTGTTGTACGACAATTCCTTGCCGCCGAGCTTTTCAAACATGCCTTCCAAATCGCCGTGAAAGACGCCATCCTGGTGTGGATTCTCGCCGTAACGCAAAGGTTGCATCTGGTGAATGCTGTGTTTAAAAGCCGGATCTTCACCACCATCAAAATAGTTGAAAATAGCGGTATCATAGTGAGAAGAAACCTTAAAGGCCCGACGGGCGAGCTCCTTGCGGTCACTTAGTTCTGTGGTACCATCATTTGCTTGTAAAAGGCTTAATAACAGGGCGTAATCTTCTTTAGAAGATACGACCACCACATCCTTATAGTTTTTGGCTGCTGCCCGAATCAGAGAAATCCCCCCGATGTCAATTTTTTCGATAATCTGAGCTTCATCGTTGGTAGAAGCCAATGTCTCTTCAAAGGGATACAGATCGACAATGACTAGATCAATCTCGGGAATGTCGTACTGCTCCAGCTGCTTTTGGTGATCCGCTTCCCGGCGGGCCAAAATACCTCCAAATACTTTGGGGTGTAACGTCTTTACCCGCCCATCGAGGATGGAGGGATAGGACGTCAAATCTTCAACGGCCGTCACCGTAGCTCCTTGCTTTTCGATGAAGGTTTGTGTCCCTCCGGTGGAGTATATTTTTACGCCCAAGCGTTTGAGTTCTTCAATGATGGGTTCCAGCCCATCCTTATAATAAACGGAGATCAGTGCCGACTGGATTTTTCTCTTAGCCATTGCTCGTTTGATATGCAGTTTTTCAAAAAGATGTGCAAAAGTAAAGAGATTGACGTGAATTACAAATTTTACAAAATCAGAAACCTGACAATAAATGAAACTTGGTATGGACACCTTGCATTTTTGCACTAATTTTGGATCAACATTCGGAAATAAAGCTATGAAAATTTAAACGCGCTCTCGGCTGGTTTCGTTAGACAAAACTCAGACCAGCCACACAGGCTCACTGCTTCTGGTTCTCATGCTGCTCTCAATTGCACGCTTCCTCCCGGTGGGCCTGTTTTTTTTCTTCTGCTTCACATAAGGTTTATTGATTGATCGTCATCTGGTGGCGATGGTCAGCACATTTTCATCATCATGCGCTATGCACTAATAGCGTAAAAACTAAAGCTATGAAAGTAATACCTTTTGTGTTGTGCCTTTTTATGTGTACAACAGGTTTGTATGCTCAGACTTCCCTCAGTGGGAAAGTGACCGATTTTGATACGGGAGAACCGATCATTTTTGGAAACGTCGGACTCTATAAAAATGGCAACCTGGTGACGGGTGCCGAAACAGATTTTGACGGTTTTTATTCCATTTCTTCCATCGATCCCGGAATTTATGAGGTAGAAGTGACTTATGTAGGCTATCAGGCCTATAAAATTGCGGAAGTATTGGTCAAGCAGGGAAGAGACAATAAGTTGGATATCCGGTTGGCTGCAGGTGGCGTCAATCTGGATGAGGTCGTTGTTACCTCGTATAAGGTGCCGCTGATTGAACAAGATAATATGACCTCTGGCAGTACCATCATTCGTCGGGATATCACTAGCACATCTACTGGTCGATATAGATCCCGAAAGAGTAGAGGGAAGGGAAAAAAAAGGAAAAAAAGCGGTGGTGATCAGAGCACGGTTAGGGGCTCTCGGTCTACCTCCACCAACTATTATATTGACGGTATACGAGTAGGAGGGAGTCATGAACCCATCAAAGAAAACCCAATTTTCAATTCAAAAGACCAGTCTTTTTCTACCCTCTCCATCGACGTAGATCGGGCCGCGTATAGCCAAATTCGCGCATATTTGCAGCGTCAACAATTGCCTCCGGTCGACTTGATCCGCACCGAAGAAATGATCAATTACTTTGATTATGACTATCCTCAGCCCACCGATGGTCATCCTTTTTCCATCACCACTGAACTGGGGGAGTGTCCGTGGGAACCGGAGCACCATCTGTTGCATATTGGTATCCAGGGGGAGCAACAGCAGCTGGAGGTCCTGCCTGCCAATAACCTCGTATTTCTAATTGATGTATCCGGATCAATGCGTTCTGTCAATAAACTGCCGTTGGTGAAAAAGGCCATTGGCATCCTTACGGAAAATCTACGCCCGCAGGACCGGGTATCGATGGTGGTCTATGCCGGAGCAGCCGGTTTGGTACTGCCCACTACCAGTGGAAAAGACAAAACCCAAATTCTGGAGGCTCTGGAAAAATTGAATTCCGGGGGCTCTACTGCCGGAGGAGCGGGAATCAAGCTGGCCTACCAAATTGCCGAGGAACAATTTTTGGAAGGCGGGAACAACCGGGTGATCCTGGCAACGGATGGCGATTTTAATGTGGGTATTTCTGATTTGGGAAGTCTGGAAAAATTGATTGAAAAGAAACGGGAAAAAGGAGTTTTTCTGACGGCACTGGGCTTTGGCATGGGCAATTATAAAGACAATACCCTGGAAACCTTGGCCGATAAGGGCAATGGCAATTACGCTTATATTGACAACCTGATGGAAGCCCGCAAGATCTTTGAAACGGAATTCACCGGTACCTTATACACCATTGCCAAGGATGTCAAATTGCAACTCGAATTTGATTCGAACCGGGTTAAATCCTACCGCCTGATTGGCTATGAAAACCGCCTTTTAGAAAAGGAAGATTTTAACGATGACCAAAAAGATGCGGGGGAATTAGGTGCCGGACATACGGTTACGGCCCTTTATGAACTGGAGCTGAAGACAGGAGATGCGCCCATTGCCGAATTCCAATTGCGCTATAAAAAACCAACCGGGAAGCAGAGCCATTTGCTGAGCCACCAATTACCGGCTATGGCTAAAAGTCTGGAGAACTGTTCGGAAAACTTCCATTTTGCTGCTACGGTAGCGGGGTTTGCTGCCTTGTTAAGGAATTCACCAAATAAAGGAAACCTGACTTTTGATAAAATTCTGTCTATGGCTAAGAATGCCCGGGGGGATGATCCCTATGGCTATCGTCAGGAATTTATTGGACTGGTACAAACCGCACGTGACCTTAATTCAGTAACTGTAAAATAACAACAATGAAAAATATTATCATCATTATATTCAGTATTTATGCCCTTCCCGGGATTACCCAGGATGCAATAATGCACATCAATGGCATGCCGGTTTATCGCCAGGAGGCAGAGGCAAAATTGGTAGCATCGGATGATCCTATCTCTATTTTGAAAACCAGTTCCGAAGTGCTATGGGGCCAGTTTTATGAAAAAGAACAAAAAGATCCAAGTGTATGGCAGCAGTTGTGGCAACTACTGCCTGTACCAGAGGAAGACAGGGCGTGGAGCGAAATACCCTGTACCAACAGTAACGCGCTACAAGTGGCATTGGTAATGGATATCACCGGCTCCATGGCGCCGGAACTGACCGAAATGAAACAGTTTTGGCCAGATCTGAGTAATATTTTAGCCAAAGAATCTATCCTGGATCAGGCGCAAGTGCACTTTCGCGATGAGCCGAAAACAGGAGAATTGTTCAGAGAGGATTTTTCACAAGCGCTTAATCTTGCTCCGCTATACCTACAACTTGCACGGGCTGGTGGTGGCGGTGAAGATGCAGAGAATTGGCCGAGAGCTTTGGCCGAAGCGATTGATAGCCTGAGTTGGTCTAGTGATGCAGCGGCCAGGTTTATCTTCTTTGCGATAGACGCAGCTCCGGAATATGAAGCACAAACGGCTGCTCTTTTGCAGCAAACCCTCAAAACCGCTTGTCGTAAGAACATTCACATGGTCCCCATTGCGGGCCTCGAAGCAGATGAAGCATTGACTTATTTGCTGAAAAGCATTGCAGTGGTTACCAACGGTTTTTATTTGCAAATGCAGGAAAAAGCAGCATCAACCGACTTGTCCGCCATCGTTGAGGAAATGCAACGGCGAATGGCCCCCACCTGCAAGGCTGAGGAATCTCCGATGTCATTATCGTGCTTCCCAAATCCGGCCAGCGACTATACATACCTGGCTTTACCGGTGGAGCATGGGGTGATTCGGGTCACTGCGACAAGTGGTCAGTTGATTTATCAGCAATCCTTTTCAACCGGTGGTCAATTCGAGGTAAATCTAAAAGATTGGCCTGTGGGAACCTACCACATTGAGGTCAGTCATGACAAACAACGGTATTGGGGAAGGATTGTTAAACAATAGTTGCTACTTCGTTTGTAAATTTAAAATATTACCCATGTGGTAGCAGGTACGGCACCGGGGTTCGTAGCGATCTTTTTCGCCTAAGACCACGGTGTCGTCCTCATTGGAAAAGCGATAAGAATGAGTTGCGAGGTTACCGCAATGCTGGCAAATTGCGTGTACTTTGGTGATGTATTCACCAATGGCCAGCATATTGGGAATGGGGCCAAAAGGCCGTCCCCGGAAGTCCATGTCCAAACCGGCAACGATGACCCGAATACCACGCAATGCCAACTTCTGGCAGTTTTCTGGAAGATCCATGTCAAAAAACTGGGCCTCATCAATTCCTACCACATTTACCCCCTCTGCCATATCCAGCAACTGGGAAGAGTGCTCAATCGAGGAGGAAAGGATAAAATTGGAGTCGTGAGAAACCACTTTTCCCTCGCCATAGCGGGTATCCACCTGAGGTTTGAAGATTTCTACTTTTTGGTTGGCGATCTTAGCCCGCTTGAGGCGGCGGATCAATTCTTCGGTCTTGCCGGAGAACATTGAGCCGCAAATGACCTCTATCCAGCCACTGCGTTGGCCCTTAAAATGTGGTTCCAAAAACATAAGTCTAGCTTTGTGGGCACTAAGTTAAAAATACACCAGCAAAAACGGGTCTCTTTTCCTATATTTGCAGTCTGAAAAATGGAGGAACAACCATTTTGCCTCTTTTTAAATGTTCACCTGATTAAAAATTATTGCACCAATATGGACTTGCAACAAACCAAAATTCTGCTGGAAAAAATTAACGCCTTGCACAAGAGCATCAGCCTTGATGAAGGCTCCATTGCTAATATTGAGCGGGATTTGATGTTGAGTTACATCCGCCAATTGTACGAATCTTTTCTGGATGTGGACACGAAGGCGTCTATTGGAACGAAGGTAAAGGCCAGTAGCACAAGTGCCAAATTATCCAAAGGTCCAGAACTGGAAATTGTTGAGCCACAGCCTACCCCTGAACCACCAAAGAAACAATATTCTCCACCAAAAATCATCGAAATTCCGGATTCCATTCGGGAAATGGATCATGCGCCTCGCAGGTCCACACCACCACCACCTCCTCCAGCCCCCAAACCGGAGCCAGAGCCTCAGGTAAAACGCAAGCCGGAGCCAGAACCAGTACCTCAGCCCGCTGCTATCAGTACGGCTTCAAATGCGAAGGTGCAGAGCTTGTTTAAAACCGGAGCCGCTAAGGAGCTGTCTGATAAGCTGAGCCTGCAACCCATTGCTGATTTGAATAAGGCCATGGCCATCAATGACAAATTGTTATACATCAACGATTTGTTTGATAAAAATAGAAGTGCAATGGATAGTGCAGTGAGCCTTTTGAATCAGTTTTCTAGTATGGAAGAAGCCAAGAGCTTACTGATTAATTTGGCCAATCAATATGATTGGACTGATGAGGAGAAATTTGAAACGGCGCAATCCTTTATCAAATTGGTACAGAGACGCTACGCTTAGTGCTTGGTGATCCTTTGGTCCTGATTTTTACTACTTTCAGCGAATAATTGGCAAGAAGAAGTATCTTGTTACAACTATTTTTGCAACTTCTTAGTTGGAATATGGGACACAACTCTTGCTTATGACAACCACCAAGCAGAATTTTACTCGAAGTTTGTTGCTTCCCGCACAGTTTGTCTTGCTGCTGTGGGCCATTCACCTGATTCAGGTTTTTTTTCACCTTGATTTGGGGGTTTATGGCGTATATCCCCGCAACGCAATTGGTTTGAGGGGGGTATTGTTTTCTCCCTTGTTACATTCCAGTTGGTCGCACCTGTTTGCCAATACCCCACCGCTCTTCTTTCTGAGTGTGATGATCATGTTGTTTTATCGGCGGGTAGCCATTCCAGCGTTTGTGATGATCTACCTGTTGACGGGGTTGGCTGTTTGGGGATTTGGCCGGGGCGTCTTTCACATTGGCGCCAGTGGGGTCGTGTACGGACTAGTGGCTTTTGTCTTTTGGAATGGGATCTTTCGCCGCAATCTCAAATCTATTGCTTTGGCATTGATCGTGGTTTTTTACTATGGTTCCATGTTTATGGGCATTTTACCAGGACAAGAAGGCATTTCCTGGGAAAGTCACCTGCTGGGGGGATTGGTAGGCATTTTCACCGCCTATTGGTTTCGAGACCGCATTGAGGATGATGAAGAGAAAAAGAAATATTCCTGGGAACAAGAGCCCCAACTCCCGCCCAAATCTTTCCTGGATGACGATATTTTTGAAAAAACAAAACAAGAACGGCAAAAAGATCCTGATCCAAACGACCAGGATTTGCCCGGCTGGTTTTCCAACCGTTCCTGGTAAAGCTTACGCTAAATCCGCCAGATTTCTCAAGAAGCCATCCTGCCCTACAGATTTCATTCTTGAGGAGAGAGCTATGGCATCATTTTTATTGCTGTAATTACCAACCACCACTTTGTAAACGGTTTTTCCATTCAACTCATTGATGTTGACCACTACAGGTTGACCAAATTGCCGCTGGAGCTTTTCTACCTGGATCAATACATTTCCATATTCATAAAAGGCACCAATCTGTACTCCGTATCCTCGTGGCTCCTGTCTTTGCACATCAAAGCGGAAAAGCCCTTGGCCTTTGCTTACTTCTTGGACCACTTCTACGGGAGGCTGAATGACGTCTTTACGTCTTAAGGCTTCTGCTACTGCTTTGTCGGCATTGACACGGCCGTAGCCATATTTTATGGAATGGCCATTTTGGTATTCGGAAGGTGAACCGATTTTATCAGCGGTAGATTGTAAGATTTCCTTGACCTCTTTAGCCGTAAGGTCTGGGTTGGCGGAAAGGATCAATGCACAGATGCCGGCCACCAGCGGTGTAGAGCTGGACGTACCGCCAAAGTGTTTATATCGATCTCCACGAGAGCGGCCATCTCTCCAGAATTTGTACTGACCGGTTTCAAAACTCAGCCCTTCATCCCACCAGGCACGAGCCGCAATAATCGGCCAGTCGCCATTGGAAGGAGCACAGATGGATACCTGTCGGCCCCGATTGGAGTAGCTGGCATACTCGTCCTTACTCGTGGTAGCACCTACGGCAATCACATCGGGGTGCGCCGCATAAAAGTTGATGTAATCCAGATCGTCATTGCCTGTAGCAAAGAGAATGACGCAACCCTTACCATTTCTACCTTTGCGTGCGGCTTTGGCAATAGCCTCTTCTTTGAGAGCACTCAAATCGTAATTATGATCGGTGGTGCCCCAGCTACAGCTAATGATATCTGCCCCATTATCTATGCAGTAGTCAAACATTTCTTCGGTGGAACGCAAGCTAAATGAGGTGCCGCTAATGGGGATAAATTTGGCATTTGGTGCTGCCCCAACAATCCCTGCCCCATTAGAGGCCGCCAAGGCTACACTGGCACAAGGGGTCCCGTGGGTAAAACGCGCATCACCTTGTGTGAGATTGGAAGAATGATTCCAAAGGTCATATGGTTTGACAATCTTGCCTTGCAAATCGGGATGAGAAGTGTCAAAACCATTATCAATAATGGCAATATTCACTTGTGAGGAACCGGTATTCCCCAATCGCCGCCAAGCATCTACTACTTTGGCATCAGCGCCTTTTTTTAGCCGATAATTGGCATCGTTGACAAAACCATTGTTTTCCAGGTGCCATTGATTGGGAATAAGGTCATCCTGAGGAGCCATGAAGGCATATTCTTCAAGCGGCACATCGAGATCTGGTTCCGCTATCTTTACTAAAGAAATCTTTTGCAAAGCGTTGGCAACCTTTAGTGGGTTGGGGGATTGCGGCGTGACTTTAGCTACGATCCTATCACTACTGCGGCGTTCTACAATGGCCAGCTTGTATTCTTCCAGGACGATTTTCTGCTCGTCTTCGCTCACGGCCTCATGGAAAACAATGTAAATTTCACCGGTAGGAATGACGGGGCGGTTACTGCCTTCTGCAAAATATACGTGGGTTCCAACTTCTACTTCACTTTTTGATCTGACTTCATCCAGTTTGTCATCTACGGTTTGCCCTTCGGTCTTTAGACTTACCACATTGAAGCCGCCAAGATGGTGTAAAAGCTCCTCTTCAACGTAATCCTGGTCTTTTGTGTTTATGGATTCTTCGGTTTTGAGTCCTACTAAAGATTTACTTTTGCGTAAGACAATTTCTCCTTTGCCACTTTTGATGCTGAGTTTGCTCATTCGGGATGTAAGGTTTTGTGAGTTGCAAGATAAAAAAATCTCGCTACATGTAAAATCAAAATAAAAAGGCCGGACATTGCTGCCCGGCCTTTTTCTACGCCGCTAAATAATTTCAACAATACAACGCTACTAATTTGTAGCTTATTATATTTATGCTCTTTCTTTCATCGCAATTTTGTACATTTTTTGCAACTTCTTTCTTGCAAAGAAAATCCGACTCTTAATGGTCCCTAGCGGTGAGTCCAATTGTTCGGCAATTTCATCGTACTTATACCCTTCGTATGCCATCAAAAATGGTGTCCGGAAATCATCTGGCAATTGGTCTACCATTTCCATCAACTCTTTGAAGGCTACCGTCATCTCACCATCATTGATCACCGTTTTGTCACCACTATTCAGATAGTAGTTATTCGGTGTTTGATCAATGATCATACTACGCCGCATTTTCTTGCGGTAGTTGTTGATAAAGATGTTACGCATGATGGTGACGGCCCAAGCTTTAAAATTAGTGCCTGGGTGGTACTTTTCTGCGTTGGTGATAATTCTCACTGCCGTATCCTGATACAAATCTTCTGCGTCGTCGTTATTTCCGGTTAGTTTCAGAGAAAAGGCTCGTAGAGAATTGCTTATGCGGTCCAGCTGATCCTGGATCTGATTTTGAATTTCGTATATCATGGCCGGTGATTTATGTTTGTAATTATTTTTTACAAATTTAAGGTTTAAACTTCAATTTTGCAAATGAAATTTTCTATTTAGAACAGTTTTACGCTAAGTGTAGCGGTCAGGACGTTTAATTTGACATTTTTATGATCTTTTTTGTTAATTTTGTTAACACTTTTAAACTTTAAGCGTTCTTAGGTTGTATTTTTAGTGATACTTTAGAAATTTTTTGAGCAATTCAACATTTAAGCAGGATAAGATATGGACACCATCTCTACTAATGTGGCTAGCTTTTTGCAGCAAAATATTCGTTTCCTCCGCAAAAAGTTGGGAATGAGTCAGGAGGAACTGGCCGGAAAAGTTGGATTGAATCGCGGCAATATTGCCTCTTATGAAAATGGTACTGCCGAGCCTAAGATTTGCAATCTGCTAAAGTTCTCTCATTTATTTCAGGTCTCTATCGTTGATCTAACCCAGAAAAACATAGGAGATCAGGATGCGCTGAAAGAGGCCAATGCAAATTTCCATCAATTCTCCAAAGGAGAAAGAGAGTTGCTGGAACAATTCCTTCACAAAGCCAATGAACTTGAAGCTGTATTGGAAGGAATCAATGCCTGTTTCCAATTCCAAGCCAAGAAAGTCGATCATCTACCCAAGGAACAGCAGTTTCTACAACTCAATTTTGAACAACTCTACGAAGCTTCTCGCTCTTTGATGCGCAATCATCGCTCCCTCATTGAATTCTTCAAATGTAAAGTCTAGGCGTTAATTGTCCTGAATGCTCTATTTTTGCAAGTTTCAACCCATTATTTACTATTCTAACGTATATTAGACTGTCATTTGTTCCGTATTTTTCCTAAATTTAGAGAAAAATACAAGAAACTTGTTTTTCCCCCTGACCACTGATGCCACAAATCGGATAGATTCACGCTTGATTAGTAGGCCACCATTGCGGTACCGACTTCGTGTTATGATGAACAAAGTGGTGTTTCAAATGTAGTATTAACAACATGATGATTGACTTATGAAGAATATTTTCCTTTCCCTATTCCTCTGCTTGCTTTGTGGAGCCCCACTTTTGGCACAGACTCAACTACCCGGTGGGCAAAACTATTATGAAGACGACAAAGGTTATGTGTACAACCGAGAATTTACGGTTGATCTAAAGCTTTTGCAAACGAATGGTTTTGCACTTGGCGTAAACATTGCCCAACTCAAGACCTATTACCTGACCCGATTTTACAATATTGAAATTGGTGAGATCAAACATGTACGTGAGTTTCGGCAGAGCTTCGATTATTTCCAGGCCGGAACTTCCAATGAGGTTTCCCGTGCTTTTATCTATGGCAAACAGAATAACCTTTTTGCCTTGCGGGGAGGGATTGGCGAAAAGCGTTATTTTTCTGAAAAAGCCAAGCGTCGTGGTTTAGCCGTTGGTATCAGCTACGAAGTTGGGCCTTCCCTAGGGATTCTCAAACCTTATTACTTGGATTTGGTCCGCTCTGAAAATCCAACGGGCAATACGTCAATCAAAAGCGAAAAATATTCTGCTGAAAATGCCGATGACTTTTTGAATATTACCCGCATCTACGGAGGCTCAGGTTTTGGGAAAGGACTGAGTGAATTATCCGTTATTCCAGGGGGACACGCCAAATTTGCCCTGCACTTTGATTGGGGAGCCTTTGATGAATTTGTCAAGGCGATGGAAGCGGGAGTCATGGTTGATTTTTACTTCAAAAAAGTACCTATCATGGTGGATGCGTTGGACAATGTTGAAAATTCACCAATCTTCGTCAACTTTTACATAAATTTGCAACTCGGCAAGCGCTGGTAAAAGATCTACAACGATGTCGAATTCAGGTCAACTATCTCACGGGGTAGCTTGTTCTGGATATGAACAAACGGCGAATGAGTGTTCGCCATTTTTTATCCGTACCAAAGTGTAGCTGTAATGCTGGAATTACCAATAGTAGATAAAAAGACACCACGGGCGAGAAAACCGGATTGGTTAAGGGTTAAACTGCCCATCGGCCAGGAGTATAAGAAGGTCCGTAGATTGGTGGATGAATACAACCTGCATACCATTTGTCAAAGCGGCAATTGCCCCAATATGGGGGAATGCTGGGGGGCCGGGACTGCCACCTTTATGATACTTGGCAATACCTGTACCCGATCGTGCTCGTTTTGTGCCGTTAAAACCGGGCGTCCGCCAGAGTATGATGAAGACGAACCTCGTCGGGTAGCTGAAGCCATCAAATTGATGCAGGTCAAGCACGCTGTTCTGACTTCCGTCAACCGAGATGAGCGCAAAGATCGCGGTGCGGAAATTTGGCACCAGACGGTAAAGCTGGTCAAGGAGTACTCGCCAGAAACCACAATCGAAACCTTGATCCCCGACGTTAGGGCGACCTGGGATGCGCTAGAGCGTATGATTAGCGCCGGGCAGGAAGTGGTTTCTCATAATATGGAAACCGTAGAGCGGTTGTATCGTAAGGTACGTCCGCAAGCCAAGTATAACCGTAGTTTGGAGCAGATTCAACGCACTAAAGACTACGGCAAACGCACCAAGTCAGGCATTATGGTGGGATTGGGGGAGACCGATGAGGAGGTTTACCAAATTATGGATGATCTAGTAGCGCATGGCTGTGATGTATTGACCATTGGTCAGTATTTGCAGCCCACCAAAATGCACCTGGAAGTAGCGGAATTTGTTCATCCGGATACCTTTGCTAAATATAAGGAAGTTGGATTAGAAAAGGGATTTGACTTTGTAGAAAGTGGGCCATTGGTCCGGTCTTCTTACCACGCAGAAAGACATTTGTAAAGTATATTTACAAAATCAATAAGAAAAGCACCAAAAAGAAAAGGCGGAATCTGATGTCAGATTCCGCCTTCCTTTTTACCCCAATTGGGTTATCGCATCAGCGTAATGTCTCCTTTGTAAGGAATGACTTCTCCGTCGAGGAATTCGACTTCGATGTAATAGACATAGACGCCGGTATTCATTAGTTTACCCCGGTGCATGCCATCCCAGCCGTGGAATGGATCATTTGGCGGGAAGCCATATTGTTCATAAACGGATTCGCCCCAGCGGTTGAAGATCAGGAAGCTCCTGATTTGAGCCACATCTGGTCCAGTTTGTACGTAAAACTTATCATTTTGGCCATCGTTATTTGGCGAGAAGATATTCGGGATAAAGACTTGTCTTCTTCTATCCACAAAGACCGTGATCTCGTCGGAATCAGAGCAACCATTTTCGTCAACTACGGTGACCACATAAGTGGTGGTAAACATCGGACTGGCCGTTGGGTTGAAGCAATCTAAATCCAGGGTGTCGCCAAAACAATCCAATGTAGCACCATTTTTCCATTGATAGCCCTCCACCGGATAAGTAGTAATGGCATTTAGATCAACTGATTCCCCTAGTTTGATAAATTCATCAGTGCCAAGGTCAACAATCAGTTCCTGTGGTTGGGATACGGTTAGCTCTTCGGTCCAAACACAACCATTGGCATCCTGAACCTGGAGTTCATATATGCCTACTTCAAGATTGGCAAAGAGATTTGAAGCACTCAGCGCCTGGTTGTTGAGGCTATAGAGGTAAGGTCCGACCCCTCCGGCTACATCTGTTACATTAATAATCCCTTCTGTATCACCAAAACAAGCCGGGTCAGTGACTTCAGACAGGGCCGTGATTGGCTGGGGAGCAGTAAGTACCGCATCCGCTACGCTTTCACAACCATTGCCATCTGTAATCAGTACGCTGTAACTGCCTGGTGCCAGATTATTGATATTCGGAGTGGTGCTACCATTTGACCAAGAGTATTCGTAATTGCCAACCCCTCCAACTACGCTAGATTCGATACTACCATCACTTTCATCATCACAGCTGATGTTGAAGCCACTATAGTCAGAAAGATTTAATGCAACTTGGATAGGATCGGGTTGTTCAATGGTAACGGTCACCTGGTATTCGATATCAAAAGCATCTACCACCACAATGCGGTAAGTGCCAGCGGGGAGATTACTGATAAGGGTACTCAGGTTGTTGTCATCAATCGATCCATTACCGGTCATACTGCCATCCAATGAAAACCAATCATAACTATAAGGAGGCGTTCCAACCGTCAAAGCAAAGTCGACAAAACCATCCGACAAACCAAAACAGGTGACGGATCCTTCACTCATGGTTACTGCCAACTCACAAGGGTGAGTGGTCAAGTCAAGAATGACGGTACTATCACAACCGGAAACACTGGTCAGTGGTACCTGGAAGATACCCGAAGAACCAAAGCTTAGTCCACCTACTTCGTAGGTCTCATCGTCACAGATGATTTCAGTCAGTTCAGTGACGTACACCGGATTGACGGTTAGATTGAGGTAGACAATACTATCGCAGCCCGTGGCGGCGCTGCTTAGTGTATCGACATAATTGCCTTGCATGGTATAGCTGGAAAGACCGACCTCAAAGGAGCCCCCGTCACAGATTTCTTCGGTGAGGAAGGTTTCTGCGGTTGGAATAACCGTTAGATCGAGATTAACGATACTATCACAACCAGTGCTGGCCATAAGAATGTCTTGATAAACTCCACTGGAATTGTATGTAGAACCACCTACTGAGTAGGTTTCGCCCTGACAGATGGATACATCCAGGTCCGTCACCTCAATGGGTATGATAGAAAGATCGAGGTTCACGGTACTGTCACAGCCATTGGCTGCCACTAAAATGTTTTGATAGATACCGGCAACTGTATATAATGAATCTCCTACTGGCATGACATCACCGTCGCAAATCGCTACGGCCAGGTCAGTCGTGTATACGTCATTGACAGTCAGGTTGAGCGTAACAATACTGTCACAGCCGGTAAAGGCGGTCAGGGTATCCACAAAGACACCACTAGTGGAATACATAGATCCCCCGATCGTAACGATACCGCCATCACAAATTGTCGAATCAACGGTGGTGGTAGGAATATCAAAAACAGTCAGATCCAAATAAACGAAACTATCACATCCATCCTGAGCAAGGAATTGAGTGGTGTATTGCCCCGATGTTGTATAGGTATTGGGTCCAACAGTATAACTTTCGCCGTCGCAAATGCTGGCAGCCACCGGCGTTTCATAGAAACTGGTCACATTTAGGTTCAAATTAACGGTACTATCACAACCCATTGCGGAGGTCAATACATTGGTATAAGTGCCGGTTAGGTTGTAGATCGAATCTCCCACCATATAACTTCCGCCCTGACAGATACTTATGTTCAGGTTGGTGACCGGATTTGGAGCTACGGTCAGGTCGAGGAAGACAAGGCTATCACAACCATTGGCAGCCACCAAGGTGTCGATGTAAGTGCCGGTGGTCGTGTAAGAAGAAGAACCAACCTCAAAAGAGCTACCATCACAAATGAGTTCGATTAGATTCGTCTCTGGGACATCCAAAATGGTTAGGTTCAAGAATACAATACTATCACAACCGTTGGCAGCAACAAGTGTATCAACGGAGTTGCCCCCTTGGGTATAAGACGAAGTGCCCACCATATAGGTCTCACCATCGCAGATGGATTCAATCAAGTTGGTAATAGGTACGTTGAGTACGGTCAAATTGAGCGAGACAATACTATCACAACCGTTAGCGGCAGTCAGGGTATCGACAAAACTACCGGTCGTATTATAAGTAGAAGTACCCACCATATAGGTTTCGCCATCACAAATCGATTCATTAAGGGTGACCTCCGGAACATTGAGTACGGTCAAATTGAGCGTTACCACACTATCACAGCCCGTTACTTCTGATGAAAAGATATCCTCGTAAGTGCCGGTACTGGAATAAGTAGAACCACCAACGGTAAAACTTTCTCCATCGCAAACGCTTTCATTCAATTCCGTATAGAGTGTGGGATTCACCGTCAGGTCAAGGTAAGCGATGCTATCACACCCCTGCGAGGTGACAAACGACTCCTCGTAAAAACCGGTCTGATCATAGAAGTTGGAACCAAGTGGAAAATTTTCTCCTTCACAGATGATTGCGTAAGTGGTGTCTCGCAATACATCTTCTATTTCTAGGAATAAATATACAATACTGTCGCAGCCAATACTGGCTGTAAGTGTATCAACGTAATTTCCGGCATTATCATATAGAGAGGTGCCCACCGTGTAAGTCATGCCCGTACAAATGGCAATATCAAGGGTGTCGCGATAGGCCTCTATCACTTCGAGATCGAGGGTCACAATACTATCGCAGCCGGTAGCAGCAGTCAAGGTATCAATATACAGACCTGATGAGTTATAAGTAGAAGTACCAACCTCATAAGATTCCCCAAAACAAATGGCAATATCAAGTGGGGTTTGAGGAATTTCAAAAACGGTCAAATCTAGATTGACGGTACTATCACAACCGGCCGCGGCAGTCAAAACCACAGAATATTGTCCTTGAACGGTAAAGGTCGAATCTCCCACAGAATAAGAATCTCCATCGCAAATTTCTGCACTAAGGTCATTGATGATTTCAGTCAAGACACTTAAATCCAGGTTGACAATACTATCACACCCATTGCTGGAAGGCAGGATGGTCTGGTAGGTTCCGGTTTGCGAATAGGTGGAATCACCTACGGAGAAACTGGAACCAGCACAGATGTTTTCTTGGAGATCTGTAACAGAATTATTGTTTACAGTGAGATTTAGCGTTGCGGTACTGTCACAACCGCTGGCTGCAGTAAAGATTTCTGAATAGGAACCGGTAGCAGAATAGTAAGTTGTTCCCAGCAAGGCTGAATCTCCTTCACAGATGGTAACGTTGTCAACTGTTGCGATCGGGGTTTGTACCGTCAGATCGAGGTTGATGATGCTATCACAGCCCAGGTAGGAAGGTAGCGTTGTGGTGTAGAATCCTGTGGTATTATAGGTGTTGGATCCAATGATGACTTCCTCTCCCGGACAAATGATGGTATCTATTTCGGTGAGTGGTGCGTTGATACTTAGATTGACGGTCACGGTACTATCACAACCTCCGATACTTTCGATCGTGGCGGTATGAAATCCCGGAGTATTAAAAGCAAAAAAGTCACCAATAAAGAAAAACTCCCCTTGGCAAATAGTCGCTTGTATACTTACAGGTTCGGGTACCGGATAAACGAATAGCGCCAGATTGACTATGCTATCACAGCCCGAGCTGGATTGTAGGATGTGGCTATAGGCTCCTGTCTCATCGTGCACATAGGTATTGATACCATCTGTAATGGTGATGCTTTCCCCTTCACAAATATTCTCATGCAAAATTTCATTATAAACGGGGTTAACGATCAAATTGACCGTTAATACGCTATCACAACCACTGTTGGCTGCTTGCAGCAATACTTCGAAAGTTCCAGGTTGGCTGAAAATCTCAAGATTTCCGAAATTGTCCATTACGGAGAAAACCTCCCCTTGGCAGATCTCAGCATCCACACTGGCATAAACCGGATCTACAACGGTAAGGTTGATCACATATTCCTGTAAACAGCCTTCCTCGGTGTATTCGAAAAAGCTGTGCGTACCAGGTGTGCTAAAGGTCATACCTGCCACGGTATAAGTTCTACCTTGACAAATGACTGGATTTTCGATAATTGGTGGGAGTGCTGTAATGGGAAAGGTTTCACATATCGGAGTTCCATCTTCACAAGGGTTAGATGGATTAACACAAAGCTGGAAGGAATTACCTGAGGTCGGAATCGGAACCGTGATCGTTTGGTCATATCCGATGAGGGTCCCATTTAAGGTCCATTCATAGATACTGGCACCAGAGACGCCAACGGCAGTAAAATCAAACATACCGCCTGGGCAAAACGGCCCCATTCCAACAATGCTGGGGGTGCCAGCCACAGGAGGTGCCTCTGCCAATCCACTAGTCACGTCGATGGAAAATTCACAAATATCTCCAAAGCTACCATCAACAACCAAAAAATAGATACCTCCCGGCATCAGACCGGTAGCAGTAAAGGTGAACGTCTGGTTTTCAGGCATAGTAGGTTCACAATTACTCACTAGATCAAAATCCGTACAGTCTAAGGTATTGTAAATACCAATCTGTAAGCCATCCCCTGAATTACAGTTGAACGGAGTAATATTCATAGTGATACTGGGCGTTCCAGCTACAAACCCAAGCCATTGGGTATTGTGTAATTGTGGCGCACAAAATCCATCGGGTGCTTCCCCCAATGCTGTTTCAGAGTTGGTGCCTACATATCCGTCAAATCCGGTACAAAGTACGCAGGCTTCAGAGCAGAGGCTGGTCAAAACGACCTCGTCATCGGGACATCCGCCAGGCGGTTGTTGTCCCCAACTAAATGTGGCACATAATAAGAGCAAAAAAGGTAGTAGTGTTCTCTTCATAATACGAGTGGTTACACTGATGTAAGTAAGGATGTTCAATAAATTAATTCCAAAAAAAATATCGTTTGTTCGTGGGGGGACGAATAACGAATACCTTAATTCTTAAGCTTTCTACGAAGCGGAAGCAATTTAGGTTTCATAGGTATAACCGATAATGGATGATACAACAGAGGAGAGAGCTAAGGTTTGATGAATTTTTTTTGGGGCAAGAACAATATTTGTTTTTATTCTCTATTGTACAGATACAAATATATTAAATGACGCTGCCTTGATGAAATATTTTTTTTATCGGCAATAACTAAAAATATTTCATTTTTAGGTACAAAAATGACTACTTTATTACGAATACCTCAAAAATACCCTTTTAAATCTAAAAACAGAATATGATTTTTTAGCAGGGTGTTTATCCAAATAAAGTTTTAGTGTCCTATGGTGTTACAATTTTGGGAATTAGCGCGACAATTCTGTAGAAAAATGTAAGGCCGACCGAATTTTATCGTGTATGGCGGTATTCTCGTAAATTCCACTGAAGGATTCAGCCCCTGGGCCAAAAGCAAATACTGGAATTAAGGAAGCCGTGTGATAATCTGTGGTAAATCCGGCTACAATGGTATCCATATTGGACCCTTGGTTAATGGAGTATCCTCCCGTTTCATGGTCGGCCGTTACAATCACAAGTGTTTCTCCATCTTCACGGGCAAATTCAAGCACCTCCCCGATGGCCCGGTCAAAATCAATCATCTCACTGATAATGTATTCGGAGTCTTTGGCATGCCCTCCCCAATCAATTTGTGCGCCCTCAACCATCAGGAAAAAGCCTTTTTCATTGTGATTATTGAGGAAGATACATCCCAACTTACTGGCTGGGACCAAATAATCACGTCCCTTGGTGGCCATTTTGGGATCGCCATCAGCCGTGAAATAGGCAAATTTCTTTTTAAAATCCACTACAATTTGACCTAAGTCTTCCTTGAAGTAGTCCGTGACAAAATAGCCGTTTTGCTCTAGTTTCCGATAGAGATTTTGACCATCTTTCCGCCGGTCAAAGTACTTTTTGCCGCCACCCACAATAAAATCTATTTCGGTTTTGAGGAAGGCTTTGGCAATATCCTCCATTTGGTTGCGGGAAGGGACATGGGCAACAAATGCCGCCGGGGTGGCGTGTACTATGGTGGAGGTAGAGACCATTCCAGTAGCGAGGCCCCGCTTTTTAGCCTCTTCGACAAGGTTGGTAACAGGCTTGCCATTTTTATCAACACCAATGGCGCCATTATTGGTTTTTACACCGCAGGCAAAGGCCGTAGCCCCTGCAGCAGAATCGGTAATCAGATTATTTGCAGCATAGGTTTTGAGTAGTCCAACCACCGGAAATGCTTCCAGGTTCAGCTGGTTACCATTGCGGTATAGGCCCGCGCTAATTTGGGTTAGCCCCATCCCGTCACCGATCATCAGGATAACATTCTTAGGGTGTTTTTTAATCGCCGTAGCAGATTTTGTAGAGGGGACAGCCGGGATAGAGGTTGGCTCATTGCAGGCAACGAAAAAAAACAGGCTTACAAAAAAGAGGACATGCTTCATGTTTGTTCAAATTAAAATGTATCGCTTACCGGGCAATGATTTGACCATGCCTTTAAACTCCAAATTGAGCAAGAGACTAGCCATTTCGCTATTGGTTTTTTTACAATTAAACGTCAAGGAGTCGATGTCAAGCTCTTCATTTTGGCGCAACAAATCTACAACTATTTTTTCTTCTGGCGATAATTCGATGAACAGCTGCTGCTGTATTTGCCGGCGTTCCTGGTCCATAGCTCTCCAACGCATCACATAGGCGAGGTCTTCTGCACTTTCGAGCAGAGCTGCTCGGTGGGATTTGATCAATAAATTGCAACCTTTGGCAAATGAATCTTTAATCCTTCCGGGGACCGCAAATACATCTTTGTTGTAATCGTTGGCAAACTGAGCTGATATCATAGACCCTCCTTTTTTAGCCGTTTCCACCACAATGAGGGCATCACAAAGACTGGAGATAATGCGATTTCGCATGGGAAAATGCTCTCGTTCCGGTGTAGTCTGGTGGCTAAATTCTGTCAATAAACCGCCATTTTCAACCATCTTTAACCCAATATGGTGATGTTGGGGAGGATAGAGTTCCAGCAATCCATTCCCTAGCACCCCAATTGTAGGTATTTGACAATCCAAACACTTTCGATGGGCTGTAATGTCAATGCCAAAGGCCAATCCACTGACCACGGTAACGCCGTATTGTGTCAGCCCCTCTACAATTTCTTCACACATTTGCACCCCATAAGGACTCGGTTTTCGCGTCCCAACAATTCCTACTGTTCTTAAGGCATTAAGATCTGCATTGCCTCGGTAATAGAGCAATATGGGCGCATCATTGTAGTGCCGAAGTCGGGAAGGGTAGTTTTTGTCTAAATAATAGAAAGTTTGGATCTTGTTTTTTTCGATATATCGAATTTCTGCTTCCGCTTGTTGCAATATTTTCTGTTCTACTACCAAGCGAGCGGTTCGCTCCCCAATGGATGGAATTTTCATCAATGTGGATTTTTTGGCAGAAAATACTTCGCGGGCACTGCCACAATGGGCAATCAAATTTCGAGCAGTGATCGGTCCCACATGGGGGATCATGGTGATTCCAATCTTGTAGAGTAGGTCTTCCATCAATCGCAATTTTTATGGATCAACAGCGATATAAAAATCAACCCCCTCTTTTGTAAGGAGTAGATAATTATGCTGTTTGGAAAAATTAAGTGGCTTGAAAATTGCCTAAACTGCGAAAAATGAAATGATGATTGCGAAAGGAAATATAAAATCCGTATGGACCAACTCGAAATTAACGGTAAAACATAAATAGCAATTTTCAGCTGCAAAATAAGTTTAATTTTGTAAATAAAGCAATCAAATCAGCTATTTTTGCCTTGAAAGCAGGTCAAAAAGAACTACTATGACGAAAAAAAAATTACTACCTCGCGTTGAATTAATCCTCATCCTGATTTTTTTTATCGCCTTTATTAGCTGGGCGATGCGCAAATGTGGGGATACCCAAAAACAATTTCAGGAGGAAGCCGCAATCGAACAAGCGGAAGCTATTGACTCTGTGGCTGCATTGCCAACAGTAGCGGATACTACTCCAACCGAATTGACTGCTCGCGAGCGTGCAAGGGCCCAAACTCCACGAGAACGAGCGATTCGCGAGAAATTCACCCCGCTTTACATTACAATTAATGGCATGAATGTTCGGGAGGAACCCAAACTCACAGGCAAAGTTGTTGATCGACTGGAGCTCTACGAAGAAGTTACTTTTCTCAATGAGGTAACCGATTCCACTGAAGAAATTAATCTGGGCCAGATTACCACCAATGAACCCTGGGTCAAGATCAAAACACGCAAGGGCCGGGTGGGCTGGATTTATGGCGCCGGTGTTTCTTACTACAAAAAGAAACTGGAAGGAGTAGATAATTAATCATACTCATACAGTCGGTAGTGATCAATGATTTTAATCAACTGGTTAGCAAAGCCTTTTCCTCCGCCATATCCGGCTTTTTCTAATGCACCAGCCCACTGGTGATAATCACCCGATGGCAGCTCATTATTAGGGAATAGGTAGGTAGTCAGGTACAAACTGTGATCACGGAAACTGGTCCAGGCATTTTCATATTCACGGAAACATTCGCCTTTATATTTGATCGTTTTACCTTGCCAATCGCTGGTGCAAGGTAGTGCAAAATGGTTATTTTGTTGTTTGGCTAGTGGGTGCTCTCCTGCGTGACTAATCAAAAGCGCATTACCCAAAATAATGGAGGCCGGTATCTTGTATTTTACGTTTTCACTTTCGGCAACATGGGCAAAACGACGGATGAAGGCTTCATGAATCGGTGTGGCCAACGCCCAAAATTCATCCGCATTGCTCGAACTACTGCCCAAGACACTCGACAAATTGAAGTGGTCTAGTACTGAGGAGAGCAGACCATCTGTCTGCTGCCCGGCAGGCATTACTTCCGTAAAAGTTTGGCGTTTCACAGGCTGCTCTAAGTGATAGGGCTGCTCCTGAGGGGGCTCCGTTCCATCTGGTGCATTGAGATTGATTTGGAAGCTAAGGTCTTTCTTGAGCAGGATGAACATTAGGAGCAGGGCTACGGCAATTTTAATCCAATTGCTTTGGAAATATTCTTTGAGCTGGGAGAGGGTTAATTTATTGTTCATAACCAAAATGTTTTGTAAAAGTAAAAATAAAACAAAATGTTTTATTTGCAAAACTCTTTTGGGTTTTTTATGAAGAAATCAAAAAAAAAATGCCTGACAAGATTGCCAGACATTCTTTTCTGAAATGCTTAGTGCTTGCTTGAAGATGGTGCTTTAGCAGCGAAAATTGCATATTTTGGGTTCTCGCAAGGCTGATTTTTGAGTTCATCTTGGCTGAGCCGAGACGGACGAAAAAATAGCCGAAGTGAGGTTCCAAAATCCCGGTTTTACCGGGACTGAATAGCTTGCCCGAATATACTTCAGGGACTACCCACAAACATGCACTGAATTGGAGATTAAATTCCTGCTAGTGCTTTTTCCAAATCAGCCATTAAGTCTTCGACATCTTCAATACCAACGCTTAACCGAATCAGGGTATCAGTGAGCCCAACTTTCAGGCGTTCTTCTTTTGGAATGGAAGCATGCGTCATCGAAGCCGGATGACCGATGAGTGATTCCACACCGCCCAGCGATTCTGCCAATGAGAAGAGATGAGTATTGCTCAATACAGACATGGCCTTGTCAATGCTATCCTCTGCCAGATCAAAAGATACCATGCCCCCAAAAAGACGCATTTGTTTTTTGGCAATTTCATGGCCAGGGTGGTCGCTAAATCCCGGATAGTATACCTTGCCCACCTTAGGATGCTGTTTTAAAAAATGGGCGATCTTTTCTGCATTCTGGCAAGCCCTCTCCACCCGAAGGTGTAAGGTTTTGATACCTCTAAGGATCAAAAAACAATCCTGAGGACCCGGTACAGCACCTACGGCATTTTGTAAAAAATGAAGGCTTTCGGCCAGCTGATCGTCTTTGACGATCACCGCACCGTGGATCACATCAGAGTGTCCACCCAGGTATTTGGTCGCGGAATGCAGGACAATGTCAGCCCCCAAGTCCAGTGGCGTTTGTAGATAAGGGGAAGCAAAAGTATTGTCAACACAGGTCAGAATGCCATGTTTGGCCGCAATTTGGCAGATAGCCGCAATATCGACGATGTTGAGCATTGGATTGGTCGGAGTTTCAATCCAAAACAATTTAGTGTTTTTGTTAATCAGTCCCTCTACTTGATCGAGAAGGTTCATGTTCACAAAATGGGATTTGATGCCATAGCGAGCATGCACCTTGCTCATTTGCCGAAAAGAACCTCCGTAGAGATCGTTGGTGGAGATGATTTCATCACCGGGATTGAGTAGCCGAACGACTGCATCCATGGCGGCCAGACCGCTGCTGAAGCAGATACCGTGTTGGCCATTCTCTAGTGCTGCCAAATTGCTCTCCAACACCTTGCGGGTAGGGTTTTGTGTTCTGGCATATTCATACCCCTTATGGTTACCTGGCGCTTCTTGGGTATAGGTAGAGGTTTGATAGATGGGGGTCATGATGGCGCCGGTAGTTGGGTCAGGTTCAATGCCGGCGTGAATAACTTTGGTTCCAAATTTCATGGTATGATCAAATTGTGGTGGTAATAGGAAAAGGGCAATCCAGATTTCCGGATTGCCCTTAGCTTTTATTTTTTGAGAAACCTTTAGTCTTAGTTAACTGCTTCGCTAAGTTTCTTACCCGGCTTGAACTTCACTACGTTCTTAGCAGCAATTTGAATTGTTTCACCGGTTTGAGGGTTTCTTCCAGTACGCGCGTCACGCTTTGAAACGGAGAAAGTTCCGAAACCTACAAAAGCTACGGAGTCGCCGCTCTTTAGCGCGCCTGTAATGCTATCAAGAACCGCATTCATTGCATCTTCCGCCTGCGCTTTAGATACACCAGCGCTCTCTGCAATCTTGTTGATTAAATCTCCTTTGTTCATTTCAGCAAATTTTGATGATTAAAAATGTGCCGCAAATTTATACGGTAGCTTCATCATTACCAAGTTTTATCTATAAAAAACCTGGAAAAAATCAGAAAATACAAGGGCTTCGGGACTTTTTTAGCTGTATTTATATGTTTATCTTCGCCCGAAACGTTTTAAAACAAAACACAGATACAAGAATGAAACGACTTTTGCTTCTTTTTTCCTGTTCAGCAATGCTCATTTTGATGGGAATATCCACTACTTCTTGCAGCCGTGGCTATGGCTGTCCGGCAGTAGATACCCAGGTCAAAACCAATCGGAAAGGTAAATTACCAAGTAAGGGAGGGAGTTCAACCCTGTTTCCTAAGAAAATGCGTCGCAACTAGTTCACTTCCGTTGGAGGCGGGGATCAATGGCATCAGATAGCCCTTCACCAATGAGGTTGAAGATGGTAACGGTGGCAAAAATGCCCAGGCCGGGAAAAATCATGATCCACCAGGCAGCCCAACTTCCGCGAGCCTCACTGAGCATAGTTCCCCAGGTCACTAAACTGGGGTCAACGCCAAATCCAAGAAAGGACAAAAAGGCTTCTAATAAGATGGCATTGGCAATGCCAAAGGCCAACGTGATCAAAACGGGAGTCAAGGCATTGGGTAGGGCGTGACGAAAAATGATTCTCACCTCGGAATAGCCAAGTGCTCTGGCGGCTTCAATATATTCCAAGCTGCGGATTCGCAATAATTCTGCCCTGACAAACCGGGCAATAGCGGTCCAACTGAGTAGTCCAATAACCATCATTACATTTAAGATGGTTTTATTTTTGATCAGTGCCACGATAGATAATAACAGCAAAAGGCCAGGAATGGCGTTGATGATTTCAATAAGTCGCATCGTCATCAGATCTACGGGAACCGCTGTATCCTTGCGGAGAAATGGAATGCGCTCCAATAACTTCCCAATCCAGTTAAACAAGACAATAATCCCGATTAGAATCACTATTCCGATCAGCACTTCTTTGGCAAAGAAATCGCTTTCCGCCAAGGCATAACTCCTGGATAAAAAGCCGTAGAATAATCCGAGTAGGACACCTAATATAATGGTGAAAAAACGAATGCGGCTAATGCGCAGATAGGTGTCTCCAAAATACCCAGCCAATGATCCTAAAATAATCCCAATGAAACCGGCGATGGACATGGCCAGCACCCCAATGATTAATGCAATTTTCAAACCTGAGATCATTCCGGCGGCGGTGTCTCTACCTAATTGATCCGTACCCAACCAGTGCCGATAGCGGAGAAGGTCAATGTCTTGTTCACCAAATGGACTTTTATAATTTCTATTCAATTTATCTCGAGAAGAATAGGAGTAGGGGATAGGTGCCAAGATTACACGGTCAAAACGGCTATCGGGCTTTTTCAAGTCTACCAGCCAATTAACGGAAAAGAACTCGGGGTAAGACTTTAGGCCGTAGTCCATTAAAACGGGAAAGTAGGATTTGCCATCTATTTCACAGTAAAGCGGTTTCTCATTGGCGATAAAATTCCCAAAGATGGCAAAGACAATTAAAAAACATAATAACCTCAATGACCACACGGCAGGCCGGTTTTTCCGGAAGTTCTTTTTCACGGTCGCCCAATAGGCATTGGTCTTTATATTTTCATTTTTTTTCATGTCTTGCGCAACTACCGTTTATTAAATTTCACCCTTGGATCCGCAGCAGCATATAATAGGTCTGCCAAAAGGATGCCGACAATGGTCATCACGGATGCCAACATTAAGATGGTGTAAATGACTGGCCAGTCTTGAGCATTGATCGCATCAACAGTGGTTTTTCCCATGCCGGGGATACTAAAAATAACCTCAATGACTACCGAACCAGAGATGGCTGCCGGCAATACCGATGCAAAAACAGTAATGATTGGAAATAAAGCATTGCGAAAGCCATGTTTCCAAATCACCTGACGTTCACTTACTCCCTTGGCACGGGCCGTACGGATAAAATCCAAGCCCAAAATATTGACCAATCCTCCCCGCATTTGCCTTGATAGGAAAGCCAATGCGCCATAAGTAAGGCTAAATATTGGCAAAACCAAGTGGTAGGCTGTATCCCAAAATCGATGCATGAAAGGTGCTGATTGTGGTAGGTCGGTCAAACCAAAGGTGGGAAACCAATCCATGCCGTATTCCGGTGTGGAGAAAAACGTAATCAATAAGGTGGCGACCCAAAAAACGGGAAGGGAGTGCAGCATGAATAGCACCACCAACGTCACCCGATCGAACTTTTGGTCTTTGTATTTTGCCGAATAAACGCCCAATGGTATGGCCAGTAAATAGGCAAAAAAGATGGCCAACCCATTGATCATCAGGGTGATGGGAATGGCCGATTTAAGTTGATCGTAAACGGGCTGTTTGTCCCGGTAAGAAACGCCAAAGTCTCCTCTAATGAAATGCGTGATCCAATAGTGGTATTGATTGTTGAAACCATGCCAATGAATAGTAGGGATTTTGAGTTTCCAAGGGGTTTGTTGGCTTTTAATGTCTTCATATCGCTGCTTGAGTTGTCGCATTTGGGCACCAGCCAGATTTGCCAAAAGCGTATCTTGTTCCAGAAAGTGATTAATGGAGTCCAGTCTGGCCTGAATGCTCCGATCTTGGTCATTGAGGTACAGCAAAGAGAGTTCCGATCGTACCTTTTTGACCAAGTAAATAGAATCTGGTAATTGGGCTAAATACTGATCAGCAGCGTTTAGCTCTGCAAAATAAAGGCTGATTTGCTCCCAGTTCCCATAGTGTGAAATGAGTTTTCTAAGATTTTCCTGATATTCCTTACGCACAATCCGGTGCAGCGTATCCGGATAGGCGATAGCCGTCAAGCTCAAGTAAAAAAGCGGTAAATCCAACCCCATTTGATGAGCCGTTTGCCGATAGGTACGATCGTAGGCTTCTTTTGAAATATAGCCTCTTTCGCCGCTAGGCATGGTTTGTTCAACCGGATCGCCAGGAGTACATTGCGATAGCCCGAAGGCTAGAAAGGAAATGACCAGCAGGGTCGGAAAAAAAATGAGCAGCCTTCTAAAAATGTATTGCAACATAGGGTTATTGCCTACTTAAGTTTGAAATACTGAGGGAAAAAACCAGGATGAATAATAGAAGGTTCCACTTCAAACCGCTTGTGGGTCACAATTCTTCCCTGGGTTACCACCAAATAGATTTCCGGTTGCTCATCATAGATGATCTCCTGAATGCGATTGTACAAATCGGCTCTTTTAGCGGGATCGAGGGTGTTTTGCAATTCATCGATGAGTTGGTCTGATTCCTCCGTCCCAAACCCCGTGCGGTTGTCTCCGATGGAATAATAATTTTGTTTGGGTTCCCAATCGGTTGGAGCCAGCGCACGGCCGCCGAAACTCAGTTGGAAATCGCCACTTTTTTGACTTTGGATCAGCTCATTAAAAGCCTTGGCCACCAGGTTGATTTCTATGCCACTTTGCCGGGCGTTGTCTTGGAAAATAATGCCAAGATTGCGAGAGCGATCATTGTCGGCTGTGATATGCAAATCCAGGCTCAATTCTACTGTGTTGCCATCAATTTCCTTATCAACAATGCCGTTTTGGTTGGTATCGGTCCATCCTGCTTTGGCCAGCAGTTCCCTGGCTTGCTCAGGATCATAAGGAATAGGGGCTAGGGTATCATTGAAATATTTATCCATTGGATGTACAGAGGTGACCGCTTGTTGCGCCATGCCACTATAAAGAGACTGGATAATCTCGGGTATGTTGGTGGAAAGCGCCAAGGCACGGCGCACCCTTTTATCCGATAATTTAGGGTCGCGTGTATTGATGTAAATCAAATAGACGGCCAATAATGGCGGAGCATGAAAATTGTAGATTTCTTGTAGTGCCGGAGACGCTTTGAGTGTCAGGAAATCATTGGGCGGTAGATCGGAAACGGCATCAATTTCTTCAGATTTTAGTGCGGCAATAACACTGGCTTCATCTACAATAGTTTTGTAAATCAAGCGCTCAGGATATGCGCGAAGGCTGGAATATTGATCGGCGAGGGCATCGCCCCACCAGTTTTCCTTTTTTACCAAAATAGTAGGCTGGCCGGTAGCCAACTGTTCCACCCGATACGGGCCGGCTCCCATGATGTTTTCGGGCTGACGAGTAAACTCTGGAGACGCAAACCGCTCGGCAAATTTTTGCAATTGTTCATCGCCTTCCACCATGGCTGTTATGGCCTCTGTATCAAAGAACGTAGATAGTGGAATATCTTCAAGTGTTGATTCGGGATCGTAGTGATGCGCAGGTAATAAGGGGACAGCGTTACCAATGCGTTCTATGGCTTGAGAGGGTGGGTTTTCGGTGATGACGCTAATCTTTTTGGGATTGTCCGGGTCAACCTCTACATCACGCACAAAACTAAGATAGGGGCGGTAGCGCTGTGCCTGCACCATCGGATGGAAGAGGGCTTTGAGGGTAAATACAAAGTCTTTTCCGGTCACGGGCTTCCCATCGTCCCAAACGGCTGTTTCGTGGATTTCAAAAGTATACATTTTCCCACCTTGATATGGGCTGGTTTCATCAGTAATGGTTGTGACCTCGGGAGCGGCTTTCGCCAATTGGGGAACTAATTTAAGTTCATAGGGGTCAAAATACATGAGATAAAAAAAGATTTGCTCACAAATCTGTACGGTATATCTGGACGAGGTCAGCATCGTATTGATGGTCTCCGGCTCTCCATCAATGCGGCAGATTACCTCATTGTTGGTTCTGCTCCAGGCAGATTCGGTGGTGCTTTTGGGATCGCTGATGCAACCATTAAACACAAGAGAGGAGAAAGTAATTAGCAAAAAGAGGTATCTCATGGGTGTTAGCTTGTTTTATTTCTAGATTTGTCAAAAGCAGGATTACTCATCCTTCAGTTTGAAATGGCTCGGCTGAAAACCGGGGGACATCACCGAAACTTCGGTTTCAAACTTTTTATTAATGATTATCCGTTCTTGGGGTGAAAATAGGAAGATCATGGGTTGCTCTTCATAAATAAGTTCCTGAAATTCTTTATAAAGCTTATTTCTTTCGGTTTCATCCATCGTCACCCTTATCTTATCGATCAGAGCATCCGTTTCCGGGCTACCGAAACCCACCCGATTGGAGCCACTGGCATTATCACTTGAGGTATGCCAGTGCTGCTTCGGATCATCGGGAATGGGTTGTTGTCCCATTGCTCCGCCATTGAGTTCGTAGTCGCGATTTCTCAACGATTCTATCAAACTGCGGAATTCCTTGGCTTCAATGTTGATTTTGATCCCCGCTAAAGGCGCATTATCTTCTAGCGTGAGCCCAAGATTACGGCCAAATTTACTGGTTGGGGTGGTTAGGTAGTTGAGTTCCAGTTCAACCAGTTCTCCACCGATCATCTTATCCCGAATACCATTGCCATTGGTATCCTCCCATCCGGCTTCGGTTAATAAAGCCTTGGCCTTTTCGATATCGTAGGGAATGGGTTCCAGGCCGGTATGGTAATACTCTTTTCGTGGATTGAAGGGCCCTACCGTTCGCTGTCCAAGGCCGAAGAAAAGGGTTTTAATGATGTCATCTACATCTATGATATGTGCCAATGCTCTTCTTACCCGCTTGTCATTGAGTTTTGGGTTTTTGTTGTTGATACCCACATAATACAACTGCAGACTCAATGGCTTGTAAAAATTGTAGTGTTCCTTAAGGGATTCATTCTGCAAAAGATCGGTATAATCTTTGGCATCAATCTGGCTAGCTACATCAATCGACTGATCCTTGATGGCCGCTACCGTTGTATTTTGATCACCTATGATTTTGAATATCATTTGATTGGGATAGGCTTCCAGTACCGGGACATTTTTAACGGCATCTCCCCACCAGTCTTTTTTACGTTCCAGGGTTAAACGCTGACCGCTGACCCATTCTGTAATTTTATACGGCCCATTTCCGGAAATGTTTTCAATCTCACGTCCATATTTTGCCGAATTGAAGGCTTCCGCAAATTGCTGAATATTGGGGTTGCTTTCTGCCAAGGTAGATGCCGTTTCCGGATTGGTCAATTGGTTTAATGCCACTTCATTCATCAATCCATCGGGATCGTAGTTATATTTTGGCAGGATGTTTATGTTGCTTACCGCTGGTTCGGTGAGGATATATTGTTCTTTGGTATAAATTGTAAACCTAGCCGGGTTTTCAGCATCAATTTCCATGTCTCCAATCATATCAAGGTAGGCACGAAAAGCGGTACTTTTGACCAACGGATTGAAGAGGGCTTTTAAACTAAAAAGTACATCTTCGCTGGTGACGGGGGTTCCGTTGTCCCACTGTGCATTATCACGTAGCTCATAGGTCAAGGCCATTCCCCCTGCATAAGGCCCCGACTCAATAGTGGTAATTTGCGGTGCAGCTTTGACGAGTGCGGGCTCCAGCTTTAACGTTTGATAATTAAAATGCATCAAAGGCAGAAAAATACATTCGTGTACGATCCGACTGTAAAGGCTCGTGGTAATGATCGGATTGAGGTTGTCGGGCTCCGCGGGTAATCGTACCTGTACAATGTTTTCTTGCTCAGGGGTGTTTTCAGAAGTGGTACAGGCGTAGTTGAGCAATAAAACAAAAAGAACGGCAATAAATAGAACTTGATTTCTCATAAATCTGGATTGATTTGACATTGTGGGGTACCGCCTTAGAGCAAATCAGCTTCAGCAAGCACTCTATTAAAAAACTCTAAAATAAGGCAATTTTTGTTAGGGACTAAAATATTCTCTCGGTCTTGCAAATTTTATTAGAAGACCTTACTTCGAAAATAAACGCTTCATCAGAGCCTATTTTCGAACTTCTGAAAAGTTAAGGCATTGATTTTTCAATAAATCAAGAACCAAGCATAGCCACTTTTGTTATAGCTACCTAAGTTGAAAAGTAACTAAAAAGCCTTCTTTGACAAATTTGTGGTCAAACTAAAAGGTAAAGCAAACGATGAAGGGAGGTGGCGATTTGCATTTCCGATTGGCGTTCAATCACAAGATTTGTTGAAGAACTATAAAAGAAAACATGGCCAATATTTTAATTGCTGGAGGAAGTGGTTTGGTGGGACAACGCCTGAGTGCTTTGCTTACCGCGCGTGGGCACCAGGTTTGCTGGTTGAGTAGGAGCAAAGATGCCCAAGATCCGTATCCCGTATTTATCTGGGATATAAAGCAAGGTATCATCGAAGAAGAGGCCATTGCTAAAGCTGATTATGTTATCAACTTAGCCGGTGCCGGTGTTGCCGATCGGCCTTGGACAAAAGATCGTAAAGAACTTATTATTTCCAGTCGCGTCGAGACAGCTGCGTTGCTATTGCAATATTTCCAAAAAGTGAAACCGCCCAAAGCTTATTTGGCGGCCTCTGCCGTGGGGTATTATGGCAATCGTGGCAATAAGATGCTAGCAGAAACGGATGGCCCGGGCACTGGTTTTTTATCTGAGAGTTGTTTAGCCTGGGAGGCAGCCACCGATGAAGTTCGGAAAAGTGGCATCCGCACAGTGACTATACGCATCGGCATCGTCTTGTCTACTCAAGGAGGCGCACTGGAAAAGATGCTGATTCCGTTCAAGTTTTTTATGGGTACTTATTTTGGCAATGGCGAGCAATGGTACAGCTGGATTCACATCGATGACCTCTGTGGCATTTTTATTCGCGCCATCGAAAATGAAGCCATGACCGAGACCTATAATGGCGTGGCTCCAAATCCCGAAACAAATGAAGACTTGACCCGAACGGTGGGGAAAGCCAGGAAAAAACCGGCACTTATTTTACCGGCACCCGCTTTTATTTTGCGCCTCGTGATGGGTGAAATGTCGCATGCCATTCTAGACAGTACCCGGGTATCTTCCAATAAAATAGAGGCGATGGGTTATGAATTTAGATTTAGAAACCTCTTGCCGGCCTTGGAGGATTTGTTTGAGCGGAAGCTCTAGCTGAACGTTAAAACGATCGCTTTCCTTTGAAGAACTATTCCGGCGGCGGACTCACTGCCGTCCATCCTCCATCTACCACCAGACTTTGCCCGGTGATTTGCCGTGCACCATCCGATAATAAAAACAATGCGGCTTGCGCAATATCCTCTGGGGTACAAACAATTCCGGTAGGGGTCAGTTTTTCCCAGGTTTTTTGATAATCCGGATCTAGTTGGCGAGTGCGTTCAGTCATTGTTGCACCTGGAGCAATGGCATTCACGGTGATTTTGTGAGCGGCCAATTCTACCCCCAAGCTTTTGGCCAACATTTCCAGAGCCGCCTTGGTCATGCCGTAGGCCGCTAAATTGGGATGGGCTTGGTGTCCCGTCACCGATGACATCAATAAAATCCGACCTCCGGCTTGTTGCTCAATCATTTGTTTGGCAGCAGCTTGGGCTAAAAAGAAGGATCCCTGCAAGTTGACGGCCATCAACCTTTGGAAGCTTTCCTGTTCGTATTCCAGAAAACTGCCAAAAGTTGTAATACCTGCATTCGCAATGGCAAAGTCAAGTCGCCCAAATTCTTGCAAAGCCACCTTAATCATCCGGTCGATCACGTCCAAATCACTTGAATCCCCGGCAAAGGCAATACATTTTCCTCCCTGTTCTCGAATCGACTCTGCGGCAGAAAAAGCCACTTTTTCATCAATATCGTTCAGTATAACAGAAGCACCACTTTTAGTCAATTGTAGTGCAATTTCGTAGCCAATACCAATACCTGCACCGGTGATGAGGGCTGTTTTATTCGGGAAAGAGTGAGTTAACATAGGATATTCTTAGGATGAAAAGCGTCTTTGTTTTGGGCTATAGTCGTAGTGAGTGCCAGAAACAGAAAACTAAGGACGGCTATGTTTTTTTTCATAATTAGTTCGTGTTTCGTACTGTTTGATGATAAAACAATGATAGGAAATAATTTACGTTTCCCCTAGATGAAGAGCTTCATCGTGTAGAAGGTATCCGGCATGTGTAGGTTAGATTAGTAGGAGGTTCATGATCAAAAGGCTGTTGAGTTGAGATGTTTAACAATTGTATCAAATGTACAAATTTAAAATAGCTCTTGATTATTATAATGCAGCGGAGGCATTTTGCTTCTAAAGGTTAATACTAACTAGTTCTTTAGTGACCCCGCCAGGACTCGAACCTGGATCTAAAGTTTAGGAAACTTCTATTCTATCCCTTGAACTACGGGGCCAAATAATTAGTGTAAACGATGTTCGCACAGCCGTAAATTGGCGAAAAGCCGACTTACGACAATGCCTTCGCGTTCTCTGCGCCTTTGCCTGAGGCTTACCGCTTCACTTTGATTGATCACCAAAACAGCGGAACGAATGCTTTCTCCGGCCAAAGGTATTAAAAAGCTCGATTTTTCACAAAGCTAATCTTGGTCCAACCAATGCATGATATTCAGCAAGAGCTGCGGATTTTGCTTTGCTTCCGGCGAATTCATGCCGAAGGGTGTTTGATTGGGGCCACCCAATTGGGCGCTAAACATGGCCGCCTCTCCACATACGACTACCTTGCCTTTGCCAAATTCAAAATGGGCCGCTTGGTACCAGCCACTGCCACTTTGGTACGGCGTTTTTTCTTCGAACCGCCAGGCTTGTTCTGGTTCCAGGAGGGTATAATCCTGGTTTAATTGCAGAATGGGTGTAGCGCCTTTCGGCAATTTAAATGCACTACCGGTGAAGGTCACCACATCATCTATTTTCTCTGTTGGCGTTTGTCCTTCGGTGATTGGACCGACGAGTAACAAACCGTTTTTCCAGGTAAAATGTTCCATGCTTCTGCGGCGATTGTCCATCGCAAAGCCGTTGTTCCACTCTACGCCAAAGGCCTTGCCCAAATCCTGAACGGCACCGCCAAAGGGCATGTGGTCGGCAATGAGAAAGAGCCTTCCACCGGACTTTACCCAATCCTTGACCGCCTGAATTTCGGCTTTGCTAAAGGCCGATGGGGTAGGGAGCTGCCAATTGCCCTGATTGCTTTCATGCAAGGGATTAGAGATGACCAGAATCTTGCATTCAGCAAGGGTTTCTTTTGTAAATGGAACTTCATTGCCTCGCATTTGATAGCCATCTGCGGCGACCACCTTGGCAAAGGTCTGGTACCGCCCGTCGATGGTGTGAAAGTTGTGATGGGCACCGTCAATAAAGACCACGGGCCCCTGGTCGGGGGCATATTGGGGCTTGGCAATGGGATGGGTAAAACTGGTGTCAGGTACCTGCTGGGCCAACAAAGGGCCAACAAACAGGCAAAACAGGATGAGACAACTGTGATTTTTCATGCGGGTGATTTTATGAATGATCGAACAGCTTCTCAAGTTAAAAAAAGTTATCTATTTTTACCACTGGCAGGATATTGAGGGAATGGAAAATTGTGAAAATGGAATATTGAGAGAATCGGTGAATGCCATACGATCACGTCCATTTCTGCATTTTTCTATGATTGTTAAATCGAGGGAGAATTGTATAACCCGCAGGAGAACTGGAGCTATTAACTAACATTCCGCCCAATTCATCCAAACCTACATTTCTTCCACCTAAACCAATCTTTCAATATGGACATCGAATCTTTCCGCGAGTACTGCCTCGCCAAACCAGGTACCGAAGAAACCCTGCCTTTTGGTCCGGACACCTTGGTTTGACTAGTCCTGAAATAGGTTGACAAAAAAGTAAACCAAAAAAAGAAACCGTGATGATGATGACCGTTAATTAATTGAGTCAACCTTTTTTAGGACGAGTCACTTGATTGTATCCTCTTTCGTGTTTACCATCAAGCATACCCGGAAGCTCTTTGCGGCTACATCAATTCCTAAATTTTGAAAAATTTTCACAGTCCTAGCTTTAATAAAGTTTTGAAAAATTTGGCTCTTTCTTCGTCTTTGCTCGTCGCTTATTCTAGATTATTCAATACAGTGAAGTCCTTAAATGTTATTCTGACTCTAAAGAACCTCCCAGAGCAGGGTTATCTCTTAATCGGCATATCTACTAGAGATTGCTTGCTTGTATATCCTCTGCTCTGAGGTCTTGCTAATTTATTTATTTCAATGAACTTTACTACGAGATTGTAAACATGCTCTAAAATAGTCAGGTAATTTTAAAAGGCAAACTGATTTATAGCGGATTGTTCTCTATTCTATATTAGAAAAAGTTGAAGGATTCCGTATCGATAATTATTAATAAAAACAGTTGATGGGGAAATCTCTTTGAAAAGTTGATGAATTACAGGGTTTTGTATTTTAGGTGTTGATTGACATAAAATCTTAGAAATATTTGTTTAGGCAAAATAATATTGATAACTTTATAATGTCTGCCTAATAATTATTTATTGAGGTAAATTTGTATGTCATAAGAAATGACCTGTTTTAGAATGATATAGACCAGAAAACTAAAATGAATACTGTCGATTGTATGAAAACCAAACCTCATTTTCTTACCGACAATGCACAAAAAACTTTACGGCTTGCCGAGCAACTAGCAGTGGAATATGCTCATTCAACTTATGGCTCAGAGCATTTACTGTGGGCGGTGCTGGATGAAGATGTAGGTTTAGGTCCTATTTTAGATCAATTGCAAATTGATAAATTCGATTTGAGAAAGTGGTCAATGGATTTAGTCTCCAAACGTCCCAAAGACAAAAAGTATGTTCCAATTCCGAGAGGGGATGGTGAAGCGATGAAGGTCATGCAAGAAACTCAGAAACTCTGTATTAGATACGGAAAAGGAAAGATCACTCCATTAGATATCCTGGAATCCCTTGTAACTCCTGGTGTCGGATTTGACGAAAAATTACTGCGCCGATTGCCTTTGGCACTGTATGAAATTATAGAATGGCGAAACAGTAATGATTTATCAGCTGAGGCCATTAATTCTCTTTCCACGAATTCAAATGGAAGTTCTACCATATCTTCTCATAATGCCTACGCTGCTTCAGGAGAAGCTATTTTAAGCAAGTATTGTGAAGATTTAAGTCTGTTGGCGAAGGATGGGAAAATAGACCCAGTAATTGGTCGGGATAAAGAATTACTGCAGCTGGTTGAAATATTGGGGAAGCGAATTTCTCCAAATGTACTTATCGTGGGTGAGCCAGGAGTAGGAAAGACAGCAATAGTTGGAGGTCTAGTTTTGAAAATTTTAGATGGTAAAGTCCCCAATATGTTGAGGAATGCCACAATTTTTTCTTTAGATGTATCCGGGCAACTGGTGGCAGGGGCTTTTAAAGGGGAAGTCGAAGAACGACTAAAATCAATTCTCAAATCTATCAAAAAATATGAGGGAAAGGCTATCCTGTTTATTGATGAGATACATATTTTACTTGACGAAAAGGGGCCTGTTGGCTCGGGGGTTGTAAACCTATTAAAGCCGGAGTTGTCTAGGGGAGAGATTACTTTAATTGGTGCAACCACTCAGACCGAGTATCAGAAGTATATTGAAAAAGATTCAGCCTTCAATAGAAGATTTTCCAGATTAGTTATTAATGAGCCAAATGAAATAATTGCGACTCAAATGTTACAAGGTTTAGTTCCAAAATATGAAGATTTTCACGGAATCAAAATCTCATCGGAAGGAATCACAGCTGCAGTAAATCTTGCAAAGAAATATATAAAGGATAAACATCTTCCTGCTTCTGCAATTGAGTTGATAGATTTTACTTTGGCATGTGCTGTTCAAATGAATTCTACCTCCAAAGATGTGCTAATAGCCATTGAAGAGGAATTCCAAAATGATTCGGTTCCGAATTTTCATAGTTACAATACAAAGATTAGAAGTCAGCTAAGTGAGTTATTGATCGGCAGGCTTGAAGAGGAAGATGAACTTCCAGAGAATCTCGAAAGTACCATATTAAAATTACGGGAGTGGTCTAAAGAACCTAAATTCGAAATCACGGAGGTTGATTTGGAGTCAATTACGGCTTACAAAACGGGAATTCCTGCTGGGCGAATGCGATCAAAAGAGCAAGAAAAGTTACAAAATGCTGAGGTTATTTTGAAGAAACGTGTAGCGGGGCAGGATCATGTGATAGAATCTGTGGTTAGAAGTCTTAAAGCGTTTCGTACAAATCTTAAGGACCCAAAAGAGCCAGGAGCAATTTTTTTCTTTACGGGGCCAACAGGTACAGGTAAAACAGAACTGGCAAAGGCAATTGCTGAGTTATTGTTTGATAATGAAGATGCAATGTTGCGTTTTGATATGTCAGAATATCAAAACGCGAGTGAAGTGTCGACACTTTTGGGGGCTGCACCAGGATTAGTTGGTTTTGACCGTGGAGGCGTTTTAACAAATAACGTACGAAAAAAACCATATTCAGTGGTTTTATTTGATGAAATCGAGAAAGCTCATCCTGATATTTACGGAATCTTTTTACAAATGTTAACTGATGGAAGATTGACAGATAAACAAGGAAAATTAGCGGATTTTTCTAATACGATCGTTATATTCACTTCTAATTCGGGAGCTCATAAAATTGTAGACTTTTTTAACCAAGGAAAACACCCTTCCCCAGAGGAGCTGAAATCAATACTTAGAGAAACTAAAGATTTCAAAGATGAATTTCTTGGAAGAGTAGACTCGCAGATACTACCATTTAAGCCTATTTCAGAACCAGTAGCTAGGTCAATATTAAGAATTCATTTTAATAAGTTTGTAAAACTATTGCTTAGAAACCACAATATAAAACTATCAGTTTCTACCAAAGTAATGGATCATTTGATTGAAATTGGCTTTTCGCCAATCTATGGGGCAAGGCCATTAAAAAATGCAATCAAAAATTTCTTAACCCCATCTTTGGCAGATAAAATTATTATGGGGGAAGTTAATAAAGGGGATACCATTCACCTTGACCTAAATGAGGAAGATATGCATATTTGGAACATTGAAAAACAAACTACAGCCTAAGTAATGGAAGTGCTCAACCTCAATCGACGTCGAAGTGCATATGGGCGAATTATTGTATTGACCGCAGTTACTTTGGTTCTTTTAATGCTGGTTATGTACTCAATGTATGATAAATATATTTCGCAAGGATTGGGGGAGATAGAAAAGATGCAAAAAGAACATAGTAAAGTCCAGAAAAATGCATTAAAAGCCGAGGCAGGTTTGAAAGATGATATTAAGATCTTAGCTAGCAAGCTGGAAGAATGTCAAGATAATATTATGAATAGCAGATTGAAGAGTTGCTTGGATAGGTTTGAACAAAAAGAGAAGCGGCGGGACGACCTGGAGGAGGAGTTAGAAACTTGTGAAAATACTCTTGAGGCAGCTACTGATTTTTAAGATGTTTAGTTCAAATAACATGAGTTTAAAATGGAAGAACTAAGACAACAAGTACGAAGAAGTGCTTTGTGGCGGTTTTGGGGATTTTGGGGATTTGTAGTGGCATTGGTAATCACCTTCTTATTTTCAATCCATACTCAGAATGCTTCAAAAGGCATTGCAGACGTTGACGCATTAAAACAAAAAAATAAAACAGAAAGGGGCGATTGGCGAAAAGAACGAGAAGCATTAGAAAAGAAAAAACTTCAATTGATCAAGGACTTGAGAGATTGTAAAGAAAATAATGACCCTGAAAAAAAACTTGCTGATTGCGAAGATAAAATCCTTTTAGTTGAAGATGAAATTGAAATTTTGAATACAGATTTGCAAAGATGCGAGTCTAAACTCCTTCAATTGACTAACTGAAAAAATTATTATTCTAATTTGTTTAATTAACCAGATATGACAAGATACGACATGGTAGGGCCTGTAGATGTGCCTGAAGAAACAAATTCTGGATTAGTACTGCTACCTACAAATACTACCCTGATTGCCATGGCATTTAAAGGGGAAAACGGGCCTAGACGTCCTGAAGTAGTGCCTAAAGATTTTATCAAGTCAACCAAAGATGTAATGGATTATGCTCAACCTGAGGTTAAGGTGAAAATTAAAACGGGGAACGAGGACAATCCTGAAGTAACAGAAACGGTTCGATTTAGGGGCGGAATAGAATCTTTTTCTCCCAAGTCAATCAAAAAGAGATCCTCTTGGTTGAGAAGATTGGAAACAGAGTTTCAAGCGAGTGAGGCTTTGGTTGATCGGGTTGACAAAAACCCTCAATTTAGAAAAGCTTTGGATGATCCCAAAGCTAGAGATGCCATAATAGCTGTATTTAGAGAGATTGTAAATGAACTCTCTGAAAGTTTGCCACCGAGTGGAGATTAGTGATTGATTTTGATTAACACATTAAGAACCCAAAACATTTTTTAAAGATGATGCAATTTCCAGAAGACGAACTAGAACAAACCTCAGGGATTCGGGAAAAGCAGGAGCAAATAAGAGGGGATAAGGTTCAAACAGATGCATTAACAGGGGATGAAGTTCAGGCCCGGTTAGATCGATATGATGGATTTGAGGAGTTGTTGGCACCACTAGCCGATAATTTGAAATTTTTTTCTCCAGGCGCGGATAGCAAAAGACGTCGGTTTTTACAAGATAGTGACTTAGTGGAGGAGCGAGAAGAACTGCGGGATCGATTATCCGCTTTTTTGAGTTTTCTTGAAAAAGACTCGGTAGATAATCACAAGCAGGTTCGTAAACTGGCTCAGGCCAAACTGGATCAGAATGAGTCTCTAATCAATGAAAATCTTGACCAAATTCTTATTGCGGCGCGAGATATCGAGCAAACTTATCGAGAACTAGAAACTTTCTTCCGGAATGCTGCTCCTCAGAAAGTAAAAAATCTAACTCTACTTAATGTGAACTCTGAGGCGTTATTAGACGCTGACTCCAATTTGGTTTATGCTCAGGTTGAAAAATTATTAATGGATGAAGCGTTATCTGTTGATCAACGAAAGGCATATTCGCTTTTGGTTATTCCCGGATTATGGAAGAGCAAAAGAGCAAAAGACATTATTGAAAGATATGCTAAGCTGGCTGGAAACGCTCGGATGAGTTTCTTAACAGACTTTGAAGACTGCGAAAGCGCTGAGGATGCCCAAGATGTTTGGGAGTCAAGAAAATGGCAAGGAATTACCGGCCCAGAACTCTTCCATAGCAAATTAATCTTATTTGCAAATCATATGATCTTGAGAGGTAAGCATGATGGCATGGAAAAAGATGAAGATTTGAAAGGGTCAGTAGCGATGGCTGTTGCAGGAAAAATGTATAAAGAGAAAATCTCTCAGCCCATTATGGGGGAAATGAATGGAAGCCTTTCCGAATCGCAAGGCTTAGCATTCCGAACTTCTCAGCCTGAAGTAACGGATCTCGGAGATTTAGGACTGAATTCTACTATGCATGCCTATGATAAGGATATGGTTTACAATAAATGCACAGCTTTTGATGGGGCTGAAAAACCTCTTAAAGATTATGCGGTAGTGCGTACTTTCGATTATGTAAATCGTGTATTAAGACATTACCTTGGAAAGGTAACAGGGCAACAATTGGATCGCCCTAAGGCGAATTTTGTAAGAGAAACTATACAGGATTTCCTCAATCAACTGACGGAACAAAAAATCATCAACGCAGGGAGAGTTAGCAAGTTTGAATGGAATCCAAGAGAGCCCGACCGAATTGATGTCCAAGTTGATATTCAACCGTTATGGGCTGTAAAAACATTTGTCTACGCATTGAAGGCTAAAGACAGAAACGTTGATATTGAAGATTAGAGTATGTTTAAAATTTTACCGGACTGATAGTCAGCAGATAATGGTTCTGAGGAAGAATGAAGGAGTTTATCGAGAAAAGTGATTAAGCTAATTTGAGATCAGGTTTATTATGTATTGAGTATCAGGAGAATAAAATTTAAGCATACTCTTAATAAGAACAATATTTCCTTTCTTGAAGGGATTATTTAAGAACATGTGTTTTAGAATTTTTGACAATTAGGTTCAAAATTAAAGGATTCAAAATATTCTAATAATTGAGGAATTGCTTGTACTCGTTAATGGTATTGAAATACTGTAGAAATTAGAGTCTCTTAAGAATACCTGCTGTGATTTTAGCTTATTATCAATCTCAGTGTAAACACTTGCGTTAACTATGACCAGGTCACTAATTCTATCTTGGGCCAAGATACCGAGAAACCAATGAAAATTGTAGCTGTAACCCATATCTGTTTATTTTGAGTAGATTATTGCAGTGATAATGATCCGAACCGTACTGATGAAATATCACTGAAGAGGTATTTACATGAGAACTTTCTATTTTGACTCCCTCCAGATAAAGTACTATTGTAAAATTGATGTGTAAAGCCACTATCTACTACGTTGATTTAGAGCATGTTTGGAGGTCAACCTTTGGGCTGCAAACATGCTCTAAATTTCACTATACTAAGTATCTTATTGAAAATCAATATTTACTAGATTTTTTAGGACTTCATTTCTTGTGTTTTGATCTACTTCGAAAGACCTTTTCTGAGGTTCGAAGTAGATATAAAATATAAAAAGAACGGCTAGGTGTTTTTATCCTAAACAAGTATTGAACCTTATTTTTTAACCTTTTTTAAAATCATTGAATATGGCTGCAGCACATACCGCAGTACTGGAACTAGAAGGGGCTAAAGCCCAGGTTATAGATCTAACCTATTCTTTATCTAGAGCCACTGATCCAGAGAAAGGGCAACCAACAAAGGTAGTTCGTAACGGATTCATTAGTCTAACCATTCGCTCTGATGAAAAAGAAATGAATGGAAAAATTGTCAATTGGATGAACCAGCAGGATTTACCAAAATCTGGTTCGATCACAATTTACAAGGATGCCGAGCAGAGTAAGGAGCTCAAAAAGATCGAATTTGAAAATGGATTTGTAGTTGGCTATAGAGAAAACTTCAACTCTCAAGGTGTAAGTTCCAATACTATTGAGTCTTTCGATATTAGTGCGGAAGTATTGAAAGTATCCGGAGCAGAATTTAAAATGCGCTGGCCTGATAGCGAATAAAGCTGATAAAGATGAATTAAGTAAAGTACCTATCCTTCATGAGATTAGTACTTTGCTTAATTCTATTGTCAAAGCTACAATCTACGATAACGTACCTGCTGAAGGTTATCTCCTTTCATAGTCAGATTAATGTCCTAACCAATCTAATACCGGAAGGAGAACATGCTATTTAGAAGTATCTAAAATACGGTTGAAGCCTAAAATCTATTATGAGCGTAGCCACAGATATCATAAAATTTGCTCAGGATAACATGGGAACCAGAGTGGTAGCAATTACCAACCCGCCAGATTTTTAACGTGACCCAACTACTTGTGATTCAGTTGTAAGTGAAGCGAAACAATTTGTAGACCGTGCAATTTCAGGACAAAATATGAGAAGATGTGGGGTGAGTTTTGGAGAATGTTGGGATTTAGCTTTTGCAGCATTAGAATGTGCCCAAGCATCTAATCCTCCAAATATGCTCTAAGGGTCTGGTCCACGACCCAAATCGCATCTATTGTACAAGCGCATGCGGGAGATATTTTGGAATTTAGAAAATTTCATGTGTGGGAGACCACGGAATTATCGGCAGATTATGAATTTTATATAAAACCTAATAATAATGATTTAAGGGAAAAAATAACCCTTCCAATAATAACTATTCTACAAATTGATGAAGAGCATACTGCGATCTACCACAGTAAGGTAACTGCCAAAAATGGCATGCATACAGTAATGCACCAGAATTTTGGAAATGGACCCACAAGGCGCGTCGTGTATACTGATGATCTATTTTTAGAGGATACAAATATTACAGAACAAATTGACGGGCCATCTGGGCTTATTACTAAAACGAGAAGAATAAGGGCTTCAGGTTCTTTAAAAATATAACGATCCAAAAAGTAAAAAATCAAATAAAAAAAATTAAATGATTCGTTGTTCTATCCAAATTGCTAATAACCGCCTGACTGATAATGAGTTTACCAATGTTTTTATCCTTCAGGAGGTAGGTACACACAATTCTTTTGAAGTTCGGCTTCGTCAGGATGCTCAACCTGGAGTTTTGTTGGAAAAGACCAAAGACTGGATTGGTGAACCTATTACCATCGGAGTTGAGGAAAAGGAAGACGACCAAATTCAGGTTGGATTAGCAAAAGAGTTTTTCAAAGGGATTGTAACCTCCGTTTCTTTATCCAGAAGAAGTGGTATTGCCGAACTCGTCGTTCGCGGAAATGGACCAAGTATATCTATGGATGATGGCCCCCATACTCGCTCATTTACTGAAAAAGGACTTCAAGAAATTGCGGATGAGGTCTTAGGGCCTTATGGAAGTTTTTTTTCAGATGCGCCGGTTGTTTCTCCTGAAAATTTTACAGACATCATCGACTATTGTGTCCAATACAAAGAAAGCAATTTCAGCTTCCTGGATCGACTTTCCGATCGCTATGGAGAATGGTTTTATTACGATGGTGTCCAGTTTTATTTTGGTAAACCAGATGGGGAAGATCCCATCAAATTAAATTTTGGAGAGGATGGTTTAACTCACTTTGATATGTCTGTGCGTGCTTTGCCAGGAAAATTTGAGATTAAAGCTTACGATTATGTCAAGCATCAATTCCTAAGTGAAGAGGCTCCTGAAAGTACAGAACTAAATGATTTGGGAAGAGAAGCTATGAAGGCAGCTAATAGCAAGATCTATACGGAAAAACCACTGGTAGCAATACAATCTTTTACAGAAAAAAACGAATTAGAAAACATTGCCAAAAGACGAGAGCAAATTACTATGGATGAGGTAGTGTTTATTACCGGAGGAAGCTCCAATTCAAAATTGAAGCTTGGCTGTAGTATAGAAATCGAAGACCAACTGATAAAAGACTCTTATGGTACCTATGTAATTACTAAAATATCACATCATATTGATCAAGGTGGAGATTATAATAATTCCTTTGAGGCCATACCTACTGAAATAAAAACGCCACCCCTTTCAAAAGCGCCAGTTCCCCCTTATTGTGAAATGCAGTTGGCTAAGGTAGTTGATGTAAATGATGATGAAGCGCTGGGGAGAATTAAGGTTGAATTCTTGTGGCAGGAAGGTACTGGTGAGACATCCCCTTGGTTGCGTGTAGCCTCTCCGTATACCGGAAAAGATAAAGGATTTTATATTATTCCGGAAGTGGATGATCAGGTATTAGTTGCATTTGAAAATAATAATCCAAATAAGCCTTATGTTTTGACCGGTATGTACAACGGGGATGCAAAACCCGAATGGTTTGATCCCAAAAATCATTCAAAGGGATTCAAATCTAAAGGCAAGAATGAATGGAAGTTTGATGATAAGAGCAAAAGTATCACCATTAATGCACCTGACACCATTAATATGACCGCGGGTAAGACCATTAATGTCAAGACAGGAGGCAAATCCGATAGCTCCATTAATATTGATGTGGGAGACGGAACAGTCAATATTATTGCTAAAAAAATTATTGTCAAAGCTGCTGAAACCTTCCATGTTGATTCTAAAAAAGAAGCCCTGATCGATGCTACTACTACTATAAATCTGGATAGTAAAAAAGAAGTAATTATTTCAGGTGCTGTTAGTGTTAGCGTATCTAGTGTAGATGTTAAAATTGACGGAACCAAAAGCTCCAAAGTTAGTGGAGGTATGGTAGATGTTAGTGCACAAGGCCCATTAAATGCTAAGGGGGCCATCATTAAACTCAATTAAGATGAACTATTACAGTATTCCCTTGAGATTAGATAAATTGATGAGAGGAGAGCAACTGCATGATGAGATAGAGCTCAGGAAATCGATTCATCAAAATATTGAGTTCATTCTTAGGGCCTTTACACTAAGCTATAGGTATGATCCGGCTTTTGGCAGTGTAATGAATAAATATCAGGCTACCACTCCACCACAAAACAAATCAGATCGGGCCTGGCGGGAATCTATTCGACAAGAAATTCAAAAAAACCTGAAAGATCTATTTTCTCGCTATGAAACAAGAATAAAGATAAGAGATGTCATTGTCGATTTTAAAAACCAAAGCAAAAGGCGTAAAGACAATTCTTTAGCTCAGGTTAGTATTCAGGTGGTTGGACAACTCACCTTGGGCCGGAGAGAAACATTTTATTTCCCAGATAGTGAAGTGGATGAAGATGCAAAAGAGGTATTTCCTTTGATGATTCCAATAGGGAAAGTGAAGACATAAATGAAAAATCCCAAAAACAGACCAAATTATGATCCATCAAAATTTAGCTCATTTACAAAGTGATATAAATAGACTTAAATTTTATCGCACAGGTTGATTTCGTAAATGCTACGATTGTATTGGTTGTATTAATTATAAAAAACATTAAGAAAAAATAAATATAAATAGTTTGTATGTCTGTACCAAACAATGCTATCATTCGCCGACTTGGCCAATTGGCAAAACAATGGGATGAATTTTCATCTGCTCCTGACCTGAAAGCGGGTATCTGGTCCGTTGTCAAAGACGAATTTGAAATGATTGAAGCATTTTATGAGGTTGAAAAAACAGAAGAAGGTAAAACAAAAGATATTATTTTAAAATTTAGTACTCCTTATTCTTCCCATGCTCAATATACTAAATCACTTATCCAGGAATTTAATAGAATCTTAGTTGAGTCTGAAGAACAGTTAGAAAGCGCAGGTCTGCACCTACTTGATTGGAAACCTATAAAAGCAAACAATTATCATCCCGGGGTATTTGTGAAAAATCTGGAGGCCTTCCAAAAATTTCTGGATATCGATGGCAATGTAGTGGCTTACCTCTCTCCTGAACGAAACAATAATATAGCTGCTTGGGTAGATTGGTTGATTAAGCTGTCGATGATAAGTGCTGAGAAGGTAAAAATCATGTTGGTACAGTCAGAGGAACATCCGGTGTTTGAAAGCCTTTTTTCTAAGGAATCAAAGTCATTTTACAAGTTAATCCCTAATCTACATATGCAGGCCGCTATGACAGAACTGGCTGCTCAGGGAAACCCAAGTGATCCCGGCACCCAATTTCGACAGCTTTACGTTGCCATGATGCAAGCTGCTGGGGAGGGGGATTTAAAAGCAACCAAATCACTGGCTAATAGGGCGTTAATTCTAACTCGACGACATGTCATGATTTTTATGGAGGCGACAGTCCATTTAGTTTTAGGCGGAGTGTATCTCACCAATAAGAAAGCAAAAGAAGCCCTTTCTTCTTACGATACTGCCATTAAAGTGCTGGAAAATGAAAAGACAGATCCCAAGCTTGCCAAACAGCAAATGGTTATGGCCTATTTATCTAAAGGTATGGCCTTGTTTGTAAATAAAGCTTACGATTTAGCATCAAGTGTTTATGAAAAGGCTGCATTGCTGGCCAAGCAAGTAGAAAATAATTTTCTGGCAATGGATGCCTGGCGCATGGCTGGTGTTTGCCATGCCAAAGCTTCCCACTCCAAGGATGCGAAGGATTGTTATGGAAGGGCCGTAAAAGTAGGAATGCAATTGGAAGAAAATGACCGCCGCCAAACCACCATGCCAAGCGCTGCAATGGAGTTATTTCTATTGGAAACTCCTAAAGGAAGAATTGAATTAAATGAGCTTATGAATTCTGCTATCGGTAAGGATTGGCAGGAGCTTGCAGATATAAATCGACACCTGAAAAAAGAATAGCTCCTGATGATTGCTGCCAAACATTTTGATCCTGTAATGGGAGTGGATATTCACATTATCCAGCCTCCCGGCCCAGTACCTCCCGTTCCGATTCCACATCCATTCATTGGGACGGTTATGGATGTATTGGATTATGTTCCTATTCTGGGGGCCACGGTCTTTGTCAACGGTATCCCGAGGGCATGTGCGGGGACAGAGGTGAAAAATGTTCCTCACATTCCAATTGGCGGAATGTTTGTTCCTCCCCCTCCTGGAAATGAAGGCGAAATATTTATGGGATCTTCAACCGTCCTTGCAGAGGATGAACCGTTGTCAAGGTTGGGAATGCCGGTTTTGAGTTGTCAATCAATAGGGATGATGCCTCCAGTGCGAAAAAAGGTAAAGACAACCAGTATGGTTTTACCCACCTCGGTAGTTTTATCGATTCCTGCTGGCAGGCCTGTTTTGGTTGGGGGCCCACCTACTATTTCCCTGATGGCTATAGGAATGAGGGCAGGAATGGCAGGCCTTGGCAAGCTCAATAAGCTGAAGAAGTCCAGCAAGCTGATGAAAAAAATGTCGGATAAGGTCCATGAGGCAGCTTCTAAAGCTATGAAAAAAATGGGCGTACCTCCGAATATCCAGAATAAGGTGCACAAGGGGATATGCTCGGTCACTGGCCATCCGGTAGATATCGCGACTGGAAAGGTCTTTACAGATTTTGTCGATTTTGAACTACCTGGCCCAATTCCTTTAAAGTGGGAACGAGTCTATTATTCCTGTTCAGTTTTGGATGGAAGCCTTGGCTACGGCTGGCATCACAGCTATGATATGGCACTGGCCTTTGATGATGACCGACAAGGCATGGCTCTACGGACACCAGATGGGAGAGGGATTCCTCTTCCTCCCTTAAACCAAGGAGAAGATTATTTTGATGCCAAAGAAAAATTACACTTTTTCCATGACCAGGAGGGATATGGTTACAGGGATAAAGATCAACTAATTTATCGTTTCTCCAAAACGGGTAAAGGAATCAATGAGATACTCCCTCTAACAAAAATTGAAAACAAAGCAGGCTTCGCGATCCAATTTGAATATAACTCTTATGGTTATCTATCCTCAATAACAGATAGCGCGGGTAGAGTTTTGAAAGTCCACTCCGGCCCCAATGGCCGAATTCTGGCCATTCATGCACCACATCCTTTAGATAAAAATGACAGCTTTCCAATTATTCGGTATGAGTATGATGAAAAAGGGGATCTAGTAGCTGCTATTGATCCTTTAGGGCATAAAGGGACTTTTGAATACGACCACCATTTGCTTACAAAGGAGACCAACAGAAACGGCCTGAGCTTTTATTTTGAGTATAAGAAAATTGGTCAACATATCCGTTGTACCCGTACCTGGGGAGATGGTGGGATCTATAACCATAAACTGGAATACAACCTAAAAGGAAAATATACTATTGTCACCAACTCACTTGGACATTTTGTCGCTCATTTTTGGAATAATGAGGGAGTAGTCCACAAGGAAGTCGATTCAGAAAATAATGTAACCCTGAGAGAGTTTGGGAGTGCTACTGAACTACTTTCTGAGACAGACCCATTGGGTCGAAAAACAGAATTTGTATACGATGACCGACAAAACATCATTAGTGTTGTAGAGCCTCATGGCGCCGTTACATATTACACCTATACAGAGGATGATTTACTGGCAAGTATTACAGATCCTAACGGAGGAGAATGGTCCTGGGTATATGATGAACACAACCGTTTATTGTCTCGCCAAAACCCGGCAGGCCTGGGTGCAAGCTACGCTTATAATGAGGTAGGCCTGTTGGAGGGAATACAATTAACTGGTGGTGGGAAGATAACTTTAGAATATGATGAGGACTTTAACCTTATCCGGATGATCGGTGCCAAACAGGAGGAGAGCATTTGGAAATATGATTATTTGGGAAGATGTACCATGGCTGTTGGCCCTAATCAGAATACGCAATTTAGGGAGTTTGACCTGAATGGCCAAATTCGAAAGATAAGAGAACCGGATGGTAATAATCGGGTATTATCCTACGATCCGGAAGGAAATGTGATTCATGCCAGAGATGCCCATCACAATGTACAATTTGAATATGCTCCCATGGGGCGATTAAAAAGCCGGATAGAAGCAGGGGGTAAAATTGATTTTCGCTACAATACGGAACAAGACTTGATCGGACTTCAGAATGAAAAACAGGAAAGTTACTTCTTCGAGCGTGACAGATCCGGGCAGATTACAAAAGAGGTTGGTTTTGACGGCATCACCCGAACTTATATCCGTGATGCCGCCGGGCAGGTGAATAAAGTGGTTCGCCCTGGCAGTAAAATCAGTACTTACCAATATGATCGGGGGGGACGAATTGTGGAAGTCGGACACTCCAACGGAACCAAAGAGATTTTTCACTATGATCTCTCCGGAAATCTAATTGAAGCCATCAATGATGATGCAACGGTTCGTTTTACCAGAGATGCCTTGGGACGAGTGATCGAAGAATGGCAAAACGGACATCGTGTTCAAAGCACCTTCGGGCCCTTTGGACGAAAGCACATTAGTTCTTCCCTCGGTGCAGATATCAAAATAGACTGGGACAAGGAGGGGTTAGTGGAATCTGTGCAGGCCAGGGAAAAAGAGCAAAACCCCTGGGAAATACAATTCAAGCGGGATGCGGTTGGTATGGAAATAGAGCGGATTTTGCCCGGAAATATCACGGCTTCGTATCAACGGGATAGTCTAGGACGACCAATTTCGCATACGGTATTCCAGAGTGGTAAGAAAGTAAGAGCAAAACGCTATAGTTGGGATTCCAATGATCGCTTGACACAAATCATTGATGACCTGAGCTATGGACGCATTGATTTTAGCCACGATAGCGTTGGCAATCTGGTTAAGGCTACTTACTCCAGTGGGGAGGAAATATTCCGAATGGCGGACGAAGTGGGTAATCTCTTTAAAAGCAAGGACAAATCGGACAGAACTTACGGCAAGGGTAGTCGGTTACTCTCCTCTCGAGAATGGAACTACCGTTATGATGATGAGGGCAATCTGGTAAGCAAAAAACACAAGAGAAAAGGGGAAGAATGGCATTATCAGTGGTATGCCAATGGTATGTTGGCCAGTGTTATTCGACCTAACCGGGATGAAGTCAGCTTTAAATACGATGCCTTGGGACGCCGGATTGAAAAGACCTATGCCGGACGATCCACGCGATGGCTTTGGGACGGGAACGTACCTCTACACGAGTGGCAGGATTCTGTTGATCAGCCGGCTTTCTTTATCGATGAATTAGGGGACTTAATTCCTCATCAACCAGAAGGTGTGACAACTTGGGTCTTTGAGGAAGATAGCTATGTTCCGATGGCAAAATTGGTACTTGGTAAGCGTTATAGTATTATTACGGATTATCTGGGAACCCCGGTGGAAATGTATGATGAAAATGGTAATCAAACCTGGACCTGCGAATTGGACATTTATGGAAAGGTACGGCAGGGTAGAGGAGCGCAAAATGCTTGTCCGTTTCGATACCAGGGCCAGTATGAGGATGTGGAAACGGGATTGTATTATAATCGGTTTAGGTACTATGCATCGGAGGAGGGGAGGTATTTGAGTCAGGATCCGATAGGGTTGGATTCGGCTAATGTTAATCTATATTCATATGTTTATGATGTAAACATCTGTTTGGATTTTTGGGGATTGATCCTAGTATACAGAAACCTAAGCTCAGCAGACAATAAGTCGAACGGGCTTTCTGCTAAGAAACCTGGAAGGGGAATGACCCCAGCTGGACATATTATGAATGGAAGTAGAGACAGTTTCAAAGGCTCTCAGTTTATTTCAACTACTACTGATCCAGAGGTAGCAAAAAAATGGAAGAGAGAGGGACGCCCAATAGTTATGTTTGATACTGATGATGTTGTACCTGACTTTGCTGGAAATCTTAGCATTGTGGATGTATCTGATGCCGATAAGGCTAAAGCCGCAAATCTGAGAGGTCGTGCTTATTCAAATGCTGTATCTTCAAAAGAGGTTTTAGTTGAAGGGCATGTGCCTAGTGATAAAATAAAAACCTATTGCACTTAAATCTGTAATCATGGATGCACGAGAGAGAATTGAATTCGTTTATGATGGACTTGTGGGCACTGACTCTATCCCTGTTAAGCTGAGGCAAAAGCACCCGGTGGACTATGATAAGCTTGAGCAAATAATAGAATCTGTTCGATTTCTAGTGGAATATTATAAGGGGAACGATATGGTACCAAAGAAGTTAGCGATTTGTTTTGTTGATATCTATGGTGCTTTTCAGTTTAATGAGGATTACTTTGATGAAAAAACGCTTAATGAACTTGAGGATATTGGTATTCTGCTTCAGGAAATGGCTTATGAGTTATTTGAGGAGTAGGAGAGTAAATCAAGTGTTACAAGTTGAGAGCTTGTTTGGATGTAAAAATATCCTTTCTGGAGCGCAGTATATCATCATTTTAGAAAATGGAAAAAGGATGACAGATTTGAATAAATGAGCCAGATGCTGAATGAAATGGAATGCTATAATGAGGACAGAGAAGAATTGCCTTCGTTGGTATATATTGATAGTCAAAGTGTTAAAGCTAGTTCGTTTATTTCTTTAGATACTGGGTTCGATGGAGGTAAAAAGGTTGAAGGCCGCAAAAGACATCCCATTACCGATACGATGGGATTAGTATGGGGTGTGATGGTCAAAGCCGCTAATGTTCATGATGGGACACAGGGCATAAAAGTATTTGGGAAAATAAAACAAGTATTAGAAAGAGTGGAAAAAGTGCTGGCCGATGGGACTTATAAAGGGAGTGTTGAGGAATTCGTAAAAGAAATATTAAAAATAGAAGTAGATATCTCATCGCGTCCGCCAAGTTCAAAAAGATTTGTTCCCATCAAAACACGATGGGGTAGAGAAAGGGCATTTGGATGGTTCAATTTTTTCGTCGATTGTCCAAAGATTATGAAAAATCAGTAGAAAATGCTGCTGCGTGGGTATTATTGGCCAATTCTCAAATCATATTATCCAGAATGCGGTGGATTCAAAATTTGTGCTCCAAACATGCTCTGAGAAAAATTAGAATTCTTAAATAAAAATCATTATGAGCGCACATCTCAAATACAATATAGCAGAAGCCATGCTCTATGGTAAAATTGAGAACCTGGAAATTAGAGAATTTGCCGGTTCAGGAGGGCGATCAATGACTAAAACAAGAGGAGCTGAAAATTGGCTGCTGGAAAATAACTGGGAAATGACCTTTGTGAAAAAAACAAAAGATCATCCCGGAGGACCTCTACCAAGAGGAAGATATAAAATGGTGATCCATGAATCAAGAGCCAACTGGATCAGGTTAATTCCGCTGGCTGGAACGTATATGGGCGGCAGGGATGGTATGGCTATTCATGGCCGAGGGCCAAGAGGTAGTGATGGTTGTATAGTTCCATTAGATTTTAATGTTGTACTGAAGTTAGTTCAAAAACTAAAAGAGATAGATTATAATCCAATTTTGGAGGTAATTGTCGAGGGAGATCTTACCTACTCTAGAACTTAAATCAGGATTTATGCCCAGATACCAACTCACCAAAATAGCCGAATTTCCTGCACTGGGAGGATATCCAGAGTCGGAAATTAATGCACAAATGAAAAAAGAAAGGTATACACCTACTACAGTGGGTATTTTTACCATTTATGCAATTGAGGCGCATAGAAGTGGTGGTCGCTGGCAAATGTCGGTGGTACCTTGGGGGGCAGAAACTAAAATCACGGGAACCAATGTAGTCTCAGTGAAAATCAACGGCGTTTGGGAAAAACTTTCTGGATTACCGCATTGGAAAAAGTTAACAACTGAGCAGGCGGTCTTGGATGCTTTGCTTGATTCTTATGATGTCCTATTTAATCAAGGCACGGTAGAAGCAATGGCTAGAGTATTGGGAATCGACCGGATAGAAATTATAGGAAGAATGGGGGCAGGTGTATTGGTCGGTTCTCCAGCCGGAAGAGAGATCCCGGATAAATGGCTACTAAATGATTTTGGACATAAGTCAATAAAATATTTTAAAGATCGAAACCACGATGGTCGTTACAACCGAGGAGACAGATTTATCAATGATTTTATGCACTCCTCTCCATTAACGGAAGTTTGGACAGACCTTGGAGTAACAACTCAGAGCAGAATCAGGACATTTGCCCTTAGTAGAGCAACCGATAAAACTAATTTTAATCAACGGTTTGATAATGCACTTTTAGGGCATTCTCATGGTTGTATACATCTTTTTCCCCACGATATTGATACGATGGTGGCCAATGGTTATTTAGAAATAGGGGGGATAATTAAGGTACACCCTTATGATGAAAGTTCAAAATCTATACTTACTGTAAATCGGCAGAGGACTTTGGATTTTGAAGTTCATTTTTTTCCAAAAGATTGTAATGTTTTTGTCTTTAAAACTCAAAGATTACCCCGGCCTTCTTCATTAAGCCCCATGGTGACCCCTTGATCAAAATCAGATTTAAGTGTACGTGAAAGGAGGTGCGTTTTTCCTCTATGCGTTAATGTAACAGTGAAGTTGATATAAAAAATAGAACTATGTCGAAAAACCTTGCATTGCAAATTGTCAATAACTTTGCTTCGGGAAGAGGGATTACCGTTTGGCCTAATATTAATAAAAATAAGCTGATAAGTGGAATTATAGAAAGAGTTCAAAATCCTAATTTGATCAATCAGGCAGGCACTCCATTATGTGGCCCGGCCTCATTGGCCAGAAGTTTGGCAATAGATAAACCACAGTTTTATGTGCAAAGCATTCTCGAACTTTATAAATTTGGTGAAACCCGAATAAATAATCTTGAAATAAAGGCAGGTAGTGAATTAAGGGAATCGAGTGTTCAAGGAAATATAGATCCTACTGACTGGATTTTGCTTGGCAGCATTCGAGATTCTAATAATTGGTTCCTCTCTCCTGCCGGATGGTTTGGAAGTAATGCGGCAGGAATTACCTCTCCAGGAGAGATAGAAGGTTGGCTCAATGATGTAGGATATACTAAGGTAATAAATAAAACACATGTCGTATTAAGACCAATTTCTATAGTTTTCGAAGCGGAGGCTATGGAAGCAAGTAGATTATTTACCCAAGGTTATAAAGTGCTTCTATTGATAGATGCGGATATGTTAAATCCTTTAAATCAGGATGATATAACCTCCTTGCACCCTGATCACTGGGTTGTTCTAAATTCTACGATAAATGGCTTGGTAATAGGAAACGGGAATTCATCGGTTAGTTTTTCCATATACACCTGGGGAGGGGTCTACACCGTGCCAATGAACATTAATAAACCATTGACCAAAAGAAATTTTTTGACTAAATACTATGGGTATATAGCAGCAAAAATTTAATACATTCGATGATATTAAAACAGAAATATCGGCGATTCATTATTGTGGTTGTCCTGGCCATCATTCTTCTAATTATTTTAGGTTTGGATGAGGACCGTACAATTGTCAATGGAGTGAGACATTTTTTGAAGGCCGCCTTTAGAGCGTTTTGAGAGGTAATTTTAAATAACTAAACTCAAATTCTATGTATTCCATGGCAGTTAATGAAGTCAGAAGAGTAATGGATGAAGTATTGACTGGTCAAACTTTTGATCGAAAGGCTTTTGAATATTACCATCTTCACCGCAATTATTTTAATGTTAAAAATGAAGTCACTATTTTAGCAGAGATTGGTAATGCTCAATTTAGAGATAATCTGGGGTTTATTTGGACAGAGGTTTCTACTATGAAAAACTTTTTCCATATGCCAAAAACTAATTGGGTGGGTAGCATGATTGGCGTTTCTGAGCCTTACAGCCGAAAATTTTTGAGAGACGATACTACCTCTGGGCTCAATGGCGAGTTCGAGATGATTATCAGAACCTCTGACGGCAAAAGGATTGATGGAATAACGCATGCAGGTTACCAAGAAACGTATAATTTTGGTAGGACAAGAAATTTTACGGAACACAAAGCACTTGATGTTGACCCTCATACTAATAACCCGAATTATCAAATAAAAATTGATAATGGTTATATTAGAATTATTAAGAAGTGAATATGAACTCAAGTATTACAAAGGAAGAATTATATCGCTCCATTCTCTTCCGTGCGGCCGATATATACGACATAGACTATGAAGACGTTGAACGCGATGTAGGGCAGCAATTTGATCCTATGATTCGATTTATGGCCGGCGCACTGGCTTCCGAGTTGGAGCGCGTCTATCAGCACATGCATGATACAGAAGGGCGGTTACAAAGGCGATTGGCGAAGGTGTTATTGCCAGAGTATTTCCACCTGCCTCAACCAGCGCATGCTTTAGCAAAGGCCAGAGCTTCTTCAGATTCTTTGGTTATCGATGAAACAACCTCCCTCATCAAAGAAACGGAAGAAGAAGATTTGGAAAACATCGCATTCACACCGATATTCCCAATTAGAATTTTACCTGCAGAAGTTCAGCTGATTGCTACAGAAAATCGATTGATTGAGGTTAAAAGCCAACCGCGATTAAAACGTCAGTCGGGGCAAGAACTTCCAGATGAGGTAAGAAAAATTGCTATTGGTTTTGAGGCTTCAGATCCAATTACCAATTGGCAAGGCGCGAATTTATATTTTGATCTCAAAGGAAGCAAAAAGGACGGAGGAGATAAAGCTCTGTTATTGGCGGCGTTAAAACATGCGAAATGTTCTTTCCAAGGAAAAAAGCTCAACGTTCAATCGGGCATACCGGAAAACCAATTAATTCTTGAAGATTATTTAAATGGTAATGAACATCTCCAACAAATAATACGAGCAAGATATGAAAGACACTTTCTGACATTTTCAGATGCAGAAATTCCAGAGGTAAGCCCAATAGAAACTAACGAATTTTTGAAGAACTGGTATCGCCAATCAGGATTGGAAGAGGGAGAGGTAAACACAAAATTGTCAAA
>CAXHCA010000022.1:0-58987 GCA_964015035.1 uncultured Saprospiraceae bacterium
TTTTGACAACAAATTATAACAGTATTCTTACTGAGACAGGACGGAACTGCGCCCTATAAGTAGTTTAATTTCAGGGCAATATTATATTTCAATTGTTTCAAAAAACACAAACCTTCATGAGAAATTTATTATTCAAAAATAAATTGATCCCGATATTCTTTTTATTGTTCATCACGTCATTGAATTACTCCTGTAAAAAGGAAGACTGTCATGAAATAGAAGAGTCACCATTTGCCTGGAATTTTTTTGGTGCTTCTGCCTTGATTAATGGAGAATATTGGGAAGCGAACCGAGCTACGTATTCCTATAAACAGGATGGAACAATTTATATTTCACTCGACCATAACATCTGGTATTATAATACACTTTGGGCCCACAGGAGTTCTATATTTATTAAGAACCTACAACCGGAAATATCGGAATCTCTTGAACTTCATCACGTGCTATCAGGAGAAACATCAAAACCTACTGCAATTGTGTATACATCAACAGATGATGGAGATGCTGCAACGGGTACTTTTTATTTACACACTACAGAAAACGTCCAAAATAGGATTACTATATCTGAAATAAATGATGAAATTGGAGAAGTTGTTGGATCACTCGAAGCAACTTTTGTTTTAAGTGCTGGATTACCGGTGAATAATATTTTTTCGGACACAATTGTGGTTACTAACTGTGATTTTAGAGCGAAGTTAATTGAATAATTTGGACTAAAGGGGTATATTTAAAAAATAGCTCGGTCATGAATTTTTATTAATAGTAATCGATATTACTGCTATACATAAAGATAGCTTTACAAGACCTAAAAAAGAAATCCCTTTGGCAAGCAATTGCCAAAGGGACTCAGAATAAATTTGGTAGAGAATGAGAAAGCGCGTTTTTTTAGAGGTATTATGATAATCCATACCAAAGATGGAAAAGACCATCGCTGTTATGGCTGAATTTGATTAAGATTCCTTGGTCATTTTCGATAGCATATTCGTGATCAGCTTCATGGTGACTGGCCACAAGGCGAAGGTCATCGATACTGATTCGGAAGGTAATTTTGTTGCCATAACTAGTACCCATGGTACCGGTTGCTAGCAATATCTGTCCAGAATTAGACCCGTAGCTGGTTGCAGTGGACATCTCAAATTTCATACTTGTATCAAAGTCCGAACTGCAGTCAATGTATAGATCTCGCCAGCCAGAACTGCTATCTTCGATATGGAGTTGACAATAATAGTCTTCAAAAGAAAGATCGACATAGGTGCGATTGTCTTCCATTTGGATAACCGAACCATTCAGCTTGATTTTTTTTGTAGAAAAGTCAAATTCGAGGCTATCTGTTTGTTGAAGGGTAACTATTTTACTGGATTTCATTTTATTGAGTTTTAAATGGATTGTGAAGTATTAGTCGTCGCTTCGGTGAAGGCATTTAGTAATACACCTGAGAGAACCGCCTCGAAGGATGAAGGGAAAGCAGCCAGATACTGGAATTGGCTTAAAGCCATACACCCTCCACTGATCTAAAGCAAGTTCATCATAAGGCTTGAGGTGTCGTGCTTTGGGATGATCACTATATTGTGGGACCCAAACCTTTTTCTCATTATCCTTCAGCACTTCTAATAGACAGTTATTGTAACTTATCGGGATCCAACTGGTTGAATTCCTGGTTTTTACCGGAAACATTGGTAAGGGCATCGTTCTGACAATGAATTTTCTTTTGCCTTTCACTTCTTTTTTTTCCAAATCCATCTTGATCTCCCACAGCCATTCCTGTAATGGGCGAATGATATATTTATCAACATCTGGGGCATCATAAGGGGCGGCATTAAATGGCTCGGCAAGTACAATGGTGTAAAGGTCTTCCTCAAAAAGGTATCCCACTGGAGTGACAAAGAGATCAATGTGGAAAAAGGGTTGAAAATGGCCCGGTCCGTATAGTTTGTGCCGGAATCCTTTTGGGGCGTTTACTTTAGTCTTGTTTTTGCAACCTACTGAAATGACTTCCTTATCCTGACCAAAAATGTATTTAAAAGCTTTCTCTACGCCATTTTTTTTGGCCTCAATCAGTTGAGAATGTTTTTCTAAATGAAGACCTTGCTCAGGAAAGTATTTTCGGAAGAACTCTCTTGTTTTTAAGACATCATCCTGCCCTACAAGAATAAAATCGTCGCCAGACAATACATTTCCACCATGAAAGAATAGACAAACCCGGGAATGGCTAGTGGATAATTCTTCAAAACATTCCAGTGCCGCAATATGATCGGCAATTTTGGAATCGGCGTTAATTAAACCTTCTCCATCTCCATTTTTTGATTCTTTGAATTGAATCGGCTCAATGAAATGTATCGTTTTGTCAGCCCTGCCTCGATCCCAAACAGGAATAAATGGGTCCTGGGCCCAAATGGAATAACCATGCAAGTTTTGTGGTTCAATCAAGATAAATCGATCAGGAAGTATTGACTTTAAACTATCCAGGAGTTTGTCCAACTCCTTTTGCATGACTCGCTTGATTTTTATAAGTCTATTATTTTTATCCTCATTTTTAGCGAGGTTTCTCTCCTTTTTTGTAAAGTTACCCAGGAGATAGACTTCTGTATACTTTGGAAGCGCCGCGATAAATGATTTAAAAAAATCTTGGTATTTAAAGAAGTCTTTACCCGTATAAGGGTAAGTCATAAAGATTTTTTCCAACCTTCCATGAACATCAGAAATCATTTCGGGTAGGGCTGGGATGGTACCCTCCTTGTAATAAAGGTCATTATCCGGAGGCAATTCACAATAACGAGCTTCTACTAAAGTTTCAGGGGCGTGATGGAGGCGGTCCTTCACCTCTGCAAAACCTGGAATTCTACTAAATTTATCTGGAATTTCTTTGGGTAAATGGTCCACTAACCAGCTAAAGTCATCCATAATTCGTGAAGTTTGGATAGATGTTTTGGGGTTTAAGAGTATGTTTGTAGCGGATTCTATTTGAAAATCAGCAGATTAGGGTTTTGACCTCAACGCCAGGTTCCTAATATGTTGGTTTTCAGCAGGAGCAAGCTCCAAGTATGCTCTAAGCCAATTTTACTTTTGGATATAAGATAGGACAAATATTGGTTTTATTCGTATTTTTATAAATTTTATAATCATTTAAAAGCAGGAGTTAACTATTTAACTAACGCTAGCCGTTGGTTTTTCCATTTGGGGCAAAGATTTAATGCGCCCGTGAGATTGTGGGGTTGAAGCCTCCATGGACAGCTTGCGAAAGGTCCAGAACGTTAGGTGGTCCAGTAAATCCTCTCGAGTATTAATGGGAGTGGTCCCTCCAAATTGCCGGTGTTTCGAAAGCGCCAGCGCTGCTACTCCGGCCACGATGGCTGTCGCACTTGACGGGCTTCTCATACTGATAAACCCGTTTGGTGGGAAGGTGGATATTACCTCAGAATCTTCTACGAGAATATCAGGTGTTTGCACAAAACGCCCGGCGCCAAATTGAAGATTTTGATACATGGTGGTGGAGCCAATGGTAATAGATCTATTTTTAAAGCAGTTATTCTTGGTCGTTTTTAGATAAGATGCTGGATCGCCGGCCGTAGAGATGACAAAAACGCCATTACGCCTGGCATAGTCTAGGGCTGCTTTCATCGGTAAATAGTCTACTTGATTACCCAGGTTGAGGGTAATGATATCTGCGCCACAATCAACGGCCCATAGAATCCCGTTTGTGATGGCTTTGGGTGACCCTAAACCATTGTCATTAAGCACTTTACCAATCAATAATCTAGCATGAGGAGCAATGCCTCCATGTCCCGAAATGATTTCTCGTGCTGCAATAATTCCAGCGAAGTGAGTGCCATGCCCATGTCCGTCACCCGCGTTTGAGGCTGTTCTGCTGAAGTCCACTGCTTCGAGAATGCTTTCTTTGAGAGCTGGGTGGTTGGGGGCGATACCGGTGTCCAGTACCGCAATTTTAATGCCTTTTCCCTTAGTTAGTTTCCAAAAATTGGGGATACCCCGAAGCTCCGTATGCCAACAGCAACCACTATAGTATTTATTATAAGTCGTTCCTGTGGCACACGGAGGAAGGGTGTAAGTCAAGGCATCCTCATTGATATTTTTTTGCAAGTTTACCTTCCTTGTCATAATTGCTAATTTTAAATATTTTAAAAGGCCGGTGCCGCAACCAAAGTGTAAAAATTATCGGTTGCGACGACCCGGCAAAACCAGAGAGTCATTAGTTTTTTTAGAGCATGTTTGGAGGTCAACCTTTGGGCTCCAAACAAGCACTTAGTGCATGTTTGGAGGTGGTGCTTTAGCAGCGAAAATTGCAGATTTTGGGTTCTCGCAAGGCTCATTTTTGAGTACCTAGCAGCGCTAAGGACGAAAAAATAGCCGAAGTGAGGTTCCAAAACCTGTGATTTGCAGCCTGAATAGCTTGCCCGAATATACTTCAGGGATTACCTCCAAACAAGCACTTACTTGGTTAGTACAAATATCAGGGAGCTCAAATAAAAATAAAAGACGAAAAAAATGAAATTGTAGGTTGTCGGGGAATAACAAGGCTGGAAAGAGGGAGAAAAAAGCAGTAAACCTACCCTATACTGAATTTATTTTCATTTCTTTGGTAAGAATTCTATTTGTAAGATAGAACTTTCTTTGGTAGATCAGGCCAACTTGAAATCGAATTCTGCAGATCGTTGATTTTTCCAGGGATCATCGGGAATTCAAGCATTAACAGCACGACAGAGAGTATTATATATATAGGGATAGATAAACAACGAAAACCAGCACTAGGAATGGCCACTTCCAAAAATGTCCATGCCCTTATTAAGGCATTGACTCCAAACGAAAAAGCTTACTTTAGGAAGTTTTGTGACGAATTAAGTAGAACGGAAACAGACTTTAAGTACCTGCGTCTTTTCGAAGTCCTGGATGGAATGGTGGAATTTGATAAACGGGTACTCCAGGTGGCTTTTGCCAAAGAGTACAAGAATAGAACCCTCCACGTTCTGGTAGATTATCTGGCTAGACAACTGCTAAAGGTCTTGCGACTAATCGATGAACCGGATCAAATTGATGCCGAAGCGGAAATTCAGAACATGATGCAGGAGGCGGACTTGATGGTGCGCAGAGGACTGTATGACGAGGCTATGGATCATTTGAAACTGGCCCGACGAAAAGCAGAACAATATGAAGTGCCGGAAGAGGGAGCAGAAAAAGATAAACGCAAACAGGAGAAATTTGACAAACCTCATTTGCTTTTAAGCATTTTCGCGAAAGAATTTGATTATATCGTGGCCCATCAATCACAAGGGTTTAATGAGGAAGTCAGAACGCTTTCTGACGGTTTACAAACGGTGTTAAAACAATATACTATTGAGAATAAAGCGATCATGACCTATTACCAGATAGGGGCGCTATTCCGAAACGGGACAAGGCTTGAGAGACAGAAATTAGATCATCTTCTTGGGGATTGGACCGATTCTTTGGAAGGGGTATCGGCGATTGACTGGACTTTCAAGGTGAAATATCATGTTCCCTTAATTAAAGCGATTTATGCCCGACTGACTGGTGATTTTGGCGTTTTTTCTAGCTTAATGGAAGAAGTCGTAGATGTTTGGAGAGCCCATAAACATCAAATTAGAGATAAAACGACCCGGTTTATCGTTTTCCTCACCAATTACTTGAGCAGTCTGTTGAGTTTAGAAGATTATACAAAAGCCAGGGGAATCCTGGATGAAGCAGATGAATTGGTGCTAAAAAACTATGACGAAGAAGCGGAGTTTTTTCAAAGTATAGAGTTTGAAAGACTGCGGTATTATATGGATAAATCTCCCGAATCACCTTTTGAGATTTCGGAGGAGGCCATTCATCGAATTGAGAAAGGATTAAGTGATTACGAGAACAAAATTAATTTTGCCCGAGAATTTGCCTTTTATTACAACCTCTCGCTTCTACATTTTTTTCGAGGAGACCTTGACAAAGCTATACACTGGATTATTAAGATCATCAATTATTCTAAAAATGACCATCGAAAGGATGTACAGCGGTTTGCGGAGTTTCTACGGCTTTTCTATCTACATGATCAGGACCAGTTTGATCTGATTTCTAAAATGGTCAAAAATCTGAATCGGAAATTAAAGTATAAAGGTGGGGTCATTTCTAAATTTGAAGCAATTATTTTTGCACACTTCAATGATGATTTAATTTTTACCGTCTCCAATAAGCAGAAAAAAGAAGTATTCCTCAAATTTCAGAAAAGGCTCTTGAAATGGGACAACAAAAATACGCTCGGCTACAGAGAAACCTTATTTTGGGCCGAAAATAATATTCGTAAACTTAGCTAACCAACCTTGAAGGATATACAACGCTTGATCGACCAATCGGAAACCCGAATTTTTAAGGCGGTTTTCCCGAATACGACTAATCACTATGATACGCTTTTTGGCGGGCATGCCATGCAACTGATGGATGAAGTGGCTTTTATCACCGCCACTCGCTTCAGCCGCAAAAAGGTAGTAACGGTATGCAGCAGCCAGATCGACTTCAATCATGCAATTCCAGCGGGAACGCTGATTGAACTGATTGGGCGGGTAATTCGAGTGGGGAATACCAGTCTGGATATCAAAGTGGATATCTTTATTGAACAAATGTATTCTGACCATAGAGAGAAGGCGATTGAGGGCAAATTTACCTTTGTGGCCATTGATGATAACAAACAACCAATTTCGGTGATAGATTAATGGCTCCCCGTTTAGTGCCTGAGAGCATGTTTGGACGATCAACCATTGATTTTCAATCAGGTACTCAAAGAATTTGTGTAAATTGACCACAAAACGAAAACCAATTACAAAGCATGAAAAGGCTACTCGTGGGGTTGCTGCTGTCTGTTATGGCTTGTCACCAACCACCTGTACTGAACTTTGAGGAAATGGAGGTGCCCAAAAGTGAAGGCGCTCTATTCCCCTCTCTGTTTGCAGCAGGTAACCAGGTTTGGCTGAGCTATCTCTATGAGCCGGATACCACGAGTTTTTTGATGTTGACTCATTGGCAAAAAGATGCCTGGCAAGAGCCGGAAGTCGTCGCTCAAACTGAGGACAACGATTGGTTTGTCAATTGGGCAGATTTTCCCTCCGTTTATAGAAATGAGGACCAACTGCTTACTTATATGCTGACCAAAAGTGGTGCCGCAGCTTACGCTTATGATATTTCCCTTTTCTATAGAAATGTCGATGAGCAAAATTGGCTAGGGCCCATTATCCCCCATCGCGATAGCACACAAACAGAGCATGGATTTGTGAGTCTTTTCCCTTTTCAGGATTCGTTGACGGGTATGGCTTGGTTAGATGGTCGGAATTATGTGGAAATGCAAATCAAAGCTGAGGATGGGTTAATTGAACCCGAGATGATGCTTCGGTTTACCACGATTGACAAGAATGGCCATTTGGGCGCAGATCAATTGCTTGATCCCAGAGTTTGTTCCTGTTGCCAAACAGATGCTGCCGTAATTCCCGGTGGGGTGGTGCTCGTGTATCGCGATCGCTCGGAGGCGGAAGTCAGAGATATTTCCTATTTGCGATATACACATGGCCAATGGTCAGAACCCATGAGTTTGTCAGCGGAAAATTGGGTAATTTCCGGTTGCCCGGTCAATGGCCCTGCGGTTGATGCCTTTGGTGAATCCGTAGCGGCAACCTGGTACACCCAAGCAAACGATATTCCAGAAGTCTGGTTGTCTTTTTCGCAGGATACTGCACTGACGTTTTCGGCACCACTTCGCGTGGATAACGGCCACCCATTGGGCCGTCTAGACCTAAAAATGATTGACGAAGATACTGCAGTCGTTTGTTGGATGGAAGAATGGGAGGAACAGGCTCAATTGATGGTGGCACTAATGACCCCTTCCGGTAAAATTGCCGAACAAAAAATAGCAGAATATCCTTCTAGTAGAGGCGGAGGCTTCCCTCGTTTGGCCATTTCAGGTCGACGGATAATTTGGATTACCTGGACGGCTCTTGGGGACACCACCGAGGTACACGTGGCCAGAACACAGTTGAAGTAAACCACACGACGCCTTCACCAGATAAAGTGAATGAATTTGTTACGAAAATTTGGTACATTTACGCAAAAATTAGCAGTCCTTAGTCTATGAAATATTTAAGCTACGTTCAAGCTACTCTTACCTTTCTACTCATTTCAACCGCCTTCTCTTGTGGTGGTGAACAGGAGCAGAAAAATGAGGAAATGCTACTCGGTAAATGGGAGTTACAAAAAGCTTCCCGCAATGGCCAGTCTACTGAATCTTTAACTGACCTCTACTTCGAATTTTTCCAGGAAGGAAAGATGAGAACCAACATCAGTGGTTTGCCCGAAAGTGTCAATTATGAGCTAGATGATAATGTCATCTACCAGCGAGAAGGGCAATTGGATGTTGACTACAACATCGAATCCATCACGGATAGTCTGCTCATCCTGACTACAAAAATCAATGATTTTAATTTCAATTTTGTCCTAGCCAAAGCAGTTCAGGAGGAATAGTGTTTTAATCATTGCAAATCCAATGACAAAGGCTTATCTTTAAAGTAGGCTACTCGAACTTCAGAAACCTGACTTATGACTATTATTGGTTCATTTGAGTAGTTCTGATGTAGTAATTTTAGTTGTTCAAGCTATGCTCATTCCCTTTTAATAGCATGGGGGATCGTATGCATTAGCCTGCTTTACTTCAAATCATTCGGCTATGAAAAAATTATTCTTGTTGGCTCTTTTAGGCATCTGTTACAGCCTAAACCTTTCGGCGCTTGACGCCAGTATTTCTTATGCGGTATTTAAAAGCCCAGACCAGTCTTATGTAGAAGTTTACCTCCATGTTGCTGGAAAAACAGTGACATTTGCTCCTGTTTCTGATTCAACTTCACAGGCGGGCATTGAGGTACTGCTGTTGTTCAAACAAGGGGAGAAGATTGTCAAATTTGACAAATATATCCTCAATAGTCCCATCACTAAAAAGTGGGTTGATTTTGTAGACCTGAAGCGTTATGCTTTGGCGGAGGGCACTTATGATTTGGTGGCTACCATTCAGGATACGGGCAACAAAGAAAACACCAGTGAGTACAAAACGAAAATCGACATTCAATTTCCGGAGGGAGAGGTCGCTCAATCTGATATTCAGTTGCTGGCTTCTTTTTCCAAGGCTCAGGAAGAAAATATTTTTGTAAAAAATGGCCTGATGATGGAGCCGCTCCCCTACAATTTTTACGGGCGGGGCATCAGCAATATTTCCTTTTATAATGAGGTGTACAATACCGATGTGGTTATCGGAGAGGACTTCCTGGTGAGCTACTCCATTCACGTAGCAGATAAAGAAGATGAACCCGTGATCAACATTGCCCACAAAAGGCAACAAGCAGCGCCAGTGGTTCCGGTATTGCTACAAATGGATATCTCGCGCTTGCCTTCCGGCAATTACAATTTGGTGGTGGAGGTCAGAGATCGAGATAAGGGACTGTTGAGCCATAAAAAAATCTTTTTCCAAAGGAGCAATCCTTATTTGGAAATCGAGTCTCTGGAACTTGATAGCACCCAGTTGCAAGAGGAATTTGTCGCTAAATTGAGTCCGGCCCAGTTGGAATACAGTTTGCGGGCCTTGACGCCCAAGCTTCCGTCCAAGGATATGGAAATGATCAACCTGATGCTTCGGAAAGATCGGACCGAGGCGCAGCGCAATTACCTGTTTTCTTATTGGGCAAAAGAAAGCCCAACTGCCCCGGAGTTTGCCTACAAAAAATACATGCAGGTGGCAGCAGCAGTGGATAAAACGTTCCGTTCCGGATTTCGCTATGGTTTTGAGACGGATAGGGGCTTTACCTACCTGAAATATGGACAACCCAGTGATATTGAAAACCGGGAAACAGATCCTACCGCACCACCCTACGAAATTTGGTCGTATAACCACCTGGAAATGACTGGACAAAACAATGTGCGATTTGTCTTTTACAACCCGTCACTTGCGGCCGGTGATTATGTGTTGTTGCACTCTGATGTCATTGGAGAACGCAATAACCCGAATTGGGCCAGAGAGTTGTATCAGGATGCTCCAAACGATATCGAGGGAACTAATTATTTTGATGGAACAGAAGTACAGGATAATTTTAACCGCAATGCCTCTCGCTTGTTTAGGGACTATTAGAATGGTATTTTTGTGAAAATCAAAAACGACCCATGCAAAAAATCCGGGCCAGCGAGGTCTTGTTGATCGAAATTATCCTTTATATCCTACTTTGGTTTGCCAATGACTTTTTGGCAACGATGTTGACTGTAATCCAGGCAGGTCTTTGTTTTTTGGTCTTGCTGTTTTCCCTGGTAGCCGAGTGGATCGAAAAATCAAATGTACCCCGATGGTTTTTCAATATTTTATGGGTATCTATAGTGGCGCCATTGTTGGCGGCGGCCATCTACATCGGCTTTACCGGCGGATTGCCCACCTGGATTTACGAGTAGTAGGTCTCTAATTGGGAACTAGATTGCTATACCGTTCCACAAACTCCTTCATTTCGTCAACCATATTGGGCGATCCAATGGCAATGGTAGCCCGTTGGTGTAAATGATTCATTTCTACCTCCAATATGCGATCTAGTTGACAAGTAATGGCTTTGCCTCCTGCCTGTTCCACAATAAAAGACAGCGGATTACATTCATAAAGCAGCCGCAATTTGCCGAGTGGATATTTCCGGGTGTTGGGATATAAAAAGATGCCTCCCTGGAATAAAATCCGGTGAATATCAGATACCATCGATCCAATGTAGCGCAAGCGAAGGTTGAGATCGGAACAATGGTCGATATAGCGGCGCATTTCTACGTCAAATTTGAGATAATAGCCCTGATTGACAGAGTAGTAATTGCCTCTGTCGGGAATGCGAATATCTTTGTGTGAAAGACAAAATTCTCCTATGGTAGGATCCAATGTGAAACCGTTGACCCCCCGGCCGGTAGAGTAGACCAGTAGGGTAGAAGTACCGTAGAGCACATAGCCGGCGGCCACCAATTCGGTCCCTTTTTGCATAAAATCTTCCTTGGTACACAGTCCGGATGGATCACTCTTGCGACGATAAATGCCGAAAATAGTACCTACAGATACGTTGACGTCAATGTTGGAAGACCCATCCAGCGGATCAAAGACCACGACGTACTTGGAGGTCTTATTGTCGAGGTTGGGAAAGGCCACAAAGTCTTCGTTTTCTTCAGAGGCGACGCCACAACATTCTCCACTGTTTTTCAGACAATCAATCAACTTATCATTGGCAAAAAGATCGAGCTTTTGTACCTGATCGCCGGTAGCATTTTGTTGGTCGGCAATTCCCAGAATGTTGAGCAGTCCGGCTTTGTTAACTTCCCGATTAACGATTTTTGCCGCTACGCCGATATCGCGAAGCAGTCCGGTCAATTCACCTGAAGCAAATGGAAAATCTTTTTGCCGATGAATAATAAACTCATCAAGCGTAATAATTCGGTTCATAAATAAAATGGTTTGTGAGCTGTGCCGGTTAGAAAATAGCTGATTATTATCGTTCGGTGACAAACTTCCCCGATGTAAAAATCGGGATCGAGCTGATAGCTAAACCCAAAGCACCTTTACTGGCCTTGGTTACATTTTCAATTAGCTTTGAATCACAGAATTTGTCAAAGAACCATTTTTACTTGGTCAAAATTGTTGGTTTATTGATGCAAAACACAGCCACGGGCCCCCCAAAGATCGGTAATTTATTTTTCATGCAACTTATTTTTGCCGAATAGGTTAATATATTTGTGCGAAATTAAAAATTTGTGAAAGAACTTGCCGTACTCAATAAGTATTTTGTAAAATATCGTTGGCGTTTATTGCTGGGGATTTTTTTTGTGTCCCTATCCAATTATTTTCGGGTATTGCAACCGCAAATTATTCGAGAAGCGCTGGATCTGGTAGTGGAAAATGTGGGTACGTATTATCTCTTGGAAGGATTTGCCGTCCAAGGTGAGTTTTTTGCAAAACTTTCCAAAATACTCCTCTATTTTGGTGGCTTGGTCCTTTTGTTTGCCTTGCTCATGGGCATTTTTATGTATTTTATGCGGCAGACGATCATCGTCGTATCTCGTTTGATTGAATACGATATGCGCAAGGAATTGTTTGCCCACTACGAAAAGTTGACCACCGCTTTCTACAAACGCAATAATACCGGTGACCTAATGGCGCGCATTTCCGAGGATGTCTCCAAAGTGAGGATGTACCTAGGACCAGCGGTCTTATATGGAATTAACCTGCTGTCTTTATTTGTCTTGGTCATTTACTCTATGTTGCAGGTCAATATCACGCTCACCTTATATAGCCTGGCGCCACTACCGATTTTATCCATCTCCATTTATTATGTGAGCAATCTGATCAATCGAAAGAGTACGGCTATTCAACAACAGTTGGCTAGGCTAAATAGTATTGCGCAGGAAGTTTATTCGGGTATACGAGTGGTAAAGTCTTATGTACAGGAAAAAGCGACCGGCAAACATTTTGCAGCAGAGAGTGATATTTATCGGGGTAAGTCATTGGAGTTGGCTAAGGTGGATGCCTTTTTTCATCCTTTGATGCTGCTTTTGATTGGGGCCAGTACCATTATTACGGTTTATGTGGGCGGCGTTTTGATGGTAAGAGGGGACGTTACGGCGGGTAACATCGCCGAATTTGTCATTTACGTCAATATGTTGACTTGGCCGGTGACTGCCATCGGATGGATTGCCTCGATTGTGCAACAGGCGGCAGCTTCGCAAAAACGGATCAACGAATTCTTAAATACGGAGCCAGAAATTTCCAATCCTGTACACGATCCGATTTCCCTTCAGGGAGAATTGGCTTTTGAAAATGTTAGCTTTACCTATCCGGATACGGGAATTGAGGCACTTAAGGACGTGAGTTTTACGCTGAAACCCGGACAGAAGATGGCCATTATCGGCCGTACCGGTTCCGGAAAATCTACTTTAGCCGACCTTCTCGTTCGCATGTACGATCCTACGACGGGGCGAATTTGTATTGATGGGAAAGATCTACGGGAATTGGATTTAGCTAATCTTCGGAAAAGGGTTGGCTACGTGCCACAAGATATTTTCCTTTTTTCTGATACGGTGGCCAACAATATTGCTTTTGGCAGGGCCGATGCAGACCAGGAAATGATCGAAGAGTTTGCCCGCCATGCAGCTGTTTATGAGGACATCCAAGGATTGACCTACGGATTCAAAACCCTGGTAGGGGAAAGAGGGGTGACTTTGTCTGGTGGACAAAAGCAACGCATCTCGATTGCCCGAGCGCTGATCAAGGAACCAGATTTAATTGTTTTGGATGACTGTCTATCGGCGGTTGATACCAATACGGAAAAGCAAATTTTGGGCTACTTCTCCGGGGCCCTTGCGGACAAGACCGCCATAATTATTACCCACCGAATCTATTCTTTACTGCAATTTGACAAGATTATCGTGCTGGAAGATGGTCGAATTGTGGAAGATGGTAAGCATGAGGAATTGATTGCTCAAAAGGGCTATTATGCCGATCTTTTCGAAAAACAAAGCCTGGAAGAGGCCGATACGTCCAGCTAACCCATCTATTGATAGCAGACTTCTCGTCGAGGAAGTACCTGCAAATACCTGCTATTAAGCATTTTATCAATCAACTTTGCGGTAAACGCAGAAATTGTCGAAGAAGGTTTTTATTTTGTGCGAGTTTTGATATTTTGGGCAAATATTTACTTTTGTGAATAATAGCTTTTTATTTTCGCTAATTAAACAAAAATAACGTGGATAACGAGAGAAACCAAAGAAGATTTGAGAGCGTGTATTCGAAGAAGGTACGTGCGGGAAAAAGAAGAACTTACTTCTTTGATGTTCGTAGAACGAAAGGTGATGATTTCTATTTGACACTTACGGAGAGTACTAAGAAGTTTAATGGTGAGGGATACGAGCGCCATAAAATTTTCTTGTACAAGGAGGATTTCAATCGTTTTGTAGCTGGATTGGAAGAGGCGATTGAGCACATTAAGACGGAACTTATGCCTGAATATGACTATGATGAATATACCAGACGGCATGAGGAGTATGAGAAACAGCTGGAAGCGGAGCAAAATAGTACCTCCGACAATGGAGAAGAAGACTCAGCATTAGATTCTGAAGACGATATTGCCTGGTAGTTTGAGCAGCAAGGGATAGCGTTAATCCCAAATACTGCGAAGCGAATGGCTACATAAATAGGCTGTCTTCTCTGGTTGTTGATCAGGGAAGACAGCCATTTTATCTTTGCTGCAAACGAAATTGGGACTTATTTTTCGCAGAATGGGCCTGAATTAATCGAATTTGTACGTCACACCGGCCGTCAATAGCGATATGCCATAACCCACCTCTCCATAAAGTCCGAGCTTTGGACTCAATTCATACCTTCCGCCAAGAAAAGCACTAACCAATGGCCGCGAGGTAGCAGGCTTAAACCGTTTGTGCGCTTTAATTTTTTCAACATCTCCTTCCAATATTTCAAATTTGGATCGGGTATAACCTAGGGTCATGCCTCCATAAAAGTCCCAATTTTTAAAGGTAATGGAATGGACTGCCAACTTCAGACCAACAGTAGAGAAACTGTTTTGACAGCGTGTAGGCCCTTCATTAAGCAGGTTGGGGCGTGTTTCCGCTTGGGTAAATCCTGCAAAAAGGCCCATGCTAAATTTTTCATTGATGCGATAACCGAGCGTTAAAGACAGAGGAGGAACTTTGTTTTTGCTTCGATCCTTAATAAAAGTAGGTAGCATCCCTACGCCAAAACTAGTTTCAAAACCTTTGTACGGAGTAGCTTTGCTTTTTTGGGCTACAGCGTGTTGGAAACTTAAAGTTGTAGCAAATAACAGAGAGAGCAGCGTTAATTTTTTCATGCCAGTTAAGATTTTAGGATTTAAACAATCAGCTTACATTTGTGCCTCTTAGCATAAACCAAACCGATACCATTATCCCTGATGGCATGAGCAGGAAAATCATAGAGAGCACGCGTTTTATCAGTGTGTTATGTGCATAACATAAACACAACAGGTGATCAATAGGCCACTTGGGCACTGATCAAGGATTCTTATTCTTACTACCTATACTAATTTAAATCGAGCGTGTAATTATTGCAGTTGGGCGAATGCTTTCTAAAGTAGAACCTTAATTTATAACTATTGACGGTAAAAATCCAGTATTGGTTGGGTATAAAAGAATTTTTAACATCTTATTTAAGCTCCTAGCTTTTCATGAAAACGCCAATAACGAAATCTTATTTTGCATTAAAATATAAATGCTTGTATTATTATAGACACTAAAAAATGAGGCTACCCCCAAAACGAATTTAAAAAAACTACTTTTTTAATGGTCGCTTAATATAGAAATCCCTCTAACCGGTAAAACGCTGCACCGTCCAAGTGTTAATATCCGCCAAGGTATCTTCTGAAGAACCATTCTACACTAATGAGCCCCAAAATTGCGAAAAACAGCCATTTCAGGTTGATCACGGAACGGGTTTTGGTGGTGGAGTAATTAACGGGTTTTACGGTACCTTTCTCTTTGATGAGCTCAGGGATCTGCTGGAGTTGATCAGGGTAGATGAGTTTTCCACCGAATTTATCACTTAATAAACGTAGCATGCCGTGATCGGCGGTGGTTTCGTAGACTTCCAATTGGATGGGTTGCACACTGAATTGTCCGGTATACGTAAATTGTTCACCACTGTAGTTGGTAGAAGACCGGAAACTATAATTGCCCACAGGCAAAATACCTGCATTTAGTACATAGGCGTTGGTTGTTTTGGTGAAGACGAAATTGAACTCCTTTCCTGCATCGTCCACAACCACCATATTCACGTCGGGTTCGTTCACCAACTCGTAGGAGTTGTTGTATAGCTCGGCATCAAAAGAAATGGCTTCATTTTCATCAAAAATATTTTCCGCCACATTCACGCGAAACCGGCGCTTGTCTTCTTTGACACTAACATATTGTAGCGCCTTGCCCAGCAAATCGTCGAAAACCTCATGGCTTTCGTGCTGCAGGTAGTCAAACAGTCGCCACTTCCACAACCCCTCGGCACAAAGTACCCCTCTTTTAACACCATTAGATTCTCCCAGCAGCAACAAAGGATAATTGGTGTCAATTTTGCCGATGCGCTGGTATAAAAGCACCTGGCCATCTCCGGCCAGTTCAAATTCCCCAAAAGGGGCAATTAAAGGCGGAAAAGTGGAAATGTCGTTGGCGATGGTTTCGCTGACCGTAAACAAGTTGAAATTTGGCGCTAGTCGGGCCTGAACTTCATTGGTACCTGAAGTTCCCAACTGGATATTGACCAATGTTTGTAGTTGGTTGAGTTTTTGAACATTGGATTGACCTCCTACAATGAAAAATGCCGGAATTTTACGATCATTAAGGGTATTGATGATGGCCGTAGCGTCATTGGTTAGGCTGGGCAATTGATGAAGAATGACCAGGTCATATTCATGGACATTCCCTTGAAAACCATTGATATAGGCCACTTCAATCTGATAGTTCTTATTGGTGGACAGACTTTGGCGCAGCGCCGTCAAATCGGGGTGGGGGGCATTGGCCAGAATAAGGATCTTTTGCCGGGCGTCAAGGACATCCACAAAAATATCTTTGGAATTATTGACGGTAGACTGCTCATTGGCCACCGGGCTCAGGGTCAGTCGATATCGCTGTACGCCGCTCTGATCGGCATCCAGAATAATTTCTTTGGTAATAAAAAAGTCGTTGCGATCAATGGTAATATTTTCTGAAGCCAGGCGGGTCGTTTGGCCATTATTGACTTTATAAACGCTTAATGTGGTCGCACTCGCCGGGCAATTTTGAGCGGCGATATCTACCTGGATGGTGAATTTATCCCCCAAATAAGCAATGCGGTTATTGAAAACCCGCTTCAAGACCAGGTCGCGTTTTGGAGTAGTATCTCCCAATGCGATGGTGTAGACTGGTGCGGTAATCTTCGAACCTGAATACAATGGATTGCTGCCTTCGTTGTAAATGCCATCGGTAGCTAGGATGACGGCGCCTAGATTTTGATTGCTATAAAGGTCGTATACATTATTGAGCAACTTGGAAATATTACTCACTTTATCTTCAAAGGTAAAACCAATGCCTTCGCGGACGTCGCTACCAAAATCATAAGTTTTTAACTCATAATCGCTTCCGAAAGAAGCCTCTAGTGCTTCCATTTTTTGCCGGTAATCTGCCCTTTCGGCCTCGTCCATTGCCGCGGATACGGATTCTGATTCATCCTGTGCAATGACAATCACCGGTTTTTTCTTTTGGGTCTCAATGGATTTGAGCAGGGGAGAGAGCAGTAAGGCACTGATGATAGTAACAGATAAAAAGCGCAGCATACCTAGTGCCCAATTTACTCTTGGTCCTTGTTCCTGAAAGGTATTATCCCGATAGTAGAGCACCAGGGCGTAACCCAATCCCAACAGTAAACATAGGATGAGGTACCAGGTAGGATATTGAAAGCTAAGATTTTCCATGTAACTATTTTGCCGTCTGTTTTTGCGATAATCCGCAATTATAACTTTTTTTCTCCTTTACTAAGTTGTGAAGCTGTTACAGTTTTGTTAAACAGGGGCCATTTTAGGTCAAGATGTTTACTTTTGATCAGTTATGATTCCCGTATTGGGTAAAACGTTCAAATTTGTAGACAGTTTCACGAATCGGTCAATAACTTTTTGGGAAATTGATCGTATTAATATATACACAGGAAATTAAACGTTGGAATAATGAAGAAATTTTTGATTTTAACTGCGCTTCTGCTGACGGCGATGGTACAACTTCGGGCCGCTTATATTTTATTGCCCATGGGAGAAGACCAGAAAAACCACCTCAAGGCTTATGGCATTACTTATTGGGTGTTGAACAATGGTGCAGAAGCTTGGTGGTTGTTGAATTACCGCGGCGGAAGTTTTGCTTTTAAGCAAAATCGCATTTTTGAGCGAGAGTGCTTGACTAGGGATGTGAGCTATGAAGTGATTCCCGATGCTCAGTTCAATAAAATTTTAGCCGATATCAGCGACCCGGAGGTCAATATGGACGCCTTAAAATTAGAGGTTGCTCCCAAAATTGCAGTATACACGCCGCAGGTCAACCAGAAAGGGGAGCAGATACAACCCTGGGACGATGCGGTGACTCTGGTGTTGACCTACGCGGAAATCCCCTATGAGACGGTCTACGATACGGAAGTACTCAATGATATGTTGCCCAAATACGATTGGCTACACCTGCACCACGAAGACTTTACCGGCCAGTATGGGCGATTTTATCGATCTTATCAAAATCAACCGTGGTATCGGGAAAATCAGAAACGAATGGAGAGCTTGGCGCAAACGCTGGGTTTTGACAAGGTTTCTCAGCTAAAACTGGCAGTGGTCAAAAAAATCAAGGAATATGTGGCCGGCGGCGGTTTTATGTTTGCCATGTGCTCTGCCACCGATACCTATGACATTGCCTTGGCGGCAGAAGGGGTCGATATTTGCGCGCAGATGTACGATGGTGATCCCGCTGACCCAAATGCGCAATCAAAGCTGGATTTTAGTAAAACCTTTGCGTTTAAAGACTTTGAATTGATCAAAAATCCACTGGAATACGAATACTCGACCATTGACAATTATTTTGGTCGACAGGTAACGCCCACTCAGGATTATTTTACGCTTTTTGACTTTTCTGCAAAATGGGATCCGGTTCCAACCATGTTGACCCAATGCCACACTAAAACGGTGAAAGGATTTATGGGGCAAACCACCGCATTTCGCAAAGAGGTGATCAAATCTGATGCATTGATTCTCGGAGAAAACAAACCTGCCCATGAATCGCGTTATATACATGGAACTTTTGGGCAAGGCTTCTGGACTTTTTACGGGGGGCATGATCCGGAGGATTACAAGCACTTTGTGCATGATCCGGAAACCGATTTGAATCTGCATCCCAATTCGCCCGGTTATCGGCTAATCCTCAATAATGTATTGTTTCCCGCAGCGAAAAAGAAAAAGCGGAAGACCTAACCGGCCGTTGTTCACAAGTATCCGTTAACCTATAACAGAAAAGTTATGAAGAATATCTTTCGTGCAATGGGCTGGGTGCTTATTCTCGCCCTAGGATTTGTCGCTGGAGTGGCTTGGACCAATAAAGAAGAACCCCGGGAATCATTGGAAGAAGCTACTGCACAACCATTAACTATAGCTGAAAAAGCACAAGACATCGGTATTGATCGGCCAGAAGCGGACAAGGCATTTCGGCTTACGCCCGATGAGCAAGCTACAATTAGTCTATTTCAAGGGGCATCCCCTTCGGTTTGTTTTATCACCACTTCTAACGTAAGACGGGACTATTTTACGCGGAATATTATGGAAATCCCTAAAGGTTCCGGATCGGGTTTCGTTTGGGACCGACAGGGGCATATTGTTACCAATTTTCACGTAGTGAAAGGGGCCAACCGCCTGCAGGTAACCCTGGCAGATCAATCTTCCTACTCTGCGGAATTGATAGGTGCTGCTCCTGAAAAGGATTTGGCCATTTTAAAAATTGATGCACCCCGGGAAAAACTGTCTCCCATTCCGGTAGGGACTTCCGAAAACCTGCGGGTTGGTCAATCGGTATTTGCCATTGGCAATCCATTTGGATTGGACCAAACGTTAACTACGGGCATTGTGAGTGCCCTTGGCCGGGAAATCGAATCGGTTGGAGGGATTCCCATCCGCGATGTTATCCAAACTGATGCGGCGATCAATCCAGGCAACTCGGGCGGGCCATTGTTGGATTCGTCGGGACGACTGATCGGCGTGAATACGGCAATTTATAGTCCGTCTGGCGCATCGGCAGGGATAGGATTTTCCATTCCCGTGGATGTGGTGCGTTGGGTTATTCCCGAGCTGATTGCTTATGGAAAAATCAAAAGGCCATCGCTTGGGGTTGAATTAACACGCCCGTTGAGAAATATTCAGGGAGCGCTGGTCTATGACGTCATCCCCGGTAGTTCGGCAGAAGCGGCAGGAATCAAACCTACGCTGATCAACAGATATGGTCAGGTACAGTTGGGCGATATTATCATTCGGATGAATGACGCAGCAATCACTTCCAATAATGACCTTATTTTAGAGCTGGAAAAATATGAACCCGGCGATGTTGTTAAGCTGGGCCTCATTCGCAATGAGGAAGAAATTGAAATCCAATTATCGCTGGATGCCAGCAGATAAAGTTCTGACGGGCACAACTGCGCCCGTTCTGATTCAACCAGAAAGGTGCTTTAGGTGTTTATATACATAGAGCACCTTCCGGAATTACGCGCTAAGACCCTCGCTTAAGAGTATGTTTGGAGGTCAACCTTTGGGCTGCAAAACAGCACTTTTTTGATGACACATCGTTCTTTTTTTTATCCGTCTTGGCTCAGCCGAGATGCATTTCAAAAAACGCCTTGTTTCACCAAAAAAATAATGCATTTCGCCAGCAAATCCGACCTCCAAACAAGCACTAAGGCCATATCAAGTCACTTGTATTCTTCCATAGAACACCTTTTCGGAGAAATCACACTAGAAGAAACAGACCTTTGTGTTCTTTTAACACTTATTAACATTTGATTTAATTAATTGATTGTCAATGTGTTGTATTGTTTGTTTCGTGGTTTTTTAAAAAAATAGCGAAAATTTGCTAGAGAGGAGTGACTCCGAATATAAAGTGATGTCTAAAGTAATGTAAGTAAGAAAGGAATGAGGACGAGTGAATATGCAAAGTTAATTGAAAGTTTGGTTGGCAGGAGTGCAGTAGGAAGAATTAGGAGCAAAAACTTGAGAAAACGTTCACATACAATCCAATCCCAGAAACTTGATGAGGCGGATAGATTGAAGAAAGCGTTCCTGCCAACACCATTAAAAGACGAAGAAAGAGTTTTTCATGATATGAATATGGGTTTTAGGTGTTTTTGGGAGGAGGATCATGTTCTCCTCCTTATTTTGAAAAAACAGTAGGTTTTGATGATATAATATGGGTTTTAGGTGTTTTTAGAGGGGGAGTTATTTTTCTCCCCCTCCTTTTCAAAGAAAAGAAGATAAGTTTCATGATATGAATATGGGTTTTAGGTGTTTTTGGGAGGAGCGAGTTTTTTAATTCCTCCTCCTTTTTTAATCATGAAACTTTACAAGATACAGATATGGGTTTTAGGTGTTTTTTAGAGAGAGGACTTCGGTCCTCTTTTTTTTTGCCTCAAAAGAAGGCTAGCTACGGAAGTGGATTTCTTAATACCTGGAGTGAGCAGGAGAGGAGGGAAGATATTTAGGAAAGGCCTTGAATGCTGGATTTATTGAACATTATTGGGCGCCCAATCTATGTTTTTGTATAAGTGCATGTTTGGAGGTGGTGCTTTAGCAGCGAAAATTGCAGGTTTTGGGTGCTCGCAAGGCTCATCTTTGAGCCCTTAGGGGTGCTAAGGACGAAAAAACAGCCGAAAAGAGATTCCAAAATCCCGGTTTTACCGGGACTGAATAGCTTGCCCGAATATACTTCAGGGACTATCTCCAAACATGCACTGAACCCCCAAATAGCGCTTCCCTTAGTCCCAAAGAGCATCATTTTTCAGAGACCGGCTTGGAGACAGGGGGCAACTGCTCCCATTGCTATTTGACATTAAAAATAGCAAATGAAAATGGATGAAAAGTGAAAAATAATACCGTTCACTGTGTCAATTCTACCTTTTTACAAACCTGCTTTTTAAAATGGAGGATTAATTTTGTATTTGCGTGTAAATTTCATAATTTCATTGCAGTCAAAAACTTTTTGCCAAAACAATCTTTTGGTTTCCTTCGACTAGAATGCATAGCCTGTACCGGTTTATGGATAGCCAGCTACGGCTTATTTTTTAACCTAATCTAAAGAGCAACCACATGAGCTTTGACACCAAAAACATCAGAAATGTCGTTTTGCTGGGACACCCGGGTAGCGGCAAAACCACTTTTGCCGAAACCATGTTATTTGAAGCCAAATCAGTGAGCCGCCGGGGTCGGGTAGAAGATGGGAATACAGCCTCTGATTACACCAACATAGAACAGGAACGCGGAAATTCCCTTTTCAGCACGTTGATGCACGCTAACTGGAAGGATTCGAAGATCAATATTTTGGATACGCCCGGATTTGACGATTTTGTCGGAGAGGTGATTTCGGCGATGAAGGTGGCGGATACTGGTGTCATGTTGCTCAATGCCAAAAGTGGGGTAGAAGTGGGAACGGAACTGATTTGGGAGTATGTGGAAAAATTTGCTACACCGACGCTTTTTGTGGTCAATCAGGTCGACCATGAAAAGGCAGATTTTGAGACCACACTCGAACAGGCGCAAAGCCGCTTTGGCAATAAGGTAATTCCGGTTCAATATCCGTTAAATGCCGGAACAGGGTTTAATACGATTGTAGATGCCTTGCGCATGACGCTATACGTTTTTCCTCCCGACGGCGGGCGACCAGAAAAACAGCCCATTCCCGATTCGGAAATTGCACGTGCTCAGGAAATGCACAACGCCTTGGTAGAAGCAGCCGCTGAAAATGATGAAGATTTGATGGAAAAGTTCTTTGATGCGGGGTCCTTGACCGAAGAGGAACTCACCATGGGGTTGCGCATTGCCATCGCCAATCAGGAAATATACCCCGTCTTCTGTTGCTCTTCCGTTGACAATATGGGCAGTGGTCGAATCATGGGATTTATCAATGATATTTGTCCCTCTCCAGCTGATCGCCCTGCGGCGGAATTGGAGGCTGGTGGTACGCTTGAGTGTACCTCAGAGGGGCCCACTACGGTCTTTATTTTCAAAACAATTTCTGAGCCTAAAGTAGGTAATGTGTCTTACTTTAAAGTCTATTCCGGAGTATTGAAAGCCGGTGATGAATTGGTCAATGAGGCCAACCGAGGGACAGAGCGTTTTGGCCAGATTTTTGTCGCCAACGGTCGCGACAGGGAAGGGGTAACCGAATTTCGCGCCGGGGATATCGGCGTAACAGTTAAGTTGAAAAATACCCATAGCAACAACACCTTAAATACTAAAGGCACTGATCGTAAGATCAAGGAAATGGATTTCCCCGCTCCACGAATTCGGGTAGCGGTGAACCCTCCGAGCAAGTCGGAAATGGAGAAACTGATCAAAGCTTTACACCAGATTGAAGAAGAAGATCTGACCCTTGTTTTAGAGCAAAGCAAAACTTTAAAGCAAACCCTCCTGCATGGACAAGGGCAACTGCACTTGGATTTGGTGAAATACCGCATTGAGAAGGTGCACAATATTTCTATGGATTTCATTAAACCGCGCATCTCTTATCGAGAAACCATCACTAAGCGGGCTGATACCATGTATCGCCACAAAAAGCAAACGGGTGGTGCCGGACAATTTGCAGAAGTTCACATGCGTATTGAGCCGTTCGAAGAGGACATGCCCGATCCAGATGGTTTGACCGTGCGGAATAAAGAAGTGGAAGAGCTGCCATGGGGAGGGAAGCTGGCCTTCTACTGGTGCATCGTGGGGGGCTCCATTGACGCAAAGTATACCAATGCGATCAAAAAAGGGATCATGCACAAAATGGAAGAAGGCCCACTGACCGGGTCCTACTGCCAGGATATTCGCGTGTCTGTTTTTGATGGAAAAATGCACGCCGTAGACTCTAATGATATGGCATTTATGCTGGCGAGTACGCAGGCCTTTAAGGATGCTTTTGAAAATGCCTCACCCAAATTAATGGAACCTATCTATAACTTAGAAATTCTTTGTTCAGATGATGTGATGGGTGATGTAATGGGTGACTTGCAAACTCGCAGGGCCATCATCCAAGGAATGGATTCGGATGGGCATTATCAAAAAATCAAGGCCAAAGTTCCATTATCAGAATTGTACCAATATTCATCAACTTTACGGTCTTTAACCCAAGGACGTGCTAAATTTAGCCGGGAATTCTCAGAATTTAATGCCGTACCGTTTGAGTTACAACAGGAGTTGGTGAAAGCACATCAAGCAGAACTGGAAGAAGTTTAATTTTTTAACCCTACTAACCTTTTCCCTGGCCGAGCCCAAGCCCACCTGCTTCGGCCGGGGATTTTTTTACCCGCCACCATCCTACCACTCCCAACGCAGCAAAACCAATCGAGTTTAAGGTGCCATGCACCGCATACATCCAGGGGATACTGAGGAAAGAAATTGGGAAATAATGCCGCCATCCGTAACAAAGAGCCAAGGCCATACCTAGGAGCAAAGCTAGGGCACTTATGAATAAGCAAACAGAGGAATGCCGTAGTGCATTTTTTAGCTGTACTAAGGCACTGCCTATTGCCGCAAGGGCAAGTACACTTACTGAAGCAGTTTCAATCCAAGGTGGGAAACCTAGTTGTGAGGTTGTGATCCCTAGTCCTACCAAAGGGACGCCACTAATGATGCCAATGGCAATCGATTTTGTACAAAGATTAGGTTTAACACAGCTTCTCAAAGCCCAACTGGTAAGTAAGGGCAGGAAAAAGCCGGCATAGTGAAAATGTACTGTGGTCAGTAAGATGATGATTGGCGTGAATTCCAAGGGTTCAACCCCCAGGCGATTGGCAAAGGCCGCGGCCGCTCCAATGGGAAGAAATAGAAAGCCACTAGCCTGGCAACGAATGCTCCAAGAGCGACTATTTGAACTCGCGAGGTGTGTCTTGAGCACCGATCTGGCTAAAAAGATAGTGATGACAAACCAGGGAAGGCTTAATATCGCAGCCAAGAGGCCTGAGGGTAAAGCAAAGGCAAGTCCAACACAAATGGCTGCCAGAAAAACTACCCCCCGGACCCTTTCGGAAAATGGCAATACAGCGTTTATCAGCTGCAATGCCCAAGGAATCAGCACAAGGGGGGCCAGTAGCAATATTGCCAAAACCCAACCAATTGATTTTGGAGCCAATTCTGGCCCTGACCCCATTGCGATCAAGAGTAACCAGAGCACCATTCCATAAAATGGCCAAGCGGAGTGTATTTTAAACTTTAGCGTCATCGGCAACTTGTTGTACAATTTGAAATAGATGGGCCTTGGAATCACGGACAAACTTCCGCTGAAAATACCGAGCAACGGGATAGGCTACCCATACCCACCAGTGACCAGGGTGGGAAAAGGCCTTTATTTCGTACCAAACTTTACCTTGATCATCCATGCGAATGCTGAAGCATTCTTCCCCACGTTCTACATGGGCAGGCAAAGTACCGTAGGCGAAGCCATAGTGATTGGGGGTATCAATGGTATAAACAATTCGGCTTGCATTCAACCACCAAAGTCCAAATAAGCGGAAGAGAACGACGACGTTCTCTCCCACTTGAATATTGGTTTTTTGGGGATATATATTGGTCCAATGCTTTGGAAACATTTGCCAATCAGCGAGTGCACGCTTTGCCAATATAAAAGTCCTTTTCCCTTCTCCCAGAAAAATTTCATTTCGGTCGTGGTTGTATCCTTTCGGAAATTCAGCCTTGGATTGCCCTGCCTCCCGGTACGCCAGTGGTTGGGTGGCCTGGCTTTGTAAGAATCGCTGCAGGAGATTGGGCTTGGGGTAGTGAAAATAAAAAGCCATATTCAATTTTCGGGGTAAGTTATATTGTTTTTTCAAAACTTTCAATATTTTATGAAAATAAAATAATTGAAGGATGATTTTTTTCAAAAACGGCAGGATTTCTTTTGTGGCCCAAGAATGTCAACCTCTATTCTTTTGCCGCATTGCATGAAAAAAAATCGTATACTTTTTTATTTTCGTTCTTTGATGGATTTTGTCAAGGAACCTTTATTTTTACGAGACTAAACCCAAATGTAAATACATGAAACAAAGTTCGCTGAGGGGCCGGTTGTATACCGGTGCTCTCCTCCTATTGTGTTTAGGTCTTTTGACGGCTTCATCCATTCACGAGCATTCCTCACCCAATGAGCGACCTTGGCAGGTCAATAAATACATCAAACAATATCGGTACCTGTCGGTAGAATTGAATCAAAAAACGAATATTCCGATACCGGTTATTTTGGCTATTGCCGGATTGGAGAGCAATTGGGGCAAAAGTGAATTGGCGTTACAGGCCAATAACCATTTTGGTATAAAGGCCAATAATTGGTGGGGTTCTACCTATTGTAAAAATAGTGCAGAATACTGGGGAAGTGAGCTGTCTACCTCTTTTGAGTGCTTCAGGAAGTACCCGCTAATTCGCGAAAGCTACCAAGATTTTGGGCGATTTATTCTGAGTCGAACCGCATATTCCTGGTTGCTGGCCCCACCGGTATCTGATTACCGGCTTTGGGCGCAGACCCTGGAAGACAGCAGCTACGCTACGGATCCATACTACGCAGAAAAGCTAATCAGAGTGATTGAGGAGTACCGCCTCTATGAAGTTACTGGTCAAAATTGATGAAGAACGAAATGAGAGAAACGTGCTTATGTGCTAAAATACCCGTAATTTTGTGTAGTATTAGAAACTAAAGCAGGTTTCCCATTCAGGGTTACTGCACAGGATTAAACCATTTTGACCATGATAGAGCAGCGACCGGTGACGGATTGGCTACCCATTACGAAGAAAGAAGTGGAGATGAGGGGCTGGGAGGAATTGGATGTCATTCTGATTTCAGGTGACGCTTATGTGGATCACCCCGCTTTTGGTACCGCAGTAATCGGTCGCATATTAGAAAGCGAAGGCATTCGAGTGGCGATTGTTCCCCAGCCCAACTGGAAGGATGATCTGCGGGATTTTAAGAAGTTTGGAGTGCCCAGGCTGTTTTTTGGCGTGACTTCCGGCTGTATGGACTCGATGGTCAATCACTATACCGCCGCTCGCCGGAAACGTTCTACAGATGCCTATACGCCGGGAGGGAGTGCCGGTTTTCGGCCAGACTACGCCACCAGTGCTTATACCAAAATCTTAAAACAGCTATACCCGGATGTACCGGTATTAATTGGGGGGATTGAAGCCTCGTTGCGCCGGGTAACCCACTACGATTATTGGGACGACAAGCTTTTTCCGAATATCCTTACCATGAGCGGGGCTGATATGCTCGTCTATGGTATGGGAGAGATGCCCTTACGGGAAATATTACGGCTACTGCTCAAAGGCGTTCCTTTTGAATCTCTTCGGACTATTCCCCAAACTGCGATTTTGCATCCGAAAGACGAGCCGTTACCTGTGAATAAAAATTGGGAGGATTTCACCCTCAGTTCCCACGAAAAATGTGTGAAAGACAAGCGTGCCTTTGCGGCGAATTTTAAACACATTGAGCAGGAATCCAATAAAGTTCGGGCCCGTCGCCTGATCCAAAGGGTAGGGGAGCACAATTTGATCATTAATCCTCCATATCCGCCGATGTTGGAAGATGAGATTGATGCTTCTTTTGATTTGCCTTATACCCGCATGCCGCATCCGAAATACAACAAGCGCGGTTCCGTGCCAGCCTATGAAATGATTCGCTTTTCGGTAAATATGCACCGAGGATGTTTTGGTGGTTGTAGCTTTTGTACTATTTCGGCACATCAGGGAAAGTTCATTGCCAGTCGCTCGGAAGAAAGTATCCTCAAGGAAGTGGATAAAGTCACTAAGATGCCCGATTATAAAGGATACATCAGTGATTTGGGCGGTCCTTCCGCCAATATGTATCGCATGAAGGGAAAGGTGCAGGAGATCTGTGACCGTTGTGTCAGCCCTTCCTGCATTCATCCGGTGATTTGTAACAATCTCGATACCAGTCACAAACCGATGACGGAATTGTACCGAAAGGTAGATGCCCATCCCGAAGTAAAAAAGGCTTTTGTCGGTAGTGGAATTCGATATGATTTATTGGTGGATAGCTACAACAAAAAGAATGATGGCAGTTTGGAGGAATACATGGAGCAAGTGGTGACTTGCCACATCAGCGGGCGACTGAAAGTGGCCCCCGAGCATACTTCTGACAATACGTTGAAAATCATGCGGAAGCCTTCATTTAAGCACTTTCACGAGTTTAAAAAGAAGTATGAAGCCATCAATCAAAAGCATGGGCTAAATCAACCACTGATTCCATATTTTATTTCTAGTCACCCGGGCTCACAGGTGGAAGATATGGCCAATTTGGCCGCTGAAACCAAGGACATGGGCTTCAAATTGGAGCAGGTGCAAGATTTTACCCCTACACCGATGACGGTGGCTACGGTGATCTATTATACTGGTTTGCATCCGTACACTTTAAAACCGGTTTATACCGCAAAATCGCCCAAGGAAAAGAAAAAGCAACACCTCTTTTTCTTTTGGCACAAACGCGAAAATCACCAACAGATTCGCGAAAAACTCACCGCTATTGGCCGCGAGGATTTGATTGATAAATTAATCGGCGATAAAAAGAAATACGCCAAGCAGGAGGTGTTGAAGAACCGTAGCCGAAAAGGTAGAAAGAAGAAAAGAAGGTAGCCATCGTCAGTGCATGTTTGGAGGTAATCATTCAGTCCCGGTAAAACCGGGATTTTGGAACCTCTTCGGCTGTTTTTTCGTCCGTAGCGCTGCTACTCAAAACTGCCAAACTTTGGAAGGTGAGCGGATTTACTCCTCCAGCATCTCTCGCAGTTTCTCCACCATTTCCGAGGAGTTGATCACAATGTTATCGCCATCAATGATCACTTTATTGCCTAAATAATCATTGCGGTTGAAGGTCAGGGAAATGCCTTCGGCACTGAGGCGGAAGTTGAAGAACTTCTTCATGGTGCTGCGGTCGAAGCGAAATTCCTGATCGAGAGGGATTTCATTATTCTCCAGAAATTGCTGGGTCGTTTTTTCTTCTCCATAAAACTCCTCATCAAAAGCAGCGATACTGATGGTCTTTTGTGGATTACGCATAGCAAAATTGAGCACCTGCTCCCGGAATTCTCCCTCTTGTACGACCTCTCCTGATTCTTCATCTTTGGGTAAGGGCAATTGGCTGACCACTTCCAAAAAGGTATGCGTCAATTCCTTGCTACTTTCCGGTTGTTCCAGTCCTACCCAATTGAGGAAATATTCGGAAATCTCTTTTTGGCTCTTGGCGTGTTTGATCAACTCCACAAATCGTCCCTGCCCACTTTTTGATCTGTCGATGTGGATGCGGCAAGCCATGGCTAGCTTATCGGTATTGAGAAAAGTGGTGGTCTCCAAATCAAAGGCCTGTTGTTCCTCCCGCTTTTTAAAAACGATGCCGTCAGTATCTCTCACTAAGAAGAGCCCTAGTATGCGCGACTCGAAGTGGTAATAATCGGCATAAACCAAGTATCCCCCTTTGGCGCCAATCACATCCTGGATGGCCAATTGCAAGGCATTCATGGTATTTTTAGAAAATTCCACAAAATCTGCTTCCATCTGCGCCCCTTCCAACCAATTTTGAAAAAAACCGGGAAATAAAGCATCTTCCGGAGGGCTCAAATATCCGTGTAAAACATCCTCCTTTTGCTCAAAAGTGGCATTCAGTCGAGTGACCAGATCTTCTGCTTGCTCCGAGATCGGCTGGCAATTTTCCGTAAGGAAAACCTCCGCTTCGGTATCTTCAGGGCTTTTAATTAACTCGTGAATGATGAGCTGATTGATGCTGATTTCCATGCATGAAATTTTAGAAATCCAAAGCTAAGAAAACTGTTTGTAAATAAGGTTTTAGAAAGGAATGTTTTGATGGAAAGTTGGAAGGGGTCGTAGTAGCGGTGGTGCCCTCTCGTTAAGAGCATGTGTGGAGGTCAAACTTTAGGCTGTAAAATAGCACTCTTAAGGTTTTTAACAGATATTTAATCCACAATCATTCGTTGATCTGTTGGTACTTTCTTATTTTTACCATAGAAACTCTCCTGCCAGATTTAAAATCCAATTTTTTATTATGAAAAATCAATCCTCTAACGAAGGGAAGAAAGCTGTTTCGCGCCGTTCTTTCCTGAAAGGAGCAGGTATGACTACTGCTAGCACAGTAGCAGTGGGTACCGGCTTATTGAGCTTTAAAGCACCCGACACCCGACCTGATCAGCCCCCCGTACTCGGACCTGGTGATACCGAAGTGAACTTAGAAGTTAATGGTCAACAACGAAGTGTGTGGGTAGAACCGCGTACGACCCTTGCCGAGGCCTTGCGGGATCATTTACACCTTACAGGAACAAAGGTGGTGTGTGATCGTGGCTCTTGTTCGGCCTGTACCGTTTGGCTTAATGACCAACCGGTATGCTCTTGTATGACCTTAGCCGTGGATGCAGAAGGCAGCAAGATCACAACCGTAGAAGGCCTGGCCGATGGTGACCAATTGCATCCTGTGCAAGAGGCATTCATTGAACACGATGCGGCTATGTGCGGATATTGTACGCCTGGTATGGTGATGAGCTGTGCCGGATTGTTGAAACGCAACCCTAACCCTACACTCGAGGATGTCAAAGCCGCCACAAGTGGTAACCTATGTCGCTGCGGGACTTATCCCAAAGTTTTTGAAGCGACATTGGCAGCCGCCAAAAAGAAGTAGGGCATTGTTCACCACATTAAAAGAGAAAGATCATGGCAGATATGAATAAAAAAAATATCGTCTTGCCGGTGTCTCCCAAGGAAGACTTTGGGCCGGTAAAACACCTCAATAAACAAAAACTAAAGTTGCCATACGGAATACCGGGGCACAACCTTACGGAAATAGAACGGGAAGTATCGGCCGATGAGCCGCCCGCACTACCTGTAAATGAACAACTCAGTGTGGTTGGCAAACGAACCCACCGGATCGATGCCATTCACAAGGTGACTGGAGCGGCGAAATACACGTCGGATATCCAGCTGCCGGGCATGTTGTATGGCAAATTTTTACGCTCTCCGCATCCACACGCAAAAATCAAGTCGTTGGATTTGTCGGCAGCTCGTCGACATCCGGGGGTATATGCGGTGCATGTTTTGAGTATGGAACCCGGAGGAACGGTAGAACGAGAAGGCGGGCACGACACCCCGGCAGAGACCTATAATATCGATCAATTACCGGTTTTGCGCTATGTTGGGCAACCCATTGCCGGGGTGGCCGCGGTTTCTGACCAAGTTGCCCGTGAGGCCATTCGACTCATCAAGGTAGAATATGAGACCCTGCCTTTTGTGGTGGATATGGACAAGGCGAAAGAGAAAGATGCACCCTTGGTATTTGAAGAAAAGGTAGAGCAGCAGCAGACCGGCGGCGATGTTGGCGGTGAGGCCGGCGGAAAGCAGCAAGGTAACTTGCGAGGTCCGGCAACCGGTAGTTTTTACGGCGGCCCTCGCGGGGATGTTGAACAAGGTTTTAAAGAGGCTGATTTTGTGGTGGAGGGCGTCTTTCGCACACAAGTGCAGACACATTGCGCCCTGGAGACACACGGCGTGGTGGTGGATTGGCAACCAGATATGCTCACCGTTTACGCCTCAACACAATCAACCAAGAGCGTACGCAATGACTTGGCAGAACTATTTGATTTGCCATTGAGTAAAGTACGGGTTATTACGGAGTACATGGGCGGCGGATTTGGCGCCAAATTTGGAGCAGGACACTTTGGGGTGATGGCAACGGTATTGTCTAAAAAGACAGGCAGGCCCGTCAAGCTGATGCTGGACCGCAAGGAAGAACAGACAACGGTGGGCAACCGCCCCAACTCTCAGCAGATGTTGAAAATTGGTGTCAATAGCGATGGTACCCTCAATGCCATTGACCTCACTTCCTATGGGACGGCGGGTATTGGCCTGGGTGCTGGCGTAGGCCGGGTGGCTCAAGATATGTACAACTGTCCCAACTTCCGCATGGCACAATATGATGTGTTTACCCATGCCGGCCCGGGAGCTGCATTCCGTGCGCCTGGCAATGTGCAAGGATGTTTTGCCTTAGAGCAGCTCATCGATGAAATCGCAGAGAAGCGGGGAGAAGACCCTTTGGCTTATCGTGATAAAATTGATTCAAGCGAAATTCGGAAGGTAGAACGCCAAAAGGGTGCGGAGAAATTTGGTTGGCGCCTGAAAAAACCAGGATCCTCTCCCGGAGTTGTGAAAAAAGGGATTGGTGTAGCCCAAGGCCATTGGCCACGCATTATCCATGTAGATAGCTCAGCAATGGTTCGGATCAACAAGGGTGGTTCCGTGGAGATTATGTCGGGGGTGCAGGATATTGGAACCGGTACCAAGACCATTTTGGCACAGGTGGTCGCTGAAGAATTGGGACTAAAAGCGGAAGAGATTACCGTGAAGATTGGAGATACCAACTATCCAGATGGTCCTGGCTCCGGAGGTAGTGTCACCGCGGGGTCCATTACGCCTGCTGCGCGAAATGCGGCTTATCAAGCCAAGGTGCAATTGCTGGGACAAGTAGCCGGTGCTTGGGAAGTCGAAATTGCTGACCTGGAGATGAAAAATGGAGAAGTTTTTGTTAAAAATGATGACTCCAAACGCATGTCTTTTGCGGATGCCACCAAACGGATGCGCACCAACCAGATTTTGGCCACAGCCAGTCGGCCCGATGATTATGGCGGGTTTGAGGTGGGAAATGCCATCGGTTATGATCGCTTGGGATCGGTACAATTTGCAGAAGTCAGTGTCGATACGGAAACCGGCGTTATTAAAGTAGATCGGGTAGTAGCTGCCCACAGTTGCGGTCGTCCGCTAAATCCATTACAACTGGAAAGCCAGATCAATGGCGGTGTGATCATGGGGCTGGGGTATGCCCTGTACGAAGACCGGATTATGGACGAGCAAACCGGCTATATGGTCAATACTAATTTGGATCAGTACAAGCTGCCTTACTCTAAGGAAATTCCACATATTGAGAGTATTATCATTGAACACTATGGGGCCCATTCCAGTACCGATGCCAGTGGTATTGGTGAACCGGCGAATGTGGCGACTGCGGCGGCTATTGCCAATGCAGTGTATAATGCGATCGGTGTACGCATCTATGAATTGCCGATGACACCGGATAAGGTGCTGGCGGCATTGCGTGCTATTTAATAGTTGTTTCTTTCCATTTAAATTGAGATCTTATGAATCGTTTCGAATATACCAAAGCGCCCAGTGTTGATGATGCCATTAAGATGATGAATAGCACGGTTCCCGAGGCTATTATCAAGGCGAACCAAAGTGGCGCACATATCGTAAAGGCAGCAGGTGTTGATCTGCTGGATTTGATAAAAGAAGGCTTGGTCTCGCCAGAACGGGTGATTGACTTGCGTCAAATTCCAGGATTGGCCAAACTCGAATTCAATGCAGCTAAAGGGTTGACCTTTGGTCCAATGGTGACCATTGCCAATTTGGCTGAAAATAAGGACGTCTACAACCACTATCGGGCATTGCACGAAGCGACTGCCCATGCCGCTACGCCACAAATTCGCAATATGGCAACGATGGGTGGCAATTTGATGCAACGTCCCCGTTGTTGGTACTTCCGCAGTGAGGGACACAAGTGTTTGAAAAAGGGTGGTGATATTTGCTTCGCGCAAAATGGGCAAAACCAATTGCACGCCATTTTTGATACACACATTTGCCCCTGTGTGCACCCTTCGTCCATTGCCACAGCTCTAGTAGCTTTTGACAGTCAGATAGAACTGACCGGGCCCAATGGAAAACGCACACTACCACTTGCTGAATTTTTTACCACGCCAGAGGCTAATGTAACTTGCGAAAATAACGCCAAAAGCAAGGAAATCATTACCAATATTATGCTCCCTGCAGCAACGGCAAATACTCGCTCTTTTTATATTAAACAAGGACAGCGAGAGAGTTACGATTGGAGTATGGGGGATGTGGCGGTTGTCTTGGAAATGGACGGCAAGAGGTGCAAATCAGCTAAAATTGTATTGGGGGCCGCAGCTCCTGTCCCGATGCGGGCAGCAAAAGCAGAGGCATTGTTGACCGGAAAATCAATCAATGAAAAAATGGCTGCCAAAGCTGGTGAATTAGCCGTTGAAGGTGCAACGCCCATGGCGCACAATCGGTACAAAGTACAATTGTTTAAAACCTTAGTGAAGCGGGCTATCTTGGCCGCTGTATAGTAGAATATGCAAGACAAACCTAAATACTGCCGCTACCTTCGGGCGAAAAATGCCTTTGGCACGCTAGAAGGTGGCGGCCAGCCTTTTCTGGATGTTGATCCCGGTACTACAACATATTGGTGCTTATGTACCATGGGGCCCGTAGGACCAGATGAGGGCTTAGCCCATATCAGCAAGTGTAAAGAGGAGCAAAGAAGCTGCTTTAAAGAACGGCGTCCTACTCAAGAATAACTGTTGGCCTACCTAATCTTATAATTTGCCTACCTAATATTAGTAAATACGTTTCCTAAAGATTTGGTATTGTGGCTTTCTGCCAGAGAAAGTACCTTCGCATTGTCTTTTGTTATTTAAAATTAGTCTAATTAAGTCTTGGGCTAAATATGAAACTTGAAGCCATGCGAATAAAACATGTACCCTTGATGGTACTCTTGGTATTTACAATTGCCTGTTCCAATGATGATGACGCGCCAACGGTTGATTTTGATCGTGCGGAAATGCTGGAGAATTATGCCGGTAATCTGATTATCCCCGCATATGAAAATCTGTTGGTCGAGGTACAGGACTTAAAGTCCAACTGGGAAAGCTTTCAGCAAACACCCACTATCACTACCTTAGAAAACACCCAAGTTTCTTGGCAAGAGACCTACCTGGCCTGGCAGCGTGCCAATGCTTTCAACTTTGGCCCCGCGGAAGAAGAAGGACTGAAAAAAGCTTTGGTAGAAGAAATTGGCGTTTTTCCGGTTGATGCAGAAGGAATTGAGGGGTATATCGGACAAGGGGCCACAGACCTCAATAATCCCGATCGGGATACACGGGGTTTTTTGGCGGTGGAATACCTTTTATTTCACACGGATCAGAATGACCTGGTCGCGGAGCTGCAAGACCCTACCCGTCAGGCTTACCTGTCAGCAGTGATTAATGACTTAGTGGAAGAACTGACCGAAATTGCCAATGCATGGCCTACCTATAAAAGTGCCTTTATCAGCAATGACGGGACCAGTGTGGGCAGTTCCACTTCCCTGTTGTACAATGAGTTTGTAAGGAGCTATGAGGTCATTAAAAACCTTAAAGTCGGCCTGCCGGCGGGTGTCATTGCTGGTCAATCGGGCCCAGAGCCGGATTTGGTGGAATGTCGTTTTTCACGGATATCCTTGGCCATGTTAAAGGCTCATATACAAGCTATTGATGCCATTTATTATGGAAAAGGGGCCAACGGAGATGGAATTGGCCTGCACGAATATTTGCAAAAGGTGGTCGGAGGTCCTGAGCTCATTACCAGTTTGGAAGCCCAGTGGGCAAATGTTTTTGCTGCTTTGGACAATGTACCTACCGATCGGTCCTTCTACGAATTGGTAGAGGAAGAGCACCCTGCGGTGATCACCTTGCAAACGGAATTGCAAAAGCAAACCCGCTATTTTAAAAGTGATCTATCCTCACTGCTCGGCTTAGCCATTACTTTTAGTAGCAATGACGGCGATTAAAACCTATTTAAACTTACCTATAAGACTATTTTAAAAATGAAATTCAATCACCTACTATTATTCCTTTTGGGAGGAATTTTGACCATTAGCGCTTGCAAAGATGACGATGACCCTACTGTGATTCCTTATGATGATGCAGTAGAACAATATGCCAAAATCGTTTATGCCTCTTATGAGGATAGCTATAACGCCGCGCTTGAATTAAAGGCCGCCATTGATGCATTTGTGGCCGATCCGACATCAGCCAATTTTGAAGCATGCAAGGTCAAATGGCTAGATGCCAGAATCCCTTACGGGCAAACCGAAGCTTATCGTTTTTATGGCGGCCCTATTGATGATGAAGACGGACCAGAAGGATTGATCAATGCCTGGCCAATGGATGAGAGTTTTATCGATTATGTAGCAGGCAATGCGAATGCTGGCCTGATCAACGATCCAGGGACTTATCCGGAAATTAGCAAGCAAGTTTTGCTGGATTTGAATGAGTCCATTTCTGAGACGTCCATCTTTACCGGTTATCATGCTATTGAGTTCCTATTGTGGGGCCAAGATTTGAGTACAGATGGTCCTGGCGCACGTCCTTACACGGATTTTGTGGATGGTGGTACTGCTGCCAACCAGGACCGAAGAAGAACTTACCTGACTGTTGTGACTGATCTGTTGTTGGACAATTTAGAAGAAGTTTTGTTGGAATGGGCACCAGGTGGCACCTATCGCGCTTCTTTTGTTGCGCTTGACGCAAAAGTATCTCTGGGAAAGGTGTTTACAGCCCTGGGGGAATTGAGCAAAGGAGAGTTGGCAGGAGAGCGTATGTTTGTGGCTGTAGATTCTAAAGACCAGGAGGATGAGCACTCCTGTTTTAGTGACAATACCCACGTTGATATTGCCATGAATTATTTGGGGATCAAGAACGTCTATTATGGCAATTATGTCCGTGTTGACGGGAGTACCATTGCCGGCACCGGAATGAATGCCCTGGCCACTGTAGCCGATGAAACCAAAGCCAAGGCTGTAGATGACGCATTTGCTGCCGTTGATGTGGCAATGATGGAATTACCCGTTCCTTTCGATCAGGGAATTTTGAATGCGGAGGATGATATTTTACCCATCATTGAAGCATTAAGAGATTTAAGTGACCGGCTGGCGGATGTAGGCGTCGCTTTGGATCTGGAATTCTAAGCATGTTGAGAGGTGGTGCTTTAGTAGCGAAAATTCCAGGTTTTGGGCTCCCGCGAGGCTCATTTTTGAGTACATCTCGGCTGAGCCGAGACGCACAAAGAAATAGCCGAAAAGATAGCTTGCCCGAATATACTTCGGGGACTACCTCCAAACATGCACTAAACAGAGAAATTATAGACTTTTTTATAGAATAGAACAACAACTACCATGCTCCCATTTTCTGAAACATCACGTTTTGGGAAATGGGAGCCTTTGTATTTGATGATTTTATAAAGAACCATAAATAATGACTATGCGGGCCATTAGAGTACTCATAGGAATGAGTTTGTTAATCTTGAGTGCATGTCAGAAGGACACTCCAGTTGATCCTTCTAACCCAACAGCAACTTATTCGGGTGGTAATAATTTTACCACCTTTGACTTTTCAGAAAACACCTTTGGCGTACAGGGGAAAAACTTGACAACAGAGGAGGAAAACTTCTTTGTAGCAGGCAATTCTCTTTTTCGAAGAAATTGGGTTACGGCTCCGGCTTCCGTTACTTCTCTGGATGGTTTGGGGCCGGTGTTTAATGCCATTTCCTGTGGTAGCTGTCACTTCAAAGATGGTCGTTCTGCTCCACCTGCCTTTGTCGATGAGCCATTAAACGGATTGCTGTTTCGGCTCAGTATTCCCGGAGCGACTCCTTTTGGAGGCCCGTTGCCCGAACCCGTTTATGGAGGACAATTACAGGATAAGGCTATTCTTGCTGTGCAGCGAGAAGGCGGCGTACGCATTACTTATACAGAAATTACCGGCCAATATGCCGATGGAACTTCCTACAGTTTGCGTAAGCCTAACTACGAGTTTACTGATTTGGCTTATGGGGATTTACATGACGATGTTCTGTTTTCGCCAAGAATTGGTCCCCAGATTCCGGGATTGGGCTTGTTGGAAAATATTCCGGAGGCTACTATCCTGGAGTATGCGGATGAGCATGATATAGATGGAGATGGCATATCGGGGCGGCCGAATTACGTATGGGATGATGTGCACCAACAAGTCTCTTTGGGGCGATTTGGCTGGAAGGCCAATAAAGCCAACTTGGAACAACAGGCCGCCGGAGCCTTTAATGGCGATATGGGGTTGGTCTCCAATCTTTTCCCAGAGGATGATTGGACTCCAGCGCAGCAAACTCAACACGGTGAAGAAATTCCAAACGGAGGAAACCCTGAACTGACTGATGATCAGCTGAAAAGGGTCACGGTCTATCTGCAAACGCTATCGGTACCGGCAAGGAGAAATATTGATGATCCAATGGTAGCAAAGGGAGAAAAGCTCTTTGAGGAATTAAACTGTACGGGGTGCCATCGCGCTATTATGGAAACGGGGCAGGAGCACAAAATATTGGCACTAAATGGCCAAACAATTCGACCTTATACTGATTTGTTGCTACACGATATGGGGGATGGTCTGGCCGATTATCGACCGGATTATTTGGCCTCCGGCACTGAGTGGAGAACACCTCCGCTCTGGGGAATTGGGATGATTCAAACGGTAAATGATCACAGTTTTTTGCTGCACGATGGAAGGGCACGAAATTTTGAAGAAGCCATCCTTTGGCATGGCGGTGAAGCAGAAGCCTCGAAGCAGGCGTATACCCAATTGAACAAAGCAGAGCGAGATGCGGTCACTGCATTTCTGGAGAGCTTATAAGATATCTTGAAATGGAATGGCTGTCCAAAAACAATGGGTTCATAAAAAAGTGGTCTTTGTTGTTGACGAAGCAAGTTTCAATTGCTCCTCTGGTCACTTTTCGTATTGTTTTTGGGAGCATCATGGTATTTAGTACACTCCGGTTTTGGTGGCTAGGCTGGATCGAAGATCATTTCATCAATACCCAATTTACCTTCAAATACTTTGGTTTTGCCTGGGTGCAATTATTGCCACCCACTGGGATGTACCTGCTTCATGCTCTGCTGTTACTGGGAGCCATTGGTATTACTCTTGGCTTGTTTTATCGCCTTTCGGCCATCGTTTTTTTTCTGGCATTCACCTACGTAGAGCTGATTGATTTGACGTATTATTTGAATCATTATTATTTCGTCACCTTGATCAGTTTTTTGTTGATTTGGGTACCTGCCAATCGTCTTTTTTCTCTGGATGTGTACCGAGGTGCCATCGCTCAACAACAGGCGGTACCTCGCTGGACCATAGCCATTTTCCAATTGCAAATCGGGATCGTTTACACTTATGCCGGTTTGGCTAAGGTCAATGCAGACTGGTTATTTCACGCCTTGCCCCTCAAAATATGGCTGCCCGCCCATACTCACCTGCCCATTGTTGGGAAAATCTTCACCTGGGAAATTACCGCTTATTTGTTTAGCTGGATCGGTCTTTTGTATGATTTGTTGATCGTCTTTTTTTTAATGTGGAAACCCACCCGGGTTATGGCTTATCTCAGTGTGGTGGCTTTTCATACACTTACGGGATTGCTGTTTCAAATTGGAATTTTTCCCTTGGTCATGATTGGGGGGACTTGGATCTTTTTTCCGGAAAGGTTTCATCAAAAATTATTGCAAACCCTTACTGGTAGGTTTAAAAATTCGACCTTTAGAGCACGTTTGAAGGTTGGATTTGCTGGCGAAAAGCATCAGTTTTTGAAACCTCTTTTGGGCTATTTTTTCGTCCGTCTCGGCTCAGCTGAGATGCACTCAAAAATGAGCCTCCAGAGAACCCAAAATCTGCAATTTTCGCTGCTAAAGCACCACCTCCAACCAAGCACTAAGTTAATTGCTTGGATATTAGCAAGTTATTTTTTGCTCCAGCTACTGATTCCCTGGCGGTATCTATTATATCCCGGAAACCTATTTTGGACGGAAGAAGGGTACCGTTTTTCGTGGCGGGTCATGTTGGTAGAGAAAGCCGGAACGGCCACCTTTTATGTGAAAGACCCGGTCAGTGGCAGAGAAGGAATGGTTGATAATAGTCAATTTTTACGGCCGCAGCAGGAGCGATTAATGGCTTATCAACCGGATATGATTTTACAGTTTGCTCATTTTCTGGCTAGGCATTTCCAAAAAGAGGGTGAGGCCCTACCAGCGGTGAGCGCGGAAGTATATGTGACATTAAATGGTCGCCCCAGCCGACTACTCATTGATCCCAAAGTAAATTTGGCATTGGTACAGGACGGGTGGGGCGCGAAAGATTGGATAATCAGAGAATAATATCACAATGAGGTTATTGGGCATTTTTATATTGATGTTTCTGGGGCAATGCTTGCTTGGGCAATCGGCTTCCATTTCAGGGGAGGTTCGCGATGCACAGACCAAGGAACCCATTATTGGAGCTACGGTGCAAATTGTGGCCTTACAAAAAGCGACGACAACTGATGTAGATGGTAGTTTTTCTCTGGAAGGTTTACCTCAGGACAGAGTGCTATTGGAAATCACATTTATTGGTAAAGAAACTTACAGCGAAACGATTATTCCGGATGAAAAGGGTCAAAAATATATTATCTACCTCAATGATGCCACCTATCAGATGGATGGAGTCACCGTCGTCTCAAAGGATCAAAATAGCGTCAAGCTGGGTCGTTTGAGGGCGATAGAGGGAGTGGCCATCTATGCAGGTAAGAAAAGCGAAGTTATATTACTAGACCAGGTATCCGCTAATCTGGCGACGAATAATCCCAGACAAATGTATGCCAAAATCACCGGGTTGAATATTTGGGAAAGTGATGGTGCCGGACTGCAACTCGGGATCGGTGGTCGGGGCCTCAGTCCTAACCGAACCAGTAATTTTAATACTCGCCAGAATGGGTATGATATCAGCGCCGATGCCTTGGGGTATCCGGAAAGTTATTATACCCCACCTGCTGAGGCCCTGCGTCGGGTAGAGGTGGTCAGAGGAGCTGCTTCGCTGCAATATGGCACTCAGTTTGGCGGCATGCTTAATTTTGATTTTAAAGCACCTCCCAAGGATAAAAAGATCAGTGTGGTTTCCCGCCAATCGATGGGCAGTTATCACTTTTTGAATTCCTTCAACTCGCTATCCGGTACAATCGCCAATGGCCGGTTGTCTTACTACACCTTTTACCAATACAAAAAGGGCGATGGCTGGCGGGAGAATAGCGCTTTTGATTTGCACAATGGCTTTGCCGGAGTTACCGTTCGGCCTACCGACAAATTGTCCCTCCATGCCGAATGGACACACCTCAATTATTTGGCCCAGCAGCCAGGTGGATTGACTGATACCTATTTTGAGGCTGATCCACGGCAGTCATTCCGAGAACGCAATTGGTTTCAGGTGCAATGGGATTTGTTTTCACTTAGTTTGGATTATCGGTTTACTGCCCGGACCCGTTTAAATATTCGAAACTTTGGTGTGCTAGCAGGGCGGCAGGCCTTGGGCAACCTCGCCCCAATTAATGTTTTTGATCAGGGAGATAACCGTGATTTGATCACCGGCGACTTTCGAAATATAGGCAGTGAAATCCGATTGTTGCACCGCTATCATTGGTTGGGGCGGGAGCATTCTGTGGTGGCTGGAATTCGCTTGTACCGTGGGCGAACCATTTCCCGTCAAGGGGAAGCCAATAAGGAACAAGGGCCGGACTTCTACTTCTTGAACCCGGAGGATGTAGAAAAATCCGATTACACTTTTCAAAATAAAAACATGGCCGCTTTCGCGGAAAATGTATTCTATTTGAGTCCTAAACTCACCTTAACTCCAGGGATCAGGTATGAATATATTGATACCGGAGCAGAAGGTTATTACAAGCAACGCATCTTTGACGGGGCCGGTAATTTGGTCTCAGAGAACCGAAATGAAGAAAATAGCACTAGCATCCGTCGCTTTGTATTGCTGGGATTGGGAATGGGATATGACCTTTCTAAGAGTATTGAGCTTTATGCAAATATTTCACAAAATTATCGGGCGATCAACTTCTCGGATTTGAGGATTGACAATCCAAATGGAAAGGTAGATGAAGACATTAAGGACGAACGAGGCTATACCGCCGATTTGGGAATGCGGATAAAGAAGACTTGGTTTTATGCAGACTTGACGGCCTTTTATATTGCTTATCGCGATAGGATCGGGTGGGTGTTGAAAGCCAATGAGCCGCCTTTATACAATGATTTTCGGTTTCGAACCAATATTGCCGATTCCAGAAATATGGGGCTGGAAGGTTTTGCCGAAGCCAATTTGTGGCATTTCATCAAACCACAGGACAGTCTGACCACATTGTCGTGCTTTATCAATGCCTCCTTGATCGATGCCCGATATATCAATACGGAAGATCGGAGTATTCTCAATAAAAAGGTAGAGCTGGTGCCCCCCTTTACTTTTAGGACAGGGGTGAATTTGAAATACCACGATTTTGGTGCAACTTTATCGTGGGCTTATACTGCTGAACACTACACGGATGCCACCAACACCACCCGAACTTCCACGGCTGTAAATGGCATTATTCCTGCTTATGCAGTGGCTGATTTCTCTGCCAATTACCGCTGGAAGTGGCTCATTCTCGAAGCGAGTTGCAATAACCTATTTGATGTGGCTTATTTTACCAGACGGGCGGAATCTTACCCGGGGCCGGGGATCATTCCGGCTGACGGGCGTAGTTTTTTCCTCACCTTGGGGGTCAATTTTTGATCACCGATAGGGTTTTCCATCAATGCGCGCCGGCTCAATTTGCGGACCAGGTTCTTGATGAGCTTCGTCTACCCATTTTTTAAACTGCTCCATTTTACCGGGATGAAATGGGGTCACAATATCCGATTCGGTCGGATCCGTATAAAGGTCGTAAAGCGCCCAAAACTCCTCAGGTCCTAAGCGAACGGCTTTCCACTTCCCAAAGCGCAGTGCTTGTTGCAATTGATTGGGTTGATATTGATGTGTAGACCAATCGTACGGCAGGTATTCCCAATAAAGATAGCGATCGGGAAGTACCGACCCCGGAGAACGCAGGTAGTTATAGAAGGGCATCCCGTCTAAATTGTTAGGCAGCTGTTTTTTTAAACCTACAGCCTCTGCCAGGGTAGGGAAGAGGTCGGGGAAATAAATGCTTTCCTCAAACGTCGTGCCTCCCGGGATGCTGCCCGGGTAGTGGAAGATCATCGGTACTCGAAGCCCACCTTCGTAGAGGTCTCGTTTGCCACCGCGCAGATTTCCGTTGGTTTGAAATTCGGCAAAATTGGGCAAACCGCCATTGTCAGAGCAAAAGACCACCAGCGTATTTTCTTCCAGGCCCAATTCTTTTAACAATTGCATGGTTTCTCCTACTTGTCGGTCGAGCAGGGAGACCATGGCCGCGTAGTTTTTATAGTTTTTCGGCCAGTCTTTCTCTGCATATTGTGCAACAGCGGGATCACTCTCCGGAATCACAAATTGTCCATGCGGTAGGGTCCAGGGAGCATAACAGAAAAAGGATTCGTTTTGATGCTCCTGAATGAAGGCCTTCATGGCTTCAAAGATGTGATAAGCCGAATAGGAATCGGCTTCCCCTTTATTCCCCGGCAAGGGTACTTTTTCACTGTTTTTATATAAATATTCCGGGTAATAATCGTGTGCGTGAATTTGATGGTAGTAACCAAAAAACTGGTCAAACCCTTGTTGTTCTGGGATCCCCTCGGTGCCGATTTCTCCTAAACCCCACTTGCCAAAGCCCCCGGTGGCATAGCCATGTTGTTTGAAAAATTCGGCCATGGTGAAGGCATCATCCGGCAGCGCGATCCCTCCGGTATTACCCCGAACTTGGGTGTGCCCTGTATGTAGGCCAGTCATTAAAGTACTACGGGATGGCGCACAAACGGTACTTCCCGAATAGGCCTGTGTCAACTTTACACCATTAGCGGCCAGTTGGTCAATGTTTGGCGTGATGATTTGCTCGCTGCCGTAACACCCCAAATCTGCCGAACCTAGGTCATCGACCATAATCAACACAATATTGGGTGGACGATTGCTGGAGGAGTCACAAGAAAAGAAGCCATGAAAAAGGCAGAGAATGAGGAAGGATTTGAAAAATTGCATAGGGCAAGCTAATTTCAGATTGAACAGGCAAAATAGGAAAAAAATGTCAAGTGACCAGCCTCAAGTGTGGGGCGTTAGTTCTAAAAAGGTTGCTTAGAAACCCGAGGTACGGTCTTGTAATGACTGGCGATAGCGGCCTAAAATATTGGATTTAGAGACAAAACCCAGGTATTTGCCATCGCGGACCACCGGTAGGTTCCAGGCCTGATGCAGTTCAAATTTATCCATCACGGTTTCCATCGAGTCATTGGCTTGGAGGATGGTCGGTGGGTGATGCATCAGGTCTTCAACCCGGATTTTTTCGTATTTTTCCGGTTGAAACATGATTTCCCGAACATCGTCTAGTAAAATGATGCCTAGAAAAGTGCCTTCCTCATCAACTACGGGAAATAAGTTTCGGCTGGAACGGGCGATGATATTGACAAAATCACCTAAAGTTTGTTGTGGCCGTATAGGCAGGAAATTGCGTTCAATCAATTCTTCCAACTTCAGATCTTTAAGGATCAGTTTATCCTTTTCATGGGCCGGTACCCACAATCCCTTTTGGTACAATTCTTTGGTAAACAACGATTGAGGTTCAAAGTAATAGGTGACGAAATATGAGACGGCGGAAACGATCATCAAGGGAACAAAGAGCAAATAGCCTCCGGTAATCTCAGCGATAAGGAAGATGCCCGTTAGCGGAGACTTGAAGACGCCACTGAGAATACCCGCCATGGCTACGGCGATAAAGTCGGCCACGGGCAGTTGAACAAAACCCAATTGATTGATGGCTGTGGCAAAAACAAAGCCGAGTGTTGCCCCTGAAAACATAGAAGGTGCAAAAACGCCTCCATTGCCCCCTAAAGCGAGCGTAAGAGAAGTAGCAATGGCTTTTGCCAAAATAACCAGTAGCGCAAAGCCCAACAGTAAGCCCCGATATTCGGTATAATGATAAAAAATGCTGTTTTCGGTAATGGCATTGTAGTGGCCGGTGAGCAATTGATTGATGGTTGAGTAGCCTTCCCCAAAGAGCGGCGGTAATAAGAAAATCAAGGCGCCCAGTGTTAGCCCACCCAATAGCAATCTGAGCCATTTGGTCTTTAATCGAAAGAAAAAATCATTAAAAAACAGGAGGCTACGGATCATGTAAGTAGCGTAAAATCCGCAGAAAACACCGAGGAGAATGAAAAAGGGAATGGTTTCAAAAGTCCAGCCTTGGGTGGGTAAATAAAACAACTGCTCATAATAAAAAAAGCGGGCTGTCACAGCTCCAGTTGCCGCTGAAATCAATAACGGAATAAAAGATGGCAATGCTATATCGGTTAGCAAGACTTCAAAGGAAAAGATGACTGCCGCCACGGGACTGTTAAAAATTGCTGCCATGCCCGCTGCTGCGCCACAAGTGAGAAACAAGGTCTGTTTCTTGCGGCCAACCTGTAAGATCCGGGCTAAATTGGCACCGATAGCTGCACCGGTCCGCACAATGGGAGCCTCCAATCCCACCGACCCACCCAGACCAACTGTCAGGGAACTGCTCACCGTATGCGCATAAATCTCGTGTCGAGGCAAATTGACCTGCTTGCGGCTAATGGCAAAAATGAGATCGGGAAACCCAATTTCCAGTTTTTTGCGCAGGAAATACTTTATGTATAAGACCGTCAAGACGATACCAATCAAAGGGAAAAAGACAAAGCCAATCCGTCCTTGAGTGGGATCATTACCCAACATCCAATCTCGAACTTCCTGCACTGTATATTTGAGGACCACCGCCGCTAGTCCGGCAACAATACCAATGATGATACTGACAATAATTTGGTAGTTGCGTTGAGAGATGTGTTCACTAATCCAACGGATTGCGTGATGAATTTTGATTAGACAATATCGATAAAGTCGTTTCCACTTAACCCACATCACTGATAATGAATAAGGCAGTTTTTTTAGACATCTAATACTTCAGGCGAGCAGAACCTGGGAGACTGGAGATACTGCTTTCTCTAAGTCTCCCATGCTCAAGTCTGATATTTTATCTTATCATTTAGAGCATATTTGGAGTTCAACCTTGGGCTACAAAACAGCACTTTTTGTTGGGTGCATGTTTGGAGATAGCCATTCAGTCCCGGTAAAACCGGGATTTTGGAACCTCAAAAAACGCCTTGTTTCACCAAAAAACGATGCTTTTCGCCAGCAAATCCGACCTCCAAACCTGCTTTTAGCTTGCAGAAACTTTAAATGGTACAGCGAGATTATCCCAAACCAGTACTACCGCGTTGCCTTCCACCTTGAAATCCAAGTTTTCGGCGATAGTCTCAGTTGTTTGAGGGGTCACCATCACTTTTAATACATTTTTAGCATCGTCCCACTCGTACGTGCCCCATTGCTCTGCTTCAGCGTTGAAAATAACAGCCCATCCGTCCTCATTCGGGATAGTGGCCAGTGCATATTTGCCTGCAGGCAATTTTTGCCCTTCAATCATCACATCCTGAGTTACTTCGAAGGTAGTTGCTTCGTTGGCACCTGTTCTCCAGATTTGTCCATAAGGGATCAACTCGCCCCAAATGACCCTGTCCTTTTTAGCGGGGCTACCGTAGTTGACGGTAACTTCTACATCTCCAGCGGTACCTTTCATTTCCTTACGCGGACTTGGAAGATCTCCTTTAAGGACGGTAATTTGGTAACTTTCATTACCCATCGTTTCTGTCTCTGTCTTTGTCTCTGTGACCTCCGTTGCCATCGATTCCATTTCTTCTGTCGGATCGGCCTCGGTGGTTTCCGTAGCAGCTTGTTCACCATTGCCACAGGCAAAAGTAAAGGTTAGCAGACTTAGGACCCAAAATTTAATTAGTTGACTTTTCATAATCTAGGTTTTGTGAAAGAAAACTGGTAATTTGACTTATCTCCGGGAGACATTGGAATCCGGCATTTGTCAAAGATTCAGAAAACTAGTGCGAATATCGGTAAATGCCAGGAGATTTGGGGATTTATTTTGAGAAGGAATGTGATCATGAATAATGTTTTTGAGTAGCAAACTGGGGTTGATTTACACCAGTTTTACCACCGTCAACACCCATAAAATAATCAATACTGGTCCAATTAAGCCCACTACAAAACCACCCAGTCGAAAATCAGCTTGCTGTAGCTTGCCGGTACTAAAGGCAATGGCATTAGGTGGGGTAGAAACAGGCAAGAACAGGGCACAGGAAGCGCATAAACCGATCACGAGGGGCAAAACCAGTGGATTGGCGCCGCCCCAGAGGCTCGCCATGGGGATGAGGATGGTAGCCGTGGCGGTGTTACTCATGATATTGGAAAAGACAATAGTTGCCAGCGCAAAGACCGCAACCAGGACAAGAAAATCCAGTTTGATGTTTTGTAATTGCTGGACAAAATAGGTGGCTAGCCCGGTTTCCTGAATGGCCAAACCAAGAGAAAGCCCCCCGGCAACCAGCATCAAGGTGTCCCAGGGAAGTCGGCGGACATCATCGCCGGAAATAATGCTCAACATCGTCAAGATGATGATCGGAACGCCGGAAACAGCAGCCGTTGGGATGCCATGTACCTTGCCGGTTAGCCAGAGCAGGATAGTAGTGGCTAAGACTGCCAATACAATGCGTTTTTTTAAGCGAATTTCCCGGTGATCGGGCAGGGGGTCTCCTTCTACCGGAAGGGGCTGCTCTTGAAAAATGTCCAGGTTGATGTGGGACACCTTGGGTACGTATTTTTTGATTAAGGCAAACCAGATAATCAAGACCAACAGCAAGGCGATAGGAACCCCAAAGATCATCCATTCGAGGAAGCCGATTTTGTAATCCAGACTTTGAATATGGTTAATGGCATCAACAACAATGGCATTCGGCGGTGAACCGATAATTGTGCCCATGCCACCAATGGCAGCAGCAGCGGGAATGCCAAGGAGCAGTGCTTTGGCAAAAGGAGCATCGTCTTCTAATTGGTGCAACAGAGGCATGACTGAAGCGATCATCATGGCCGTGGTAGCGGTATTTGACATGACCATCGAAGCGATGGCGGTAGCCAACATAATACCGAGTAGGATCCATTTCGGTTGATTGCCAAATTTTGAAATGGACCACATAAATACGTCGAGGTCCAGCCCTGTTTTTTTCATGCCTTCGGCCAGAAAGAAGCCGCCCAGCATCAGCCAAATGACACTATTGGACCAGGTTTGCACAAATTTTTCTACCCGGATGTATTCGGCGCTATCGGGATGGTTGATTTCCGGATTGCCCAGGAAAAAAACCAGAAATCCAACAATCATAATCCCTACCGCAAAAGGGGGGATTGCTTCGGTGATCCACAGGCCAATGGAAAAGAATAGAAGGAAAAGCACATAGGTTTGTGGTGGCATGAATGCATCTCCTTTTAGTTCATACGTCAACCACAAAGCCAAAAGGATACTTAGTAAAAAATAGATAATGCGCTGTTGACTATCAACAACGCGTTCCATTCTTTTTAGTAACCTACTGGATGCTCTTCTCGAATCGGCCATGTTTAATAAAATTGTAGCACAAAATTGGCCAACCAAGACCAAAAATTGGGTGATGTAAATCAGCTAAGTGCATGTTTTGAGGGGGTGCTTTAGCAACGAAAATTGCAGGTTTTGGGTTCTCTCGAGGCTCATTTTTGAGTGCATCCCGGCTCAGCCGAGACGGACGAAAAAATAGCAGAAAAGAGGTTCCAAAATCCCCGTTTTACCGGGACGGAATGACTTCCTCCAAACAGGCACTAAGCCAACCGATTTTGAAAAATCATTGCCAATTCATAAGGGGTGGCTGGTTGTACCCTACGCAAAATAACCAAAATTACGACATTGTATGGCAAAAAATTCCCATCCCTGTGTTCAGACAAAAACAATAATTTCCCGCTGTGATAATCTGAAGAATTCATTTGCAAGAAATGACAAATAGTTGTAGTTTGCTGTGGCCTAACCGAACACCAAGATTTGACATTTGTTTGCACGATTAAATAGGCGAGCCTCTTCGAAAAAAAATCAAAACAAAACTTATTTCACTGTAAAAACCAATATTATGAAAGTATTTCAGCTCATTGCCTTTGTTGCTTTATGCACATTCCTGTCTGTTCCCGCTATGGCGGTTCATCCTGTGAAAACTCCAAATCCAACGGAGGAAACAGCGAAAGAAGACGTTAAGAACGCCGTAGAAAAATATAAAGAAGATTGGAATCAGCTTTCGCGCAAGGAGAAGCGAGCCAAGCGCAAAGAAATGCGTAAGGACATTAAGTCTGCCATAAAAGAGGCTAAAAAGGTAGACGCATCCGATGATCTCTTGCTATTGGTGATTGTGACTATCCTGATTCCACCGCTGGGTATGGCCCTTTACGATGGCCTTTCTACGCGTTTCTGGATTTCTCTATTGCTGACCCTTTTGTTTTATGTACCAGGGTTGATTTATACACTGGTCGTGATTTTGGGTGAGAATTAGTATTGAAGATTATTGGATAAAAGGGCTTCCACAATGTATCGTGGAAGCCCTTTTTTTGCAGAGCATTTAAGCGACTTGCCGAATAAAAGAAGTCAAATCCTGCCCTTGCTCCAGGTTGAGTTTTTTGCGTAGGCGGTGCCTTGCTGTTTTTACGCTGGTGGGCTCAATATTGAGTACGGAAGCGGTTTCCTTTATATTCATATTTAGCTTGATGAGGGAGCAAAGTTTCAATTCTGTAGTGGTGAGGTTTTTGTTGATCTTGGTCAAATTGGTATAAAAGTCCTGATTGGTTTCTTCAAAATAAAGTTTAAACGTATTCCAGTCTTCATCCGATTGTATATCAAAATCGATTCGGCGAATGAGTGCGTGGAGGGCTTTCTTATTTTTGGAATCAGCACTTTCGCTAAGCGCTCTAATCTCCTGTTTGATTTCTTGCAGAACCTGATTCTTTTGAACCATGTGTAAGGCATGAGAGGTGAGTTGTTTGTTCTTGTAGATGAGTTCCTGATCGAGTTCTTTTTTCTCTTTTTCATGCACTTGTTTTTGAAGCGCGTTGAGTTTTCTTTCGTTTCTGCGGCGGTAGAGTATACCCGCAATGACGAGAGATGACAGGAAAAACAGGCTTAATATTCCCACTTGGAGTGCTCTGGATTTAGACGCCTGCACCTGTGATTCCAGAGCGAGTCTTTCTATTTGGCGTTCTTTTTTCTCAGATTCATATTGGGCTTCAAGGCTGGCAATCTTTTTTGTTGTCTCTACTCCTTTGGTTGCCTCAATAAGGGTTAGGTAATCCTTGTGGTACTTTAATGCCAACTGATATTGGCCCGTTCTCTCATAAAAGTCGACCAGTTGTTTGAGGGCAACTTCTTCGACGTAGGTAATCTCCTTTTCGGAAGCTAATTTTAGACTTTCTAAATAGTAATAGACGGCAGAATCTTGTTGATTTTGCAGGTCAAAATGGGCTCCGAGATTAACCAGGTCGAAAGCTGCGCCATAATAATTTTTGATCTGCTGCTTCATCCACAGGGCTTTATGCAGGTGGAAATAGCTGTTTTTCCAATCTTTCACTTCCTGGTACATGCTTCCCAAGTTACCGTGTGCAGTGGCGATGCCTCTAGGGTTACCCAGGGATTCATGAATAGCCAAACTCTGGGCAAAATAATAGATGGCACTATCCATTTGTTGTTTTTCATAATGATGATTGCCGATATATTCCAAAACATTGGCGTGCCGGATGGGAAAACTATCGCGTGTGAAAATAGCCTTCGCTTTGAATAGGTATTGTGTTTGTTTTTCTGCTTGGCCGATCCGATGATAAATATCTGCTATGTTTAGCGCTACCAATCCTCTACTGGTAGGACGTTGGGTTTGTTCGGCTATTTTTTCTGCGGCAATAGCGTGTTCCAGCGCGAGATCCAGCTCTCCGGTTTTTAGGTATAGGCTCGAAATATTTTGATTCATAGCCCCCATGCCCTTCAAATCCTCCATAGCGGTATAGGTGGCCAGCCCTTGCTGTTGGTAGGTCAAGGCCTTTTCAAAATCAGCCTTACTTTCATGAGCTGTACCAATCAATTGGCAGGCATAGGCAATGATTTCTGCTGCATTGAGTCTTTCTCCGATCTTTTTGGCAATTGTAGCGTGCAAAAGTGTGGAGTCAGACAGTCCGGCAAAATAGAAGGAAGGGCACAAACGCAAATGAGCATCAGCTATCAACGAATCATTCTTCAATTGTTCCGCCTGTTTGATGGCCTGTCTCGCAAATAGAATCGAGCTATCCAGTGATATTTTCCGATAGGTTGTTGTAAGCTCGTTAAGCAAACTTATTTTATCGATTCCCTCACTCGTTTTTAAGCGCTCTTGCCAGTTTGTTACTTGCTGACCCAAACAGGTTGATGGCCTACTACAGAGCAAAAAAAGAAGTACAAAGAACTTAAAGTATGCCATAGATCACACAAGGTTTAATGATTGGAGGCAATGGTTCCCGCCTCGAAGTGGACAAAGATATAAAGGATAGGTGTTGATCCTTATCATTTGGCGCCAAAAATACTGCATAAATTACTTTTTTTATACCTGATTGATTTTCAATTGTTTAATAAGCCTTGTTTACTACGTGTTTACCTTTTGTATACCTGCTCATGGCCCGCTGTTTACCTTTTGCTGCCCTGGATTTTTCGATTTTAGGGGCTTAATGCTTGTAATGTTGTGAAAACTTTATCACCACATAAAAATTCACAATATGAAGCCTATGACCCTTGGTGTGCTATTTCACTGTTACCGGAGGATCTTGTTGACCAATACCGCAAATACCGGAGCTAGAGCTATTTTTACTTGCTGGCTATGCTTATTTTTCTGTTGTAATCATCTGGTGTTTTTTAAATCTTCGGGCTTGGCTGCACAAAGTTGTTTGCCGGGAGGAATTACTTTTTCTACGCAAGCAGACATCGACAATTTTGCGGCAAACTATCCGGGTTGTAGTACTATTCTAGGGGATGTACTGGTCGATGAAGCAGGAGGACAGACCATTGATAATCTAAATGGACTGGCGCCCCTGATTCAAATTGATGGCTCACTCGATATTTTTAGCACACAAAGCTTGTTGTCACTTACCGGATTGCACAACCTGGTTGAGGTGGGCGGCGATTTCAATATTTATAATGCAAATCACTTAGAGGAGGTGACGGACTTATTAAGTCTCGAGCAAATTGGGGGCAATTTGCAATGGGAGTTTCTCGATGCCTTAGCTGGCCTTAACGGTTTAAATAATTTGCAAAGCCTGGGCGGAGATCTCCGCTTGCGGGGGTTCGAGATACTCAATGATATTTCAGCATTGAGTGGACTGAACGGCATCAATGGCACTTTAGAGCTCTTTCAATTGCTCCAATTAGAACAGCTGACAGGATTACAAAATGTGTCGAGCATAACAGGTTCATTACTCATAAATAATTTACCCCTCCTTCTTGATCTGGATGAATTTAGTAACCTCAATCACGTTGGCGATGAGGTTTCTTTGATCAGAACTAATGGGATGACAGATATCTCCGGTTTGGCAGGGCTCAACAGCATCAATGGCGATTTGACCATCAGAAATGGCGATAATTTGCCCAATTTGACAGGCTTACACAATATCATTACCATCGGTGGTGACCTGGATATCAGCTTCAACAATCTGCTTACCAATCTGACCGGACTGGAGGGGCTGGTGTCGGTCAATAACAATTTTTCCCTTGACGAAAACAGTGGGCTTTTGAATCTGGCTGGACTTGAAAGCCTACAAACGGTAAATGGGGAATTAGCCATCTTTTTTAATCATTCACTGGAAAGTCTAGTTGGCTTAAATGGACTCTCTTTTGTAGGGGGTGTTTGTAATATTCAACGCAATCATTCATTGGTTAACCTCTCCGGGTTAAACAATTTGCAACAGATTGACGGAGCCCTTCGCATACAGGAAAATAATGCTTTGACGGAGCTGACAGGTTTAGAAAAACTCAACGCCATTGGCCTTGATTTGCAATTGAGTAACAACCTTGTGCTCAATAGTTTAAATGGCCTTAGCGATTTGCAATCGGTCGGACGAAATGTAAACATCGCAACTAATGCGACTTTGACAACGCTTACCGGCCTGAATACATTAACTACAATTGGCGGCTACCTTACTATTAATGACAATGACAATCTTTTAGATTTAAATGGCTTGGAAAACCTCAATACCATTGATGGAAATCTGACCCTCACCCTGAATGATCGATTAGAGGATATTGCCGGTATTGCGAATATGGATGGCGAATCCATCAATATTCTGTTCATCCGATTCAATGATCAGCTCAGCGACTGTTCGGTCGCGGCTGTTTGTGATTTTTTAGAGATACCAGGTAGTATTGCCCTAATTAGTAATAATGACAACAATTGTAATACGCGTGCTGAGGTCGACGCCGAATGCTCGGCTATTTTACCGGTAGAGTGGTCCGATCCATTAACGGCTAGGGCCCAACGGGATAAAAATATACTTCAGTGGGGCGTGGCTCAGCAAGTCAACAATGATCGTTTTGAAATAGAGCACAGTAAGGATGGCCGGGCCTTCTCGTTTATTGGGCAGTTGGCCGGAGAGGAATACGATTTATCCGAACGATTTTACCAATTTAGTCATGATCAACCGGCTCGAGGTTCTAATTATTACCGCCTCAAGCAAGTAGATAGCGATGGTAGCTATAGCTATTCGAATGTAGCTAGTTGTCAGTTCAGGGAGCCATCAATCATTCAGGCATTCCCGAATCCGGTTCGAACGCGTCTTCATCTTCGGGGCGATCACCTCGAGGACGCTCAAATACTGATTAGCAACTCGGTGGGGCAAGTGGTCGGTACCTATAGGTATTCCCCTGATGGTCTTGATTGCTCCAATTTCAAAGCTGGTTTGTACGTGGTTTCGGTGTTGGCTGAGCAGACCACGACCCAGATCAGGGTACATTGTGCAGGGCGATAGGCGCTCGGGGTAAATATTGAGTCGGTAATTATTTTTAACTTGTAAATATTTCATTATGAATCATTTAACTTCAATTTTTTGTTTGGTTTTTCTGGTTTTGTTTAGTTGTGAAAAACAGGAATCAATAATATCACCCGCTCGTGGTGCTCAAACAGAGGTGGACTTCAGAGCAGGCGATGAGTGTTCCTTCAATGACATTCATATCCCGGTTAAGATCGTAAATTTTTGTGGTACAGATTTCGTCTTTCAAGCCTCTTTAGAATTATTGAACAATGGGAATTTTCATTGGATAAGAAGTAACGCCAAATGCTACAAACTTGGAGGAGACCCTAACGACCTGGTCGATTATGCAGAATTGGAAGTGGAGGTTGATGGCACCATGAGCATTGGTTGTGGGCAAACCTATTTTGTGCAGGAACCGAGTGTATACAATAAGAATTTGGTTGCTGGCGAAGTGCCCTTTAAGAGTCACTGCAACGATTGCGGGAGTACTGGGGTTAAAATAGACTATTTTAAAGATGTTTCGCTCAAAGACGACGAGCTGATCAAGGCCAATTGTCGGCTCAAACTGGAGGGGTGTGGTGAAGTCGCTGAAGAATTTATTACGGTAGTCTTAGAGTGATTTTAAACATACTCTTAGACATCATCCAGAACTGCCCGGTGAATGATATACCATGGCAGTTCTGGTGATTCGCGTTTAGTGCATGTTTGGAGGTGGTGCTTTAGCAGCGAAAATCCCGGTTTTGCCGGGACTGAATGATTACCTCCAGACAAGCACTTATGCTACAAAATCCCGAACTATTTGTTCCCATTTTTTTAGCAATGGGAGTTCATTGGCCAAACCTGAACTTTCATCTTCCTTATAAAAGATCAGGGTTGAAGAAGAGGAATCGCTCTGCGAAGCGGTCGGGATAAGAACCAATTCCAACCGGGTGGTGATTTCCCGATTTGAATTTTTTGCCGGCGTAGTACGGGTAACGCGGTTGGCTGAGCAGCTTTTAATTTTAGATAAATCTGTGACTGACTCGGTTATGTTATCCTTTTCTTTCTTAATAAAGAAAAGCTTCTTGGACTTGGGGTCGAGCCCAATGGCATACCTGCCGTTCCAACAATCAGCTTCTGTAATATTTAGATGATGTTGACTGGCCAATGATAAAAACACTTTCAGGAGCTTTTTATCAGCTGCTTTTTGTGCTGTATTTAAATAGATGACTGGGCCAATAAATATTGCCATCATGACAATTGTAATGAGAATTGAAGCGTAATCCATATTGATTTTTTGAATAGAAGGTTGGTCAGAAGCATTATCGCCACCTTCTGAGTGCATGTTTGGAGGAGGTACTTTCGCAGTGAAAATTGAAGGTTTTGGGCTCTCGTGAGGCTCGTTTTTAAGTGCATCCCGGCTGAGCCGAGACGGACGAAAAAATAGCCGAAGTGAGGTTCCAAAATCCCGGTTTTATCGGGAATGAATAGCTTGCCCGAATATACTTCAGGGACTACCTCCAAACATGCACTAATTTGTAATAATAAGTTTTAAATAACAGAAAGTCAGGTAGACAGGAAATGGATTACCAGTGGTAGTGAGAGGGGTAGATCAGTTTGCGAATGGTTAAACCAAAGTATTGCTGTTGGGCCTTTACAAAATTGGAAAACTCCTCACCAATTGTGGCGCTATGGGTAAGCGTGATCAGGCCATTCAGCAGAAATTTGGAAAACTCATTTGCAGGAGATGGTGTTGCAAAGGACAGCACCTGACTTACCGTTTTAGCAACCGGTAGTCGATGATAATGATTGGAATTATCCCATGAAGGGCCTTCGATGAAGGAAGGACCATCAGAAAGAACAGCAACAAGTGATTGCTGCAATGCATCTTGTTGTAGGCGTCCAACCCCGAGGAAGTACACCACGATGGCAGCCAGGCCAATCAAATATTTAGCTGCGATGTTCATGGCCACAAAGGTATATGATTTATAAGATGACTAGCAATACTTATGGTAAATATTTTGTGCTAGCTACCAGAAGGATGGTAAAAAAACAAAGGCTACTGGTCTAAGCGAAAATAGCCTGATCAGTAGCCTTAAGAAAGTATATTTACTTGCAGAAATTGTCTAAATTTTTCTACTGAAGTTGTTTAAAAACTACTTACAATGCCCAAAATCGTCCTTTTTGCCCTACTTTTCGTTCCGTACTCGCATTGATAGCCCTGCTATCATGCTCCGTGTGTGCCTCAACCAGGACAAAAATGCCTGATTTTTGACTATCGCAGCAATTCTTAAACAACTTCACTGTCAGTGAGTATGGCGGCTTGTATAGGTGGACCTCTTTTTAAGTTCCGGCTCTGGAAAGCCCGGGCCGAAAAAAAGCCACATTGCTTCGTACGTGAGTGACGAAACTTTAGTGCTTGTTTGGAGGTAATCCCTGAAGTATATTCGGGCAAGCTATTCAGGCTGCAAATCACAGGTTTTGGAACCTCACTTCGGCTATTTTTTCGTCCATCTCGGCTGAGCCGAGACGGGCTCAAAAATGAGCCTTGTGAGAACCCAAAATCTGCAATTTTCGCTGTTAAAGCACCACCTCCAAACAAGCACTTAGACCACTTCACACAAGCAGTTTCCATTTGACCTGTACAAAGTGGCTTTATTCTCCATCACACAAATTCAGTGGTCCATTAATGCACAGGAGGGCATCCAGCAATTCCTGTAAGTGTGGTACCAATGCCAGATTACCCAGCGCCAGTTGGGTCAGCCGCATCAATTCATCCACATCCGGACTATTGGACAAGCCCTGCATCACAATAGGGGCAATATTGCAGTTGAGGGTATTGAGTTTGGTTTTTCCAAAATCGGGATTTAACCGTAGGTACAAGGCCAGTTTGAGCCCTTCCGCAAACAGGGGGTTCATCAACTTACCAGCGGCATTAACCGGGTTAATGCCGGGTTTGCAATCTGGCTGAACGGCTCCTTTTTGCCGCTTTAGGGCTGCCGGGTTGCCACCTGCATTTGGAAACCACTGTAGTAGGCAGTGTGCCGACTCCGGGCCGATCTTTAAAGTGGTAAAGGTATTGCCCATAATCAGGGTATCTACCAATCCGTCTCCATTTAAGTCAGCAGACAACGCTTCTTCCAACAGTGGCAAGACATTCTTTTCAATTTCCTGATCACAAGTGTTTTCATTGCCACATTCGTCGGTGGCTTTCCAGGTCCGCTTGATGAAGCATTGCCAATCACAATCTCCGCTCAGCACTTTGTCGGAATAGGTGACGACCGGAGCCGGATCGCAATTGTCGGTAGCTTTAGCAAAACCAAGCGTTGCGGCAGTGGTGTCACAGGTCACGGTCGTATCTGTCGGGCAGGTAATTTCCGGCTTCTTCTTGTCTTCAAATTTAATAGTCTGTGAACAAGAAGTGCTATTGGCATAGATGTCCTTTACCGTCCAATCCCGGGTAATCGTAAATTCACCGTCACAACTTCCCGGCGTAATCACCTCCGTATAAGTGATTTGGCCTACCATACAATTGTCGGTGGTGGTGGGTACACCGGTATGATCAGGTTCTGTCGATTCTTCGCAACTGAAGGTCTTCGCAACCGGGCAGGCTGCGGTTGGTTTTTCGTTGTCTTTGATCACTACATTAAAGCTGCAGGTGGACATATTACCAGATCCATCTTTGGCAATGGCCGTTACCGTTGTTGTACCTACTGCAAACTGACTTCCTGAAGACGGCGTCACGGTGAGGGTGGGGTTTGATGTACAATTGTCGGTGGCGGTAACACTAAAGTTGACCACCGCGCCACAAATCCCGGGATCATTGTTTTTGTTGATTGGACTGGGACAAGTCAAAACCGGTTTGGTATTATCCACTCCATCATTAATGGTGACATCAATGGTTTCTGTACAGGTGTTATTATCGGTTATGGTCACCGAATAGGAGCCTGCACAGAGGTCTGTAATATCCTCCGTGGTTTTTCCATTGCTCCAGCTAAAGCTATAAGGGGGTTGTCCACCCATAGTGGTTACATCGATTTTTCCGTCACAACCGCCCGGGCAGGCCGGGTCTGTTTTTGTGAAATTGGCCAATAGATCATTCGATTCAAAACTACCGGCTTCAATAAAGACCCCCGAGTCATAGATCTCATCGGCTACATCGGCGATGCCTAGTTTGAAATGGTATTTTTGGCAAGGGACCAGATCAATTTGAGCCGTAAGCACGACCGTAAAACCATCGTATTGAATGGTAGCCCCCCCTGCGTTTGCCACGTAAAAGGAACTATTGTTGATCCCGCCACAAGTTCCGGGGCCTACATTATTGATGGTGATCGGTGTGGTGGTACCGGGGACTAGTGCGATGTTTTCATTGACATAACTTCCGCCTCCCGGTTTGGGGCCACTAACCAGAAATGCAAATACGTCATTAAACTGGCGGCAAAAGTATTCTTCATATTCCTCCGAGGCAAAGACGTAGCGGAATGTCACTTCATCACCAATAGGCACCAGGTCAAACTCCAATACACAGCGGTCATACGTTTGACCACCCGGCACTAGTTTTTGCAGGTCCGGATCGGCAGGACCATTTTGGTCACAACCTGCATTGGGTTTATTATTGGGGCCTGGAGCAACATTGACACAACCAGACGTCAGCAATACACCCGTGTTTAAGCCGATATTGGTGGTTAGTCCATTAGCAAAAGAGCCGGAACCGTTGGTGGGGCAATTGAGGGTAACATTGGAAATAGTCACTCCGCCACCGGTGAGTAAGTTGGCCAGGTCGTTGCCTGATAGGCTGCCGTTGACAGAAAGCTGGCTATAGCCAAAGGTATAGCATAAACTTAGAACGAGTGTGTACAACCCGATCTGTGGGAAAGCATTGTTTTTCATAATATTTGAGGTTTTGAGGTTAGATTTTAGATTAATCAGTGTTAACGAGTTTGGCGAAGTAGGCATTCCAGTCCTTGGCGCTCCACTTGGGTTCAGCGCGTAAGTTGAGAGCTATTGCGACTACTTTTTTGTCGAAATTTACCGTAAAGGTGGCCAATTCGGCTTTTAGCCCGGCAAAAAAGGCTTCTGCCTTGGCTTGGGTAGCAAAATTCATATTTGCAATATCTAGTTCATACAAGTAACCAAAAGGAACACTTTCGTCCAATTTGATAATTTTGGTAGCTGGATCAATGGTTGCCGGGTGGTCGCTTTGCGCTTGCGCTTGGTGGCTCATCAATCCTCCGGTCAGCAGAATAGTGAGGAAAAAATAACGAATGGATTTCATGTAGTTTTTCATGGTTTTTAGTATTTAAAAATGAATGATCTCAGACAAGTTTTGGATGAGAGCATGTTTGGAGGTCGGATTTGCTGGCGAAAAGCATCATTTTTTGGGTAAAACAAGGCGTTTTTTGA
>CAXHCA010000023.1:0-58781 GCA_964015035.1 uncultured Saprospiraceae bacterium
GGAATACCTTCTAATCCATACACTTCCCGATACAATAAAGAATCACGATTAACATACACTTCATAGTCTCCCAGTCCTGTTATATTGGTCATCCAATATTCCTTGAACAAGCGATTGTAAGGCACAAACTTCAGTTTACCTTCCTCCAGATATTGCGCGGTACCCTGTCCAGCCAACACCACATTTCGTGGGTTCCAGGTAAATTTATAATGCCAGGGATTGTCATCACTTTCTGGGGCGACTACTCCCCCTGTATAGGAGCGGAAGGCCGTCAATTTTCCCCCTTTCCCCTTGATCTCATCGATCTTTTGCATGGCCGACATGTGATCGATACCGGGGTCCAGTCCCATTTCGCCCATAAAAATGAGTTCACGATCGCGTGCCTCATCCCCCAATCGGTACATTTCCTGCGATACGTAGGAGGCTGTAATTAGGTGTTTTTTCAATTTAATACAGTCGTGCGCCACCTCTAAATGTAGGTGAGCAGGCAAAAGAGAAACGACTACATCAGCCCGACCAATCAATTCTCGACGGTCATTTACTTTAGTCACATCCAACCAGGTACCCCGACCACTTGGATGATTATTGACTTTTTCTTCTGCAAGGGATGGATCGGCATCAGCCACCGTTACAAACCAATTTCGTTCGGTAGCTTTTTTAAGTACATAATCAATCAATGCATTAGAAGAGCGACCTGCGCCTATGATCAGAATATTGTTCATATTGCTTCGCTGTTTATTTGTGAACTGCATTATACCATCACTTTATTTACTAATTTTAGGTTGATTTCGAAAGCGACAGTGCAGAAAAGTTAAATTTCTTTAATTTGGCCGCAATATACTACATTGCCAAAGAAAGATACGGTGCGTTCCTTTAAATTTTAGTGGACACACAAATTTTGTACTGATTGTCCATAGCTGAGTCACTGACAATCAGCACAAAGTGTAGATTTTAAAAAGTTGACAATAACTTAAAACTTCAACAATTTGATAATGGTAACTCCTAAAAAGCTAGAAATCAAAACCTTAATAGAGGTTCACCAGCACATTGAAGATTTGCAAGAGCGCGATGCTCAACTCTTGATGGAAGCCAAAGCCGCACTTATCAAGAGTTATTCACCTTATTCCGGATTTCAAGTTGGAGCTGCTGTCTTATTAAAGGATGGAACGATCATTTCAGGAGCCAATCAGGAAAATGCTGCATATCCAATGTGCTTGTGTGCAGAACAGGTTTGTCTGGCTGCAGTGCGTTCTGCACAACCTAAAGCCACTATTCTTACGATGGCCATTACGGTTCAAAACGTTCACAATCCTGTTCATCAGCCGGCTGCTCCCTGCGGGGCCTGTCGACAAGTATTATCGGAGACGGAAGACCGGCAGAAAAGTCCGGTTAGGCTTATTCTCCAGGGAGAGAATGGCGCGATTTATATTATAAATTCTGCCAAAGACCTATTGCCGCTTAGCTTTAATCAATCCTTCTTATGATCATTCTTTATTAATGATAATCCTGGCTTTTTCCAAATCTTCCGGGGTATCAATGCCTTGACTAGGGTTTTCTGTCATGCCCACCTGAATGCTAAAACCAGCCTCCAACCAACGAAGTTGCTCCAATGCCTCCAACCTTTCTAGTTGGCCCACAGGAAGCTCGGTAACGGCCAATAAGCTACTCCTTTGAAACCCATAAATGCCGAGGTGCCGGATAAAGACATGGTGATCCGACCATTGCTCCTGAGGATAATTGCGAAGGTACGGAATTGGATTGCGGCTAAAGTAGAGGGCTCGGCCAGCGGAGTTTTTAACCAGTTTCACGATGTTGGGATTGAAAACATCGTCCTGTCGGATAATGGGTGTCCCCAATGTAGCAATCTGTGCGGCCTGTTCTCCTTTTAGTAGACCTACCACCTGATCAATATCCGCCAAATCAATAAAGGGTTCATCGCCCTGAATATTCACAATAATATCAAAATCCGATAACTCCCGCGCCACCTCTGCACAACGATCGGTGCCACTTTGGTGATCAGGGGAGGTCATGCGAACTACCCCACCGAAGCCCTGGACATGCTGAAAAATCTTTTCATCATCAGTGGCGATTACGGCCAAGTCTATGGACGAAGCCGAGGCTACCCTCTTATACACCCGCTGAATCATGCTTTGTCCCCCAATTTCTAAGAGTGGCTTACCCGGTAAACGGGTAGAGGCATATCGTGCAGGTATAATCCCCAGTACTTTCATAAAGTAACAATCGTCATTTGTGAAGCATAAAACTAGAAATTTTTGTGTGCATCTTTATAATCTTAACTATTTTTGTGGCAAAACCAATATGAGAAACACTATGCGGCGCTTTATCAAATTTCTGAGCCTCAGTATTTTATTTTTGTCCCCCCTGGTTACACAAGCACATGGAGATAGCCTGCAATACCTATTGCCCACAGATACGGTCAAAATAGAGACCGGATCCTACGGGGAGAAGATTTTCATCCATACCCTCGAACGCAAACAAACCCTTTATTCTCTTGCCAAATTTTACGGTCTCTCCGTAGAGGAATTATATTATTTTAATCAGGGGCTCAAAAATCAGGTCATTTCTCCAGGTATTACTATCCGAGTCCCCATTCCCAACCGGGCCATTCGCAGATATCTAGACAAAGGCCTCAATCTTAGAGAATACATTCCGGTCTACTATGTAGTAAAGAAAGGGGATACCATGTACCGCATTTCCAAGCACTTTTTCCGCATCCCTATGGATACGTTGATGCATCGAAACAATCTAGTCAAAACGGAAGTCAAAACGGGGCAACTTATCCAGGTCGGCTGGATGAATATCAACGGCATTCCCGAGGAATACCGAGAGTTTAATGGCGGCCCGTTGGCGCGAAGGAATTATGCAATGAAAAAAGTGTACCTTCGCGAGGCCGAAGGGAAGCGAGAATACGACCAGCAAGGAGTAGCCGTTTGGCAAAAAAACAGCGGGGAAGAATCAGACCTCTATGTGTTGCACCGCGAGGCACCCATCAACTCGATTATCAGTATAACCAATCCGATGGGAGACCGTACCGTTTATGCAAAAGTAGTGGGAAGAATTCCTGACACCGCCTATTCCCGATCGGTGGTCGTCGTTGCATCTCCCCTTACGGCAAAACTTTTAGGGGCAAAAGATCCCCGTTTTTTTGTCTTAATCAAATACCATCATTAAAATTTTCAAACCCGAATGTATTACCAGAACATATTGGAGACCATCGGCAATACACCTATGGTCAAGCTCAACAAAGTGATTGAAGACATCCCGGCGCTGGTGCTGATGAAAGTAGAAACCTTTAACCCCGGACACTCGATCAAAGATCGAATGGCGCTGAAGATGTTAGTAGACGCTGAGGAACGAGGCGATATTCTACCCGGGGGAACCATCATTGAATGCACCTCCGGCAATACCGGCATGGGATTGGCCATTGCCGCCTCCGTTAAAGGATACCGCTGCATTTTCACCACCAGTGATAAACAGTCAAAAGAAAAGATAGACCTGTTGCGAGCACTCGGTGCGGAAGTTATTGTTTGCCCGACCAATGTCAGCCCGGAAGACCCCCGTTCCTACTATTCAATAGCAGAACGACTAAGTCGGGAAATTCCAAACTCATATTGGTGTAATCAATACGATAACCTTTCCAACCGCCTGGCTCACTACGAGACCACCGGCCCCGAAATTTGGGAACAAACGGAAGGAAAAATCACCCATATGATCGTGGGAGTGGGTACAGGAGGCACCATTTCCGGAACCGGTAAATATCTCAAGGAAAAAAATCCGAATGTCAAAATATGGGGCGTGGACACCTATGGTTCTGTTTTCAAAAAATACCACGAAACTGGAGAGTTTGACGAAAAGGAGATCTACCCTTACATCACCGAAGGTATTGGCGAAGATATTCTACCCAAAAATGTAGATTTTGATATAATTGATCATTTTGAAAAAGTGACGGATAAGGATGGCGCGGTAATGGCTCGCCGTTTGGCCCGGGAAGAAGGAATTTTGTTGGGATATTCTGCTGGATCAGCAGTGGCCGGACTGTTACAGCTTAAAGATCAACTGACAAAAGACGACGTTGTGGTGGTGGTCATCCACGATCATGGCAGTCGTTATGTAGGTAAAATATACAATGACGATTGGATGCGGGAAAGGGGCTTTCTGGATACAGAAATGAAAGTCAAAGATGTCATTTCTAAGAAGAAAGACCGGACCTTTTATTCCGTGCAACATTCTGATACTGTTCGACATACCTTTAACATCATGAAAACGCACGACATTTCACAGATGCCGGTTTTGAAAGATGATGAAATTGTGGGTTCCATCACGGAAAGTGCTGTCTTGAGCTACCTATTGGAAAACCCCATTCAAAACACGGAACAAAGTGTGGAAGCGATTATGGGAGAGCCCTTTCCCATGGTGAGTGAAGATTTGCCGTTCAGTCAATTGAGCAAATATATCAGCAAGAAAATTCCTGCCGTAATGGCTAAGGATAGAGCAGGAGAATTACATATCCTGACTAAATACGACATTATCCAGGCGGTTTAGAAAAGTTCAATCTGTTGGCGGAGGGCTTCGGTGTCTTCCGTCTTCTTCTTTTCTGGTTGTTGCTGATTTTCCAGTAACCGCTTAATCAAGCGCAAGCGGTGGGTATATCGTTTCAGGTCTTGATTATAGATGCCATAATGATCGAGCGAGTCAACCCTGACCTTACCATAAGCATGGATAATCTGCTTATCTTCCAGAATTATCCCCACATGACTGACTCTTCCTTTCTGGTTTTCAAAAAAGGCCAAATCACCTGGCCAGGCATGATCGATAAAGTGTACATTTTCGCCTTGAAAAACCTGTTGGTCTGCCTCACGGGGCAATTTTATTCCTGCCATGCGAAAAATGACCTGCACAAATCCAGGGCTATCAATTCCCATCGGCGAACGCCCGCCCCATAGATAGGGTGAATTGAGGTAACGCTTAGCCAGTTTGATAATGAAATTGGCATTGGAAACGCTCATTTCCTGTTGTAGCACAGCTTGCCCACTAAAATGATAGGAAACATCGCCCATTTTAAAGCGCATCCCATCAAAATGAGGGAGGCGGGCTCCAAGCGTAATTGGCAGAAAATGGTCTTCTGCCATTGCGGGTTGTAAAAATTCCAGTACAAAGGCAAAATGCTCTTGGTAATCTTCAAATTCACTGGGAGTGAGTGCCTTGAGTTGATTTGATGCCATCCAGCCTACTGAGTGATCATCACAACATCTGACTTTCTTCCATTGGCGGCCTTTTTCTTCCAAAACTTCCACCATTTCGCCAAATAACACCTGGGTGATCATTTCACTTTTGTGGGAAGCGCTGTTGCGAACCGGAGCCATGCTTAAGGGGCAAATACAGATAGCCATTGAACTGCTGTTTTGATAAAATCATTCTTTCCAAAACTCCCAAAATGAAGCCCGAAGTTCTTCAAAGAATGTAATTAATTGGATTATTCGGCGCATCTTCTTTCCAAAAATAATAAATATCTGTTAAAGTCCGTTGATTTGATGTTGCCAAGCAACAAAAAATCAATAATTACTTAATCTCATCCCTAAATAAGCCCTAACTTGGGCCGGATTTTTACACCACAATTCTGAAAGGGATTGTTGAATAAAATTGTAGGAAAATCATCATCCAAAGAAGATCGATTTATGAAAAAAATTGTACTTGTTGCGCTCAGCTTAATAACCATCATTGCAAGCAGCACTGCTCAGGATCAGCACTTTACCCAATTTTATGCCTCGCCAACCACCCTCAATCCGGCACTGACCGGAGCATTTGAGGGCAAATTTAGGTTGTCCATGATTTATCGGGATCAATGGCGTTCCATTTTGCCAAATCCGTTGGCAACTTTTTCTGCGGCAGCTGATTTTCGCTTTAGTTTTTCGCCAACCAAAAGAATCAAGGATGCCGTTGGTTTTGGCGTTGTCTTTTACAATGATCGCCCCAGTGATTATTTCTCGATCAATCAAGTCTATCTTTCAGGAGCCTTCCACAAGTCACTCAACTCCGAAAACAATCAGTTTCTGACCGTGGGGGCCCAAGTTGGCTTGTCGCAATGGAATACCAATTACAGCCAACTGTCCTTTAATGATCAGTTTAATGGTACCAATGGCTATAGTGATCCAACTCGTGAGGACCTGCCAGAAAACAACTTTGCTTTTGGCGACTACAATGTAGGATTAAATTATAGCTTTTCTCCCGATAATGGCGTGGGCTTTTTTATTGGTGCGGCACTGAGTCACGTACTAGAGCCAGCAGTAAGTTTCTTTTACGATGAGAGCGATCCTGGAAAATACCCCAATGACAATTTGAAACGCAAATACACCGGACACGTAGGCTTGGTTATTCCGGTTGGAGAAACGGTACAGGTTTTGCCTCGGGCGCTCTATTATTCCCAGGGGGCCCACCAATCAATGAATGCCGGGTCAAATTTTCGCTTTTTAGTCAATGACATCAATGGAACGGCATTACATGTGGGTGGGTGGCTGCGATTGGCGGCTGATGACATCAATCCATTACATACCGATGCCGTGGTTGTCATGACGGGTATTGAGTACCAAAACTTCCTGATTGGCTTTAGCTACGATGCTAATCTGGAAGATTTTTCCAATACCAAAAGAGGTCAGGGTGCCTTCGAAATCTCTATCGCCTACCTTGGTGAATATGATAATGAAACCATTGTTTGTCCTAAATTTTAGTGATAAATCAGGCTGGTTCCCGTTACATATTTGGAGTGTTTATCTACACGAAAAGGCAGATATTGGGTAATTCGATCTGACTCGGAGGCAAGCTGTTGATCGTACTTAAGTTCCAAAATCACCTTACCGGCAAGTGGGGGCATCAATTTTTTTTGCGTCACCTGAAAGGGCCCAAATTGTAACTGGTGATCTATTGTAATGCGAAATTTCTGATCAAATGTGCCAAAATAAGACCGTTGGTAAGCGTTGAGCAAAACCGGCTGTAGTTGTAATTTCCTGGTCCAATCCAGCGTAGGAATCATGGACAAAAGTCCATCCCACCCATTTACCTCGGCCGAGGTCCAGATTTTTCGCCCCAATAAATTGTCCTTGATTTTTGTTTCCAGGCGCACATTTGAAATCGCCTCCTCCCCTACTCCATACCAGCGAATGCGGTATTTTTCCCGTTGGGATACCCCCATCAAATTATGCTGAAAGGTAGCGAAATCGGCTGTATCAAAATACAGATTATTGACCAGCCGATCCGGGTAAACCTTTTGAAATCCGGCGGGATGCATTCGTATCAACTGTTGCACTTCCAAGGCATGAAAGTGATCAATCACGTATTTATGCTCATACCGCATTAGAGTGAAATATTCTCAATTACTTCCAGACCGTACCCGATCAAACCAATGCGTCGTTTGGGGTGATTGGATATGACCCGCATCTTACTCACGCCCAAGTCCCGCAAAATTTGCGCACCTACCCCGTAGTCGCGCTGTTCACTTTCCATTTTACCTTCCAACGATGACACCTCCTTTTGGTTCTCCTGCTGCATCTCCTGTAAAACCTGCAACATGGCATCTCCTTTTTCACCGTGGCGCATGTACAAGAGTAACCCTTTGCCTTCTTCACTGATCAAATTCAAGGCTGCTTCCAGCTGGCGACCATAGCCACCGAATAAAGAGCCTAAAATTTCACCGGTTTCAGTGGAAGAATGTACCCTCACTAAAACGGGTTCATCTTCACTCCAATCTCCTTTTTTAATGGCCAAGTGAAGATCATTCGTCGTGATTTGACGGTAGGCAATGACTTCAAAGTCACCAAATTTGGTCTTTAAATCAACGGAGATTTCCTTTTTAATGATGCGCTCATTCCGCATGCGGTAAGCCACCAAATCTTTAATAGCAACGATCTTCAGATCAAAGCGTTTGGCAATTTGCATCAACTTCGGCAAACGGGCCGCGCTGCCATCTTCGTCCAAGATTTCTACAAGTACCCCCGCGGGATAAAAGCCGGCCAATCTAGACAAATCGATGGAAGCTTCGGTATGGCCGGTACGACGCAATACACCACCGGTCTTGGCGCGTAGTGGGAAAATATGTCCGGGACGTGCGAAGTCACTGGCTTTCGTCTTTGGATCAATCAAAGCGCGAATACCGGTGGCCCGGTCATAGGCGCTGATCCCCGTGGTACACCCCTGTCCGATCAAGTCGATCGAAACGGTAAATGCCGTTTCGTGTAATGCGGTATTGGAACTAACCATCATGGGCAACCCCAATTCATCCGCTCTTTTCTCATCGATGGGTGTGCAGATTAAGCCACGACCGTGGGTGGCCATAAAGTTGATAATTTCGGGGGTCACCGCCTCAGCAGCGCAGATGAAATCTCCTTCATTTTCCCGATCTTCATCATCTACTACAATAATTACTTCACCGGCTTTGATCGCCTCAATTGCTTCTTCAATGGTATTTAAAGTAAATTGAGGTGTATCAATTTCTTTTTGGTGGTTCCCAGACATTATTTTTGATTCCATTTACAAATTTTATGAAGCCGCTCAGCAGGGCAATGTTCATAAATACAAAATATCTGACTGCCCGCAAAGGAGTGACGTTAATATTTAGTTTATCCAACACCAAATCTAGCAAGGGTAATCCAACCATTGCTCCGAATAAAAACAAAAACAGCACAAGGTAAAATAAGTTGAAGTAAATGCCTAGAATCAAGCTGCTTAGCAAAATTAAAGCCAGTAAAAACGGCCCAAACCATCTCAGTACCTTGTGCGAGAAAAAGGCAAAATTCAGTGGATTGATTGGTGGCCACCAAAGATGGGGAAAGGTCAACAGGTTTTGAAAGTTGCCCGCTGAAATCCGAGCTTTCCTCCGAAATTCTTCCTTCATTTCGTGAGAGACTGCCTCATAACAAACCGCTTCAAGCTCATTGATGGCATTCCCTCCTTGTTCAAAAGCTTTCATGGTAATGTAAAAGTCATCGACCAAAAACGTATTCGGCACTTCAGAATAGTAGTCGGCGCGAATGGCGTAACAGCCTCCAAATGGACCAATCATTTTCCCCCACACCATCCCCTCCCGATTCTTCAGCATAACTTCAGAGGTGATGTAGTGATTTTCGGGAATAGAAATGCCTTCTTGTTGCATGCCCGTATGCACCATGTGGGCATCAACAATAACGATTTCGGGATTTCGGAAATGCTTGGCCAAATGGTAGATACTTTTTGCACTCAGCATTACATTAGCATCTGTGATCAGTAAAACATGATGTGTAGAACCTTGATGATCCTGTTTTGCGGCTTGCACCAATTGATTGACCACGCCTGGCTTGCCTTGCCGTTCCTGAAAAGGAAAAAAATGTACTTGTGGATAAGTGGAAGCATATTTGCCTACAATCTCATTGGTGCGATCGGAGGAACAATCAGAGCCAATATAAATGGATAATTTCTCTTTGGCATACTCCTGCCCAATCAAACTATCCAACTTTTGGGCAATGACCTTTTCTTCATTATACAACGACATCACCACAGAGACATGCGGCATGTGTTCCAACTCGGAATAGACCAGTTTATTGTTGGTTTTTCCTCTTGCCAGCCACCTGAGTAGCAAGGGATAAATCAGGTAAGAATGGACTATCCCGAGAAGGCTCAGATAAAAAATAATTTTCAGCACTAGCTCCATATCACAATTGAGCCGGGGCTCAAGGCTTTTCAGGTTTATAAGGCTTCCACCATCATGGCGCTGTAAGCTTTCTTCAGCCCGGAGGCGATCTGATGGCTTTCGTAATTTCTCAATATAAAGTCCTGTGCCCGCCGCCCCATTTTTTGTAGCGTTCCATTTTGGTTCAAACAATATTCTACCCCTTCGATAAAGGCTTCTGGAGTATCGGCCACAATGACTTCTGAACGATCGGCTGCATCAATGCCTTCCAATCCCATATTGGTAGTCAAAACTACCTTGCCCAAGGCCATTCCTTCCAGAATTTTGGCCCTCATACCACTCCCCGAAAGCAGGGGTACTACCATTAAGCTATGTTGATTGATAAATTGCAAAGCATCGGGCACTTCCCCATGAACAACCACATTCTTACGGTTGGTGTTTTTCAGCCAATCAGGAGTATTCCGCCCCGCTACGTGCAGTTCCAGCTTTGGAAATTTTCGCGTTAATTTACCCCATACATGATCTAAAAACCAGCATAGCCCTTCCAAATTAGGCATCCAGTCTAAGGAACCAATAAAGGCTATTGAAGGCGAGGCATTGAAGCTTGTAAAATCTGCCTTATAGTCTTCCAAATTCAGTCCAATTGGGGTCACTGCCGATGGCCCTTGGTACCCCAAATTGCGAAACTGGCGAAGGTCACGCTCTGTAATGGCAACCATCATATCATACTGATTCAACTGCTGAATTTCGTAACGCTTTAGCTTCGCCGTCAAGTGACGGAGATACCATTTTTTTGGAAAAAATTTGGTGTTATTGCTAATGCGTTCCCAAATCTCGTGTTCTACATTGTGAGCCCGCATCGCAATGATGGCATCAGAATATTGCCGGATCAAAGGGATGTATGGCGCCAGATAAAGGGTTTCCAGCTGGATGACATCAAACTCCTGCTGTTGTAAAAGCTCCTCCAGTTTGCAAGAAAATGCCGCAGAGACAAAACGAGAAATATGGTACGACTCCTGAGAGAATAGGTTCTTAACCGCATCAGTGATTTTGATTCGATTATCTATCTCTACGTCGAAAATTTGGTCGTAGTGCTTAAAATCGTTGGGAAGTTGATTGAGGTCAAAATAGTGCTTTTGGGTATTCATGGCCAAAAGCGTCATTTCGCAACCTAAATCGCAAAGGGCTTTACTCAGGCTGGTCACTGCAATGGATTCACCATCCTTTAAAGGATAAGGGAACTTCTTGCAGAGTTGAAGAATTTTCATGCAGGAACAAGTTTATACTCTATCAGCGGTGGTTTAAGGTTAGGGCAACGCACAAATCATGCTGAAAGACAGTTAATTACAAGACATATTCTCATAGTTAATTACCCTGATTGGTTAGAAACAAGGTTCGCAAAAATACTTTTTTTCCACCAAATTTTACATTTATTCTAAGCAAACAACGTTCACTGGACGACCTCTGAGGCTTTATCCCAAGGTGGCGACACTATACACAAAAATTCAAGTGGCCCATCTCCTTCATTTACCACGTATTGCTCGGCTCCTGCGGGGATAAACAATAATTCTTTGGGGGATAAATTGACTGGTCTTTGGTCCACAAATGCGGTACCTCTCCCCTCTAAAACGATATAAACCTCAGAACGCTCCTTCAAGCAATGCGGTAATGATGACTTTCCTGGTTGAAGTACTGCATGAGCCAAACTGTAAGGAGTAGCTGGATCTCCATTTTTGGGATGCAACCACTCCTTCAGTATCGTTTCATCTCCAGCCGTAAAGGCTTCGATATCTTTGAGCTTTTTAATAATCATATTCTTTAGTGTATGCTTGGAGGTAATCCCTGAAGTATATTCGGGCAAGCTATTCAGTCCCGGTAAAAGCGGAATTTTGGAACCTCTTTTCGGCTTTTTTTTCGTCCGTTTCGGCTGAGCCGAGATACACTCAAAAATGAGCCTCCCGAGAACCCAAAACCTGCAATTTTCGCTGCTAAAGTACCACCTCCAAACAAGCACTTAATCCTGCGGCGATTCGTAAGCATTGTTTTCTAAATTCACATCAGCCATGCCACCTTTGGGATCGATAACCACTCTCTCAATCTGTGCCTTGGGCTTATCAATCGAGAATTCATAGGTTGGGTTGGTCCACGGCCAATCTTCCAACACCGTGTATTTGACTGCCGAATCCGGAGAAGGTTTAGCCCCTCTCATGATACGTAGCGGAAGATTGAACAATTCACTCTTACCATCTTTATAGGTCACTAACACATCCAGCGGCATGGGCATTTTTCCCACTTTTTCTAAGGTCACTTTCGTGCTATTGCCAGCCTCCTCAACGCTCTTAACTCCGTAGTCGATCGTATGGGTGGAATTGATGAAATATTCGCGGTACCAATCCAGTTCCAGTCCGGATTCCTTCTCCATAATTCGAATAAAATCATTGGAGTTAGGATGTTTGAATTTCCAAGTATCAAAGTACTTTAAAAGGCCTGCGTCAAAGGCTTTTTCGCCAATGATGTATTGCAATTGTGCCAGAAAAATAGATCCCTTCACATAAGAAGCCACACTGTATGCTGCATTCGTATTGAAATGGTCCGAATGGGTAATTAACGGTTCTTCAATACCACTTTTGGAAAAACCTACGTACCCAGCATAAGTACCAACAAAGGGGTTTTCAACTTCCTTTCCGGGGATAAGACCAAGACCTTTGAGGTGATTCATCACCCGGCTGGAAGCATAACTGGTAAAGCCTTCGTCCATCCAAGCGTAGAGGCTTTCATTCGTGCCGAGTACCATTTGATACCAGCTGTGCATCAACTCGTGAACCGCAACGCCCACCAAACTTCCCAGATTCCGTTCGCCGGTAATCAAGGTAGCCATAGGATATTCCATGCCACCATCTCCGCCCTGAATGAAAGAGTACTGTTTGTAAGGATACTGACCAAAATTTTTATTGATGTAGGCAAAAGCCTTGTCCATGATACCAGGCAATGCCGCCCAGTTCTCTTCTGTTTTTTCATTCTTTTGATAGAAAAAATGCAAAACCAAACCATCTTCCCGTGTGAAGGTATCATGTGTATAATCGGGATCAGCAGCCCACATGAAGTCATGTACTTGGGGAGCCACAAAGTGCCAGGTCAACTTTTTGCCTTTGCCTTTGCCCTTTTCGTCACCTTTCCCCGCATACCCGTGTCCTATCTCATCCGGGTTTTGCAGGTACCCCGTTCCACCAATGGTATAATTGCGATCAATAGTAATCGATACGTCAAAATTTCCCCAAACGCCATAAAATTCGCGGCCGATGTAAGGATTGGCATGCCAGCCCTGATAATCATATTCACACATTTTGGGATACCATTGAGCCATGGAGTAAGCAATGCCTTCCTCATTATCCCGGCCCGATCTGCGAATTTGTACGGGAACCTGAGACTCAAATTCCATGTAAAATTCTGCTTTTGCACCTGGCAAAATGGGTTCCGCCAAGGTAACTTCCAAAATGGTGCCAACCACCTCATATTTGAGGTCTTTCCCATTCTGTTTTAGGACTTTGATCTTGTGGTATCCTATTTCGTCCTTTTCTAAACTGGATATGCGGCTGCCTACCCGTGGATCTGCATCAGCAATGGTGTTGGAGCGTACATCCATCATACTACCCGGCTGAAACGCATTAAAATACAGGTGATAAAAAACGCGGTCCAGTTGGTCGGGAGAGTTATTATAGTAGGTCAGGGTTTGCTTGCCGTCAAATTGATGTTTTTTGACATTAAAATCGATCTCCATCTTGTAATCTACCGCCTGCTGCCACCGATCCGGTTGGGCTTGAATAAAAACGGTAAAAGAGAGCAAAAACGAAAAAATAGCGAACAGACTAAATTTTTGCATGGGCAGAAAATTATTTATTGAAATTGAAAAAACGTCGTATTGATTATTGCCAGCCGGCTGCCTTCATCAAATCTCGGGCTTGGTCCATTTTTTTGGCAATAGCCGAAAAGTCGAGGCGCTTTTCAGAAAAGCCCCCCAATTCAATTAGAAAATCGTTTGGCAATGCAAATAAATTAACGGGGTATTCCTGAATAGAATTGCTTAGTGACTCCTGAACTTCCTTACTGGTCAGGTACTCAACCAGTTGAACGGCGCGGTGTCGATTGGGCGTATTGAGAAAAAGACCGGCTGCCGTCAAGTTGTAATACGTAGCACCTTCTCCATTGACTGGATATTTCATCGCAATGACATCGGCCTCCTTAAAATAATCGGGATTGCCCGAATATTGCCAAGATAATTTGACGGATGCATTGATTAATCCGAGTTGTCCTCTTTTTTCATTGAGCGCTTTGATTACGTCAAAACTGTTTTCTAAGGGGGCTTCCGCCAAATTGGCGATCACACCTTCCAGCCATATTTTCGTAGCATGCTCTCCTTCCGTCGCCAACATCGATGCCACCAATGTTTGATTGGCTCGATTACTGGCCTGTGTAAGCAAAACCTTCCCCTTCCACATTGGACTGGCCAAATCAGTATATTGGTTGATGGTTGTCTCCTTTACTTCCGCAGGAGAAAATGCGAAGGCCATTGCCCATTTACTTAGGCCAATCCAGGTGCCCTCATAATCCATATTCCGAGAAGCAATATTTTCCTCAAGCACTTCCGTGGAATATGGCTGTAGCATGCCCTTATTTTTTAATTCAAACATATCTCCCAAATCGCCAAAAATGACCAGATCGGCAGACTTTACATCGCCTTCATTTTGTAGCCTCGCAATTAGGCTGTCCGGAGAAGCAATCACTGTCCTTACCTCGGTCTCCAGGTTTCTCTGAAAGGTCTCCAGCAAAATTGGCGCAAAGTTTCGAGAAGAGAAGAGATTTACCACCTCTGTCGCTACCCGGGCAGTTGGCTCCACAGTAGTTTCTGACGATCTATTTCCATTACAGGAAAATTGAAAAAGGCTTAAAATCAAGAAGGAGACTTTTAAATAATTTTTCATGTATTGGCATTATGTGTGTAGACTGTGCTGTTCTTGGTCAAAGATCAAAATATATAATATCTTCAAATCAGACACAAAAGTAAAATTTTTCAACCACTTGTCTTGTGGTAAATATTGCGGACTCTGCCCAAATCGTCATTTTGAAACGATGTCTAAAAGAAGTGTCCAATTTCAACCTACCTTTTTACCAAAGTGTTTATTAACTTTGCAGTAGAAAAAAAAACGAGAAAATGGCAAAGCGCATTCAATGGAAATTCGGAATTCTAAGTTTGATGGTGTTGGCAGCAGCACTAACAAGGCTCCTTCCCCACCCTCCCAATTTTACACCGGTTGGAGCTATGGCGCTGTTTGGTGCAGCCTATTTCAGTCGCAAATACCTGGGTATCCTAGTGCCCATTGTCGCGATGTGGATGAGTGATTTATTGCTCAACAATCTCGTTTACGCCCGATTGTACCCCGACTTCTATTCAGGATTTAGCTGGTTTGGCAATCTATGGGTGTACAGCAGTTTTGTGCTCATTGCCGGTATCGGCTTCCTCCTGCTCAAGAAAGTCAACGTGACGAACCTTCTCGGAGCCAGTCTCTTGGCTTCCATTGTTTTCTTTTTGATTACAAATTTTGGAGCTTGGGTAATCGATCCATTGTATCCTAAAACAGCTGCTGGTCTTAGCGCTGCCTACTTCAATGGGATCCCTTATTTCTGGAACACCTTGGCCGGTGATCTATTTTTCAGCGGTGTGCTCTTCGGCAGCTATGCCTTGATCTCTCGGAGTCATCCAGCAATAAGTTCGGAAAATGCCTGATCAGAACAGCGGTAAGCTGTTGGAAAACATTGATTACTACATCGAAAATGGCCTGTACGTTTTCACGGAACATTATTTGCGCAAGCGAGGCTATTGCTGTAAAAGTGGTTGCCGACATTGTCCGTATGGCTATAAAAAGGAGGATGCAGAGCAGGATTAACTAGTGTAACCTTTTATTCCCCTCTCTGTCATCCTATTTCTTTTGAATCTCCTTATCCTCCGGGTATTCAATGCGGACGTGGTACACCGATTTCATAATTTGTTTAAAAATATTCACACAAGTTTCAAACTCACTGAAACTCATTTCGGAATTTTCCAGCTGCCCCTTAGTGATCTTTCCCGCTACCAATTTGTCGATAAAGTCTAATAATTCCTTTTCAGAAGGATTCTTAAGGCTTTTACAGGCCGCTTCAATCGTATCGGCGATCATCAGGATGGTTTCCTCTTTGGAAATCGGACGGGGGCCCGGATAGCGAAAGAGTGATTCATCAAATTCCTTATCGGGGTGTTCTGCTATATGGTTTTTATAGAAATACTCCGTTCTGGTGGTACCATGATGGCTTTTAATAAAATTAATCAGCACTTTCGGCAATTTGTATTTACGCGCCATTTCCACCCCCTCAGAAACATGACCAATGATGATTTTGGCACTTTCCAAATTAGAGATCTCATCATGTGGGTTTTTACCACTTTGATTTTCAATAAAATACAATGGATTTGCGGTCTTGCCTATATCGTGGTACAATGCTGCCACTTTGACCAATAAAGGATCAGCTCCAATCTCATTGGCTGCAGCCTCTGCGAGGTTGGCCACTTGCAGGGAATGCTGCAAAGTACCCGGCGCTTTCATGGCCAATTCTCTAAGCAATGGGCGATTCATATCAGAAAGTTCCACCAGCGTAATTGGAGAAAGGTAGCCGAATACTCGCTCGAAAAGCGGCACAATCGGATAAGCGAGTAAGGTGAGAAAAGTATTGATTGCAAACCAAGTGTAGATGGACCAATCAATTTTGTCTAGTGCTCCTTCCTGAATGAGTGACAAACCAAAGTACGTCAAAGCATAGGTCAGGAAGATAAAAAGCATAGAATAAAAGAAGCGGGACCAGTCTCGGGTATTTACATCACTCAACAAAACCACGATGCCCGCCAAGATTTGCATAATGGTAAATTCGTAACCTAATGAAGATAAAAAGCTCGCAATCAATACAATAACAATATGCGTAAAGAGCGCAAGCCGACTGTCGTAAAAGGTGCGAATGACAATGGGTACAATACAAAATGGGATGAGGTAGGTACTCAGTACATTGATCTGCTCCACGGCATACACCAAATAGCTGTACGCAAACAACCAAAGCAGCATAAATAGCATTTCTCTAAAATGGTGTATAATGCCATTGTAAAACAGCCGAAGGTATAAAATGAACACCCCCGTAATGATGCTGGTCAGCAGAAAATACCCTAAAAAGACGTATAGATAAGATTTCTTATCACTGATTTCCTTTTCGTATTGGGTGCGAAAGGAAACCAGTTTCTGATAGATATCATCGGTTACATACCCATCTTGGGGAATGATCAGCTCGCCTTTTTTCACCTTCCCCCGAGCCATAGAAATGCTTCCCAAAGCGTCTTCCTGAAACATTTGTGTGAGGGTGTCGCTATAAAAAAGATTGGGCCGCAACACACTTTCCATAATCGGATATAAAAATTCAGGCTCCGCCAAACGAGAATAAGGTAAAGAATCGCTAAGCAGGCTTCGCGCCTCTTCCAGGTTGAGGATATTGTCGAGTGTTTGCTGATAACTCGTGTTGCCCTTTACTATATTGATGACAAAATCTTTTCCTTTATTTTTATGGTCTTCATGGAGGGAAATAATGCCGCGCTCGTACATGCGATCCAGCATCGCCGTACCAAAGTTGCGATAGCGGTCTGGTTGGCCAAAGACATCCTTAAATTGCTCCTCCTGACTAACGACCGTCAATTGTTGACTAAACTGATTTTCGAAAGCTTGTTTGCTATTTCTCGCCACGGAGGGTAGCAACTCGTAATAAGGAGAAAAATCTGCTTCTATCTCCTGCTTTTCTGCTTCTATCTCCTGATCCGATTTGCGAATGGCAAAATCAAAGGGTGCCACCAGATCGTCGTAACGCCACACTTGTCCACGCTCAAATTGATATTTAAACTTGACATTATTCGGAAATAAAAAGCTGATAAAGATAATAACCGTGAGTACCAGCAGATAACTGAGGTAGGTAGGCAATGATTCCAGTACAGATTTCTTTTCTTCCATATACCCCAAAGATAGTAAGTAGAAATGGGGATTTTATACTTTCCGAGCCAAGTGTTTTATTCCTCCTCCTTGGTGGGACGGCTAGACCAGGTGATTTCCTGCACGCCAAGATCTAAAGCAATCTTACGGGAAAGCACAAATAAGTAGTCAGAAAGTCGGTTGAGATAACGAATTAGTATGGGGGCTACCGCCTCTTCACTGGCAAGCGCGACTACCCTGCGTTCAGCCCTGCGGCAAACGCAGCGGGCTTGGTGGCAGAAGGAGACACTGAGGTGTCCACCGGGCAAAACAAAGTTTTTCAGCGGCGGCAAGGTTTTATCCATCTCGTCCATAGCTGTTTCCAGAATGGAGATATCTTGTTCTGTAATATCCGGCGTTTGCATTTTCTTATCGGGATCGCTGGCCAGGTTAGCGCCAATAGTAAACAAGCGATTTTGGATTTCACGAAGCAGAGACTTGGCCTCAGCCATTCCTTGCAAGCTATCAGATACCACGCCAATATTTGCGTTCAGCTCATCCACTGTGCCATAAGCTTCAATACGGAGATGGGACTTGGGCAATCGCTTGCCGCCAAAAAGCCCCGTTTCACCTTGGTCTCCCGTCTTGGTATAAATTTTAAACGCCATAAAAAGTGCTATTCTTAACTATTGTATCGGTGTGTAGGATCGAGGGCACTGACAATGTTGTCATTCTTTTCATCGGTTTCCACCAATCCATCCCGCAAGCGAATAATGCGATGTGCATGTTCGGAAATATCGGGTTCGTGGGTCACCAAAATGACCGTATTCCCTGCGTCGTGGATCTTTTCCAGAATTTCCATAATTTCAATGGATGTCTTGGTATCCAGGTTACCGGTAGGCTCATCTGCCAAGATTATGGAAGGATTATTGACAAGGGCCCGCGCAATAGCTACCCGCTGTCTTTGCCCCCCAGATAATTCATTTGGGCGGTGATCTACTCGGTCTCCCAGTCCAACTTGGTTGAGCACTTCCATTGCTCGGTCAAGGCGGTCATTTTTACTAACTCCTCCATAAACCAAGGGTAATGCCACGTTTTCTAAAGCCGTCAATCTCGGCAACAAGTTAAAGGTTTGAAAAACAAAGCCAATCTCCTTATTTCTTACTTCTGCCAGTTCGCTGTCCGTCATTTTACTAACCTGACTTCCATTCAACCAATATTCCCCACTAGTGGGCGTATCCAGGCAGCCCAACAAATTCATCAGAGTAGATTTTCCCGATCCGGAAGGGCCCATAAGCGCAACGTACTCATTTCTTAGGATATCAAGAGAAACGCCCTGCAAAGCTTTTACTTGGGTGGTCCCCATAATGTAAATCTTTTGCAGGTCTTTAACGGAGATAATGGCATTCATACAAATGTGGTTTACGAATTTTTGTCAATAACTTTTGGAACCTGGAAAAAAGTGCCGTCGCTTGCTGGTGCATTGCTTAAGGCCACTTCCCGGTCGACTTGCCCGCTTACCTGATCCTCTCGCCATACGTTAACATCTTCATTGATATAAATCAGTGGATCAACGTCATCGGTGTCCAGCTCCTGAAGCTTTTCCACCATTCCGAGAATTTCATTCAAGTCAGACATGATGGTTTCCCGCTCTTCCGCAGAAAGTTCCAACCGGGCCAAATGTTCAAGTCTTGAAATTAATGCCTTATCTATTTTCATCACAAATTATTAGAAGTTTGATAGCATTTCTTCGTCCAAAAGTAAACATCTATCTCTAAAATTGCCTAAATCCGGGTTTAAATTATATTTTCGTGTCGCGGGTGACCCCCGATAAGAGGAATAGGAATTGTTCCTTTCATTTCCCAAGCATTTCCGACATGGAGATGCCATCAATCGAAAACGATCTTATTCAGACATGAGTGAATCAAACAACGGTTCGAAAATAAAACACGTCGCCATTGCTGGCAATATTGGGGCTGGAAAAACGACACTTTGCACCCAGTTGGGAAAACAATTTAACTGGTCGGTCCATTACGAGTCTACAGATAATAACCCTTATCTCAGTGACTTTTATATGGATATGCAACGGTGGTCTTTCAATCTGCAGATCTACTTCCTCAATAACCGCTATCAGCAAATTCTTAAGATCCATGAGGGGGATACCACGGTGGTACAGGATCGGACCATTTATGAAGATGCTTATATCTTTGCTCCCAACTTGCACGATATGGGCCTGATGGCTTCGCGGGACTTCCAAAACTATTTTGATCTCTTCAAGACGATGTCTTCCCAAATCAAACCACCGGATTTGTTGATTTATCTCAAGGCAGGGATCCCAACGCTAGTTTCCCATATCCAATCTAGAGGCCGTGATTACGAGGGCAACATGAGCCTGGATTACCTAAAACGACTCAATGAGCGTTATGAAAATTGGATTGCCAACTACAAAGAGGGCCGATTATTGGTCATCAATGTAGACAACATCGATTTTAAAAACGATCCGGAAGATTTGGGTAAAGTAATTAATATGGTCAATACAGAATTGCACGGTCTGTTCTAACAGCTAAGTGCAGGTTTGGAGGTGGTGCTTTAGCAGCGAAAATTGCAGGTTTTCGGTTCTCACGAGGCTCATTTTTGAGAGCATTTCGGCTGAGCCGAGACGGACGAAAAAATAGCCGAAGAGAGGTTCCAAAAGCCCGGTTTTACCGGGACTTAATATTACCTCCAGACATGCACTAAGGCTTTTCCATATTCACCTGAGCTTCTTCAGCGGGTTGATCCTGGTCAATCCCCAGAAAAGACAATACTTGTTCTGGTATATACTGCTTGAGTTTACCTTCACCTGAGTAAAAGATACCACCAATAACTAAGGCGTGAAATACGACCGTAAAGAATACTGCTTTGGCGCGATTGTAGCGGGCTGCTCTTTGAAATTTATGTGCGGTCATAATGGAGGTATTTTGGTATGTAATTGCATTTCTTAAGGGTAGAACGTCAACTATTTGCCGGTTATTTTTATTTATGCATAAAAAAGCCCGTTTTTTAGATAACCGTAACAATTGTCAAAACCAGTAAAGCATCTTCCAAACATGGAATTACAGGAATACCAAACGCTCATCAAACGGATCAAAACTCACGGCGCCCGGCTGGTTGCTGTCTCTAAGACCAAACCAGAAGCCGACATTATGGCGCTTTATCAGTTTGGTCAGCGAGCATTTGGAGAGAATCGAGTACAGGAACTCACGGAGAAACAAGCCAATTTGCCAGATGACATTGAGTGGCACATGATTGGGCATTTACAAACCAACAAGGTGAAATACATCGCCCCTTTTGTACACCTCATCCATTCAGTGGATAGTTTCAAGGTGCTCAAAGCAGTCAATAAAGAAGCCCAAAAGAACGAACGGGTAATCGATTGTTTGTTGCAAATCAAAATTGCCGAAGAAGACACCAAGTACGGCTTTGACGATTCATCACTTCGGGAGATGCTGAAGTCGGAAGTTTTTACCAAATTACACCATATACGCATTTGCGGGGTGATGGGTATGGCCACCTTTACCGATAACGAGCAACAAGTAAGACGCGAATTTCAACAATTAAAAAGGCATTTTCAGCAACTCCAAACAGAATACTTTACCGACCAAAAGTATTTCAAAGAAATTTCCATGGGTATGTCGGGCGATTACGAATGGGCTTTGGAAGAAGGAAGTACCATAGTGCGGATCGGTAGTTTGCTCTTTGGAGCCCGTACTTAAAAACCACGAATAATAGCCCAATGCCAACGGATGCTCATGTGCTATGGCGTCGTTAAGTGCAGGTTTGAAGGTGGTGCTTTAGCAGCGAAAATTGCCGGTTTTACCGGGCCTGAATAGCTTGCCCGAATATACTTCAGGGACTACCTACAAACATGCACTAAGACAACTTCCCTAAATTGGAGGAAATTCATATACTTTGAAACGCGCTGTAGAGATTGTCGGTCTGGTGCTGGCAACCTTTTTGAATCACTAAAATCTTTCCAATACCTTAATTACTTCCGCACGTTTTCGCACTGAAACCGGAACTTTGCTGCCATCACGCATCAAGAGGTACCCTCCATCGGTTTTGACAAAAGAGTCGATCTGTCGGAGGTTGATCAAATGGGATTGGTGCACCCGCAAGAAATCAAGATCGGCGAGGGTTTTATCGTATTCTTTCAGCGTTTTGGTAACCATTACCTTTTGGCCATCATCCAGGTAAAAAGTAGTATAATTCCCCTGCGCTTCGCAGCGTATAATTTGTGCCAGCTGAATCAGGTGGATTTTATCAAGCGTATGTAAAGCGATGCGTTCGATCCGGGCCTCCCCTTGGAAGCTGTCTTTGAGAAGATCAAATTGCTGGCGCTGTTCTGACAAAAGCATTTTAGCACGGCTTACTGCCTCCTGGAGCTGTTCTGGTTGCACCGGTTTGAGTAAGTAATCAACGGCGGCCATTCTAAAAGCCTTTACGGCAAAGGCATCAGAAGAGGTGGTAAAGATGACCTTAAATGAAATTTCCGGAAGGATATCCAATAAATCAAAGCCGGTACCATCCATCAATTGGATATCGAGAAATAGTAAATCCGGTGAGAGCTTTCGCAACAATTTGGCTCCGCTGACCACTCCTTCTGCGGTACCGATTACGGCCACTTCCGGACAGTAATCTGCCAAGTCTTGTTGTAGACTATCAATGGCGAGGGAAATATCATCAATGATTACTGCTTTAATCATTTTTGACGCTTTTTGCCCGGATTTTTTTCAGGGCTGTCACCAAAACGTCGAGTTCCTCAGGAAGGGTATATACATTAGGCGTTATTCGCACTCCTGCCAAATTGGCCTGGTTAATACTGGTAGTGTGGATTTTGTGTCGTCGCCACAACTCCTTGCTGACATCAGTGGGGTCTATGCCCTCCAAGTTGATAAGGCTTATGGCACAGGCATTTTCCGGTTTCACCGGCGTGCAGATTTTGATTCCCTGTTCGTCCTTGATCTGATCCAGATAATATTTACTGAGATATTTCAACCGGGCCTGCTTCCGTTCAGCACCAATCATTTTGTGAAAATCAATAGCTTGGCCTATGGCCAATTCAATGGCAATTGACCGGGTGCCCAGGTGTTCAAACTTGCGAATATCCTCACTTTCCGGATCTACAGCCGCAAAAAGAGGATAGAGCTTACCGATCCTGGATTTGCGCACATACAGCATACCACTACCAAAAGGAGCACACAGCCATTTGTGTAAACTGGTTCCAAAGTAATCACAGTTTAAATCGGGAATTTTAAAATCGAGGTGGGCGAAACTATGAGCACCATCTACCAAGACCTGTATCCCTTTTTTTGCAGCAACATCGGCAATTTCCCTTACGGGTAATACCTGGCCATTCCAATTGATCACATGAGTAAGGTGCACCACTTTGGTTTTTGGACCGAAAGCACTGACAAATTGTTCAACCAATAATTGTTTATTCTCAACGGGAAGTTTCAGGTCAAGCCATTTTAATACAAGGCCATCCCGCTTTTCTCGCTGTTTCCAGGCATTCATCATGCTGGGATAATCCTGGCGGGTCAAAACAACCTCGTCTCCCGCTTGTAGCTGGAGTCCAAAAATCACCGTTTCCAAAGCCTCAGAAGCATTGCGATTAATAGCAATTTCCTCGCTATCACACCCCGCCAATGCTGCCAATTTTCGCCGGATTGGTTCTTTCACCTGATTCAAAATTCGCCACATGAAGTAAGAGGGCACTTCATTGCTTTCCTGATTATAGCGCTCTACCGCCTCTTGCACTATCTTTGGTTGCGGGCTGACGCCCCCATTATTGAGGTTGATAATTGCTGAGGATACAGTATACGCCAAGCGGACCTGACGCCAGAATTGTTCCTCTTGAGCTACCTGCTCAAGAGGCATGCTTTTAATATTGGAAAAAGACGTTAGCAAGGATTTTCCCTGCACCGTCTGAAAATAGGGCATGGCACCGGTTCCTACCAATGCTGTTGATAGGTTTCTAAGAAATTTTCTTCTATTTGAGGCCATAACGAAATTTCTTTGTAGCGCACTACAGCAGTATGCCTGCTTCTCTCTTGACCGCGATCAAGGCTTTGTCAACTCCCATTTCACGAGTAGACAAATACTGAATCAGCGCTTCGCTAAATTCTTCAGCTTTTGCTGTTGAGTCAACAGAATCTGCTACGAGGCTAATAAAATTGACCGCATCATCTCTGGCAATTTTGATAATTTGCCACAACTGGTCAGACACGTATACCTGTTGTGTAATATTGTGCTCGTATTCCTGTTGAATGGCCAAAAGCAGCGAGTATTTGAGCTCTGCTGCTGTCATTCCCGGTTTTTTCCATCGCAACAGCAAGTTGGGAATCGAAATGCGATCACAAAATAAGGACAAACGCTCATAGGCTTGTAGCCGCAAGGGTAAGGTAGTTTCCTGCTGTCCCTTTTTAAGCTCCATAGCCTTCATTTGGCGTTGGCTCTCCAAGTATTGCTTCAGCAGATGGTAGACTGTCAGAAAAACAATCAATGCAGGAATAGTCAATTTTACAATCTCAAGTAAAGTACTTAGCCAGACAGACATATAAATGTATTAAACTTATTTTGACAAAAATACGTGCAATCCCCACAATTCCAAGAGGGTTCAGCAGTATTTATTAATACAGCGAAAAAATTGAATTGTAAAAAAAACCTCAATCTAAAAACTTAGGCGGTATTTCATACGTTGTTTTTTTGATTATTTTTGCAGTGGATTTAGCATAAATTGATGATCTATGAGTGAAGTTAAAACAAGTTTGCAACCCATTACCTTAACCCAAGGAGCGGTGACCCAATTAAAAAAGATCAGAGATGATCAGAAAGTACCTGCCGATCATGCCTTGCGGGTGGGAGTCAAAGGTGGAGGTTGTTCTGGTTTTTCCTATATTTTGGGTTTTGATGTGGAAAAAGACAACGATCAAATATTTGAAATCGGTGGTATGAAGGTGATAATGCAAAAATCACACGCCATTTATTTACTCGGCATTGAAATCGACTGGCTGGACGGGCTCGAGAACAGAGGATTTACCTTTAACAACCCAAACGCCAAAGATACTTGTGGTTGTGGGACTTCCTTTTCAGCTTAATCCACATAATCCTATTCATTGCTATCTCTTAAATGACAAATTTTGACTGATTTATATCAACTCAATGACAAAAACATCTATTATTTCTAGCACTTTCTTTACAAATAAATATCTTGCCCTCTGAATGGTTGAAAGGCATTCAACTATTGTATGAATCATACTCCTTTAGTTACATTTCGAATTTCAAATGGGCATAATTATGATCCATTTATTATACCAATTGCTTACAAAACACTTACAAAATTCTTGTGTATGAGAACATTTACGCTATTATTAGCTCTATTTACCCTCAGTCTTCAGTCAACCGCTCAGGATGTTTATTGGAGCGAAGACTTCGGCAATGGCCCCGGGGCCTGGACCATCAATACTATTTCATGTGGCGTTTTCACTGATGCTCCTGTCGGTACCTATCAATTATTGGATGGCACGTATAATGGTGCAGCCATTTCCGGTGTCGAATCAACACTTTCTTTTAGTACAGATACCGAATATTCTGTTAGATTGACTTCTGCTACGGATACAGCATTTGTACAAGGGAGCTACACCTGGGATGAAGGAGCAACCGACGCCCTGACCAGCAACCTTTCTGGGGTAACCTTAACCTTAGGAGGAGCCGATTTTTCCAACACTGGCAATACGACCAATTGGTTCACTAATGTGGCAGTTGCTCAAACCACTCTTGATGAGTGGGGACGCACCGCTTTGGCATTGGACGATCCAATCATGACTATTTCCGGTAATATGCTGACTTTGACCAGCGCAGATGGTTTGACGGTATTAAATTATGAAAGAACATCTACTTGTGGGGAAATCTGGTTGTGGAGCCATAGTGGGTTTGTTGGAAACGGTGCTTTTTCACCAAATGCCAGCATCAGCTCATCTACTGCTAGCAACGGATCTATGATCCTGCATGCCGACTACTACTCAACCGGTGGCGATCCGGCAAATGCACCTTCTCAGCCGTATCCACGATATATTTCAGAGTTGATCTCTCCAATGATTGACCTGACGGATGTAGAAGACCCTGTGTCTTTCGAATTCAATCAACTGGTCCGTTTGTTAAACCCGGCAACGGGTGCACCACAAGATGAAGCTGGAAATAGCTTGAGAACTTCCATCTCGTTCAGTACAGATGGTGGAAACACTTGGAGTACACCACAAAATGCCAACGAAGGGTTGAATCCTAATGATGCCGCATTGAACAATGTGAGAAATTTCCCAATACAAGGTTTGGAAGGCCAAGACAGTGTAAGAGTGAAATTCACTTTTGCTATGGACTTCTACTTCTGGGTTCTTGACGACATCAAGATTGTTTCTCGTCCAGCATACGACATGCAGGTCAATTCTAACTTCTTTGCCGTAGCACCAAACGCCATTACTCCAATTAGTCAAGTAGAACCTGTATATTTCCTCGCCGACATTCAAAACAATGGTGGTCGTACTACCACTGGCGTTGAATTGAACCTGACTATTACCCATGATGGAAATGGTACTGAGGTGTACAACGACACTAACATTTATGGAGATTTGACTTCTGATTCCTTGGCAGAAAATGTCATTTTTGACCAAGCATTAGATCCCGCCAACCTAATTGTAGGCAGCTACACCGGTGTGTACCAAGTCTCTCTTGATTCCACAGATTTCAATCCTGCTAATAACTCTATTGAATGGAAGTTTGAAGTATCTGATACCCTGTTTTCCAAAGACTTTGGTTCAACAAGAAGTATCTCTCCTGCTGCCGACAATAGCTTTAGCTACGGCAACTGCTATTATGTACCTAACGGAGAAGGTTTGTATGCTCGCTACGTCACCTTTGGCGGTGTGACCAATCAAGGTGTGCCACTGGAGGGTAAAGTGATTTCTACCTTCTTATTCAAGTGGGACGGTGACGTCAACGAAGACGGTCAGGCCAATGTTACGGAATACGGTTCTCCAATTGCGTTCAATTCTTATGTATTTGCAGCGGGTGATGCCAATGACGAGATTACGATTCCTTTAGATTTGGATGGTCAAGCGATTCCTTTAGAGGATGATGCTTACTACATCGTGATGTTGCAGTATCAGGATGAGGCGGATGAAACTCTTTTCTTCCTCGCTAGTGATGCCGTAGACTACAGTGCAATGGCATTTGTTACAGACTCTTTGAATAACCCAAGATACGGTAGCCTTTTAGCCGTTGGTGCAGAAACGGATTACAGCACCGTTGGTTTTGGTCGTGAATTGGTACCCGTGGCCAATATGACTATTGGTAACAACACTAACCTCAGTGGTCCAGCTATTGTTGGCACTAGAGAGCCATTGATCGAGGAGAATATTGCTTCTATTTATCCAAACCCTGCAGATCAGGACTTGCGAATCGACTTGCAGTTGTCTGAGGTAAGCAAGGAAGTCTTTGTATCATTAATGAGCATGGATGGAAAGTTGATTTCTCGTCAGGATTTAGGTACCTTACAAACAGGGCAGGCTATCTTTGACGTTAGTCAATTGCCTTCCGGTAAATACTTAGTGAAGATCAAAACAGATCAAGGAATAAATGTCCGTCCAGTAGTGGTTACCCACTAAGGATAAACTCATCAGCACTTTTGCCCGTTTTTACAAACGGAGCTAGAAACAGGAACCGTTCTCCTTTGAGAACGGTTCTTTTTTTTTGCATTGAAGTAAGGTTGTCTCTTTGTAACTGTGTCCAAGCTAAAATGTAAATCAAAAGCGCCTTTAGAGTATGGTTGGAGCGTTGTTCTATACTTCCGATTGGCTCTGATCACGGGAATTGTCAAAGCCCCCACTAAAAGAGGCTTATGTTCAAAAACAGTTGGAAGATAAGGGAAAACAGGCGCTCAATTTTTCATTGAACCATACATCAAAACATTTATCCAATATAAAAGAGAAGCTTGAGGCGCAAATAGATAAGGGACTGGTGTTTAGATATATGAATTGTGTATACGTTACGTTTTTAAACGTAAAAACGTAACGTATACACTAAGTATCTCGGAATTTGTTAAAGAACTTTTATTTTATAAATCTTCAGTGCATTTACTGCACCTTAACTACCTTTTCCGTTTTAATCCATTGTCCATCAACTACCATTCTCAGGGTATATACGCCCGGAGCCAGATCAGCGCCAAACTCCAAACTTCCTTGTCCGGAAGTCAGATTGTAAGCCGCTTGTTGTTGACCAATGGTATTAAACACCTCCATTTTGGCCGATTGGAAGGGTTGATCAATGCTATAATTCATGGCAATGCTTTCCTTAAATGGATTTGGAAAGACATTCATGCGTACGCCCAAGTCGGTCGGGTTATCCAGATCATTGATCACTTCGCCCTCTACTACGAGGAAGGCATCCACAGCCGCTTCTACCAAGTGACCGCTGGGATCAAAATCACCGGTTTCATACCGAACCGTCATATTATCGGTCAATTCTAGGAATTCCGCCAAGTGAAACTCTGAAATCGGCCGCCAGTTACTTCCGGATTGGGTCACTACTTCCAATTCTACTTCATCAATACCATTGGAAACATAAACCGCCAATTGATCGTCGGGAGTACCGTTGCCACTACCGTTGAACCACCATAGATAATAAGACAGGATTGGGTCATTATAGCCAGACAAGTCCATTGGTGGTGAAGTTAAGGTCACTGTACCATCATCCACATCATCATCTCCGGCTGAACCTCCTCCATTTCCTGTTACATAACATTTATCCCCATAATCTCCAGCAATATCAAAGTCGGGGTTTACTGTATTTCCCTGAAAAGTGGTGCCGTTGGGTTCACCACGTTCCCAAAAACCAGCAACCGCCGTTGGTCCATTGGTGGCTACCCATTGGTAATCCAGCACAAAATCATCCTGATAACCTTCTTCCAGCTCGATTGTCAAGGTCGTATTTCCGCTGATTTCACTATTTTCAATCACGGTGTATTGATAGCCCCAAGCCCCGGCAAATAGATTGTAGGTACCCGGCTCCAATGCGATAAAAAAGTTGCCATTTTCGTCGGAAGTAGTAGTGAACTCAGTGTCATCATTAGACAATAAAACCTGGGCATTTGGTACGGGATCGCCATCAACTGTAGTAACCGTTTGTCCACTAATGGTCAAAATGGGTTCTAAAGCCACATCCTGTATTTTTAGCACCCCATTTTCCAAATCGGTGGGAATCACCTGTGTCACATATCCCGCCTTAGAATATTGTACATCAAATGTTCCGGGGATAGCTTGGCCTGTCTGGTATTTCCCCAATAGATCGGTACTTGCCTGATTGGCCTGTGTAGAAAAGATTTCTACTTCCACTCCCGTAAGGACTCCGCCGGATTGGGCATCTGTTACAACTCCTTCCAACCAACAGGCTCTGACATAAGTAGCATCACAGACATATAATCCATTGCCAATATCAGAAACCAAGACAATACCGGAGGGCAAAAAGGGATACATCCCCCAAGCACCATCAAATCCACCGTCAGCACCGAGGAAGGTATCAAAATTACCTACTTCAATCAAATTCTCTGGTCGGGAAGCATCCACAATAATCCCGCCATCGGTATAATAGGATATAACCAGCCAATCATTCCAAACGTGGACGTTATGTGGAATCACATCCGCGCCAATGGTTTCGATGGGTCTGAACTGATCCAGCTCTACAATATTGGTTGGGTCAGAGACATCGTAAGCACCAATGGGTGCGTTGGCCCGCTCGTCGGTGGTGAATGCCACCTCACTATTATCCGATAACCAGATATTGTGCGTAAAGTTAAAAGGTGTATTGCGCCCTCCCAAGAATTCAGTATTGTCCTTATCAGATACATCATAAATGGCCATGCGACCATTATAAATCTCTGAAGCGTACATCTTATTGTCGCGAACATAGACATCATGCGCATAGATATTTGGTCCGGCGCCATCATAAATGGGGGTACCTGGGGTCGTGTGTACATCGATATAAAGCATGCCCCCTGAGTTGAGGTTACAACCCGCCAAGTAAGCATAGCCAAACTCGTCAATATAAATATTGTGGCACTGAGCCAATACCCCACCAACATCTGACAAGTCTGGGGTCCAATAGTAGTAAGGAGCGGAATTTGGCAAATCGGATAAATCAATGACCGTCAGGCCATCTGCGCCTTGGTCAGTAGTGACGTAAGCAGTAGTTCCCCAAGTTTTGATATCGCGCCAAATGGAGTTAGCCCCCGGTACAAAAGCAACCTCTACTGCATTCTCAGGGTCAGTCACATCGACGATGGAAACACCATTGCCAGCACCAACCAACGCATATTCGTTTCCTTCTCCATCTGCCCAACCCCAGATATCATTTAAGCTTACATCGTATTCCAGGTGAGATAACAAACTCATATTTAGTTGGGCGACAGAAAAACTCCATACTCCTGCCAGGAGAATAATTAAGATCGTTTTTTTCATTGTTGTATTGTTCTTGTTAATGACAGATTTAGATTTTTCTTCTCTGGCTTTTCGTGGCAACATACAAAGGTATTTCTTTTGACTGGAAATAATTTTATCAGCGCTGATCTATCACCGCAACTGTTAATCGGCTGACACAAATCTTTTTTCCCACTTCGTTTTCGATTTCTATATTCCAAACATGCAATCTCCCTCCAATACGAATTGGTGTCACTTTGCCATAGACAAATCCCTCCCGGACGGCACTGAGGTGGTTGGCATTAATTTCCACGCCGACCACTGCTTTTTTGTCCATTTCGGTTAGACAATATTGTGAAGCAAGACTACCCAACGTTTCTGCCAATACTACGGAGGCCCCTCCGTGCAATAATCGCATTGGTTGTACAGTACGATGATCAACCGGCATTTTGGCAACGATATAGTCGTCTCCAATTTCTGTAAATTCAATACCCAGGTTTTCCAACACGGTATCTTTAGCCATCGCATTGATGGTCTGTAGATCGAAAGGTTGTTTCCAAATCATGTTCGATTATTTTTTACAGTTCTATTTTCATAAATATTGATCAGAAAGTAGTATCCTACCACTCCCATCGCATAAAACACAACAGTAATCAAAAAGATGCTGACGTAACGGAAATTCATTTGCCGAAGCCAACTAAAGACCGCTGTAGAGACAAACCAACTACCCGACCAAATGGACGCATTGAGGGCACTCATCAGTTCATGGTTTTTCTTGCCTACATAATACATGCTCAATTCCGAGGTCATCGGACCAGCCGCATTCATCAATGGTTGCCGAACCACATAGAAGAAACCGGCAATCCAGACCGCATAACCCCAATCCTTATAAAATTCTGTAAAGGCCAGCATGGCCAAAGCCAAAACGGCAAGGGTTTGAAAAAGGGTAATCGCTACCCGATAACCAAAACGGCGGCGAACCAGCGGAATAAAAAACATGACTACGGCGACCAAAAAAAATGTCAGCGACCCTAAAATGGAAAAAACTTCAGAATCCATCCCGTGGATATGGAGAAAAAATAAATTGATAACCGGAATGGTAAAACCCGCTCCAATAGCAATCAAGACAGTGGGTACCAGCGCCTGTAGGATCAATTTCCAATCATAGGAATGCCACAGATCGGAAACTGGAATCTTGAAGCTAAACTGTTCCACTATCCTGATTCGTCTAACAAAAAACAGGCTAAAAAAGGATAGGGTCGCGACTATCTGCAGCATCAATTTTTCACTCAACCAGCCTGGGAAAAACAAATTAGCCGCGGCATAAATCATCCCTACCAAACAAATGGTAACACTAAAGGATAGAAAGGATAATGCAAAGGCCTCTGAGTGGTGTTCTGGCTTGGAATTGAGCAAAATAAAAGGCAAAATACTGATTTGAATACAGGTATATGCCACCCCCCAAAACATAGCAAAAACATTGAGCATGATCCGCCAATCCTGATCAATGGCCAGGATAATGAGATGGGATAAAATGGGTACCCCAATCGCTGCCACGTAGAAAAAAGGCTTGAGTTTTCTACCTTTTATATAGAGCCCGATTGGGAAAGCCAAAAGGAAAACCGCCAAAAATCGGTAGGACAATACATTGGCAATTTCAAAATCGGCAAAGCCTTCCTTACTCATGTAAAAATTGAGTAAAAGAAAAAAAGCAGTATTGGAAGCCTGAATACAAAACTGGGCAGCAATCGCATTGCGGGTCGAGCGTTCGATGCGTTGATAAGTCGTAAAAATGGAACGTAAGGTGGCCATAAAAAAATTAACTTTGGGGACCCAGCGGCACCCAATTTTCGAGTGGGTGCGTTTGATCATTTCCTGCGCTTAATGGCGTGCGTTTCAATTTTTTTTCCACCACTAATCCATGTTGCTGCAAAGCAGCTGCCCATTCTGGTAAGGCCAGTATGATGGCCCCACGGTCCTGGCAACGAAGCGACAACTCGTGTAAGACCAACTGATCCGCAGAGGTACCAGTTGGTTGCCAATATTGAGGAATCAGAAATTCTTTTTTGCCCACCGTTTGTATGCTCAAATTTGCGATCTCCTGGGTGTTCGACCAAAAAGAGAGTCCTTTATCGCCAATTTCTGATGTTGCTTCGCGAATGGAAAACCCGTTTTCCCGGGTTACCCGAATGTATTCCAGGATCAAGTCCCAATCTTCGGGGTGAAACAACTTCCAATGCCCTTTTTTGCGCATCCAGGTGAGTTGCCTTTTGGCATATCGGCGAGAATTGCGTTTGATGAGTTCTACCGCTTCTTCCAAGCTTTGTTTTCCCTCCAGATAATCAAAGACTTCTTGATACCCCACCGTTTGCAGGGCATTGAGGTGCCGCATCGGAAAAAGGCTTTTAGCTTCCGACAATAAGCCGTGGGTCATCATCTGATCCACTCTTTGATTGATGCGCGCATATAATTGCTGGCGGGGCCAATGCAATTGGAGATAAATAGGGGTAAAAAGGCGTGCCGAAACTTCTTTTTTCCGAAAGGAAGAAAAAGGCTTTCCGCTAGCGCGACAAACGCCTAACGCTCGGATCAAACGGTGTGGATTAGACAGATCCACTTCCTGGTAATAAACGGGATCAATGTTCTTTAACTCATCTTGCAGGGCCTCAATCCCTTGCTGCTGGTACAAAGCTTCAATGTCCCCTTTAATGTGATCCGGCACTTCAGGAAATTCATCCAACCCTTCGCATAATGCCCTTAGGTAGAGGCCTGAGCCACCTGCCGCAACAACGACTTCATGTTTAGCAAATAGCGTTTCCAGTTTTGCCAATGCCTCCCGCACATAGGCTCCAACACTATATTCAGTTTGCAATTCCAGGTGATCGATCAAGTGATGAGGCGCCATACTCAATTCTTCCTCACTTGGCTTGGCCGTACCAATATCCATCTGGCGATAGAACTGTCGGCTGTCAGCGGAGATTATTTCTGTACCAAAATGCCGGGCCAAGCGAATGGCTAAAGCCGTCTTTCCACTAGCCGTTGGCCCACCGACAACAATGAGGTATTTTCCTATTGACATGGCGCAAAAATAAACAATTGATCGATACCAATTGGATTCCTATGGGCATGCCCGTTTCGGAAAGTCACAAATTGGTTTTACATTTGGGATTTCTACACCTACTGATAAGGCTCTGATACATGATATATTCGATAGTAAGACCCTTGGCCAGAATTGCCGCCTATGTTTTTTACCGAAAAATCTACTTGTCGCATCTGGAAAATATTCCCAAAGATAAACCGGTAGTCCTTGCCGCTAATCATCCCACTGCTTTTGCCGAGCCAGTCATTTTGGCCTGCTACCTGGGCCGGCCTCTGCATTTTTTGGTGCGGGGTAATCTTTTCAAAAAGCCGATTTATAACTTCTTATTGCAAAGCCTCAACATGCTCCCGCTCTTCCGTCAAAAAGATCGGGGATATAAATACGTCAAGGAAAATTATTCGACTTTTGAAACCTGCTTCGACGCTTTACAAGAGGACAAAACGATTATGATCCTGGCGGAGGGACGTACCATTCATGAAAAGCGGCTGCGACCATTGCAAAAGGGTACTGGCAGAATTGCCTTCGGTTCCCTAGACAAATACCCTGAATTAGAGGATGTCTATGTCGTGCCGACAGGCGTTAATTTCACCTATGGCGACCAAGCTCGATCAGAGGTCATGATCGATTTTGGGCCACCGATGTCCACACGGGCCTACTACGCTCAATATCAGGAAAACAATAGCCTGGGGATTGCCAAATTCACGGAAGATTTGACGGAGAAAATGTCGGAAAGAATCATTATCATTGATGATCCCGCTGATGAGGTGTTGACGGAACAGCTCTTCCTATTGGATCGATCTCTTCGATTAAAACCATTGTGGCCCGTCGTTTTTAAAGACAATGAAAGCACCCCGCTATTTCGGGAAAAGACCATTGCAACTGCTGTAAATGAAATGCCTGCGGAAGACAAAAAATCGCTAGCATACAAAACAGCTGCCTACTTTCACAAACTGGAAGAATTGAACATTCCGGCGCATAGCTCTTTGGAAAAACGCACACCATTTTTACTCAGTTTTTTCCTTTTACTCTTTGGCCTGCCTTTATTTATAGGGGGATATTTACTGAATATCATTCCTGCCCGTTTTGCCAAATTCATGGCCGATACCCGAGTGAAATTCATCGAATTTTATGCACCGGTGTGGTTGGCCGTAGGCATGGGCGCCTTCTTGATTTATTACCTTCTCGGGTTGACCGTTAGTCTAATTGTAGGCAAAGCCTGGTTGATTGCCCTAGTGATTGCTACGCCGTTCCTGGGCTATCTGGCATTGCTATACCGAGAGTACTACTTTATATTTGTCGAGGACTATCAGCTCAACTGGATTCATCCGGAGGATTTGGCGAGCCTGCAAAACCAAAAAGAGAACATTTTGCGGGAAATCGACCGGTGGAAGTAATCCTTTTTCGTGACCAATTGTTGATCATCACGTCGGAATCAATATAAATCACAGCACGGAATGATTGAAACACTACCCAAGGCCGTCGCACAGAAAAAGATGAATGTCTTTGGCAAAAAGCGATTGCCATTCTTTTTCTTGATCGATTATGACCAATGTTCATCGGTGGTCATGCCCTTGGCTGATATCAATACTTCAGCCTTGCAGGTGGTTTTTCCAAATTTCTCGCGACAAAAGGCAAATCAAACGCCTCAAAAAGACTTTACCTTCGACGCTTTTCCTATTTCGTACCAACGATATCGCAAGAGCTTTGACCGGGTACAACATCACTTACAAGCGGGAAATTCTTATCTGACCAATCTCACGTTTCCAACCCCCATTCACACCAACCTGGATATGCTGGAAATCTTTCACCTTTCCAGCGCTCCGTATAAGCTCTGGTGGCGGGACCAATTCGTGGTTTTCTCTCCTGAGATCTTTGTTAGAATCAATAATGGCATCATCAGCTCCTTTCCGATGAAGGGTACGCTGGATGCCAACCTGCCCAATGCTCATCAACGCTTACTAGCCGATCCAAAGGAAAAAGCAGAACACGCCACCATTGTCGACCTGATTCGCAATGACCTTAGCATGGTGGCCTCTCGGGTTCGAGTAAAGCGGTATAGATATGTAGATACGCTAAAAACGAGTCGTGGGCCCCTGTTGCAAACAAGCAGTCAGATCAGCGGCCAATTGGACGTCAACTTTCACGAACAACTCGGCGATCTGATTTTCCAACTCCTTCCGGCAGGGTCTATTAGTGGTGCTCCGAAGCCCAAGACATTGGAGATTATCCGGGAAGCAGAAGAATATGACCGTGGGTTTTACACAGGAATCTTTGGCTACTTCGACGGTGCCAATCTAGATAGCGCTGTGGCCATTCGTTTTGTAGAGCAACAGCCTGCCGGGCTCGTTTATAAGAGTGGTGGTGGCATCACGGCACTCAGTCAACCAGAGGAAGAGTATGCAGAATTGATTCAAAAAGTTTATCTTCCCATTCTACAAAGCCAACACGCTTATGTCGATGTTACTCCCGCTTTTGGAAACCATTAGGTTAGAAGACGGAACCTTACAAAACCTCACCCGCCATCGATTCCGCATGGGGCAATCCCTGAGTTTTTTGGGTTTTTCCAATCATCTGGCCTGGTCTGAAGACTGGGTGACGGTTCCCAAGGCCTACCAAACCGGGGTTTGGAAGTTTCGGCTACTCTACGCCAGTAATGACTTTCAAGTGGAGGTGGAGCGGTATCAACCTCGCCCCATTTCTAGCCTGAAACTAATTCTCGCAGATCACCTGGATTATGCGGTAAAGTATGCCGACCGGCAAGAGATCAAGGAGCTATTTGAAAAGCGCGAAGAAGCGGATGATGTCCTAATTGTAAAAAATGGCTTGCTAACCGATACCTCCTATGCCAATATTGCCCTTTATGATGGAGAAAGCTGGTACACCCCCGCACAACCATTGTTAAAGGGTACCCGCCGGGCAAACCTGATTGCCGCTGGAAAAATCCTGCCGAGATACATCCGGGTACATGATCTACAAGACTATGCTCGAATTCGACTTTTTAATGCCATGCTGGACTTTGAAGAAGGCCCGGAATTGGAAATAAGTGCGATTTTTTAAGTATCCATTTCATAGTCCCATTTTCGGTAGTATTTCAATGCCTCACGTTCATTAGCAAAAGTTGGGTGCCCTGAAGTATCTAACAGCCAATTGGCAGCCTCCAAAACGGGAACATCCCGGTAATAATGATCTCTTGAATAATGCAGGTATTTCATCAAGGTAAAGGCATTGAACCAACGATAAAAACGGGAAACAAAGGTGTCCATACTACTGGTATGCTGATGCAACTCTTGCCATTTCTTCCCAAAATTCATCTCTTTCAAAAAAGCACCAACTGACGGCGGAAGCTCGCCAATGAGTTCTTCGCCATTTTTTAAGGTATACCATTGCGGAAGCTGGTCAAAAAAAGACTTTATATCCATAAAACTCTGCGGCGCGTAGGTCTCATACTCCCGCTTTTTCAGCAAATTACCCACTGCCTTCCCCGTGCCAAACGGGACTCGGTGGGAAGGGCGAGGAGAAGGAATAACCCTGGTCGTTTTCAATTCGGTGAAATGCCCCCACTCAATGAATTTTTGCAGAAAATAAAAATCTTCCCCCGCCTTGCGTCTATTCATGCCCCCTTGCTGCTGATAAGCTTTATAACGAACAGCCATGCTGGAGCCAATGGTTTGGAATGCGAAAGGAAAGCCCGCATAACGCTGAGCATCAATATAATAGCGAAGATGCAACTCGTACAGCACAATGGACTCATAAACCTCTGGTTCAAAATGAGGCCCTTGTAGTGGATGTTCAAACCGGATGCTACAGGCCGGAGAATTTGGATGTTTGGAAAAATGTGCTTCCAATGCCGTTAGATAGTTGGACTGACAACGACTATCCGCATCAAAGCAGGCGATGATGCCATCCGCATTACCCACCTTTTCAAATCGCCAGCAGGCTTCATCCATGCCGATTTTTCGGGCTAACCCTACCCCACCGTGTTTGACCGAAAGGTCTGGATGGTAAAGAACATGAAATTTAAGGCGGGTAGCTCGCTGCTTTTCAGACCAGTCTAGGATTTGCAAATAGGTTTGTTGGTTTCTGATTTTTACTTCTGGTGAATCGGTCAGTCGGCCATTGACCACTACAATCACTTCCACATCACAATTGGGAAGGTCACATTTCTGGAGACACAATAAACTGAGCAATAAATAATCTTCATCGTAACAGGGAATGACCACAATAATTCCCAGATTCAAAGAAGGACGATTGAGAATCTGCGGGCCAAATAAAGTTCGTTGTTGAAGATAGGTTGTCATTGGCTGTAAATGTAGGAATTTTCTAACTTCGCAGTGGAAAAGTATCACATAGATTTTAGCCCATGTTTTTACCCTCTGACAATGCTGTAATCGAATTATCTTACCTGCCTAATGTCCAGTATTTTAGCAAATTTTTACTCTATAAAAGCGTGTTTGTGGAGCAACACGAAAATTATTTAAAAAGCAGTTATCGCAATCGTTGTTACATTGCTGGCCCCAATGGGCAGCATCGATTGAGCATTCCATTAAAAAAGGGCAAAAACGAGCGACAAAAGATCCAGGAGGTAGAAATCGCCTTTAATGAACCATGGCCCCATCAACACTGGCAAGCCATACAATCAGCCTACGGGAATGCTCCCTTTTTTGAGTTTTATGCGGATTATTTCCAACCCATTTATAAACAACCGCCCCCGCTCTTATTTGCGTTTAATCAAAAATTATTTAATACTTTATTGAAGTTGATCCCTGTTCCTGCAAAGATAGACTATACAGATTCTTATAGAGAAGACCTCCCTGCCGGCATTGATAATTGGCGGCATGAGATACTTCCCAAAAAGCTGGGTGCCGAAAATGATGCCTTTTTTAAACCACATCCATATCCACAGGTATTTCAGGAAAAGCATGGTTTTTTGGCCAATTTAAGTATATTGGACCTGCTATTTTGTACTGGCCCCCAAACCATTGAATACCTGGAGAAATCAATTATTCACCCTAAATAAATCACTAGTGAATCCACTACTCAATCAAGATTTGCAATCAAAACGTGCTCAGCTGGAAGAACTGGTCAAGGATTTGCACGATCTAACCATCAATATTGGGCATACCGATTTAGCACAAACAGTGAGTGAACTGCGTAATCGGCTACATGAACCGTTTATGTTTGTCATTGTGGGTGAAGTGAAAGCAGGTAAAAGTTCCTTTATTAATGCATTGCTAGCCACCGGAAAAGAAGTCACTAAGGTGGCTCCACAACCAATGACGGATACGATTCAACAGATCATTTATGGCGAAAAAGAAGAAACCATAACCCTTAATCCATATCTTAAAAAGATTCTGCTCCCGGTTGATATTCTTCGCGACATTGCCATTGTTGATACCCCGGGCACCAATACGATTGTAGAACACCACCAGGAAATCACCGAAAGCTTTATCCCCGCTTCCGACTTAATTGTCTTTGTCTTTGAAGCCAAAAACCCCTATCGCCAATCTGCTTGGGAATTTTTTAACTTTATCCATTCCGATTGGCGGAAGAAAATCATCTTTGTACTGCAACAAAAAGACCTGATGTCGGCAGAAGACCTAGCAGTCAATGTACAAGGCGTGGCCGATCAGGCAGAAAAAAAAGGCATATCTGATCCCACCGTTTTTGCCGTATCTGCCAAACAAGATCAAGAAGGACAAACAGATGAAAGTGGCTTTGGCCCGTTGCGAGCATACATCAAGGAGCACATCACCGGAGGACAGGCTCCTGTTCTGAAATTACTAAATAGTGTTTCCACCTGCCAAAACATCAATGAACGTCTTGCCGAGGGCATCCAATTGCGAAAGCGTCAACTGGAAGCGGATCGACTTTTCCGACAGGACATTCGGGATACCTTGGATGACCAGGAAACAAAATCGAAGAAACAGGTGGAGGTTTTGGTAGAGAATTTACTTGCTGGCTATGATCGCATTACGTACCAAAAGGAAAAAGAACTGCGTGATGGACTGTCTTTCTTTTCCTTATTGCGGCGGACTTTTACCAGCATTTTTTCCAAAAAACAATCCGCCAAAGAGTGGCTGGAAGGATTCGCCAAAGAGATGGAAGGAGACCTGCACCGGGAGCTAAATAAAAAGCTCAATGAGGGTGTGGTCGATGTAGCCGATAATGTGCAACAAATGGCCAAAATCATCGATCTAAAAATTCGCAATAGCGAGACTATTTTGAAAAATGATCACGAAATCTTCAGTGACATTGCCGAAAGACGTAGTAATGTGTTGCGCGAATTGCAAGAAACCTTTTCCACCTTTATCAATCGCACCGAGAACTTCACCGATGAAGCCCTGTTTCCCGATAAACAAACCCTCTCGCCGAATATTGCCACCGGCTCTGGCATGGCCGCAATTGGAGCAATTTTGATGGCTGTAGCCAATACCCCAATGTTTGATATTACTGGGGGCATCTTGACTGGTATTGGTTTGCTGTTTGCCGGTTTTTCCACTAATATCAAAAAACGCAAAATCATCGAAGGCTTCACCAGCGAAATTCAGAAAGGGCGCACCCAAATAGAAGATGAAGTAGACGCCAATTTGAAAACTTATATTGAAAATCTAAAAATCAAAATTGACGATACCTTTGGAAAATTTGATCAGCTCATCGAAAAGGAAACTAAAAACCTGGGGGTATTAGAAGAACAATTTCAGGATATCGACCAGCGCCTGGAAAGTATGGCAAATAGCTTACAAAGTAATTGATAAACCTAGATTTATTGGCTTTCGTCTATGGGAAATGCACCTTCGAAGAAAGTTAAATGGCATTCGGGGTGAAATGTTTATTTTCCCTTTTTGAAAAATTATCCGCTGTTGAAATGAAAAGCAAAAAAGTAGCTGGCATCCTGGCATTATTCTTTGGATTATTTGGAGTGCATCGCTTTTACCTCGGAAAAAGGTTTTGGGGCATTGCACATCTGGCCTTGTTTTTTATTGCCATGGGTATTACCATTGCGAGTGACGGTGAAGTCCCCGCTGTCATGTTACCGGCCTTGATTGGTTTTATTGACGCCATCCTCTTCTTCGTCATGCCTAAAGAAGACTTTGATGAGCGCTACAATCGCAAATACCTCTCCTACGATTATCGGGAGGAAAGACCAGATTATCGACGTGAAAGGAAGGTCCGTCAACGTACCCCTTCCAGGCCTCCACATCGCAACCCCTATAAAAAAAGAGGCATTGAGCGCTTTCGGGAGTACGATTACGAAGGGGCCATTGATGATTTCCTCAATGCATTGGAGTATGAAGCGGAAGATCCTGCAGTACATTTTAACCTTGCTTGTTGCTATTCCATTGTTGAAGATTTCGAGCCGGCACTGGAACACCTAGAACAAGCAGTCTCTCTAGGCTTTAGGGATTTGGAAAAAATTAAAACGCACAATGCACTGGCATCCCTCCGATCTCGGCCGGAGTTTGATCTCTTTGTAGCCAATGGTTATCAAAGGACGGCCCAACTACCAGAATCGGAGCCAGATCTGTTAAGCACAACTCCTACCCAAAAAGAGGAAAACCTACTGGATCAAATTGTAAAGCTCGGCGAGTTGCGTGACCAGGGCATTTTGACAGATGATGAATTTGCAGAGCAAAAAAAGAAAATCCTGGGGGAATAAACGGTTCATAACAACATCCCATTCCTTGTTTTTTCCAGTACCAATTGGAAACCTTCAAATTTGAAGCTATCTTCCCACGTACAATTATGTGCTTCCGGAGAGGAGCAGAAAATTAGATTATATGACAGATACAATGAACAAGGTCTTTTTGATGGTAGTGGCTTTATTTTTTGGGGCAAATTTTGCTGAAGCCCAAACCGTTTTCAATATTCAAAACTATGGCGCCAGAGGTGATGGTAAGACGATGGATACCAAGGCCATTAACGACGCCATCATTGCCTGCAATAAAAGCGGAGGAGGCACTGTTTATTTCCCATCTGGCACTTATGTTTCAGGCTCAATACAATTGTTGAGTAATGTAACACTTCATTTGGAAAACGGCAGCAAACTTCTGGCCAGTCCAAATCTTTCTGACTATGATGACATCGGGTTGGTTTCTGAATATCGAAGCACAGCATTTATATGGGCCAAAGATGAACACAACATCAATGTGACGGGGCATGGTGTTATTGATGGGAATGACATGGCCTTTTATGATCCGCAGGTATTGGGGCCAGAGTGGTTTGTAGACTACCGTAGAGTGAGGCAGGGAAATGACTTTAAGGTGAGGTTTCCCGATGGTCCACTTCAGGAATCAGAAAGGCCTGGAATGTTAATGATTTTCATCGGTTGCGAATACTTAAACTTCGAGGGCATTACGGTTCAGAATGCCCCAAACTGGAATATTCACTTAGCCTGTTGTAAGTATGCTGACTTCAACAATGTGAAGATATTGAATAGTCTGTTGGTACCCAATGCCAGCGGATTGGATATTAGTCAGTCTCAACATGTACACGTTTCAGGGTGTACCATCATCGCCGGTGATGATGGCATAGCGATTAGCCCCTGTGCAGATGGTTTTTGTACCGGAGAAGCCAGTGATGTAACCGTAACCAATTGCACGATTGAATCCAGATCTGCCGGCATTCGCCTGGGTTGGGCCCAAAATCCGATTAGAAATTGCATTTTCCAAAATCTCGTTCTCAAAAGCAATAGAGGTATTTTAATCAATGCCCGTCAGGAGGAAAGTATTGAAAATATTATCTTCTCCGATATTGTCATCAATACACGCCTGCACTCGGGCTGGTGGGGAAAAGCAGAGCCTATTCACATCTCACAAATTCCTCTGGATACCACCTATTATCAGTCCGATGAAATTGAATCTTCCATCAATAATATTCGCTTCTCCAATATTATCATCAATAGCGAATCAGGGATTTTATTGTACGCTCACAACAAGAATACTATCAGAGACATCTACTTCAATGACGTGAACATGACTATATCGCAAGGAAGATTTGAAGCATTTTCGGGAGGAAACTTTGACCTTAGGCCAGCTTTTGACAATCGTTTTAGTGTATTTGCCCACGATATACCTGCATTTTATTTTAAAGGGGTTAAGAACCTTAATGTTACAGGGCTAGATGTTTCATGGACAGATGCAATGCCCAAGTATTATAGCAGTGCCATTTATGGGGAAGATTTTCAAGGATTCAAATTGAATCAGTCAGCCTTATCTGTTCACAAAGGTAGTGACGCTCCTCTGATCCATCTGAAGAATGGACGTGGGGTTGACCTAGACAAAAAGCCCCAATCTATTAAACTAGAAAATGTTCAAGAACAAAAATAATGCCTCTATGTGGTTTGGGGTTAAAAAAAATGACATGAAAAAAATATTCCTTTTGGCTATCCCCGTTGTGACCATTATTTTGATTGGTCCTCGGCTATACGGTTGCTCAAACCCAGTCCAGGGTGATTTTCACTATACCTCAGAAGTTTACAAAGAAGTAGATAATCAAAAGCTTTTGATTCATATTTTCGAACCTGAAGAAAAAGCAAAGCCCGCAAAAAGCGCTATCGTATTTTTTCATGGTGGCGGCTGGGCATTTGGTGATCCAAGTGAATTTTTTAGCACTTGTGAGCGCTATGCAAAAATGGGAATAGTCACATTTTCTGTTCAGTATCGCCTTTGCATTAAGGACGGTGTTACCCCTCACCCCTCAATCACTCCGGTAGAATGTGTAAAAGATGTTAGATCTGCCATGAGATGGGTAAGAAGCCAGTCGACAAGATTTAACATTGATCCGGAAAAAATAGTGGTAGCCGGGCAATCCGTAGGAGGACAGTTGGCTCTTTCTACATTGATGATTCCAGATGTCAATGAAGCTACCGATGATCTTTCTATAAGTACCCTTCCCAATGCGGTGATGTCATTCTCTGGCACGGTCAATATTGTGGAAGCTTGGGGAGATTACCTACTTGGTGACAGAAGGGAAGAAATATGGAGTATTTCACCCGCTCATAATATTGACAAAAACATGAAATTACCACCGATCATCCATTTTCATGGTCAAGACGATAATGTGGTTGCACTCTGGACTGTTAAGTTTTTTAAACGTGATTTGGGCGCAGAGGGTGAAGCTTTTGATTTACGAGAGTACGAAGGACGGAAGCATTATTTGGGAGCGGGGAATGAAGAATATTCAAATTATTATGATGAAGATATCCTCAAAGAAGCAGATGAGTTTCTAAGAAAAAATAAATTCTTGAATTAAAGACATCGAATACAGCAACTTCAGTTTATCACCCGCAATCATTAATTTGCAAAATTATTCTCCAAAAACACCGTTGAACTATCAATGGATTCCATTAATATATTTCATCAAATAAGATAAATTTATGCATCTGCTACGTACACTGTTATTTCTGAATCTACTATTACTTTTTGCCTGTGCCCCCACTCCTCCCGAGACGGAGACAAATGAGACGCCCTCCTCTTCACAGGATCGTCTGGACACCCACAGTCATGCCCGACCAGATGAAGCAATGACCAAACACCTCAACCTACAACTCAAAGTGGATTTTGATCAAAAGGTTTTATCCGGATTTGCCCAATACGAGATTGAAAATCACGGTGCGAAGCAAATTATACTCGATGCCCGTGGACTCAATATAGAGAGGGTAACCCTGGGAAGTGAGGAAACGCCTACCACTTTTCAGCTTTCCGAGCCCGACCCAATCTTGGGATCAGCCCTGAGCATCGAGATCCAACCAGAGACCAAGCTACTGACCGTCTATTATCAGACAACTGCGGAAGGTGCCGACGCCGTTGATTGGCTGGAGCCACAACAAACTGCAGATAAAAAACATCCTTTCCTTTACACCCAAGGTCAGGCTATTCTGACTCGTACCTGGATTCCTTGCCAGGATAGCCCGGGCATTCGTATCACGTACAATGCTCAGATTGAGGTACCCAAAGAGATGATGGCGGTGATGAGCGCCAGTAACCCACAAGAAAAAAATGATTCGGGGGTCTATAATTTTAAAATGGAGCAACCTATTCCGCCCTATTTAATAGCATTGGCGATCGGCGATCTGGAATTTGCACCTGTGGGACCCCGGACTGGGGTTTATGCAGAACCCAGTGTGGTAAAAAAAGCCGCCTTTGAATTTGCGGAAATGGAAGACATGCTGAAGGTAACCGAAAAGCTATATGGCCCTTATCGTTGGGAACGATACGATCTGATCGTGCTCCCTCCAAGCTTTCCCTTTGGCGGCATGGAAAACCCTCGATTAACCTTCGCCACCCCGACCGTCATTGCCGGCGACCGTTCGCTAGTCTCACTTATCGCACATGAATTGGCTCATTCCTGGTCGGGTAATTTAGTGACCAATGCTACCTGGAATGACTTCTGGCTTAATGAAGGATTTACGGTATACATTGAGCGCCGCATTATGGAAGCTCTTTATGGGGAAGATTACGCCAATATGTTGGCCATTCTTGGCTATCAGGATCTTGAAGCCGATGTAACAGACCTTGATCCAAAAGATACCAGCTTAAAGCTCGACCTAAAAGGCCGCGATCCCGATGATGGCATGACCGATGTAGCTTACGAAAAAGGGGCCTATTTCCTCATGCTATTAGAGCAAAAGGTCGGCCGTGATAAGTTTGATGCTTTTCTGAAAAAGTATTTTGAAGTTCATCTCTTACAGACAATAACCACAACTGAATTTGTGGACTATATGCAGAAATACCTGTTAGAACCTAACCAGGTGGAGGTCAACTGGGAAGAATGGATTTACCAACCGGGCATCCCGGAAAATGTGCCCTTGCCTACCTCAGATCGGTTTGGGATTGTTGAAAATGCGATCAAAGACTTCCTAAAAGATACGCCTCCCGGCCAATTGAATACCAGCAACTGGACCACCCACGAATGGTTGCACTTCATCCGGCATCTGCCACAGGATCTGAATGCAAAACAAATGAAGGCCCTGGATCAAAGCTTTGGATTTACCGGCTCTGGCAATAGTGAAATTCTTGATGCCTGGTTTGAACTGGCCATCCGCAATGGATATTCCGGTAATATTCTCCCTCAGATTGAAGACTTCCTAATTCATGTGGGCCGTAGAAAGTTCCTGACGCCACTTTACAGAGCCTTTAAGGAAACCGACCAATTGGATTTAGCAAAATCAATCTATGCTAAAGCTGCTCCAAATTATCATGCGGTAAGTAGAGGCTCCATTCAAAACCTATTGGGCATTTAAGAATAAGCCCTGGGAGAATATAGAATATCCCAGGGCTTATCTCAATCAATATGAAAAAAATAAATTTTTCCTATAAATAAATTTTTTATTTTGATATAAGATATTTAACTTGCGTTTGATCTTACCCCCCTACCTACTAGATCCCAGACTTCTCATACTATTTTCCCAAACTGCACAAAATTCTACTGCACATGCAATTCGCATTGTAGTTATCGCCTTATTCCAAAATCATTGTATTGCCACAAAAAGTGGCGTGCATTTCCAGATTCCAAAAACCTTGTAAACCATTAGTTTACAATCGTTTCGCTATTGCATTTTTATATTTTCCCGGAAGCTGTCCGGGAAAATACAGATAGTATATTGAGAATTTCAAAAACCGATTTATCCCTATGTTAACATTACGTTGGTTAGCACCAGCTGTAGTCCTTTGGGCTTTATGCCTTAGTGGGCCAACGGCTTGTTGCCAAGACCCTTCATTTTCTCAGTTTTACGCCAATCGCGTATACCTGAATCCCGCTTTTGTTGGCCTGGAAAGTGGGATTAGTGTCACCGGAATTTCCAGGTTGCAGTGGTATAATGCGGACCAGGGGTTTCGTACAGTAGGACTGACCGTGGAAACCCAACTCCCCATAGTAAGGCTTGGTCTGGGATTAAATCTGCTTAGTGACACCGAAGGAATTGGCAATCTGCAAACCAATCAGGCAGGTTTTGTACTTTCGTACACCATACCTGGCCGGAACAACAACATCCACTTTGGGATGGAGGGCCGTATCGCCCAGAAATCCCTGAATTGGGACGCGCTCATTTTCTCTGATCAACTGGACCCCATTTATGGGGTGGTCTCTCCGACCAGCCTGCAGCCTGTACTGGAAAAGGTCACGTATGGCGATTTTGACTTTGGTATCGTCTGGCGGCGTGAAGGCGACTGGGGCTCGGGCAAGAAGCGACTTAGAGATGTCCGCAGCCAACTGGGCATCAGCGTACACCACCTCCCTTATTTATTCAGCAATTCCGCCAAAGGCAATGATTCCTTTCTGAACCGTGACGCCCGTATTGCACCGCGTATCACCTTGCATGGGGGCATGATCATTCCTCTGAAATTTTTCCAGGGATCGGGACTAGACATTTCCCTATCTCCCAATTTGAAACTGGACATGCAAGGTTATAAGCCATTGAATATCAAGGAAAACATCAATGTAACCACCTTTGGCATGTACGGATTGATCAATGGCTTTTACTTGGGGCTGCTTTACCAAAATCGCTTTTTTGCACCCAATGCCACCCATACCGATGCCTTTATTTTGACCATCGGCGGCTATGCCCTGAGCAGCAAACGAAGCCAAAGTAGGGACCCCAGACTATTTTTTGGTTTAAGTGCCGATATTAATTCCACCGGTGTTGGCCCGGTAGCCGGCAATGCATTTGAATTGGCCTTCCGCTATCGATTTGTTCCCAGCGCCGGATTATCTGTAAAAAATTCAAAACGAAGACGCAACAGAAAAAAACAACTGGATTGTAAGGATTTCTTTTAGAAGCAAGTGCAAACACTGCCAAAACCGATTACAACAATGTCTAACAAATTATTATCCATCACCTTACTGATTGTGGGATTTTATCCACTTTCCACCTATTGTCAATGCACCTTTTCTGTTGATAATGGCTGTGCCGGTGAGGAATTTACCTTTTCTGTCGATAATCCGATAGCAGGTACCACCTACTCATGGGATTTGGATGGCGACGGGCAAATGGATTTCAACGGATCCAGCTTTTCCTACTCCTTTCCGGGTGCCTTTAATACGGAGACCTATCCAATTCTGCTTTTTGCAGATGGAGACACCTGCGCCTTACAAAATGTTCAGGTGGCCCCCATTCCAGATATTACCATTGGTGTGCCGCCCGGTATTGTGACTCTTGAAGGAAATGAGATCCGAGCGTGTAATGGAGCCGATGCCTTTGACTTGACCCTTTTTAATAATTCTTTCAACCAAGATTCCACCCTAGAATATACCTTCAATTGGGGGGATGGATCACCACCGGAAACTTTTGACAATAATACCTTTAGTAACCAGGCCACTATCCAGCATACCTACACCGGATTGGGCTATTTTACCCTATTCATCACGGCTATCCACAACAGTGGATGTGTCTATACTACAAATTATGTCTTTTACAATGGCGGAAATCCCTCTGTAGGGCTGGTCATTCCCGGAAATACTGTTGGATTATGTGCCCCAGCTACCCTCGACTTCCCCATTATTAATACCGAAAACAACCCGCCGGGAACAGAATATACCGTGTTTATCAACGGTGAGGAAGTAGGCAATTTTTCACAGGAAAATCTCCCCCCCGTCTTCACCTATACTTTTGAAGAAAGCTCTTGTGGACAGACCACCAGTACGGGCAACTACAACAATGCCTTCGATATTCGCATTGTAGCTTCTAATCCCTGCAATTCATCCACTGCCACCATCGAGCCTATTGAAGTCAGTAGTCCGCCTGATCCCCTGTTTGAGGTAATCATTCCCCCTACCCTCTGTGCTGGCGCAGTGGTGGGCTTTGAAAATGTCTCAGACGGCATCAGTGAAGTCATCAGTGGCAATCCATCCAGTTGTATTGATGTACTCAATCCTTCCTGGACCCTTTCGGGAACAGCGGGACAAGATTGGACCGTAGTCAGTGGTAGCCTATTTGGCTCCAACACTCTGGAAATTGAGTTTTTGGAACCGGGCGTCTACACCATTACCATGACCTTGGTGAGTTTTGCTTGTGGTCCATTTACGTTTACTCAGGAGATTACTATCTACGAACCACCGGAACCCACCGCTGCACCCGACCTTTCCGGGATTGGCAGTGGAGGAGATGGCTGTGCGCCACTGACCATTCCTTTTGAAAATGGCTCTGAAGGAGATCAACTGAGCTTCCAATGGGCAATCGATTCAGAATTGATGTGGGAATTTGCCGATAGTACTAGTGAAACCTCAATAGAGCCATCCATCACCTTCTTGGAAGGTGGGCCCTACCATATTCTGCTCGATGTGACCAATCCATGTGCAACCGCGAATTGGGATACCATAATCTTTTTGCCAGGGCCTCCTCGCATAGCATTAACTCCTATCCCAGATTCTTGCGCTTCAGCAATACTACAAATCGACAGCAGTCAAATTATTTATACGGAAAATGGTTCCACCATTGAGAGTTATCACTGGGAATTTCCGGGAAGTAATATCCCCACTTCCAATCAACCGTTTCCAAACGGCGTTGCCTACGATTCAGCAGGTACCTATCCTGTGACTCTGACTGTAATTAATGCCTGTGGAACGACCACCATAGCAGATACTTTTACCGTACAAGAATTAACTCAATTAGTTCTTCCCCCCGACAGTACCCTTTGTGCCTCCTTTTACCTTAAATGCACAACCTGCTGGCGGGACCTGGACCGGTTCCGGCATTCAGGAAAATGGGCTCTTTGATCCGGCTGCGGCCAATACAGGCAATAATCTGCTGACCTATAGTTATGGTGTTGGCGCCTGTTTTCTGCAATCAAATTTAAATATCAATATCCTACCTGCACCAGAGGTTACGGTAGGCCCAGATTTGGAATTGTGTGCCAATGAAGGCAATCAAACACTCAACGCTCAGCCCCTGAATGGACAATGGACTAGTCTGGATGGGGCCATTATCGAAAACGATCAATTACTTACCCAAAACACCGGGGCGGGCAACTTCAGCCTTTTGTATATCTACTCGGATGGCAATGGTTGCCAGGATCAGGATAGTCTGGAGGTCCTGATCCATCCCGTCCCGGACCTCATCGTTGGCGATTCCGCCTACTGCAATACCCCAGGCTCAACGCCGCTTCCCGCCCCCAGCCCCGCAGGGGGAACCTGGAGCGGCCCCGGAGTCACAGATCCGGGTGGTCTTTTTAACCCGATCGTGGCCGGAGGGGCCGGGAATTATACGTTGACCTATGCCCTAACGGATACCAACGGCTGTGCGACCGCTCAACAAGTCAGCATTGGTGTAATCGATCCCGTCAATGTGGATGCCGGTCCCGATCAAAGTCTTTGCCTTTATGACAACAGTATTGATTTGCAGGCTTCAGCCAATCCTCCTGGTGGCAGCTGGTTGATCAATGGCATCGCCACAAACGAAACTATTTTTAATCCCGAAGATATTGGAGCGGGGCATTACGATATACATTACACGGTAGGATCTGGCAGTTGCCGGGTTGAAGACAGCCTCGACATCATTGTCGTCGCCCCGATGCCCATTGAAGCCGGTCCCGATATAGCAATTTGTATGGCTCCATCACCGATCACACTCTCAGGCAGCAATCCCGCCGGTGGTAACTGGACCGGACCTGGAATCAGTAATGGTTCCAACGTCTTTAACCCGGAAACCGCTCAAGTGGGAGTGCACACACTCACCTACGCCGTTATTGACGCATCATCAGGCTGTCTGAGCAAGGATAGTATCATCGCTATGGTACATCCACGACCGGCGGCGGCCTTCGGATTACCGGAGGTCGCCTGCACCGGTCAGTCAGTAGCGATTGACAATCAGAGTAGTGGTGCAGCATCTTATGAATGGACAATAGGCAATGATGCCCCCATTGTCTCGACAAGCCCCAGCCTCACTTTCTTGGAGGGTGGTACTTACGCCATTCAGCTAGTGGCCATGAACGCCGAAGGCTGTAGTGATGAAGCACAGGGCGAAATCTTCATCGTTACTCCTCCTGAAGCCCTGTTTACCCCCTCTACACACGAAGCATGTGGCGAATTAACCCTTGAATTAACCAACGAAAGCAATGGCTATCAACCCAGTTTTTACTGGGATTTTGGCAATGGGACCACTTCCACAAATGCCGTTCCCCCTTCACCCATTGTGTACGCAAGCGGTCAAAATGATACCCTTTACAGGATTCGACTGGAGGTGAGCAATTTATGTGGCAATGATCAGTACGAAGACTCACTTTTGGTCCGTCCTTACCCCCTGGCTGACTTTGGCTTCACCGTTGACACTGGCTGTGCGCCGCTAACTTTAGCATTTGCCAATGTGTCAACGGGAAGCCCGAGTGCCTATTTCTGGGATTTTGGCAATGGCATGACTTCTATGGATACCTTGCCAGAGCCCCAAACCTTTGAGGGAGATACCGCCGTGATTACTTACCCCATCACTTTGATTGCCAGCAACATTTGTGGAGCAGATACCCTCACCCGAGCGCTAGTTATTGAACCGGAAGTAGTCGAAGCTTTTTTTAATATCAGCAATACCATAGGGTGTGCCCCACTGGAAATTTCCTTTGAAAACTTCTCCACCATTGGCACCTTCGTCAGTTGGGATTTTGGCGATGGCAATACTTCCGATTTGACAAACCCCACACATCGTTTTCAAGAGCCCGGAGATTATTGGGTCACCCAATACGCAGCCAATCACTGCGCCGAGGACAGCATCCGCCGAATGATCACGGTTTTACCTTCTCCAGAAATAGATTTCACCTATTCTCCCAATCTATGCACCGGACAGGAAATCCAATTCACGAGTATCAGTGACGGGTTGGCGGGAACCCGTTGGATCTTTGGGCAAGGAGATACTTCTTTATTAAATAACCCCATTTTCACCTATCCCGAAGTGGGTACCTATGAGGTCATCTTGACGGGAACCGCCCCCGGCACTGGATGCCAATCCACCATCAGTCAGGAGATAACCATCTTACCGGAACCGGAAGCGCATATTGATCTGTCTGATCTCAATGGTTGTACCCCCTTAGAAATTCATCCAAATGGTAGTACCAGCATCGGCGATTTTTTCACCTGGGATTTTGGCGATGGCAATACCTCTGTAGCCCCCAACCCCGATCACACCTATTTGGAACCGGGGAATTATAGCCTACGTCTTCGGGTATCAAACGCAAACGGCTGTTACAGCGATTCCATCTTGAGTAACATCGTGGCCTTTCCTGTGCCGGTAGCACACTTTGAGATAGAACAAGAAGCCCCTTGTGGTATCCCCGCAGTAGTCAATTTCATCAATCAATCTAGCCATGCCGATGGTTATGTATGGGATTTTGCGGGAATTGGAACTTCAGTCATGGCCAACCCGACACAAATCTTTAATAATGAGGGCATTAAACAAATAACATTAATTGCCTCCAACACCTTTGGTTGTCTGGATACTACAAAACAGGAAATCCAACTTTATCAGCAACCGATGGCTGATTTTGCACTCGATAGCATTATTGGATGTGAACCACTGGAAGTGCAGTTTACCAATTATTCCATTGGCAACCAATATTTTTGGGCCTTTGGGGATGGCAGCAGTTCGAGCGAATTTCAACCCAGGCATATTTACGAGGAAAGCGGTTTTTACGATTTATCCCTGGTGGTGGGGTTTGACGAACGCTGCTTCGACACCCTTGAATTGACCGGTGGTGTGCAAGTTCTACCGCAGGCACATGCGACCTTCGATTGGACTGCGGAGTTGTTTAATGGTGAACCGAGCGGCTTGATTCAATTCCATAATCATTCCACCAATGCCGATCAGTTTTATTGGGAATTTGGCGACGGGGATACCAGTGAGGAAAGTCAACCACAGCATCGGTACTACGAAAACGGATTGCGGCAAGTTTATTTATTAGCTACTCCCGATTATGGTTGTCCAGACGATACACTTTTCCAATTGTTACCTGATCTATTTGGGAATTTACACGTCCCCAATGCTTTTGCCCCCGATCAAGGGGTGGGTGAATCGACGATTTTTTTGCCAAAAGGTGTGGGATTAAAAGAGTATCATTTACAGATTTTTTCTCCCTATGGAGAGTTGTTGTGGCAAACCACCGATCTAAGGGAAGGACAGCCCGTATCGGGTTGGGATGGAACCCACCAGGGGTACCCTTTACCCCAGGATGTTTACGTCTGGAAAATCAAAGCCATTTTTGAAGACGGACGCACTTGGAGGGGAGTTAAAACGCCAGGTGGTATTTACAAAAGAATAGGCTCAGTAACTTTAATCCGATAATGATATTTTCCTACCTTTAGGGGTATGGATTTTACGAACAAAACGGTACTCATCACCGGTGGCTCGCGAGGCATTGGCAGAGCTACGGCCCAGGCTTTCGCCAAACGAGGTGCCAAGGTAGCCATCAATTTCCAACAGGATAATGTGGCAGCCAGTGCGACCATTGATTCATTGGAAGGGGACGGACACTTTGCCATCCGTGCCGATATTGGCCGCCCCGACGCGGTAGAGCGCATGATTGCGGCAGTGGTGAAGGAAATGGGGCATCTGGACATTGTAGTCAATAATGCAGGCATTTTCTCGCCACACCCCGTGGATAAAACCAGCTACAATGAATGGCAAGAATCCTGGCACAAAATCCTTAGTATCAACCTTTTAGGCGCGGCCAATGTATGTTATTGTGCAGCCAAGGTAATGAAGCAACAAGGAGGAGGCAGAATCATTAATGTGTCTTCACGCGGTGCCTTTCGCGGAGAACCCGAACAACCCGCTTATGGGGCCAGCAAAGCCGGTTTGAACGCAATGAGTCAGTCATTGGCGCAAGCCCTGGCCCCTCACCAAATTTTTGTAGCGGTGGTAGCTCCAGGATTTGTAGAAACGGATATGGCTAAAGACTTATTGAAAGGCCCTGAGGGAACGGCCATCAAACAGCAAAGCCCCACTGGACGGGTAGCCAAACCGGAAGAAGTGGCACATGGGATTCTTTTCCTGGCATCAGAAGGTGCAGAATTCATGACGGGAGGAATTTTAGATATCAATGGAGCTTCTTATTTGAGAAGCTAATATCATTTAAAAGCGGTAAGAATCTCCTTCTCTGTGACCAGTTGCATCTGCATGTTAATGACTCTATTTTCCGTTTGGTGGATGGCTTCCTGGCCAAAATACAATTGACCTTCATTACAGGCCAAGAGGATGATTTTAGCTTTTAGCTGGGTGGGAATGTTAAATGCTGAAAAATGATGACCATTGGCGTACATCATCACAACCGCATTTAAGTCTTCAAACACCAAAAAGGCCCGTTTTTCCGCCACCCGGTCCAAGTTGATGGGCAAGCGTACACTCACCATCGCTCTGGAAGCCTTTTTATTAAAATAATACTGGCAATTCCACCAATTGAAGGAGGCCAATTCGAAGTGATAATATTTTTCTCCGTTGACTTTTTTAATTTTTAATGCCTTGGGGGATACTTCCTCCCAGTCGAAAACTTTCCGACCGCGCAGTGTTCGGGTAATCGAAGTGCTGCCTCGAAACAGCCGGGCGGGTTGATTGTGAGGAATATCAGCTAAAGGAACCTCAATCGTATATTTATTTTTTAATTGTAACCGCCCTCCTTTACAGGTGGCCATTAATTGGAAGGGCCCCGCCGATTCCAGGAAACGATCACCAGATCCTGTTACCAGATTGGAAAAAATGAGTTCTTGCCAGGATCGGACTTCCCTAAGTTTGAGGTGTACTTCATCGGTAACCACTCGGCCAAATTGGTCGACGAAAGACAAAGGAGTAAAATAGATACGCATACCATTGGCACTTACCAAAGTGGTTGCACAACTCGGGTCGAGGTAGAAATGCTGTGGTTTGACGGCGTGTTTCGCAAAAAAATCGTTCAAACCAGCTTTAGCGGTGCCCTCTACACCCCATACTTGTGTGTTGGGTTGATTTAACATGGGTTTGTAAGTTTTCTCAAATACGTTCTACAATTGCTTAGTGCCTGTTTGGCAGTGGTGCTTTAGTAGCGAAAATTGCAGGTTCTGGGTTCTCGGGAGGCCCATTTTTGAGTACATCTCGGCTGAGCCTAGACGGACGAAAAAACAGCCGAAAAAAGATCCCAAAATCCCGGTTTTACCGGGACTGAATAGCTTGCCCGAATATACTTCCGGGACTACCTCCAAACATGCACTTAATGCAATAGCCTCTATGCTCGTGGGCAACGATATCTAGACTGGATCAATAATGTGTCAAGCAAACAAAAATTTGCAAGTGATTGAAATTGGGCAGATTGGATAATGGTATAAAACCAGAGGGGTAAATAGACGATTTAATTAGGCCTTACAAATATAGAAATATATTTAGCTTTTCGCAACCCGGTGAAAAATTTGTCACAGGTAAAGCATCATTTTGTATTCAGCATTACCAAATGTTCTTTTGGGGCAGTCATTTCGCCGAGGCATTGTAGGGACAAGCCATAATTTCTTCCCAAAGCCAAGACTTCTTCTTCGCCTTCTGGATCTACGGCAATGAGCAGGCCTCCACTGGTTTGCGGATCACACAACAGGTGTTTTTGATAATCCGTGATAGGGCCCATTTTGTGTCCATAGGATTCCCAATTGCGGTTGGTCCCTCCCGGAATGCATTTTTCCTGCAAATAGTAGTCCAGTGCTGTTTGATCCAATAAAGGAACATTCTCAAAATCCAGTACCGCCGTCACCTTACTGGCCGCACACATTTCACCGAGATGGCCAAGCAAGCCAAACCCTGTCACATCTGTCATGGCCTCTACCTGCCTCAATTGCCCCAGCTCCGCACCAATGCGATTGAGCTGTACCATGCTATCACGAGCCATAGTGCTATGTTCAGCCTTAAGTTTTCCTTTTTTCTGAGCAGTTGATAAGATACCCACACCGATGGGCTTGGTCAAATAAAGACGGCTTCCCACTTTAGCCCCCCCATTTTTCTTGAGATGAGCCACCGCTACCCTTCCGGTCACGGCCAAGCCAAAAATCGGTTCCGGACTGTCGATACTATGTCCCCCAGCTAAGGGGATTCCCGCTTCTGCACAAGCCTTTCGACTACCCTCCACCACTTGATTGGCAACCTCTGCCGGAAGCTGATTGATAGGCCACCCCAAGATAGCAATGGCCAAAATTGGAGTACCTCCCATCGCGTAAATATCACTGATGGCATTAACACTGGCGATGCGACCAAAATCCGTGGGGTCATCAACAATGGGCATAAAAAAATCAGTAGTGCTGATAATCGCTGTTCCATCTCCCAGATCCATCACCGCTGCATCATCTCTTTCGTCATTGCCCACTAGTAGATTGGCAAAAGGCAGGTGTTGCGCTTGATGCTGTAAAATGGTATCCAGTACTTTTGGGGATATTTTGCAACCACATCCCGCTCCGTGGCTATATTGTGTCAATTTATAGTTCATGGTGGACAATTTTTAAAAGTTGTTCTGCAATTTGTTTGACACCTGCATCAGGCACCTTTATTCTTTGGATCAAACTTTCCTGCTTTTTCTTTAAGGTGAGGTCGTATGCTTTGTCATAATAGCGTAAGGCAATGGCAGCGGCCGTCGCCAAATCATCCACTTCCAAGGCAGCCAGTGCGGCCTGCAAATGCTGCCCTCCCAATCGCTTTTTAATGCGGATAAAGGCATCGCGTAGCGCCTCTTTGGGAAAGCGGCCATACTCTTTTACCAACCGCTCTACCCGATCCTCCAGCGGAATTTCCAGGTGAATGAGGGGAGAGGCGTGAAAAATCTTCCAAAATCCCGCTGGCAAATAAATCCGGCCAATCGAACGGCTTTCATTCTCCACCCAAATCACACTATTCTTTGGCAATTTAGCAAGGGTGGCCAATAGGTCATTTTCAAATTGTTCAACAGATGGTTGGGGGGCTTCCCCTAAGGCGCCAAAGGAGGATCCCTTATGATGAGCAAGGGCTTCCAAATCAAGGACTACTTCGCCCTGTTTGGCCAATTCACTAAGAATTTCCGTTTTACCAGATCCAGTATACCCTCCGAGAATCATCAATTGTAGCGAAAGCTGGTCAAGGGAATCCAGCACAAAATTGCGATATGCCTTATAGCCGCCTTCCAAAATCTGCACATTAAATCCAGCTAGATTCAGGAGCCAGCCCATACTTTCACTCCGCTTCCCCCCGCGCCAGCAATGGACAATGAGCTGCCGATGGGGCGCTATGGCTTGCGCTTTCTTTACAAACCCACTCATTTTTCCACCCACCAAATCCAGGCCAAGCAGTAAGGCCTTTTCGGGATTGGCCTGTTTGTAAGTGGTACCAACCTCCACCCGTTCTTCATTGGTAAACAACGGCAGGTTTACCGCGCCGGGAATGTGCCCTTTGGCAAATTCTGCAGGTGTTCTGACATCAATCAGCACCCGATTTTGCATCGCCTGAAATAATTGGTCGGTCTTTATTTTTTGTTGCACTTATAGGTCATCTTTTTCCCAATCCATCACTCGTTTTACCGCTTTTTGCCAACGCCGATATAGCCGATCCCGGTGGTCTTTGTCCATTGTTGGTTGAAAAGTCTGATCCAATTGCCAGCGTTGTTCGATTTCATCCATGGAAATAAAACCAGTGGACAATCCCGCCAGATAAGCAGCTCCAAGCGCAGTGGTTTCGATCACTTTGGGTCGTTGTACCTCAACGCCCAATATATCAGATTGAAATTGCATTAACAAATTATTGGCACAAGCCCCACCATCCACTCTCAAAGTCTTCAGTTCTGTTGCAGCGTCTTTTTCCATCGCATCCAACACATCCTTGGTCTGATAAGCTAACGAGTTGAGCGTGGCACGAATCAAGTGTTCCTTAGTGGTTCCTCTGGTAAGACCAAAAATGGCACCTCGGGCGTACATATCCCAATACGGTGCGCCCAATCCGGCAAAAGCGGGGACCACCACTACCCCACCGGTATCCTGTACCTTCATGGCGTAATATTCCGAATCCGGTGATTCATCAATGATCTTTAAGCCGTCTCGCAACCACTGTATGGCAGCTCCGGCAATAAAAACACTGCCTTCCAATGCATAATACACTTCTCCATCAATGCCCCAGGCAATGGTCGTCAGCAAACCTGCATTAGAAGTCACGGCCGATTTCCCGGTATTCATCAACATAAAACAACCCGTGCCATAAGTATTCTTAGCCATGCCTTTTTCGTAGCAAGCTTGTCCAAATAAGGCCGCCTGCTGATCACCGGCAATGCCGCCAATGGGAATTGACGCACCAAATAACTGGCTTTCGGTCTCGCCATATACTTCGCTGGACGGGCGGACTTCAGGAAGCACAGCAGCTGGAATATCCAGTAAGTCCAGCATTTTTTTGTCCCATTGAAGGTCGTGAATATTATATAGCATGGTCCGGGACGCATTGGAATAATCGGTGATATGAATCTTGCCACCGGTCAATTTCCAAACCAACCAACTATCTATGGTACCAAACAACAAATCTCCCTTTTGGGCTTTCTCCCGAGCCCCTTCCACGTTGTCTAGCAACCATTTCACCTTAGTCCCGGAAAAGTAAGCGTCGATTACCAAGCCCGTCGTTTGGCGAACGTAGTCCTCCTGATTATCGGCTTTGAGTTCATCACAAATGCTGGCCGTACGGCGATCTTGCCAGACAATGGCATGATGGATCGGCTCCCCCGTATGTTTATCCCAAATGAGGGTGGTTTCCCTTTGGTTCGTGATCCCAATACCGGCTATTTCGTTGGGGGGAATCCCATTTTTTTTCAGAACATTTTGCGCCACTTTTAGCTGCGTTTCCCAGATCGCTTCAGCGTTGTGTTCTACCCAACCGGGTTGGGGATATATTTGTGGAAACTCCTCTTGTTCAGTAGCAAAGATATTTCCTTCCCGGTCAAATAGAATGGCCCTAGAACTGGTCGTGCCCTGATCCAGGGCTAGCAGATATCGCTTCATCTCAGTTAGTTTGTTAGTCTCTTCTTTTTACTGAAGAAAACTTTTGATACACATTTGTTGTTTCAGTGCATGTTTAAAAGTAGTCATTCAAACATACACTCAATTACTGCAAAATCAATCTAAGAAACCCGTTATAATGCAAATTACTAAAATTCCCTTTCAGCAGGTACCCATGTTTAGCGATAAGGACGTCGCATACGCAACCGAATCTCCTAAATTGAAGCCTTTTTATAAATATCCAGTCAATATAGAAAGTTTTAAAGAGGTAATCGAAGAAAAGAAACAAGAAAATATAGATCGGGAAACCCTGCACCGGGTTTTGAGGCAACAATACGAGGGATTGGAAATCACGGATGCCGTTCGTGAAAACATTGACAAACTCAAGGCAGAAAATACCTTTACCATCGTCACGGCCCACCAGCCCAGCCTGTTTACGGGGCCATTGTATTATGTGTACAAGATCATCTCCACCATCAATCTGGTACAGCAACTAAACGAGTACTATCCGGATGAGCAGTTTGTGCCCATTTTTGTATCCGGTGGTG
>CAXHCA010000024.1:0-58481 GCA_964015035.1 uncultured Saprospiraceae bacterium
GCAGCCTGAATAGCTTGCCCGAATATACTTCAGGGATTACCTCCAAACATGCACTTAGTTATTCAGGTTGATCAAGTTCTTCCACTTTTTTCAATAGCCAGGTTTTTCCCGCAATATAATTCTGGGATTGTACTTCGGAAAGCACGTCGATTTGGGATTTTCTGCTATTCACTCGCAGTAGCTTTTTAATTATATTGATTGAATTCTGATAACTTTCAAGGGTTCCTTGATGAATGGTGGTATTTCTTCGGATAGTATTGTAAAAAGAGTTGAGGAAGGATTCTAAGGTCTTACCGTATTCTGGGCGTAATTCATAGTAACATTTAAGCAGGATAAATTTTGTTTGCAGTGTATATCCATAATCCTTAAAGTCCACCTTGTTCAGGTAATCAATGCACTGAATATATTCCCTTTTGGAGAATAAGATCAACGCATTTCCTAACGCTTTTAGGCTTGCCCGGTGTTCTTCGGGAACATATTCAATATGTTCTTTTAGGAAGCTTTTGGACCATTCTGACTTCTCCAGTTCACAGGCAATAATCAGTATATTTCTGAATTTATCGACGGTTAGGTACCCGCTGGTTGCAAGAATAGCGTTTCTGAACCCAAATTCATGAAGTTCGAAAGTCTCCTGGACAAAGCTGATTTCACCGGAGTTGATTTTCTTAATAGTATAGTTGATCAAATAAGTTAGCAAAACAGCCCTGTCTTCAAGTACAAGGTTTTGATGCTTTGAATAAAGAGTGTTTTTTAGTTCCAGGTAAAGCTCCGGATATGGATGGGAGGTAAATAAATAGATCTTTTGATATAGACTGAACAGGAAAGATGGCTTTTCCACGGTCGAGTTTAGTGATAGTGGGGTATACCATAAATTGCCGTCCGTCATTTTTACCGGACTTAAAATATTAGAACGATTTTGAAATTCTGAATTATATTTTAACATAGTGAGCTGGTAGAATAGCTGCAAGGACTCGATAGCTGCTGTGAGTAGGTTTTCGACATTTCTCAACTTGGCAGTGGCCGCATAAAAGTATTGAGAGTGATGCAAAAGAACCATATTTAGATACTTCCAGATGCTCTCCCTATGGTTTGAGATATCCTTCTTCAGCATCTCGATTTTCTGAAAATAAAGTCGATCAACTTTTCTTTCCTTAAAAATTTTGAGAATGATCTGATTTCTTAAAAGATCATCTACTCCTATCTTTTCCATGATTAAAAAATCCAATAACCATTTATACAGCTTGTGGAATTCATTGGAGATGCGTTTAGGAAGCCCTTTCTCCTGGTGCAGCACGTGTACTAAAATGTAGTCTTTATTGATGTTTTTAGACTCGAAGGAAGGGTAGTGCTTTAGTATAAAATCTAAAATTTTCAGGGTGACTTCATTGTTGTAGTGTCGTTTGGTGAGGTACTTTTTAAACCTGCTGATTTCATCTTTATCCAAACTTTTAAGTAGTTGTAGTAGCTTGGAATTTTTCATGGTGACATTTAATTGTAGATATTGTGGGATAGCGTATGGAAGGTTTTAGAGGATATTTAAAATTCATCTTTCGGGTCTAAAAAGCCCCTTTATGCCTACGCTGCGTTAAATTATTGGCCCATCTCGGCTGAGTCGAGACAGGTAAGAACCTCAAATTTGACTTGATTAAGTTTAAAATGGATTATTTTAGTCATCAAAAACAAAATTTAAACATACTTTTGGGTCATTCAACTCAGATGTATATCCCCGAAATTTTTGTCAATATTTATGATGTTTTTTGGGGAGGTTTTGTTTTTGTCCTGAATATCATTACCCATATTCTTCCGAGGATCAAAGCTATTTGCCAGCAGAACTAATAAGTCGAGAATACTTTTGCTGACCATATTTCTGGTAAGCTTATTCTTTTCATTCGATTCGGTGCCGGCAAGATCTTTTTTAACGCTCTGTAAAAATCGGCTTCGCAACAGAATGGCTTCGGATTCCAGGTCGCCACCCTGTTCTTGAGTCAGGTTAATTAGATCATCCAATGCTTCCAACAGGCGGTTTTCTGCAACTAGCTTCTTAATTCTATCCCTTTTAATTTCCATTTTACTCAAAGTTCAAGTCTCCTTTACTCTGTTCAATGTTAACCTGATTCTTTATTGCACCATTATTGTTGATTTGCTGACCAATTTCTTCATTACCTATCTTTACATTTCCTCCGGCATTGATGGTACTACCTATTAATACATTGTGACTTTTTGAAACCTCGGAATTGTTTTCGGGGGATTTGTCAACTCTTGTTTGCAGCAAGCTGTAAAGGTCCGTATACAGGTCTGGATTTTCTCTTAACATTTTCCGCAATTTCGATTTTACCGTACCCCGTACATCATCAAGAATTTCCTCATCATCAGGGTTTTCCCTGATTTCAGTAACCTGATCCTGAAGATAACTGCCAACTTTTTCCCATAGTTTATCAGCTAACAAATCTGGTTTGGAACTTGGTTGGGGAGCTTGGCCCGTGCTGGATACTATCTTTTTTAATAGGTATGGGGCAAGTTTTTGTACAATAGTTCTGATTTCCGGCGGATTAGGTGTCATTTTTTTGAAATCTAGTTGATAAAGTAATTCCAATACAAATGCAAGGGCATTTCGGACTGCTTTCTCCTGACTGTTCGCTGCATCACTTTCGGATTTTTGATCAAGAAGATCTGACACGCCGCGAATATTCATAGCCCTTATTCCGGAGTGAGAAAAAACCGCTTTGGCAAAGCCAATGGCTTCCATTTCCAAGGCTCCTGTATCGTTGTAGGAATGCTTCAGAAGTCTGTATACGGGGGAATCCGTGGTGGCAATAACTTTGTTGCCACTTGCTATGGGGGCAAACACAACTTTAGGCGTGATAGGTTCTTCAAGCCTTTGTTTCCAGGATCCATCTCTTGCGATATGTCTGGCCCAATCAATCAGCGCAGCATCGAATGGGAGAACATCTGGTCTGACGGCAGAACCATCTATTGTCTCTTTCGTAGATTCATAGCCATAGGCTTTTGTAGCAACCACCACATCGCCCAGATCGACATCCTTTACGCCCCCACAGATTCCTACCAATAAAATGAGGGGCGGCTGGAAATGTTGAATAGCTTTTTCAGTTGCAAGGGCAATATTATCATTTTTGGATCCTGTTTGTCGTAAGGCAACCTTAAAGGTATGGTACTTTCCAAGATAAACACCTGTTTCATAAAGTGTGCCCTGATGAAAGTTCACCTCCAGGTCACGAAATGATTCCCTGATAATATTGTATTCAACTTCTACCGGCGTTAGAATGACAAGGTCCATATGTAATGAATCAGTATTTTCTGGCAATCATTTAAGATAAATATATATTCTTTTTCCCACAACTTTCAATTCTATACCATTATTTTCGACTTCTGCTTTCTGGAATAATGCAGTAAGAAAATTTCGTAGTTCCAAACCAAAATTAAATGGGCTGTACTTCGCTTCTGCTACACTTCGGACTGCCTGAAACCTGAACAAACGGTTGGTGAAGCCAGATATAGCTACAAATTTGACATCAGGTTTAGAATGGACCCAGGAGTCGAGTAATTCAATTAATGTTTGGTTTTTAATGATTTCCCTGTCGAGCGGCAATTGAGTATTCCTGGATTCTACGATAATCTCTGCACTTTCCGACATAGCGATTACGCTTTCATCTAGCTGTTCGATAAACTTGTTGAGTAGATCGCCGGCCGCCATTACATCTTGAATATGTCGATAAATGCCGGCACCGTATCTTTTATTCGAACTTCTCATCGGTGATTCAGCATAGCTTTCGGAAGTATATTTATCAACTGCTTTGAGCTGGACGTGAATCTTCTTCCGCCCGCCATCAAAATTTTCTTCGATAAACTCAACCTCGACAAAAATATCTGCGCGTGCACTTTGAATAAGTAATTCGTTCGGGTCGGTAGAGATTTCTACTGAGGAGGCTTCAAGTTCTTCACTAATTTGAATTGCTTCCTTAAAATCCTTGACAAAGTAACCACGTTCAGATAGTTGCTTTCTAAGATGGCTGATAACCGCTCTTAAGTTTGGATCTTTCTTAATCCTTTCCTTCCTTTCTGTGAAAGAATAAGCGCTAGGGACCACCATGAGTTGGATTTGATTCCGGATAGCATGCACATTTTTAAATGGAGCCATTGAGTCGGAATGAATCTCGGTGCTTATTGTTGAAAGACAGTAAATGGGGGTTCCCCACCTTAGCGCCGAGGCGTCTATTGAGCCTTGCCAGAAAGTGGGGAAACCAATAATGTGGATATTTCCTAATATAAGAAAGATTAATAAGAAATATTTTTTCATATTTGTAATTCTAGAGGTCTTCTGTTACATAGATTTTCTCAGGTTCTTCCTTCCACAGTTCTATAAACTCTTGCCACTCCTTTTTTGAAGTCATCCTCAGGGACGTTAACTCTTCACCAACGCCTTCTCTTGTGAATTTTAGTGCCCCAATCGTATTGATCAATTTCTTTCCGGAGGTTCTGTAAACCTTTAAGGTAATTGCTTTTAAGTTATGATCCTTGCTGAGACCGACATCTTTGCCCCCTTCAATGATCAAACATTGATTTTTCTTTTCCACATCTGTTACTTTGAGGATCAGCGGCCATTGGGATTTAATCCATCTGGCCAGATCATCTTCCATCTTTTTTACTGCTACGCTAATGGCTTCTTCAACGGTAGTGATCCGCTTGTTGCCACCGATCCCAAAGCCATTTCCTTGCTTGTCTTTTGCTTCCGCTACTAACTGATAAGCCGAAGTAGCCCGGCCAGTTTCAACATCGAGCTGCTTAAACTCGGCAGTAATATAAACGGAGTAACCACCCCCATCATCCGATTCTGTAATGGTAAAGGTCGAAAGTTTGGCAACAGCCAAAAGCTCAGCTGCTGAGGTTCTTCCCTGATTGATGATTTCTACATTGGCAAAATCCTCCCCTTCCTGAAACTGTTTTTCAATCTTGATGATATCAAAACTGCCCCGATCTAGCACGATAAATCTTTGGGTATTGACAAATACCCGAAGCGCAGCATCGTAAATATTCTTGTACGTTAGATCCCGGTATTTTTTGTCGGCATTACTAGGGTCAGTATAAGGGATAAAGCCAATCTTCTTTTTTACGGAGTTTTGAATAATCAAATCATTGTTTTGCCCCTGTGCCATCAGGGGGAGCCCGAAGTAGAGTAAGAAGATTAAGGTTAAGGTGTTTCTCATTTTATTAAGATTTTTTTCTTTTGAAAGATGTCATATAAATTGAGGGATAGCGCTAGCTTTTCTTATTTTTCAGGTCTTAATTATTCTTAACCTTCATCTGAATCGTATTCCCTTCAAATCCAATAATGTCTGCAATGGATGCCCCCTTGCTGGCTATAATGTTGAGTACTTCCTCGGTAGTGAGGTCATGTTTTAGTTGTAGTGTACCCCGGTTTTCACTAAAGGATAGTCGAGTTACCGATTTAAGATTGCTATCTCCCTTAAATGCATTCATCAGGTTTTGCAGGTCCATAAACCCTGCTTCTGAGACTTCAATCAGAGTCACTGTGGAATTATCCACTTCCGGAAAGGGGATTTCGTCCATTTCTTCTGATAAGAGATACATTGCTTTAATGATACCTCTTTCTAAAGCATCAGCTTCGGCTTTGTTGTATTTATCACTACCGGCAATCTTAATTACCCCACCAAAGGTCACTCCTGAGAAAGCGCCTCCTTTTTTACTTTCTACTTCAATTGATTCGGACCACATTACTTCCCTGGTCACCGGATTAATTACCTTTAAGATGAATCCAAAGCGAACTTTCGGGTTTTTGATCCCAACTCCCAGAATCTGGGCATGACCACTACTTGAGCCAAACTCCGTGACATCACCGGTGAGAATGGCTTGGGCAGCAAGCATTTTAGGATCATAGGTCGCCACTGTGTTGGCAATATTTCCTTCTTTGGCCAGGTTCCCTTCTTTGGCTACTTCACTACTCTGCATCACCGACATCTTTTCAAGTACTTTAAAACAATTAATGTTCTGCAAAGCGTTTGTTAGCATGACAGCTAACTCCGAACCGAATTCATAACGTGGTACTTTCAGACTAGCCACGCCAAAATCTGCTACCGCAATGCGTATTCTGTCTTCAAAGGGAACCCCATCACACTTTTCGGACACTTTTTCTATCTCTACTTTCTGTTCTTGGGCAAGCAGGGGAGTCAGTATAGCTGGTAAAATAAGGAAAGCAAGTACTTTAAAACTTAATGTTTTCATAATAGATTTAGGTTTAGATTAAATTTTTACTTAATAGTTTTTCTAGGAGGTCGATTGTAGACAACCACTGTTTTATGCCTTGAGGCAAATCTTCTTCATTGCGAATGGTCATGGTTGTATCCTTCTGATCGCTTCCCAATATTGTGTTAGTTTTGAGGTCGAGTAGCGTAACCGTTAAAAAAGCATCAATTCTCACAGCAGGACCGTTTAGGTTTATCTCCTTTTTATCATATTCAAGTGCACAAATTAATTTCCCTTCACATGGAAGGTTAGCGTCATACGATATCAGATTTAGATTCTGTTGTCTGAATGCTTTGCTATATGCGTTGAACAGTACTTTTTTTAGTGGCCCGTCAACCTCATGAAAAGCAATGCCAATGGTCGAAATTTTCTTTTTGCTTGAATGCGAACCAGAAGGAACCGGCTTTGTTGTTGGAATCCTTTCTTTATTAGCCAACCGGGTACTATCGAAGGGCGGCCTACCAGGTCTTTCATGATTTGATGTCTCCGAAGGACCTGTGCTTATCTCTTTGGAAGGTAGAAGGCTGTTATTCGATTGACTATCCTTGTTAGATGGAAATAGAACCAGACCTATCACTAAAAGAGGAACTAGCCAAATTATAATCTTCCCACCGAAAAGTACTACTTGATAGGTGTTAATGATAGAATTGTTACCTACCTGTACATTCCCCTTCGCATCTATTGAGCTTTCCTGCAATACATTTTCACTTTTCTCTGCTGTATTATTAGACCTTTCTGCCATGATTTAGAGGTTTGTTTTGCAAGGGGGTTACCTTTTTTTTCCATTTTGGTGCTTACTAAGAATATTCCAAATGCTCCTTGATGACAAATTGAATCTGCTGGCTAGTAATTCTATGGTTTGTGTTTTAGTCATGCCATTGGCGTGCCTAAGCGATTCATAAGTTTCTATAATGGCAAAGTTTTGGAGTTTGATCGGTGCTATCAGGGATCTGTCTATCAAATATGTGAGAAGCAATTCATTGGAAGGAGTCACACCTTGCATTTCACAGTAGCACCCGAACTTTTGCAAAAGCTTTTCGCTAAAAGTGTCCATGAGTTGTTTCTGGAATAAATCTTTCATTGCCTATTGAAATTGAATTTAAATAATAAACTCCCTAAAGTTTTACTCACTGAATTTCAGTTGCATTGCCTCAAATTTCCCTTTACTTTTCCGTTTATTCAAATACAATTTAGGGCGTTTTCCCCCTGAAAAAACTTGTTTTTGACTGCTTTTGTGTCTGGCAACTGCTTTTTAAATATTTGATAATCAGTATTTTGGGTGTTTCTCAAAACCACCTTTGCTTCCTCTTGAAATTGGAGCTGATTTAACGCTTTTTTCTTAAGCCATTATGTTTCAGACAGATCATTTATTGAAATACACTACGCTTCATTATGGCTAATGGCTAATGGCTAATGGGACAAAGTCTTTAGTTCAAAAAGTACAGGTGAAGTAAAATGTTTGTTTGTGTGGTTTTACGGGGAAAGTTTTCGGGAAGATATCAGGAGAGTTGCTTCGGACAATTAAAGATTTTAATTTTTTAATTATTTGTAAATTACTGTTAATTAGTATTTTATAAGCTGATCTGGAGTTGCGCCTACAATGCTTGTCTCCTGAACACAGCTAAGGGGAGGTAGAGGAGAATGAAGGGGAATTAATGCGTATTATTCTTTGTGTCAGAGGTGATCTTTCGTCACCTTTGTACAAAACAACAGAACGCAGAATAGATAATGGGAGATAATTATTTACAAGATCGATTTAAAATACACCTGCGAGAGGACTACGAAAGTAACCTCAAACAAGTAAATGATGAAATAGAGTTAAGGCACTTGATTGATTTCCTTCTTGATCAAAAATTAGTTTCAAAATCGGCAATGAATCGCTATACACTGCAAAAGGAATTTGACTTACTATATCCCAGTCACGGATTTCATAAGACAGATACGATCAATACTTTGGCCACCCGATTCAATTTATCGGAAAGCTCTATTTGGGAAGCCCTGCGATCAAAAAAGAAATGACTTGAGTTTTTAATGACTCATTTCTCTGGTTTTTATGTCCCATCATGGTTAACATGGTGGGGCCTTTTCCGAATTCCCGGATGATTTTTTGGGTTTTGAAAAATCAGTTTCGGTAGAATATAAATACTGATAAGCATTTTTTTACCTGACCTTACCTGGTCAATGCAATTAATTTGTTATGGAGCAAATAAGAGTTGAAGCCTTAGAAGCCTTGGAACTTAAGAACACCGCTTTGGCTTTATCAAAAGCAAAAGAACTAATCAAATTAGAACCTGAGAATCATGAGAATTATATGATTTATGGCGATTGTTATTTTAACATGGCCAATTACTCGCAAACTATTAAACAGTATGAGCAGGCGATGGAATTAGTGCCACTGGATACCAGAATCTATATTAAACTTGGCATTACTTATGCAAAAATGAATTTTTGGGAGCAGGCGATTAGTTCTTTTAGAACCGCTTTGGGACTAGAACCCGAAAACCCTACATTTAAAGGGATGCTGGGATGGGCTTTATGGAAAGATGACAACCAGAATAATGATGATGATGCATTCTATTTGATGAGGGCAGCAATAAATCAGGGGGTAGAATTTGATCCTCTCAAGGAGTCTTTGGCGGAGTTTCATCTGGAGAAAGCGACAGCGACATGGCCCAGAGCAACTGATGGGTCTGATTTGAGAGTTGCTACAACCTTACAGCATGTACTTTCCGCCGAAGCAGAAAGTGAAAAAGCCAAAGATCTTTTGCAGGGCACCAATAATCCGAGGTTAAATAATGAGCTAGCGAAACTAACAGCGGATATCAAGGCTTTGCAAGAAAGGAGATTTGCGGGTTATCCATTTGCAAGAAAGGCACCAATTGTTGTAGGAGTCATCCTTTTTTTCTTTGGAGGGGGAGGAGTGACAATTTTATTACTTATAATGGCTACCCTTTATCATTTTTCTCAGAAAAAGCCTGGATATCTGGCAAATAGAGCGCTGGTCAAGGGGGATTATGGCGATCCCTTTTGGGTAAGGAGAGTCAACGAAATTGGTGTTTTCTTTAACTCATTCTCCTTTTTCAGCACCTCCTTGACAAACGTACTTCTCTGGAGTTGGGCTTTTACATTTTTTGGAAAAACATTACAATACTTTATGGTCATTTTTATCCTTCCTTTTCTGATTGCCTCTGGCTTTTATACCAACTATGATCTCCTTGAAAAGGTTACAGCACTTACGGTTGAAAGGGGCAGTAATAGCTGATTCAGAATTATCGGTTTTCCACTGTACCCCTTAAAACAACCCCCTAATCTTCCCATCTGCATCAATATCAATGCTCTCCGCCGAAGGCACACTCGGCAACCCCGGCATACGCATGATGTCGCCGGTAATGGGAATGAGGAAGCCTGCACCGGTGGCAATTTCGATTTCACGCACGGTGACGATGAAGTCTTTGGGGCGGCCCAATAACTTGGGATTGTCTGACAGAGATTTTTGGGTTTTGGCTATGCAAACCGGCAGTTCATTCAGCCCCAAACGGTCGATTTTACGCAGGTCGGCTTTGGCTTTAGCCGTGTAGTCGATGGCTTTGGCGCCATAGATGCGCTTGGCTACGGTTTCAATTTTCTTTTCAACTGGCCAAGACCAGTCGTACATGGGGGTGAAGGGGGCATTATGGGCATCGGCAACTTCGGCCACGGCCCGGGCGAGATCTTCGGCACCACCGCCACCTTTGGCCCATACTTCGGCAGTGGCTACACGTACCCCAAGACTTTCACATTTCTCCCGAATGATCTGTACTTCTTCATCCGTGTCGGTGGTGAAGCGGTTGATGGCCACTACCGCTGGTACGTTGAATTGTTTGATGTTTTCCAGGTGCTTTTCGAGGTTTTCCAGTCCTTTTTTGACTGCTTTGCCGTTGGCCTGATTCAGGCTTTTGAGATCGGCACCTCCGTGGTATTTTAAGGCACGGACGGTGGCTACCAATACGACCGCATTGGGCGAAAGCCCGGCACTCTGGCATTTGATGTCAAAAAATTTCTCAGCGCCTAAATCGAAGCCAAAGCCGGCTTCCGTAACCACATAATCAGATAGCGAAAGTCCCATGCGGGTAGCGATCACACTGTTGGTCCCTTGCGCAATATTGGCAAACGGACCGCCGTGAATGATGGCCGGATTGCCCTCGATGGTCTGTACCAAATTGGGTTTGATTGCATCTTTAAGTAGGGCGGTCATGGCACCGTGTGCTTTGAGGTCACGGGCATAGATGGGCTTTTTGTCAAAGGTGAAGCCGACGAAGATATTGCCTAGCCTATCTTTGAGATTTGACAGGTCGTCTGACAAGCAAAGGATGGCCATGATCTCGGAGGCGGCGGTGATGTCAAAACCGGTTTCCCGGGGAACACCAGAACCGGTGCCGCCCAGTCCGATGACCGTATGTCGTAGTGCGCGGTCATTCATATCCATCACCCTTTTCCAGAGGACGGTCCGGGCATCAATGCCCAAAGAATGAAACTTGTTTTGCAAATTATTATCAATCAAGGCGGCCAACAAATTGTGGGCTTTTTCAATGGCCGAAAAATCACCGGTGAAATGCAGGTTGATGTCTTCCATCGGCAATACCTGAGAATAGCCGCCGCCGGTGGCACCGCCTTTGATGCCAAATACGGGGCCCAAAGAAGGCTCGCGGAGTACGACCGTTGTAGATTTACCAATCCGGTTGAGGCCTTCGGTGAGCCCAATGGAAGTGGTGGTTTTTCCTTCTCCGGCAGGAGTAGGTGAAATGGCCGATACTAAAATGAGCTTATTTTTTTTGAGCCGATCTTTATCGATGAGAGATAGCGGAAGTTTGGCTTTGTATTTTCCGTACAATTGCAGGTCATCTTCAGAAATATTGAGCTTTTGTGCAATTTTCCGGATGTCCTGCAATTGTATCTCCGAGGCAATGTCGATATCGGATTTCATGAGTGGTAGATTTGGTTAGGACCGGAAAGTTAAAGAAATTTTTGATGTGACCAAACCCTTCGAGCATCTGTTCTGTCTTTAATGATGAACTAAAATAATTACCTGACTATGAAAAATTTCATGACTCAATTTTTGCTTATTGTTGCTTTCATGTTATCGGTTGTAATGACTTACGCCCAATGGCAACCATTGACCAGTGGCACGACTGAAACACTGTTGGATATTCATTTTCTCAATCCCAGCTACGGGGCGGTAGTCGGGACCGGTGGCACCGTTTTATTGACAGATGATGGCGGTGATTCCTGGATTAACGTCGGTACGATAAACCAGGACCTCGGTTCGGTGAGAGTGCTTGGAGTTGATACCATTTTGGTGGCGGGACAAAATACCTTTGATGGGGCCGTATTTCTGACCACCAACGGTGGACTAGACTGGACGCTTGTCACCGATGGCGCTCGACTTGATGAAACGTCCAATGGGGTTTTTGCGCTAGCCTATGGGGGGATTCAATCCAGTGCCGATCAGGGAGCACAATGGCAGGACCAAGGACTTGATCTCGGAGGAACGCTGCTAATGGAACAATTGAGTTTCGCCGATGATGACTTTGGTCTGATTGCCGGTAATGTCTCCGGATTTATCGGTTATTCTACCTATGGCTTTTTTTCCGATGATGGAGGCAATACCTGGCTGGAATGGTACGTATTTGACTTCCCCAATACGAATGCCTGGACCCATGCGGCTTTTGCTGGCCCAGACACGGTGTATTTATTTACCAATCAGTATGAGCATTTTGTACCCGGTGATACCAATCGGGTGGTGCGCATGACGGATTTCTTTAGGGAAACGATGGACGGATATGACGTATGGCGTTTTTACGCAGAGGTGGTGAATTCGTTTTTGCCTAATTATGTGGTTGATGCACACTTTTTTGATGGCCAGTTAGGCTATGCAACGAGTTTGGATGGGAATATCCTGAAAACACTAGATGGAGGTGCTACTTGGACCTCGGATTATTTAACTACAGATAGTTTACGATCAATTTATGCTTGGAGCGAAGACCTGATGTTTGCTGCGGGAAGTAATGGGCAAATCTTGCGGCTTGGGCAGGTGAATCAAACAAAGAATGCCTCGGTTCTAGATATGACGCTATTTCCAAACCCGACTACAGGCGCGCTTACTTTGCAAGGAGTTAGCGAAGATCGCGGACAGCTATTGATTTTTAATGCACTGGGGGAGTTGATCCAAACTCAAATCTGGCAGCATGAAACCATTCAAATGGATCAATTGCCCGCGGGTATTTACCAGTTGATGTTGCAAACCTCTACACACCGTTACACTGGGAAAATAGTGAAATTGGATTAGATTATTTGGGAAAATAGGTAATTCCTTACCTTTGCCGCATGGAAGCGAAGGAAATACGTTTGTATCCCAATTTGGTGAAGGTAGTTATAGCGGCCCTGCAGCAGGTCTTTACAGAAGATTTTTACGTCAGTAAAGTCATTGAACGTACCCTAAAGAGCAACCCCAAATGGGGCTCTCGGGATCGGGCGTTTATTGCAGAGAATGTCTATGAGATGGTTCGCTGGTACCGTTTGTTGTACGAAATTGATGGTCGGCTGCCGCAAAGAGAAGAGGATTGGTGGCGTTTGTTTGGCATTTTGCAAATCATCAATGGGAAAGTGCTTCCGACGTGGAAAGAGTTTCAAGGGTTAAACCCCGATGCTATTCTCACCAAGGAGAAAGCCGTCAAGCAGGAAAGGAAGATCAAGGAATCAATTCCGGATTGGCTGGATGAGCTAGGGAGTGAGGAGTTGGGGGCTGTGTGGCCCGAAACCATGACTACCCTCAACCGGCGGGCGGAAGTAGTATTACGGGTCAATGCTTTAAAAGCAAATGCGATTCACTTAAAAGAGGCTTTGCATCGTGCGGACATTGCGGTTGAGCCCATTGCCGAAAATGCGGTGAAGGTTATTAAAAGGAAGAACCTATTTGCCACAATGCCTTTCAAAAAAGGATGGTTTGAAGTGCAGGATTTTTCCTCTCAGCAAGTTGCTCCATTCCTAGAGGTAGAACCGGGGATGCGGGTGATTGATGCTTGTGCAGGTGGCGGTGGCAAGACATTACATCTGGCCACTTTGATGGAAAATAAAGGACAAGTCATTGCCCTGGATACAGAATCCTGGAAGTTGGATGAATTGCGGCGAAGAGCCCGACGCAATGGCATCCACATCATTGAAACCAGGCCCATTACGACCACAAAGGTGATCAAACGATTGCGCGAATCAGCCGATCGGGTATTGTTGGATGTGCCTTGCTCCGGCCTCGGCGTATTGCGCCGGAATCCGGATGCAAAATGGAAGCTGAAGCCAGAATTTATTGATAGAATTCGGGCTACGCAGCAGGAAATCATTCAGTCTTACAGCCGCATGGTCAAGCCCGGCGGTAAAATGGTCTACGCCACCTGTAGTATCCTGCCTTCTGAAAACGGGGCACAAGTGGCTAAATTTCTGGAGAAAAATCCAGGCGAATTTGAACTCATTCGCGAAAACACTATCCTGCCCCAAGATGAGGGCTACGATGGGTTTTATATGGCTTTATTGCAAAAGAAAGGCTAAAAGAAGGGAGGTTAAATCTGAAGTGGTCTAAAGTTTTCTGCTGTCCGTGTGCATGAAGGAAACTTTAGAACATTTCTTTGATAAAAAATCTCCCTTCTTTTATTTTAGTGCAGTATCAAAATTGGTACTTCAGTATGATAAACGGTTCGGTTGGTGGCACTTTCGTGAAATAGATTTTCGAGAAAACTGCGTTTTGGCCGGTACATGATCAACAAATCGAGGCTCATGGTTTCTGCAAATTCATTCAATTCTTTGATTAACTCTTTCCCTTTCACGTTGTGACACATCACCTCTATGTCTTTAGCCTGTTTGCTGAAAAACTCGGCTAATTCTTCCATGCTGATTTTGGCCGTTTTGTCGTTTTCCTCTTCAATATGCACTACGCGAAGGAAGGGTTTAAATTTACCCAGAATTTCGGTAGCCTGCCAAATGTGATAAAGATCATTCTCTTGTAAGTCGGTGGCATAGGCAATATTCCGAATGTTTTTGAAATTGGCATTTTCAGGAATGACCCAAACAGGGCATTCGGCACGGCGTATGGTACCCGTCGTGATGCTACCAAATAGTTGCTCTAAACGGTTGTGTTCCCCTTTGGTGCCCATCACAATCAAATCGGCCTCTTCTTCGGCGGCCATTTTGGTGATGTGCTGTACAGGAATACCCACTTGAACGTCAGACTCAATAGTAGGTACCCGGCTTAAGGTCTGCCCGGTGGTAACTTGTGTGAGCCCCCGATCCACAAAGGTTTTCATCACATCTTTGGCTACATCAACCCGTTTTTGAGTGACCTGGGCAACCATTACCGGAAAATCCATAGGTTCGGCTTCCGGATAAATGACGTGGAGCAATTTGACTTCGGCATCAAATCGATCTGCCAGCATCAACACGTAGCGAAAGGCATTTTCGGATGTTTCAGAAAAATCAGTAGGGAATAATATTTTTTCGATCTTTTTCATGGTAATTGCTTTTCGTTCTGGGTTCAAATTGTCCTTTTTCCAGTGAGGGAGTACTGACCTAGATCAAAAACAGGGGTGATCATTGTCATATCAACTCATCTGGGAATTGATGCAAAACGGCTTTGATCAGATTGGCTATTTTGGGGGCAGCTTCATTGGCTACAGCCACTACTTCCTCATGTGAAACCCCTTGGGCTGCTGGATTTAAGGGCGCGTCTGTGATGCACGAAATTCCCAGAATATTGAGGCCTCCATGACGGGCAGCAATCACTTCAGGAACTGTAGACATGCCCACTAAATCGGCGCCGATCCTGCGGATATAGTGGATTTCTGCCATCGTTTCATAATTGGGACCGCTGATACCGGCATAAACCCCCTCCTTGACGGAAATTCCGAGCTGAGCAGCACTTTTTTGGGCTACAGCCAATAATTCTGGATGATAGGCTTGTGAAAGATCGGGAAATCTGGGACCTAATCGATCATCATTTTGACCATGTAAAGGATTATCAGTCATCAAATTGATATGGTCGGTGATGAGACAAATATCCCCCGGATGATGCGTTTCGTGTAAGCCGCCACTGGCATTGGTAATCACCAAGTGCTTGATACCCAGCAATTGCATGATCCTAATGGGGAAAACCACTTGTTTCATGGAATATCCTTCGTAAAAATGTACCCGGCCCTGCATGACCAGGATGGGCTTGCCTTCTAGGTGCCCGACAATGACTTGACCTTCATGACCTTTGACTGTGGATACCGGGAAGTTGGGGATTTCCTGAAATGGAATTTTGATGGGATCGCTGATGGCTTCGCCAAGGATACCTAGCCCAGACCCCAGGACCAGGCCAATTTGAGGTTTAATGGTAAATTTGGATTGTAGCCATTGAACGGCTTCCTCGATCTTTTGGTATTCGTGCATTGGTTATGGCTTAGTAAGTTCTTGAAAATATTGTCGGAATAGCTGTCCATAAGTTTGTAAGGAATCAATTACTGACTTTGGGACATCTGCTGGTTTTTGATTTTGTAAAGGCAAAGCACTGACTTTCATGCGTACATTGGCCCGATACAACTTGTAATATAATAGGATTTTTTGATCCTCTTCATTTTCTATACAAAGGTAATGTTGTAAATATGCCTTTAAGAAATGATCTGCCAGTAAAGACTGCCCGTGATAGTCAAGATCCATACAGAGAAAACCGAGTTCAGCCAGAAGATCTTCCTGTCGTAAATGGTCATCAAACTCAAGGCAGTCAAACACCACTGGTTGTTCCAATAGAAAAATATTTCGGGCGTGTAGATCGCCGTGGCCATCCACACAAAACCCCTTTTCATAACGTTCCCGTAATCTGGGTTCGTGCTGTTTTAAAAACGCTTGACTAAATTTAACAGAAGCTTCCATTAAGGAGGTAAAGTCCTGCCCGATTAGTTTCCCTAAGGTTGTTTTCACATGGAGCATATCGGCAAAATCTTGCCATTGTTTCTGGATGTCCAATGGTTGTGTACACCGATCAGCATGACGGTGAAAATGGGCCAGAATGCCCGCTAAATCTACCATGTCGGTGGAACTGACCGAGCCTTCTTTCAATAATTTGCTCATCAGCCTATTGTTGTCCAATTGCTTCATTTGCAGGGTATAGTCGATGATTTGTCCTTCATCACCGCCAATAAAGAGACCCTCGTCTTTTGCTCTAATCGGTAAAACCTGCAAATAAACCATTGGAGCCAATCGCCGATTTAGTACCAACTCGCGTTCACAATAATATTTCCGCTGATCTAAACTGGAGAAATCTAAAAAAGAAAATTTCAAAGGTTTTTTGATCTTATAGGCGTATTCATCGGTCAATAAAACCCAGGAGATGTGGGTCTCCAAAAGGCGAACGCTGGAAGCTGAATTGGGAAAGTTTTTTGATGCAATCAATTGCTGGATTTGTTCGGCCGTCATCGGTTTTAGCTTTTGGGGGTTAAAGACAAGTAGTACATTGCTTTGCGGACCATCTCTTTAAGGTTGTCATTGGTAGACCACAGTACAATGTGGTGTTGTGCTAAAGGTTGATACTCGGCTTTAATCTTGTTATAAACAACAAAATCAGCTTCACTATGTGCCCTTCTTTGACTGACTCTTGCCTTGATCTGTTGTTCATCCGCTTGAATTTGAATCCATTCAATGGGGGTTTTTAGTTTTTTAGCGACGGCCTCAAATGCTACTCTCGCGTTTGCAAGAGAAAAGGTCGCATCAACGATTACCGTATTTCCAGTGGTTAGTTCGGCTTGAGTTCTTTCCAACATTTCTTGGTAGATCAACGCTTTGGTTTGGGGGCGATAGTCTCCCTTTTTTCCCAGCTCTTCCCGGATCATGTCGCTATTAAAATGTACCGTGCCCGTCGCTTCAGCCAACGCCTTTGCGAGGGTGGTTTTACCTGTTCCAGGGAGTCCAGTGATGAGAATGAGCATAGTCATAATTTTGAAAAATTAGAATACAAAGGTAGACTTCTTGGGAGCAACCCGATGTGAGCCTAATCATATTTATCTATAACAATGATCAACATATCAGGTAGGATTGTTTAACTTTGTTCAATGCGACCAACCACAATTATTGCCGATATCATGAACCGGGAGCTTCCCGCAATTCCACATCAAAATACCTTAGAAGATGCTTCTCAGGAATTTGTCAAACATCAATGTCATTATCTTCCGGTACTCAATGATAAGGGCCAATTGGTTGGCATCTTGAGTACTTTAGACGTGTTAAGCACGGCTATTGATTATGTTGAGATGGGGCCACAAGCCTTTAGTAAAGCAAAAGAACACCTGAGGGTAACTGATTTGATGACTCGTGAGTTTTACCACATTCAGGAACATGCCACCGTGCAGGAGGCCCTGGAGTTATTTGAAAATGAACAATGCTGGGCGCTGCCGGTGCTATCTGGAAGTCAATTGGTCGGCATGATCACCAGCTTTGACTTGGTCAACTATTTTACCCATTTATCCAAATATACTCTAAGCAGATTTAAAACAGCAACTTCAAAGCTGCCAAGAAAGTGACGATGATGATAAAGTAGCGGTATTCCCTTTCGGGAATGAAGTGCACAATCTTTATGCCCACCCAAACACCGATGAAGATGAGGGGCAACGCCAAAAGATCAAGGGAAAATGAAGACCAAGTGATGGTTTTCCAAAAGAAGATATGTAGTGGAACCTTAAAGAGGTTAATAATCAGAAAAAACCAGGCTCCGGTCCCGATAAAACTATTTTTTGGAAGGTTCACTGCCAATAAATAAACCGTCATTACCGGCCCAGCGGCATTGCCGATCATCGTACTAAAACCACCCAACAAGCCAAAGGTCATTCCAAAGACTTTGCTATCGGTCACTGAGGCGGGTAATGCTTTTCTTTGTTGAATTACCATTAAGCCCAAGCTGGCGAGAACGACTACGGCCATGAGCTTTTTAAATAGGGCATCATTGATGTAATACCCCACACCCAGCCCAATCAATACCCCCAAAACAGCAGCTGGCAACAACTTCCAAACGTAATTCCAATTGGCGTGTCGGTTGTAGTACCTGACCGCAAACAGGTCGGCCATAGAGAGCATGGGCAAAATGAGCCCGGCCGATGCTTTTCCACCAAAGGCAATAGCCATAAACGGAATGATAACCATACCAATGCCTTTGATCCCAGCCTTGGATAACCCTAAAACAAAGGCGCCGACGAATAGCCAAATCCATTGATTGGTGGCCAGACCTGGAAGCGAGAAAAGGTATAAGTTCGTCACTATTGTGAAGCCTTGGGAAGGTAGCTAAACTCCAGATCGATGAGCTTTAATCCTTCATTCTCTTTTACTTCCCAAAGGGCGTCAAAGCTTTCCTTGGTTTGGTCGCGAAGTAGGATGGTTTCGTAATCTCCACGTCGATAAACGCCGAGGTGGTAGAGGTCTTCACCTTCCTCAAATTGCTCGTAATCCATAATGCGATACCCACTTTTATTACGCTGGAGCAGGTCGGTATTAAAGACCTTTAGTTTGTCTGAAATAAAGACATAAGACCTGGGTTCATTCACTTCTCCCTGATGATAGAGGGCTAGATATTGAGTAACTTTGCCCGGCGTGGCGAAGGCTTCCACATCTACCAGAAAGAAGTCTTGTTTGGCCATTTCTTCGGTTTTTTGTTTGATGCCCTCTCGGGAATCTAGCTTCCAAACCTTATGGGTGACTTCACTTTTGGACCAGACTCCGATGAAATAAAACTCTTGTTCTGAGACGGCATAAGCCTCTACTTCATCCATGACATAGCCATCGCTGGCTCGTGCCCTTTTTCGCTTGACGAACTCCGGCCACCCTAGTACGGATTCTATTTCTGACTTTAGATTACTTTCCGTCCAAATGCCGGTGTAAAGACGGACTTTCCCCAGGCGGAAAGTTTCCAGATCGATCAATCGGTAGCCATTACTGCCGAGAGAATCATTGACAAGTACAAAGTTGTCCCAGGTGAGTGCTTCTCGGTATGCCAATTGGGCTTCGGTTTGTTGGAAAATACCGGAATAGATTTTCTGGCCATACACCTGGCTGCAGATGAGGAATGAGAGTAGTATCAGTAATTTTTTCATTGGGAGAAAATTTGCATGAATGGGTTGCGTATTTTGCGATTCGGTTATAAGACGTCTTGAGTTTCGGCAATATTGTGTAAATATTTATATGTTTGATTTTTCCCGTTCTTCGACAAATTTATCCGATGCAAAATCGGGACGAGCTATGGTCAAGCACGGGGTTGGTCAAAGCATTACATTTCTAAGGCTTCACCAATATCGGTTTTTAAATCTTCTATGTGTTCCAGCCCTACAGATACCCGGATCAAACCAGGGGTGATGCCGACCGCTAAACGTTCTGCTTCCTGCAATTTTGAATGGGTCGTGGAAGTTGGATGGGTGCAAATGGTACGGGTGTCGCCCAAATTTGAGGACAGGGAACAAACTTCTAAGTTATTGAGAAACCGCATAGCTGCTTCGGCGCCTCCTTTGATTTCAAAGCTGACCAATCCGCCGCCCAATTTCATTTGCCGTTTAGCCAACTCGTACTGTGGGTGCGAAGGTAAATGAGGGTAGCGTACCCGAGCTACCGCATCGTGGGTTTCCAGAAATTGCGCCAATTGCGAGGCATTACTACAATGACGGTCCAAACGTACAGGTAAAGTTTCCAAACTCTTTGACAAGACCCAGGCATTAAATGGAGCCATCGCCGGACCGGTGTGTCGACAAAAAAAGGTGACCTTATCAATCAATCTTTGTTCTCCTACAATGATTCCTCCTAGGATTCTTCCCTGGCCATCCATCCATTTGGTCCCGGAGTGTACTACCAGATCAGCTCCATATTTTATCGGCTGTTGCAAATAAGGCGAAGCAAAACAATTGTCGATGTTGAAGATCAGTTCATGTTTCTGCGCAAACTGTCCTGCTTTTTCCAAATCTACCAGTGTCAAGCCCGGATTGGACGGAGACTCCACCACCAACATTTTGGTGTTTTCCTGTACAGCACCATCCCAGGTGTCTACTCTTTCCGGATCGACATAGGTATGGGTTACTCCCCAGCGGTTGAGAATTTGTGTGAGAATTTGGTGGGTAGACCCAAATACTGCCCGCGATGAAATCACATGATCTCCTGATTTTAAAAAGGCAGCCATGCTGGCAAAAACCGCGGCCATACCGGAGGCAGTGGCAAATCCGGCCTCTGCTCCTTCCATGGAACAAACTTTGTGAATGAATTCGTCGGTATTGGGATTACTGTATCGCGAGTAGATCAGTCCCTCTTCTTGTCCGGCAAAGGTGTCCCGCATCGTTTCCCCATCCGGAAAGGTAAAGCTGGAAGTCAGAAATAAGGGCGTACTATGCTCCCGATATTGTGTCCGTTCCGTTTGTTGACGAATGGCTTTTGTTTCAAAATGTTTTGAGTCCATCTGAATTCGATTTTTTTTAATTCATCAAGCACCACCTCATTCATTCACCACTTCATAACTCCATGTAATCTCTACCGATCCCTTCAGCATCATCGATACGGAGCACAATTTTTCCATTGACAAACGGCAGGCTCGCTCCACTTTCTTGGCATCGAGCTGGCCCACAAGGTGGTAATGCAAATGAATTTTTTTGAAAACGGCCGGAATTTGATTTTCCACTCTGGTCCCTTCAACGCTAATTTTAATATCTTTTATCTCCTGGCGTTGCTTGCGCAACAAGTGAATCACATCAATGGAACTGCAACCACCTACACTAGCTAGCAGGAGCTGCATCGGACGGAAGGCTTTGTTGCCACCTCCAATGTCGGGAGAGCCATCAATTTCAGCGGTTAAACCAAGATCATTTGTGGCCTGCATGTGGAAGGCATCATCTATTCGGTGAAGGTCAATTTTCATTATTTAACAAAATTTTAGGATAATTTTTCGAGCAAGTGTATGGAAATTATTTGATTTTTTTGGGAATAGCAACTACTTTTGTGCCATCAATCACTTCTGACCGAGGATTGATTTTATACAGAAGGGTGGAGAGAACAGGCTCTGTGAAACCCTGGCAACCGTGGAAGAGACCAAAAGGTGCCAATTCCTGCCAAGGGGCATTCCGTATTGGAATGTAATTGGAAATATAAGATCACATTCAAATGATTCATTCCAGCAATTTTTATTTCACCATCAATTTAAGTTCGACTAGCAGCATTTCTGTTGAAATGATGTGCTGTTGTTGTTGTCGTTAATCTTTCCGGGACGATACCTGATCAGGAAAGGTCGCCATTTATCACAAAGGGCTCCTTTTGTTAGTCTCATGGTAACCGTCAACCGGGAAGGGCTGTCTATTATTTTACCCAAAATTTAATGTCATTATGTCAAAACTAAGATTCGAAACACTCCAATTACACGCAGGGCAGGAAGAAGTAGAAGGAACGACTCGTTCGCGAGCGGTGCCCATCTACCAAACGACCTCCTATACCTTTAAAGATTCGGAACACGGTGCCAATTTATTTGCCCTCAAGGAGTTTGGCAATATCTATACCCGTATTATGAATCCCACCAATGACGTTTTTGAAAAACGGATGGCTGCACTGGAGGGAGGAGTAGCCGCGCTAGCAGTGGGGTCCGGACAAGCGGCGCAGTTTATTGCTTTGAACAACATATTGCAAGCTGGCGATAACTTTGTGGCTTCTGCCAATTTGTATGGTGGTACTTATAATCAATTTAAAGTAGCCTTTAAAAGATTAGGCATCGAAGCGCGCTTTGTAGCCGATGAAAGTCCAGAAGCTTTTGCCAAATTGATCGATGAAAACACCAAAGCACTCTATACCGAAACCATAGGCAATCCAAGCTTCAATGTACCGGATTTTGAAGGTATTGCCGCGGTAGCACGCAAGCATGACCTGCCATTTATCGTCGATAATACCTTTGGGGCCGGAGGTTATCTGTTTCGACCATTGGAGCATGGCGCCAATATTGTGGTGCAGTCCGCTACAAAATGGGTCGGTGGTCACGGGACGAGCATCGGTGGCGTAATCATTGACGGGGGAAATTACAACTGGGGCAATGGCAAATTTCCACAGTTTACCGAACCATCTGATGGCTACCACGGCTTGGTATTTTGGGAGGTGTTTGGTGCGAATAGCCCCTTTGGCAATATCGCCTTCATTATCCGGGCTAGGGTAGAGGGCCTTCGCGACTTTGGTCCGGCTTTGAGTCCTTTTAATTCCTTCCTCCTGTTGCAGGGCTTGGAAACACTTTCTCTTCGGGTACAGCGAACGGTAGATAATGCACTGGCTTTGGCTTCCTGGTTGGAAAATCACCCCCAGGTTGAAGCAGTGAGTTATCCGGGATTGGCGAGTAGCCCCTCTCATGCAAATGCCAAAAAATATTTAAAAAATGGCTTTGGTGGTGTCTTGTCTTTTACCATCAAAGGAGCGAAAAGTAAGGCCACCAAATTTGTAAATAGCTTGCAACTCGTCAGTCACTTAGCTAATGTTGGAGATGCCAAGACACTGATCATTCAGCCTTCAGCAACTACACATCAGCAATTGTCGGACGAAGAACAAGCCAAGGCAGGGGTGTTGCCAAATGCCTTACGCGTCTCTGTAGGCATTGAACACATTGACGATATCAAGGCGGATTTTGAGCAGGCTTTCGCCAAAATTAACACACCAGAACCGGTGCTGAATTAATTAAAAGGAAGCAAGTGCATGTTTGGAGGAAGTGCCTTAGCAGCGAAAATTGCAGGTTTTGGGTTCTCGGGAGGCTCATTTTTGAGTACATCTCCGGCTGAGCCGAGACGGACGAAAAAATAGCTAAAAAGAGGCTCCAAAATCCCGGTTTTACCGGGACTGAATGATTACCTCCAAATGTACACTAAAGTTAAAGCAGGGTAGAGGTAGCGGAGATGCTTTTGGAGTGCATTTGCTAGAGAACTTAAGGGCCAGAGAAGCGCAGCATCAAATGGGTAAGTTGTTCTTCACTGAGTCCTTAGTGCCGACATTGTTTTAAAGTGGTCTTCGCCTCCATGCTTTATCCTGGATATACCAAGAATTCGAAAAAATAGTGCTTGTAAAATGAGTAGGGCGAAAATTCTTCATGTCTCACAAGACTTTAAACTGGAATCTGGGGCAGTATTAAAGGGTTTTGATATAGCATACCATACCTATGGAAACCTGAATAAGAATGCCGACAATGTGGTGTGGATTTGTCATGCCTTAACCGCCAATTCTGATGTTGTTGATTGGTGGCCAGGACTGGTTGGAGCCGGCAAGGTGGTGGATACAGAAAAATACTTTGTCGTCTGTGCGAATATCATTGGGTCTTGTTATGGTAGTGTTGGGCCGCAGGAGGTGAATCCAAAAACAGGGAGACCTTACGGTAAAGACTTTCCCTTGATCACAATTCGGGATATGGTCAGCGCGCACATCCTTTTGCGGGAGCACCTGAAAATAAGCAATATTCGCTTGGCAATTGGGGGATCACTGGGAGGGCAACAGGTACTGGAGTGGGCCATTATGGAACCGAAGGTCTTGACGCAAATTTGTGTTCTGGCTACCAATGCCCAGCATTCGCCTTGGGGGATTGCCTTTAACGAAGCCCAACGCATGGCCATTGAAGCTGATCCGACGCTATATGAAGATCACGAAGCAGCAGGGCAAGCCGGGTTGGCTGCTGCCCGTGCAATTGCGATGTTGTCTTACCGGAGCTATATGACCTATCAGAGCACTCAGGCCGAAGTGGATGACCGAAAACGGGAAGGCTTTTTGGCGAGTTCTTACCAACGGTACCAAGGGAAAAAGTTGGTGGAACGGTTCAATGTGCTGTCCTATTTATGGTTGAGTAGAGCCATGGATAGCCACAATTTGGGCCGTCACCGGAAAAGTATTCCCGAAGCCTTGCGTACCATTCAGGCTAGAGCATTGGTCATCGGGATCCGCACCGATGTGTTGTTTCCCATTGAGGAACAAGCCTTTCTCACGACCTATATTCCTCGCAGTCGACTGGAAATCATTGATAGCCTGTATGGCCACGATGGTTTTTTGGTCGAAACCGAAGTTATTGGTGCTTTATTAAAACCTTTTTTGGCAGGTAAATCGTTGTTAAATAGCAAGGAGGCACAAAAGTTAGTTAAAGGCCGCCTCCATGCAGATTCTGCTATACCAGGATCAGAAACATTTTAGAATATCCATATTAATAACCTAAAAACTAAAAATCATGGCATTAAGTCTTGGAGATTTAGCTCCTAATTTTAAAGCGAAAACCACCCAAGGTGAAATTGACTTTTACGATTGGTCGGCAGGAAGTTGGGTCGTGCTGTATTCCCACCCCGCAGATTTTACGCCGGTTTGCACCACCGAATTGGGCCGTACTGCGGCGCTGAAAGGTGAGTTTGCCAAGCGTGGTGCAAAAGTCATTGCATTGAGTGTTGATCCATTGGATTCACACAACGATTGGGTGAAGGACATCGAAGAAACGCAAAATGTGGAAATGAATTTCCCCATTATTGCCGATGAAGACCGCACCGTGGCGCAATTGTACAATATGATCCATCCAAATCAAACGGAGAAAACTACCGTGCGTACGGTTTTTATAATTGATCCAAATCACAAAGTGCGGTTGACAATGACCTACCCGCCTTCTACGGGAAGAAACTTCCTGGAGATTTTGCGGGTTTTGGATTCTTTGCAATTGACTGATAATTATAGCGTTGCTACACCCGTGGATTGGAAACACGGTGAAGATGTCGTGATTTCTCCATCTATCGCGGATGAGGATATTCCGGGCAAATTCCCGAAAGGGCACAAACGAATTAAGCCTTACTTGCGGACGACCCCGCAACCTGATTTATAGGAATCTTGTCACGCAAAGCCATGCCCATTTGATTTTAATCACTGGAGTTCACGGCTTTGCGTGTCCTCATCTGTTCTTACCGTAAAACCGTCAAACTTCCCATATACATTTCTTCCCGGACTCTTCCTGGCTGCAATTCCCAGCTGTATTGCAAAGCGTAAATATAGACCCCTGTTTTTAAGGGTTTACCCCGCACGGTGCCGTCCCAGGCTTGATTGGGATCGCTACTCTCAAAAAGTAGGCTGCCCCAACGATCAAAAACTTTGAGATCAAAATCAATAAAACCACAAGTCGCATAGACCTCAAATTTATCGTTTACATCATCCGCATTGGGAGAGAAGGCATTGGGGATGTAGAAATCACAAGGGCAATACCCCAGATCCAGTTGGATGGTCATGGGGTAAATTTTATTGCAAGCAGTGATCTCTACTTCATACCTGCCCGGCGCTTTGAGTACTCGGGTAGTATCTGTTTTTCCATCCTGCCAAAGAAAAGTGGCATTTTGGATTGGAGAGTGAAAGTGAAAAGTGTCGGCACAAGTGATCGTAGAGTCCAATTCCAATTCCTCTGTTTCGATGGTCCGTTCACAAAATTCCCAAGTGCCCAGATTGATCGCTTGGGCCATCATTTCGTTGGAATCAGCCCGAGAAAAGGTGATATTGGTTACCACCGGGGTCACCCCCTGATAATTCAGCCGAGCCGTATTGGCGGTTGATTCTTCGAAAGCGACGGGACTACAGCCCAATTGCACGCCAGGGGTAAGCATGGTCACATAATTGTAATTACCCTCGGCTTCAAAGGCTCCGTGGACAATTAGTGCCGTATCTGCACCAAAGGTACAAACGGGCGTTGAAAAAGTACCAAACTCCCCCAATTCCAGCTGGTATTGATTGGTAATATCCAATTGTTCGGTAAAGGACATCACCATGGGAATGAATTCGTTATTTTCGGCTTCAGGCAGTGGATAGTTGTTTGTCAACAAAATATTGCCCCGTCCATCGGTAGCCAGGTAGGAGGCTTCCAGATCACATGCAAATTGATTGGAATAGAGTAGGGGCAGCCCCTGCTGGTTGAGTTTTACCAAGTATTGGGAATAAGCGTCGGGTTCTCTAACGGCAAAGGCAAAACCATCAGACAATTCCACCAGGTTGGAAAGGTTGCTACTTAATGCATCTAATTCCACAAATCGTCGGGACCATTGAATATTACCGGTTTCATTGAGTTGATAGAATGTATTGCCATTGCGGCACAAAAATCCACCATCGGAGGTGAAAATAGCATCCCCCTCATTATCGGTATTAAAATAGCCCTTACTCCAATCTACGGCACCATTGGGATCGGTAACCATGATGAAATTGCGCTTCACTGCAGTTGTACTATCTACATAACTTCCAAAGATCATAAATTGATCATTTTTATATTGGAGGGTATACGGCTGGTCATAATTGGATAAATCGTAGGTGTTAAGTACAATGACTTCTCCCGACTGATCGGTTTTTAACAAAAAGATGTCCCCACTTCCGGTTAGGCCGGTAACACCAATTTCTCCATTGGGTAATAAATTTACGGCTTCAAGGTAGAGTGCAAAGTCGGCATTGACGTATAACTTACTCCATTCCTGATAGCCACAGGTGTCGTAGCGAGCCAGGTAAAAGCCGTGTTTTTGGCCTTCCTCCATCGCCTGTTTTAGATCGTTGGCAATCACAAACCCCTGGTCGGGATGGGAGCCTATTTGTGGGTTTTGCCAGGTCTCCACCAAGTCTAAGATATCGGTAAAGCTACTTTGGGCCTTCAGGTCGGTGTTAAGCAATAGGGATAGACAAAAAAGAACGTAGAAATGTTGTTGTATTTTCATTTTTATATCGGTTTTGGTGTACGGTCGTCTTGGGGCTACGCAGACGATAGCCAAATTTGGTGATTTGGGAAGGCGAAATAGAATTGTTTGGGAAGTGGAATTAGATTTTCCGTGTATAACTGAGGAAGGATTTATAGGTAAACTATTTCCGGTATTGACTTATTGTTTTGAAACTTATAGATTTTTATCATGCGTTAGAAAAATTGAAAATTGTTTACTTTCGACGTTCAGTGCATGTTTGGAGGTGGTGCTTTATCAGCAAAAATTGAAATTTGCAGTCTGAATAGCTTGCCCGAATATACTTCAGGGACTACCTCCAAACATGCATTCAAACCTCAAAATTTGTCAAAGCACAAAAATTTTTAAAAACATGCCCAAACGCAAAGTCCTTTTTCTCGATCGCGCCCACCCTTACCTTTGGAATAAGTTACAATCATTAGGCTATGATTGTCAGGTGGATATAGAGAGTGATTATGCAGCAGCTACTGCCAAAATCTCCGATTATTATGGTATAGTGATGCGCAGCCGAATTAGCATTGGCAAGGAACTCATTGACCAGGCGAGCCAATTGGCTTTTATTGCAAGAGAAGGAGTGGGGACGGAACACATTGATGTGGCTTATGCCGAACAAAAAGGTATTCAGGTGATTACCTCCCCGGAAGGAAGTCGGGATACGGTAGGAGAGCACGCCATGGGGTTATTATTATGTCTGATGAATAATCTTGCCCGTGCTGACCGTCAAGTGAAAGCAGGTCAGTGGATACGGGAGGGTAATCGCGCCACTGAAATAAAAGGGAAAACGGTTGGAATAATTGGTTACGGCAATATGGGAACGGCTTTTGCCCAGCGACTAAGCGGTTTTGAATGTACCGTGATTGCCTATGATAAATTCAAGACCAATTATGGTGATCAGTATGCCAAGGCAGTAGATCTCAACACTTTATTCCACGAAAGTGATATCATCAGTTTGCACATTCCATACTTTCCTGAAAACAGACATTTCGTCAATGATGCCTTTATCAGTTGCTTTCGCAAAAATATTTACGTGGTCAACACAGCTCGGGGGTTGGTACTCGAAACGGCAGGATTGGTCAAGCATTTAAAAACGGGTAAAGTCCTGGGGGCGGCGTTGGATGTATTGGAATACGAAGAGTCTTCTTTTGAATTTATGAAATTTGAGCAAATGCCGCCCGCTTTCCGGTATTTGACCGAGGCGCCCAATGTGGTGTTATCTCCCCATATCGCGGGTTGGTCCTTTGAATCTAAGGAAGGGCACGCGCGGACGTTGGGAGAGAAGATTGAGGCAGGGTTTTCATATTGAAGCCCGAAAGAGGTTTAAATGGTGACTGCTTTTTCCATTTCTTTAGTGCCACCAAACTTCCTTTTTACAAATAATTGACTAACTTTGCGCCCGCTTATGAAAAAGGTGGTGTAGCGTGAAATGAAAGCTATGTGGTTTGTCAAGTATGCAATGCGCTCGATGGTGTACCTCGGGTTGATGTAGAAATCCGTTCTAGCTATTTGCCGTTCCAGGCCCTACTTCCCGTCATATTTTAATCAATATTTGGTACTAGTGAGCTAGGCTCACTGGTGGTAATCTTTTATGCTCATTTTGAATGAAACAATATTTTAATCTCTTTGACTTAAGTCAAACGGTCGACTACAAAAATGAAATCTTGTCGGGGCTAACGGTGGCGCTGGCATTGATTCCCGAAGCAGTTGCTTTTTCTATGATTGCCGGGTTGTCCCCCTTAACGGGACTGTATGCCGCCTTTTCCATGGGGTTGATTACCTCCATTCTGGGGGGGCGACCAGGAATGATATCAGGTGCAACCGGCGCAATTGCCGTAGTGATTGTGGCCTTGGCCCAATCGCATGGGGTCGAGTACATTTTTGCGACGATCATTTTGGCAGGGCTGATCCAAATGTTGGCGGGCATTCTTCGTCTGGGGAAATTCATTCGCCTGGTTCCTCATCCGGTGATGTTTGGTTTTGTGAATGGGTTGGCCATCGTGATCTTTATGTCGCAATTGCAGCAGTTTAAAGTAGCTGATGCTGCGGGGGACCTACATTGGATGATGGGCACACCGATGGTGGTCATGCTTGGTCTGGTGTTGATCACTATGTTGATTATTTGGGGGTTGCCCAAATTAACAAAAGTGATTCCCTCCTCCTTGGCGGCTATTTTAATCATCTCCGCTATTGTGATTGGCTTTGGGATCGATACCAAAACGGTAGGAGATACGGCCTCGATCCAAGGTGGTTTCCCTCCTTTTCATATCCCGCAGGTACCCTTTACACTTGAAACATTACAAATCATTTTCCCCTACGCTTTAATTGTGGCCGGTGTTGGTTTGATTGAGAGCCTGCTGACCTTATCGTTGATTGATGAAATTACCGGAACCAGGGGGCGTGGCAATAAAGAAGCGGTGGCTCAAGGCGTGGCCAATTTTGTCACCGGGCTATTTTCGGGCATGGGTGGTTGTGCGATGATCGGTCAGAGTTTGATCAATATTTCATCCGGTGCCAGAGCGCGATTATCGGGAATTGTAGCTTCGGTGATGCTGCTGTTTTTTATCATTTTTGGAGCCAATCTCATTGAACAGCTGCCGATGGCTGCATTGACGGGGCTGATGATTATGGTCGCAATCGGTACCTTTGAATGGGCCAGTTTGCGCACCTTCAATAAGATGCCAAAATCGGATATTTTTGTGATGGTATTGGTCACCTTGGTCACGGTCTTTTTACACAATTTGGCTTTAGCCGTTATTATTGGAGTGATCATCTCTGCTTTGGTCTTCGCCTGGGAAAATGCCAAACGCATTCGCGCCCGTAAGCACATTGATGAACAAGGCGTGAAGTATTACGAGATCTATGGCCCGTTATTTTTTGGCTCAGTGACCGTTTTTAACGAAAAATTTGACGTTCTAAACGACCCTGATGAAGTGGTGATCGATTTTTCGGAGAGTAAAATCGTTGATATGTCAGGAATAGAGGCCGTGAATAAGATTACAGAGCGCTATAAAAAAGTGGGTAAAAAGCTACACTTAAAGCACCTCAGTAAAGATTGTCGGGTATTATTGCAAAATGCTGATGAAATTATTGAAGTCAATATTGTGGAGGATCCAACCTATAAGGTGGTGATCGATTAAGGTATTAGTTTTAGCTTAGTTGTTCCATCCTGTCAAGAAATTCCTGACGTTTTTTGGGTGAGATGCTAATGCGAGCATCGTTATTCATCAAGATATAACCTCCTTCGGATTTGACAAAACGGCGCACCTTTTTTAGGTTGATCAGATAGCGATTGTGTGTCCTCATAAATATTTGATTATCAAGTAATAATTCGTATTTTTTGAGGCTCTTGCTTAGTGCTTGTTTGGAGGTAATCCCTGAAGTATATTCGGGCAAGCTATTCAGGCTGCAAATCACAGATTTTGGGTTCTCGCAAGGCTCATTTTTGAGCCCGTCTCGGCTCAGCCGAGATGGACGAAAAAATAGCCGAAGTGAGGTTCCAAAACCTGCAATTTTCGCTGCTAAAGCACCACCTCCAAACATACACTTAAACCTCCGGGGCTTGCCCTCCAAAGGCCCAACTCAATCCGCCTCCAATCAGATCTACGAAAGCATGTAATAAAATCAGCCACCAAAGATTGCCAGACCAGAGGAAAATCAAACCAAAGATTAGGGCCATCAATACAATTTTCAACATGGCCTTCCAGCCTTGGTAGTAATGCACCAAGCCAAATAAAATTGCAGGAAGGACTACCGCCAACCATTCGGGGGTCTCAAACGGGCTGAGTACAGAATAGAAGTAGGCAATAAAAAAACCGCGAAAAACAATTTCTTCACAAATACCGGCACTGAGAGACAGAAAACTGAAATGCTGAAATTCTCGTTGTGTTTCTGGCAGGAAAGCCATTTCTTGCCGCCAGCGAGTAAGTGTACGCATGCGCCGGTCAGCTTGTCCTACTTCTAGAAAAGTATCAAGTGCGTAAAAGAAAATAAAGAGACCAATTAAGTATAGAGAAGGGTAGGAGAGGGTGGGAAATAATGGCCATAACCCAAGGTTAATGAACGTTCGACCCGATGCCCACCAGAGGATGCCCACCAGGATGGCCATGATCCATAGGCCGAGGCTATTGCCCCAATATAGCTGGATTTTGGTTTCGGTGGAGAACGTCATATTTTTCAACTTCTTCTGGCTATCAATAGTCCGCCAGGGCATGACGACTCCTAAGAGGAAGATCAGTAGGTGATCAAATGGGTTTAGTTCGATAATAGATAGCATGTGCTAAAGATACAATTTATCGGAAGCTGCTGGTGTTTTCTGGTTAGAATTATGATTGGAATAGGGACTTCCGGCCATAGTCTTTGCAAATCGGGCACAGTCGAGGATCGTGGCCGCGGGCCGGACAGTATTCTCTGCCAAAGAAAATGATCTGTAAATGCAGTTTATTCCATTTTTCTCGCGGGAAGACCTTTTTTAAATCGGCCTCTGTCTTTTCTACTGACTTACCCGTACTCAAGGTCCAGCGATAGGCCAAGCGGTGAATGTGGGTGTCAACCGGAAATGCAGGGACGCCAAAAGCTTGCGACATGACTACAGAAGCTGTCTTGTGTCCCACACCAGGCAATGCTTCTAAAGCGTCGAAACTCTTTGGAACCATGCCTTGGTATTCATCGATTAAAATCTGCGAGAGGTTGTAAATGGCTTTTGACTTACGGGGAGAGAGACCACAAGGTCGGATAATCGCCTTAATATCTTCTACGTTCAACTTCACCATATCGTGAGGATTATCCGCTTTGGCAAACAGATGTGGCGTCACCTGATTTACCCTTACATCGGTGCACTGAGCAGAGAGCAACACCGCTACCAGCAAGGTATACGGATCTTGGTGGTCAAGTGGAATGGGGGTTTCCGGATAGAGTTCTTCCAGCTTTTCAGCAATGCGATCGGCCTTTTCTTGACGAGTCATAGTAGAAATGATTAATAATCAAAGATACCATAAGGTGTTTCCAGGCGAACATTGGCGCCTTCCGCAGCTTCTACGTACCCAATGATCTTTGCATCAATGCCAAAGGATTTTGCCAATTCGACCATGGATGAAGCAGAAGATTGATCGGTATAAATCTCCAACCGATGCCCCATATTGAAAACCTGATACATCTCTTTCCATGTGGTGCCACTTTCTTCCTGGATCATCTTAAAGAGTGGAGGAATGGGCAGCAGGTCATTCTTTACCACTCGGCAATTTTCGATAAACTTGCCCACTTTTGATTGCCCACCACCAGTGCAGTGAATCAATCCGTGAATGGCCGAGCGGTGCTTGTCCAATAAGGCTTTTAGATAGGGCAAATAAGTACGGGTAGGGGATAAGACCAATTTTCCAATGTCAATGGCCGTGCCGTCAATGTCAATTTTATCGGTTAGGCGCTTGCTCCCCACAAAGACCACTTCTTCGGGCGTGTTGTGATCAAAACTATCGGGATATTTTTGGGCATAATCGTGGTGAAATACATCATGGCGAGCGGAGGTCAATCCATTGCTACCCATGCCACCATTATAGCTATCCTCATAGGTGGATTTGCCATAAGAAGCCAAGGCTACAATGACATTTCCGGGCTTGATGTCATTAATAATCAGGTCGGATCGTTTCATACGAGCAAAAGCGGTATATCCGACATCAATTGTGCGCACTATGTCACCTACGTCTGCGGTTTCACCTCCAGATAGATGTATTTTGACACCGTACTGAGCCATTTGTTTTTGAATCTCCACCCCGGCATTGATCAAGGTACCGATGACCTCGCCGGAAATCAAATTTTTGTTTCGACCAATGGTGGAAGAAATGATGATATCATCCACGCAACCGACACAAGCCATATCGTCCAAGTTCATGACAAGGGCATCTTGAGCAATCCCTTTCCAAACGGATAAATCGCCGGTTTCTTTCCAGTACATATAGGCCAAACTGGTCTTGGTGCCAGCAGTATCGGCATGCATCAAATTGCAATAGGCCGGATCACCTGCGGCAATATCCGGGATGATTTTACAGAAGGCATTGGGATATAACCCCTTATCCATGTCTTGAATGGCGGCGTGCACTTCATCTTTAGTCGCAGAGACGCCCCGTAGATCATATTTATAAGAATCACTCATGGTCTAAACTTTGCGCGCAAAGGTACAACTTTCCGTGAAACCGATATACTAAGTCAAACGACTAAACGAACCATAATTTAGGGCCATCAGCGAATTGGTATTATGACCGGATCTACGGTAAACTTAATTTTGAGTGTTGTGATCCCAAAGAATCTGTGTTGTTCTTAATTTCAGGTTGCGCCCGGCTTCAGTACTGAGGTCGGGTTGTTTTTTTGTAATAGTTTGTGAATTGGTCTCTTTTGCTTATCAGGTTTTTCACACCTTTTGTCGTAAAAAATTACCCGATCCGTCAAATAGTTTGTATTTTGTTAGCTAGTTAGTAACTCATAAACTTTTTTAACAAAAAGATACTTATTTTATGAATGCTAACGCCTAACAATTTGGGGCCTCTGACAAATTCCTTGATTCAGAGTCAATCAAAACCATAAACCAAAGCTTCTAAAAAACTATAAGTTATGATTCCGCAATTGCTAATTCCTTTCATTTTTATAATGTTGATTATTCTCTCCGGGATTTTTATTGTAAAACAACAAACGATGGTCCTGGTGGAGCGATTGGGTAAATTTCAAAGCATTAAGGGCCCTGGATTACAATTCAAGATTCCTTTTGTAGATCGGATTGCCGGAAGAGTTAATCTGAAAATCCAACAATTGGATGTGATGGTTGAAACGAAGACCAAAGACAACGTTTTTGTCAAATTAAAGGTTTCGGTGCAGTTTCGCGTATTGTCTGATGCGGTGTATGACGCCTTCTACAAGTTGGAAAATTCTTACGAACAAATCACCGCATATGTTTTTGATACGGTACGGGCTGAGGTTCCCAAAATGAAGTTGGATGATGTTTTTGAGCGCAAAGATGACATCGCAGTGGCCATTCGCAGAGAATTGGAAGATGCCATGAATGAATATGGTTATGGCATTGTCAAAGCCTTGGTGACGGATATTGATCCCGATCATGAAGTGAAAATCTCGATGAACCGAATCAATGCTGCTGAACGTCAGAAACTTGCGGCTGAATACGAGGGGGAATCAGAGCGGATTCGCATTGTGGCTAAGGCCAAAGCTGAAGCAGAAAGCAAGCGCCTGCAAGGGCAAGGTATTGCCGACCAGCGCCGAGAAATTGCGCGTGGGCTCGAAGAGTCGGTTGAAGTGTTGAATAAGGTTGGAATCAACTCCCAAGAAGCTTCCGCTTTGATTGTGGTGACCCAACATTACGACACCATGCAGTCTTTGGGTGAAAACACCAATAGTAACCTTATTTTGCTCCCTAACTCCCCTTCTTCAGCTAGCAATATGCTTACCGATATGGTGACTTCATTTGTTGCTTCGCAGCAAATGGGCGAAACCATGAAAAATCCAAATGCTCTGGAACTGAAGAATCCAGAGAAAGTTAAGATGAAGAAATAAATTAAAACTTGACCACGATTGCAATCGAGAATGTTTATATTTGAGATATTGTAATGCGTGGTCCCCTTCCTAAATCCTTGTTTGGAGATCAACAAGGATAACATAAGCTGGAATAAAATAAGCTACGCGCTAAATAACCATTCATTAGCATGAGGCGCAGTGGTATTTTTATATTAATGGTGATTTTTTTTGCAGCTTCCTGGGCAAAAGGAATCACCATTCATTTAGACTCAGAGTGTTTAGCCTGTGAGGAGGGGGAGGAATTTGGCGTTTTGCTTGAAACCGCAAATTTATGGGTAGGGATTCCCGAAGAAAGGAATGCGATGGTTTTAGCTCGCATTCCAGTGGGCACGAAGGTCAAAATCCTGGAAATCAAGAAGCATTATTACCGGGTGATGTACAAAAACCTAGTTGGATACTTGGATCAACAAAAGGTTGGTTTGATTGGTGAAAACCTACTAAAGTTTCAAGCGCAAATTGAACAAACAGAGGACGTGTCTCTTTCGCCCCAGCTATTACAAACCTCTACTGCAAAGCCTGTAGTACAAAATACGATCACCACAGTCCCTAATTACCGGGTAACCAAAGCCACGAGTTTACGCGAATTTCCCGACTCTAAAGCACATGTTTTCCTTCGTTTTACAAAAGGGGATCAAATTTTGAAAGTACTGGATGCTTCAGACCGTTATTGGTGGAAAGTAGAATTTCGCGGACATATTGGTTGGGTCAAGTGTGCTTTGCTGGACAAGCAACTGTAGTCTTCCAAAACTTTAACCCGTAGTCCATTTAATATGTGATAGGGCGCAGTTGGGATTAGTCTCCTTGTGTAAGGATAAGACAATCTTTGGGGACAAAGCTGAACTGCACCCGATGCTGCCAATACGTCTTCTGCTTTCCAGGGACTTGCCGCCGATGTAGAAGTAGAATTTTGTCTTCCATCAGTAGATCTCAATGGTATCAGATTGTGGTCCTTGTCACGCAGTTGCCGATGCTTGTCAAACATGCTCAGTAATCGGCAGAGGGTTTTGTTCCACTGCTGGTTTTTTATTCACTACGGATTTAATAGACCCGTTTTTTTGCCAAGGCCAGAAAAATCATTTGTCGGAAATATGGTGTTGTTCGCCAATTCAGCATTCTAAACCTTAGGTCTTTTCTCAATTTTTTTCTACATTTACCCATACCAAGGGGCTATGGTGAGAAAATACACATTTTTTTGACTTGTGAAAGCTTTATCTCCCTTCCTTTTAGTCAACTCTTTGGAAAACAGCAGGATAAAATTTAGAAGAACCAACTTTTGTACCTATGCGAAAAAGCAAGGCCATACACTTACTTCAATCTCTTCAGCCTTTTGAGTTTGATCGTTTGCGCCTATTTGCTCAATCGCCTTATTGCAATCCTAATAAAAACGCCTTATTGTTATTGGAAAAATTGCGCGCTTTCTATCCTGATTTTAAAAGTGACGCACTGGAAAAAAAACGGTTCTTCAAAAAGATATACCCACACAAGAAATTTAATGAAGCTTATTTGCGTAAGCAACTCTCCGGTCTCTATCAAATGACCAAGGCTTTTTTGGCTACCGAAGAATGGCACCAACGAGAAGATTTGCAACAAAGGCTTCTCTTACGCCAGTTACAGCAGCGGAATTTGGAAGCCATTTTTCACATTCATTTCGACCAGTTTTCCAAGGAATTGCAAAACCGGCCACAGAAAGATGGAGCCTTTTTTCATCAGGCCTTTCAATTGGCACACGAGGCAGATCAATATTACGGTCGACTAGAGCTTGCGGAGCAAAGGGCGGCTCTTCAGGCAAAAGTGGATAACCTGGATGTGTTTTACCTCCTTCAAAAATTGGAGGCGACCTGTGAAATGCTTCATCATACCCAAACCAATGGTAGTAAATTTCGACTGCTCCTTGTTAAGGAACTGGTAGATTTTCTGGAAAATAACCAGGAAAGCGCATTGCATTCAACGGCCATTAAGGTGTATCATCAATTGCTCAAAATGATGGTTTACCAAAATGATAAAGAGCATTACTTTAACTTAATAGACTTATTGCAAGAATTCCAACACTACTTTGGTAAAGAGGAGTTGGCTAAATTCTTCTTTTACGCAGAGCATTATTGCTTGCGACAAATCAAACAAGGGGATCAGGAATTTTTACACCACCTCTTTGAATCGTATCAATTGCAGTTAGAGTGTGCCGTGTGCACGGATGAATCATTTTTTGCAGAAGAGACCTATCAAAAAATGGCTACGCTTGCACTTGGATTAAAGCATTATGATTGGGCAGAGAAATTCATTTATGCTTATCGCGAGCAATTGGACCCCAAAATAGAACACGATCTTTTTCATTTGCAAAAAGCTGCTTTATATTACCATAAAGGGCGGTATGATGATGCCATCCAATTGCTTCAAAATGTACAATTTTCGAATGTTCAAAATGAGATCAACGGTCAATTTTTATTGTTTAAAACGCTTTTTGATGATGATCAACCCGAGTTGTTATTGGCAAAATTGGACGATTTTAATCTCCGGTTGATGCGTATGAATACACTATCAACGCTTGAAAAACAGGGGGTTAAGAATTTTACGGTGTTGCTTAAAAGAATTGTGCTATTGCACAGACAGTCTGCGCAATGGACCCGGCAAGAATACCTGGATCGAAAGGTAAAGGTGGCGGAAAGACTCCATCAAGTTGATCCCCTTTTTAAAGGCACGTGGCTCAAAGAAATTTTTGCTCGCCTGAGCTGAATCAACCTGATGGCGTCTATTATTACTATTCCATTTCAATCACCAGATCATCTTGCTCTACCAGTGTTTTTTCACTGAGATGTACCTTTTTTACCCTTCCGGCACTGGGGGCAGTAATGGTACTTTCCATTTTCATAGCTTCGATGATAAAGAGCGGTGCATTTACAGCGATTTCATCTCCTTCCTTCACCAGTATTTTTGAAAGACTGCCCTGTAGTGGTGCTCCTACCTCATGATCTCCTGATGCTTTGCGGTGGATGGCTACATCCGTCTTGATGTTAAGATCTCTTACCGGAATAGAACGGGTTTGTCCATTCAACTGGAAAAAGACCAACCGAACACCTTGCTCATCAGCGTAGGTACTGTTTAGATACTTAATCAATATGTTTTTTCCTGGCGCAAGCGTTACGATGATTTCTTCATTGGGTTTCAACCCATAAAAGAACGCCAAAGATGGCAGGTTTTGCAGAGAACCGTAATTTTGAAAGTGTTCTCTAAACTCCGTAAAAACCTTTGGATACAATTTATAGGATAAAAAGTCGCGGATGTCTAATTTTTCTCCGAAGGTCTTTTTGAAAAGGGGTAGTTCTTTATTAAAATCGATGGGTTCGAGATGAGCATTAGGCCGATCAGTGTAGGGCTTCTCTCCCTTCAATACCATTTTCTGTATGTCCTCAGGAAATCCACCTTTGATTTGCCCCAAGTCACCACGCATCAAAGCCTTTACACTATCGGGAAAGGCTAATTTGTCGCCCTGTTTGAGTACATCTTCTTTGTTTAGCCCATTGGAGGTCATGAACATCGCCATGTCTCCAACGACTTTGGAAGAAGGCGTTACTTTAATGATGTCGCCAAATAATTCATTGGCAGCCCGATAATTGACTTTAATGGTTTCAAATTGATCCTCCAAGCCCAAACCTCTGGCTTGTGGGCGCAAATTGGAGTATTGACCGCCAGGGATTTCGTGCTCGTAGACCTCCGCAGTGCCTGCACGTAATTCGGTTTCAAATGGATAATAAAATTGACGAACGGACTCCCAATAATTGGAAAATGCATTCAGACTATGCTGATTAACAGGGTTTTCTCGCTCGTGCCCTTTCATCATGCCAACAATGGAATTGAAGTTGGGTTGTGACGTCAATCCTGCCATTGAACTTAAGGCTACGTCTACCACATCTACCCCCGCTTCAATAGCTTTCAGATAAGACGCCGCTTGAATCGACGAAGTATCATGAGTATGTAAGTGAATAGGCAAGGAAATGGTCTCTTTTAACCGACTCACCAGCATTTCCGCGGCTAGTGGTTTCAATAGTCCAGCCATATCCTTAATAGCGATGATATGAGCTCCGGCGTCTTCCAGTTCTTTGGCCAAATCGAGGTAGTACTGCAAGTCGAATTTAGTGCGATTCGGATCGGTGATATCACCGGTATAGCAGATGCAAGCTTCCGCCAGGGAAGAGGTTTTTTCTCTCACCGTTTTAATGCTGATTTTCATGGCCTCCACCCAATTGAGCGAGTCGAATATCCGGAAGAGATCAATGCCCGTTTCAGCGGCTTCCTCAATAAATTTCTCCACTAAATTATCCGGATATGCGGTATAACCGACAGCATTGGAACCCCGGAGAAGCATTTGGAATAAGATATTGGGAATTCGCTTGCGCAGGGACGCCAATCGATTCCATGGATCTTCTTTTAAAAAACGCATGGCCACGTCAAAGGTCGCACCGCCCCAGACCTCCATTGAAAAGACATCATCGGCGTGGTGACGGGCAAAACTTTCCGCAATTTGCACCATATCGTAGGTCCGCATCCGCGTTGCCAACAATGACTGGTGGGCATCTCGGAAGGTGGTATCTGTATATTGGATGGCCTTTTGATCCTTCAGCCATTTGGCGAAGTCTTCAGGGCCTAATGCTTTCAAGCGATCCCTAGTTCCTTTTGGGAAAGGTGTTTTAGGGTCAAAGGCAGGCACCATTGGCGTAAGGAAAACCTTATTGTCATCCTTGAATTTTACATCGGGATTGTCATTAATGATGACCTCTGCCAAATACCGGAGCATCTTTGTGGCCCGATCCTGCCAATTGGGGGGCTGCAATAATTCCGGGTGTTCCGGGATGAAGTTGACAGTGGCTTTTCCCTGTTGGAAAGTTTCATCTTGCAGTAGATTGAGCAGAAAGCTCACATTGGTTTTGACCCCTCTCACCCTAAACTCCCGTAAGGCCCGGTGCAAACGCTCTGCTGCTCCCGGTAGGGTGCGCCCCCAGGCCGTCACTTTAACGAGCAGACTGTCAAAAAAAGGAGAGATTTTGGCCCCAGGAAAGGCACTACCTGCATCCAATCGAATGCCAAAACCAGCCGCACTTCGATAGGCAATCAAGGTCCCATAGTCCGGTTTGAAGTCATTGGAAGGATCTTCCGTAGTCAAACGACATTGGATGGCACAGCCAAATACTTTTATGTCTTCTTGTCCTTTAATATTGATAATTGGATCACTAAGAGGGTAGCCCATTGCGATCAATAATTGTGATCGAACCAGATCTACACCAGTAATTTCTTCCGTGATCGTGTGTTCTACCTGGATGCGCGGATTCACTTCAATAAAATAAATGTTGTCGTGTTGGTCCACCAAAAATTCAACGGTACCTGCGTGACTATAATTGACTGCTTTGGCTAGTTGAATGGCATAACCATACAATTTCTCTTTAACCGCATCGGATAAAGTAATACAAGGGGCAATCTCTACTACCTTTTGAAAACGGCGTTGTACCGAGCAGTCTCTTTCATGAAGGTGTATGATATGGCCATGTTTGTCACCAAGTATTTGAACTTCAATGTGTTTTGGGCGTTCGATGAATTTTTCCAGAAAGACGGTGTCATCTCCAAAAGCCGTTTTTGCTTCTCCTTTTGCTTCTTTATATTCGTTGATCAATTCACTTTCATTATGAACTACCCGCATGCCTCTTCCGCCGCCGCCCGCAGCTGCTTTGACCATAATTGGGAAGCCGATGCGTTTTGCTTCTGCAAGGACAATATCTTCACTGACCAATGCCTCCCGACTACCCTCGATCAGCGGAACATTTAGTTCCCGGGCCAATTTTTTGGCGGCGACCTTATCGCCCAATCGTTCCATCGTTTCGGGGGCGGGACCAATAAAGGTGATGCCTTCCTCCCGACAACGGCGCGCAAAATTGACATTTTCACTTAAAAAGCCATAGCCAGGATGGATTGCATCGGCCTGTTTATCTTTTGCTAAACTGATAATTTCTTCAATGTCGAGGTATGGTTTTAATGGTTCTTCTTCCGGACCAATCTGATAAGCCTCATCGGCCTTATAACGGTGCAGGGAATACCTATCCTCATAGGTGTACATTGCCACCGTGTGGAGCTTCAATTCAGAAGCGGCCCGTAAAATTCGAATGGCAATCTCTCCACGGTTGGCAACCAAGATTTTTTTAAACCTCTTTACTTCAGTAGTCATACAGAACCCTTGTTTTTGATAAGTTGTTGAACAATCAAATTATTGAGTGGTAGGGCTAATATTGTTGATCAGGGCAAGCTAAATTATAAGAATTTCGCCAATTGGAACACATAATTGGCACATTAGTCTAAAAGGTATTCGATATCTCCCTTGGAGAAGTCCATTTTACCGGAATTTCCAATGATATCTTCGGCCAATTGTGCCTTTCGTTCCTGGAGTTTTAGTATCTTTTCTTCAATGCTCCCCTTGGTAATAAATTTAACGGCAATGACATTTTTATCTTGACCAATCCGGTGGGCACGAGCAATGGCTTGTTGCTCGGTGGTGGGATTCCACCAGGGATCGAGAATAAAAACATAATCCGCAGCGGTCAGGTTCAAACCGGTTCCTCCCGTTTTGATGGAAATCAGAAAAGATTGTACGTCCGGATTATTATTGAAATTCTTGATCGCTTCCTGACGCTTGGATTGAGTCAAATCTCCTGTGAGCCAGGAATAGGATTGTTGCTGCTCGTCAAAATCTTTTCTGAATAACTCTAGATATTGGACAAAAGAGCTGAAGATCAATACCTTGTGGCCACCTTTTCGAATGACCTCCCAATGTTCAAGTACATCGTTAAATTTGCCACTTTGTTTCTCATATTCGGCATAAACCAATTTCGGATGGTTGACCAGCTGCCGCAATTTGGTCAAAGTTTGAATTACGAGTATTTTATACTTGGAATTATTGGGTTCGTAGTTGTCCAATAAATAATTTCTGGCTGCTGATTTCTCCCGTTCATAAAGCTTCTTTTGCTCTTTGGTCATTTCGGTGTAAAAGACCTTGGTGCTCAGTGGGGGTAAATCTTTGGCTACTTGTTCCTTCGTTCGTCTCAGCATGTAGGGCTTGACCAATGCACGCAGCCGCTCCTTTTTGGCCTCATCTCGGTATTTTTCGATGGGATTGATGAACTCCTTACGGAAAAAGCCAAAACTTCCCAGTAATTCCGGATTGATGAATTGCATTTGTGACCACAGATCCGAAAGAGAGTTTTCAATAGGCGTACCACTTAGGGAGACCTTGTGTCGAGCCTCTAACTCGTTCAATCCCTTAAAAATTTTACTTTCTCGATTTTTGATTTGTTGACTTTCATCCAAAACAATGTACTCGTATTCCATTTGTCCCAATAGATCCACATCACGTAAAGCGGTTTGGTAGGTAGTTAAAATTACATCATAACGAGACAAGATGCGGATGTCTTTATGTCGTTTTGGGCCGATGTGCCGGTAAACGGTAAGGCTTGGGGCAAAGCGGTTGAGTTCTTCTTGCCAGTTGAAAATAAGTGAAGCTGGTAGGACGATCAAGGCATTAAGGGCTTTTAAAAAAGAGGTATCTTCAGCTGGCGCAAACAATTGTAGTTGGCCTTGTTTGGGCTCCTCTTTCTTTTCCGTATCAACTACCACCGCACGGCGTTCTTTGGCGTGCAATAAGGCGGCAATAGTTTGTAGGGTTTTCCCCAGTCCCATATCATCTGCCAGGCAAGCTCCCAACTGGTTGTGATGCAACTGCACCAGCCATTCTACGCCTTCGCGCTGGTAAGGTCTTAAAGCGGCTTTTAATAAAGGCGAGGGGTGATACTCCACTGATTCCATTTCCTCTGATACATTGGCCCCAGCGGGTTGGTCCAAATTTTCGAGAATGGTAAACTGGCTCTTGGTCAGCCTCAAATGCTCGTTTTCGCGTTTGGCGAATTGTAGCAATTCGCGGTATTTATGCATCCATTCCAGGGGAATCAAAAATAGCGCGCCATTGGGCAAGATATATAAGCGATTACCGTCCAGGATGTTTTTGGCGAGTTTTAGAAAGGGAATTTCTAATGTTCCAATCTTGACTACACCATATATATCAAACCAGTCATTTCGTTGTTCTACATCCAATTGAATCGTTGGTGGATGCAGGTAAATATCTCGGCTATCCTGATCTGGTGTTGCCAGTTCAAAACCCTTTTTTTCGAGCTTTTCGCGGTTTTGGCTCAGCCATTCGAGAATAAAAAAGGGGTCGTCGTTTTCTTCGGGCAGGTCAAAATAGCTACTTCCCGCTTCAACGGCCAAGCCCAGCCCTTTCAGTCTTTTGACAAATATTTCTTCTTTGGCAAAATCCCGCTTGACGCGAATAATTCGGACTTCATCCTGGTTCATATCCAGGGAGGTCCGTAGATCTTTTTTATCACTCCAGTTGAAGCTGGCATGCCGGTATTGCATCTGTAAGGAAATCACCCAATTTTCATTGAAGATATGCTTGACCGGCTCCAACCGACAGGATAATAGTTCGGTATGTTCAATTATTTCAAATCCTTCTGCTTCAATGTCTACTTTGGCCACCACTTTGAGGATGAACTTCTTAAAATAGGTGTTGACGGAAGCTTTGGGAATGATCACTTCATCCCGTTTTCGAAAGGGTTTCACCATATTGCCATTGATGTGGGCAATGCGGTACAATTTGAAATCAGCAAAAATCCAGGCCGATTGATTGGTGATCGGGATGACTTCCTTTTGGCTGATTTTCCAACGCTTCTTTTCTTCCTGTAACTCCAGGCGGTAGTGAATGGCATTATCGGTACGTGTGAAAGACAAGTGGGGTTCTAGTGGTGTTGTTACTGGCTCTAATACAAAATTCTTTACTAGAGCCTTCCGTTCGGCATCCCAGGAAACGGGCAATTGATGTTTCACCGCAGCACGTAATAGTTCATCAAGTCGCCGGTGTACATACGTTAAGATATTCCCCTTGAGTTCCTCCATTTCCAGCAAAGCATCTAGTGGTTTGGCTTTGCGGCGTGGTGGGTTAAACTTTTTCTCCAGGGCTTTGGGCTGTAATTCTTCCACGAGGGTAAACAAACGTTCGCGTAAAGGAGTCATTTCCAGCCCAAAAGCACCAATAGTGCCCTCCATGGCCTTCTGTTGAATATGGGCGAGAAAGCCCTGCTTATCTCTACTTACGATGTATGCTGTCGGTAAAAACAGCTCTTCCGAATACTCGAAAAAGTTATAGACGACATCAGCTTTATTAACATAAGTAGCAGATAAAGATGGCATAGATTATCAAATGTTTAAAACATGCAATTATACACGATGAAAAGTGTTTTGGGAAATTTTAATGTCAAAAACTTTTGATCGGTACCTTCTGTGTTGGAATTAAAATGGATAACCCAGACCAATTTCCGGATTGATATCCCGAATGCCCCAGCCTTTGAAAGTTTCCCAGTAATCCCATTCACTAACGGAGCCTTCGCGGGAACTAGGGTAGGGGTAGCGCAGCTTGACGCCAAGGTCGAGCCGAAAGATAAAATAGGTGAAATCGAAACGCAGTCCAAATCCGGTAGCAAGCGCTATTTGTTTATAAAAAGGATCGTGGACCATATCCCCACTGATACAGTCATCATAAGTGCGGGAGGAAAATAAAAACTGGGAGCCACAGCGGTTGGGGTCATGACTGGTGGTCCATACATTTCCTCCATCCAAAAACAGTGCACCATTGAGTAACCAGAAGATATTAAAGCGGTATTCCAGGTTAAATTCTAGCTTCAAATTACCGGTTTGATACAATAATTGCCGTTGATCAGGGTCAAGTGATAAGGGATCCAAATATCCTCCCGGTCCAAGACCTCTAGGCGCCCAACCGCGAATGCTATTGGCCCCACCAACGTATAGTTGCTTGACATAGGGCACATCGGATGTAAAACCAAAGGGTAGGGCGAAGGCAAGGTTGAAACGGGTTACTATGCTTTGCCTGGGCGAAAATTGTCGATAATACCGGAAATCGCCATTGAAAATGGCATATTGAGAGAAATCGATGGCATTTCCCAACCTAAAAGTGGTTGGATTTAGTGCAAATTCGTTGTAGATGGCATTGGCTGCCCAAATTTCGGCACCGGCTAATTCAAAGGACAAGCCTATGTAGTTAGACTCGCCAAATTTGTTCACTCGACTATTGTATACGTAGTTAAGATCCCGGAAAAGCAAGCTGACAAAAACCTGCTGCCCCCAACTGCGTTGCAAAAAAGGATTGCTGGCTAGCAGGGAATCAAAGTTGGGTTCCGTAATGGGATCAAGAAAATCAATTCCGATATGGTTGATGATGTATCTTGTATTTGGCGATCGTTGGAAATCGTAGCCGTAAGAAGCGTTAAACAGGTTGTATCGGTACCATTTGACGACTTGTAAAAAGTTGTAACTGCCTGAAATTCGCGTGGTTCCTTGTTCTTTCAACCCTTTGTAGAACTCAGTATTGAGCAGGCGCTTATTTTTCCCAAAAGGGACCTTATTCAATCCTTTCCAAATACCGAAGTAATCGAGAAATCTCGGAAAATAAAGTGCTGATTGTAGCCCTAAATCAATGGTATTCCAAAAGCTGATAGCCGTACCGCTAGGATCCATTTCTACCCCTGCGGAAATGTTGGTAGCCAACAACTCAGCCCCTCGAAAGAGGTTGCGGTTTTTAAGGCTGGGACTCAGGGAAACACCAATCAAGTTTCCCGTTCCGGAGGCGCTACTTCGGTTGGTATAATTGAGCTCTACATCCAATCCAATCTCCATTTTTTCGTTGGGGGTCAGCTCAATCCGGAAATTTAATACCGAAGGATTTAAGGTATCCACCTCCTGGCGAATTCTGATAAAGCGATAAATGCCCAATGCAGAAAGTTGCAGGTTACTTTTATCGAGGTTATCCTGTTCAAAATTGTCGCCGGTGTGAAGGAAGATTTCACGAATAATGGTTGAGGGTTTGACTCGGTAATTTTCGGTTGGATTGTGAAAATGGTATCCATCAATCAAAGTATCAATCAGCTGTTCTACAGGGCGAATGGGGTCAAAATCGGGGTAGACGTCGATTTTCCCAATGGTGAACACCTGGTGACTACTATCTCCATAGGGGGGCAGCACATTGATGTACACATTGGCCATGTTTTTGCCGGCGTGCACCATGGTGTCAAGTTCCAATTTATCGAAGTATTCCGCATAAAAGTTGGCATAGCCGTGATTGCGTAAATAGTTGGAAATCCTCTTTTTTTCTTTGTCAAAAAGTCCGAGATCAAGGCCATTGCCTCGTTTAAAATTGGACCTTTTTGAAATGTGTTGGAGGATCTGATGGATATTCGTATCTGGGCTGTTAAAAAACACACTATCAATCGTATAGAGGTTCTTGGGGTCTAGAAAATAGGTGACGTAGGCTTTGTGTTTCCTAATTTCGTCTTCATAATATCCCTCCGCTCTAAAATAGCCTTTGTATTGGAGGTAATTGACCATGCCATCCAAGGTAGCCTGGGCTTTTTCCTCCTCATAGATGGCCGGGGGTTCTGCAATGACCCGTTTTTGAAATCGATCCAGTGCCGTAGTATCGTTTGGAGCCTGAGTGGCGAGGTAAAACCATTCGCGGGGAATAAAAAAGAATTTTCCGTTTTCCTTTTGCTTATAAAGCGTCGATAGCTCGTATTTTAACGTCCGCTTATTTTTGACTTTTTCTTCTCCGATGAGCTTGATATCATTGCCTTTGAGCAACTGTTGACCCGGCTCCAAATATTTTGCGGTATTACAGGAGGAAAACAACTGTAAAAAAATAATGAAGGTTATTCCGTATTTTGCCAGCGAAAGTAAGTGCATTCGAATTTGGATCAAAGACTGATGACAATTTCAAAAAATACTATAAAATATTTAAGGTCCCTTCGTCAAAAAAAATTTAGACAAAAGTATAATAATTTCGTGGTTGAAGGCGACAAAATGGCTAAGGAAATCCTCTGTTACCCAGAAACTGAGGTTGAAGGAATCTATGCTTTGGAGTCTTGGATTACAACGCACAAAAGTGAATTATTGTCTTTCAAAGACCGGGTATTTAATATTTCGGTAACGGAATTGGGGCAAATTTCAAACCTGAATACGCCCAATCAGGTGTTTATAGTGTTAAAACAACCTTCCGCCGTACCCAATTACAAATATCTCGCACAGGACCTAACCTTGTACCTGGATGACATTCAGGACCCCGGGAATATGGGGACTATTTTGCGTATTGCGGACTGGTTTGGGATTCCCCATATCTTTTGTAGTCCTAATTGTGTGGAGATCTATAACCCTAAGGTGATCCAGGCAACCATGGGGGCATTCCTACGAGTGAGGACTTCCGTCATTACTTTGGCAGCGCTCAAGCAAGAAATGACTTCAACGTTTTATGGCGCCACGATGAACGGGAATAATCTTTTTTCCACTACCTTATCAAAGACTGCCGTCATTGTTATTGGCAATGAAGGCCAAGGCATTGATCCGGAAAATTTGGCATTGGTCGATCAGTGTATTAGCATACCCAGTGCGCGGGAATCGGGAATGGAATCCTTAAATGCCGGCGTAGCCACTGGCATAATTTGTGCCGCATTTAGGAACAAGGAATAGGTGGCGGTCCAATAAAAAAGCGCGAAGCAATATTGAATCTGCCCCGCGCTTTTTTTAAGCTAAAAAAATCAGCCTATAATAACTTTTTCAATTCGTTTTCAATTTGTGCCGCGCCTCTTAAGTTCACCGCAGCAATATTTCCTTGCCGATCGATCAGAAAGGTACGTGGAATACTTCGCACACCATATAGACTGGCTGGCATAGATTCCCATTTTTTCAGATCGCTCACGTGGTATTCCCAGGCCAAACCATCCTGTATAATGGCATCTTGCCACTTTTTCTTACTTCTATTCAGCATATCATCTACACTTTGAGAAGATCCGCTAAGGGCATTGCGGGTGCGGGTATCTACACCATCCAGAGAAACGCTGAATACGGTGAAGCCATCCTTCTTATATTTGTCGTATACTTTGACCACATTTGGATTTTCACGACGACAAGGTCCACACCAACTGGCCCAAAAGTCGAGCAAAACGACCTTTCCTTTCAATTCAGAAAGCGCATATTCTTTGCCATTAGGGCTGGTCAATCTGATATCAGGTGCGGGTTGTCCAACCTGAATCAAGTTGCTGCTTTGGCGGGCTCTAGCCTGAGCTTCTACCTGTGCCAAGAACTTGCTGTACTCTTGCCCTGAAACGGAATTCGGATCGGCATCGATCAGCTTTTGCATCGCCTTTTTCTGGATTTCCAGGAAATTAGCATTGGCACCTAGCGCTTTATAAGCGATATAAGCACCAATCATTGGACTGGAAGTTGTATCGATAAAGGTGGCAACATCTTCAGAGGTAAACTGGCGGGCGGTGAGGCCCTTGAGCATATTAACCATAATTTGGGCATCCTGGGAGCCTGTAATTTCGAAGGCGTAACTTTGCAAATCGCGGACATCGCCATTAAGTGTTACTTTATTCTCTTGGCCACTGAAGGCGAGATTGACACGTTGAGCACCTACCCGAAGGTTGTAAATCCCCGGTTCAATGCCTTCGGGAAAGTTGAAAGAAAAGTTACCGGCGTTGTCAATTTGATCTTTGGCCAATACTGCATTTGCTTTGCCTATTTCTACTTTGTCAAGAAAAATTTGCAAATCGTTTGCATTAGTAATGGTCCCTTCAATGGTGGTTCCCGGTGAGCTACATTGCCATAAGGAAAAGGCCAATGCGATGAAAACTAGAGATTTGATCGTATTTTTCATGTTCAAAGAGGATTTTATTAGAAATTGCTGCAAAATTAATAAGAACTCAACAATTCGACCAACCCCAGGCCCCTTTACTGCTCCAGGATTTGTCCAAGCGTATTGTTGAAGACGTTTCTCCAGTCGGCCAGTTGACCATAAGAGTCACCGTCAATTTTCAAGGTATCGGGATCTTTTACTTCACCCAATATGCTAAATGAAACATTGCGCGCATTGAGATGGTTGACCAATTGCTCTTCTTGAGCAGCAGAAACGGTGACCACAATCCGGCTTTGGCTTTCGCCAAATAGGTAAGCATCCTTTCGGAAATTGCTGTCGGTGTCAATTTCAAAACCAAGGTTGCCCGTCATGGCACTTTCCATAAGGGTAACAAATAGGCCACCCTCAGAAACATCATGTGCTGAGGCAATAATCTTTTCTTTGATCAAGCTACTGATGCTTTCCTGGATTCTGTATTCTTCGTCCAGATCGAATTGTGGCGCGGGTGATGCTTTCACTTGATGAATGACACGCAGATATTCAGAACTTCCCAAATCATTATTAGGGGAGCCAATCAGGTAGATTTTATCTCCTGCTGACTTAAAGTTCAACGTCATGTGTACATCAATATCATCGAGGATGCCCAACATACCAATAGTTGGCGTAGGAAACACCGGTTCTGTGCGGTCTTTGTAAACGGATTGGTTGTAAAAACTCACGTTACCACCGGTGACAGGGGTGTCAAATTTGCGACAAGCATCTCCCATCCCCTTGATGGCGTGCACAAATTGCCAATATACTTCAGGATTGTAGGGGTTTCCGAAGTTGAGACAGTTGGTAATGGCCACGGGGGTTCCCCCAGAGCAAACGATGTTTCTGGCTGCTTCGGCTACCGCAATCATGGTGCCTTTATAAGGGTCGGCATAGACATAAGCGGAATTGCAATCAGTGGTTACCGCTAGCGCCTTTTTAGTGCCTTTGACCCTTACGAGTGCTGCATCAGAAGGGGTAATGGTATTGACAGAATTGGTGCGGACCATTGAATCATACTGCTCATAAATCCAACGCTTGGAAACGATGTTGGGCGAAGCAAACAATTGCTGAGCCGTCGCTACCCAATCGGTGGGAATTGTAATTTTCTGGTTGTCAAATTGTTTGATTTGATCAATATAGGCCGGCTTTTTATATTCTCTTTGGTACACCGGAGCGCCTCCGCCTAACACCAATGGATCAGCCGGTACATCCGCTATCATTTTTCCATTGGAGAAGAATTCCAATCGGCCAGTATCGGTGACTTCACCAATTTGTTCACACTCTAAGTCCCATTTTTCAAAAACCTCAAACAAAAGGTGTTCTTGACCTTTATGGGCAACGATCAACATACGCTCCTGACTTTCCGAAAGGAGAATTTCAAAAGGCTGCATATTGCTTTGCCTTGTCGGTACTTTATCGAGATCAATGCGCATTCCGGTGCCACTTTTGGCGCTCATTTCCGAAGAGGAGCAGGTAATGCCCGCAGCACCCATATCTTGCATACCCACAATGGCTCCCGTCTTAATTGCTTCCAGACTGGCTTCTAACAAGAGTTTTTCCTGGAAGGGATCACCTACCTGTACAGCAGGCAAATCTTCTGCGGAGTCTTCTGTTAAGTCGGCAGAAGCAAAGGTGGCACCGTGGATACCATCCTTTCCCGTTGCAGAACCGACAATCAACACCGGGTTACCGGGGCCATCAGCAATAGCAGAAACGGTTTCTCCAACCTTGACCACACCTACAGACATGGCATTTACCAGTATGTTTTGGTTGTAGCAATCATTAAAATACACTTCTCCTCCAACGGTTGGTACGCCAAAACAATTGCCGTAATCACCGATGCCACTGACCACACCTTTGACCAGACGTTTGGTGTGTTTGCTATGCACATCCCCAAAGCGCAGCGAATTCAACGCAGCAATTGGTCGGGCACCCATCGTGAAGATATCGCGGTGAATACCGCCTACTCCGGTGGCAGCCCCTTGATAAGGTTCAATGGCGGAGGGGTGATTGTGAGATTCAATTTTAAAGGCACAGGCCAGCCCATCACCAATATCGACTAAGCCGGCATTTTCCTCTCCTGCACCGACCAACAACCGCTGACCATCCCGCGGAAGCGTTTTCAACCAACTGATTGAATTTTTATAGGAGCAGTGTTCAGACCACATTACAGAAAAGATACTCAATTCTGTAAAATTGGGGGTGCGCCCCATGATGGTTGTGATCTTTTCAAATTCTTCTGCTGAAAGGCCTAGATTTTTGGCTATGGCAGCGGTCACTTGTGGTTCGGTGGCTTGCATTTCTTTTCCTTTTGCAATTTTTTTTTGAAAGCACAAAGATAAAATTTCTCACCAGTAGGCTGTTAAGTTATGGGATGTTTCGATAGAGGAAAATTGGGAAAGATCAACGAATCAACTGATTGACTAGGAAGAATAAGACCAGATAAATCCATAGTACATCCAAAAAGTGCCAATAGATCGTAAGCAAGCGCAGCTTTAACCGCTTTTCCGGATCGGAAAAATAGACGAGGACGCTCACCGGCTCACGCATCTTTTTATTGGCTTGGTATAGAAAGGCAAGCAGAAAAGGCAAGCCGGCAATGATGTGGGCAAAGTGAAGGCCGGAAATGACGTAGAGATAGCCGGCCGAGTTATCGGTCTGGATGTAAATTTCCTTCTTGAAAAGCTCGCTCCATCCGTAGAATTGCGCTACCATGAAGATTAGGGAAAGAACAATGGTCGCAATTAGGGCGGTTTGGTAGTTTTTGGTGTTGTCTTTCTGATAAGCCTGTTTGGCCAAATACAACGTGTAGCTGCTGCCCACCAAAATCAGGGTGTTAAACAGAAAGATTAAGGGCAACTCAACGGGCGGAAGATTACTCTGTACTCGGGTGTAGATAAAAGCAGCAGACAAACTCAGAAATAAGGCCGAGAGGCTAAAAAGCAACAGAATCAACAGGATATTATAAGGGTGAAAGGCAAATGATTGGTATTCATTTTCCTCTTTGTCTGATTGTGGTTGTTCCCGATGACTCATGGTACTGTTTTTCTATCGACAAAAATAACGATACAATTTAATGTTGTACAATTTTTATGTGTAACAAGGGAATTCCTTTCTGGTTTAATTCGGATAAAAGGTTATTATTGGACTTCTTTCTATATTTACAGAAATTATCTGCCAGTACTTATGATTCATTGTCATCAATGCGGGGTTGAACTTCCGGATAAAGCAAAATTTTGTTGGAATTGTGGTGCAACACAGGAAAGACCTGCCGCTAGCGCAACAGCTGATTCACTGATCAATTGGGATGGAGATGCCGGACAAAAGATTAAGGAACTGTTTTTTGTGCAATTGAAGGAGCGGGTAGAGGAAGAACAAGGCCTTAAAAAAAGTCAGGAATATTCCGAACGGGTTTATGAAAGCGGCTTTAGAGATATCCTGGAAAGGCGCGTGGGTCAGTTCTTGCAACAATTGGATGCGGCTCCTTGCTCAAGTCAAATGATGGATCGAAAAGCAATGTTGTTGCTCGATGAATTGCTTGATTTTTTCCTAATCAAACATTGTGCAGACCTCAATCGAGTAAATTTGCCAGAGATTATTTTGAGTTACCACGGTTATAACCAATTGACTGAGGTAGATTTGCGCAAGATGATTCTTGATTTTTTAGATTTCCAAAAAGAAGAGGAAACCATCTACACTGATTTTCTGGCTATGCCCATTGATAAGCTTAAAAATGCGGGCAAGGCGTTTCTTTTTCCTGATAAGGAGGAACGCATTCTACTCATTTGTGATCAAAGTCTATTTGGTTCCTGTAAAGAAGGGTTTGCACTGACGGAGAAAGGCATTTACTGGAAGGCACATTTGCAAAAGCCTAAAAAAATTGCTTATCGCAATCTGGCAGAAATTAAAAGAGTAGAAGATTGGATTACGATTAACTCTCAGTTTTTTAATGTCAATCCATCAGTGAACATTAAAATGCTAAAATTGCTGCGAAAAATCATCAGGCTACAGGACTAATCGGGGTTTTCTGACTTTTGGCCGTCATTTTTTTGGCTCACCTATCTGAAATATACCTATAATTTGCAGTAGTTTTATTGCCACTGGTTTATCTCAATATCGGATATTCAATAATACTTTATTTTCCTCTAAAACTCTGGTTTAGCATGAGAATTTTGACACTCGCTCTTTTGGCGCTTTCTTTCTGGTCTTGTCAGTCGGAAACAGCGCAGCCCACCTACTTCTCAGATGACAAATATGCCCCCAACGATCATTTTTTTCACCAGAGGGCCTATCCTGATGCATCGATGAATTTGAAAGCCTACACTAGAGCACTGGAAGATGCTCGGTTTTCGGCCTCTCTGAAAAATGATTTTCCTGGCTTTGACCGGGAATGGATCGGCCGTGGACCGGCTAATATTGGTGCCCGGGTCAATACCATTGCCGTACATCCTACCAACGAAAATATCATTTACGTTGGCTTTTCAACGGGGGGAGTTTTTAAAACGACAGATGGTGGGGCCACCTGGAATCCCATTTTTGATGATCAGTTGTTTCTGGCTATTGGCGACATCACCCTGGATCCGGCTGATCCGGAGACGGTCTACGTGGGGACTGGTGATCCCAATATTGGCAGCTATGTGCAAATTGGTGATGGCCTTTACAAAAGTACCGATGGCGGGGAAACATGGAGCCATCTTGGCCTGACCGAGCAACGCATTATTTCAAAAGTAGTGATTGATCCCACTAATTCGGAGATCATTTACGCGGCTTGTATGGGATTGCCCTTTGAGCGCAATGAAGACCGCGGCTTGTACAAATCGAGTGATGGGGGACAGAGTTGGGCACAAGTGCTTTTTTTGAGCGATGAGTCCGGCATCACCGATTTACTCATCAATCCGGAAGACCCCAATATATTATACGCCGCAGGATGGAACCGCGTTCGCAATAATATGGAATCGATAGTAGGAGGAGCCGATGGCAAAATTTACAAATCAACTGATGCTGGAATGACCTGGACGTTGCTTGAAGGTGGCTTACCTCAAGATCCCATCGGTAGGATTGGCCTGGCGATGTCGGGGAGTGATCCCAATGTGATTTTTGCCTCTTATACGGGCAATGATCAACAGTTAGATAATATTTATAAATCAATCGATGGAGGGATGAACTGGACGCCCCTGATTGATTGGGAAACCACCAATCTTTCCGAGAATGCCCTGGGGGGATTTGGATGGTATTTTGGCCAACTACGCGTCAATCCAGAATCAGATGACGATTTATTTGTGCTAGGCGTGGACTTGTGGCGCTCCTCTGACGGAGGAGTAACCTGGCAACTAGCTACCCCGCAATGGTGGCTGTATGATGTTCATGCAGATAAGCACGACCTGGTTTTTGCTCATGGAAATATTTACCTGGGAACAGATGGCGGTATGTATAAAAGTGAAGACTTGGCCCTCAGTTGGATCGATATTGAAAATATTCCGACCACGCAGTTTTACCGGGTAGCCTATAATCCCCATTTGCCAGACTGGTATTTTGGAGGGGCACAGGACAATGGCAGCTCTGGAGGGACTTCAGAACAAGAAGATTGGTTGCGGATTTACGGAGGGGATGGTTTTCAGATGATCTTTCACCCAACGGATCCGAATATCACTTATGCGGAAACGCAAAATGGTAATTTTGTAGTCAATACAACAGGTGATTGGCAAGATTGGCAATCGGCCGATAATGGTTTGCCGGATGAAGATCGCCGAAATTGGGATACCCCTTGGATCATTAGTCCGCACAACCCGGATGTGTTGTATACCGGGACTTACCGGTTGCTGCAAAGTACGAATGGCGCTGTACCGTTGTGGCAACCTGTTTCGGATGATCTGACGGATGGCCCCGGGGAAGAAGCGCGGTATCATACGGTGACGACTGTACACGAATCACCCTTGGTGCAAGGCCTGATTTATGTGGGCACCAGTGATGGTAATGTTTGGCGGGTTGATGATGTTGACGAATTGAGTTGGGTGGATATTACCGATGGTATTGCAGATCGCTATGTCACAGATGTGAAAGCTTCGCCCAATTTTGCAGATCATGTGTATGTCACTCTTTCGGGATATAAAGACAACGATTCCAGTCCTCATTTGTTTCGTTCTACGGATCGAGGGGCCAATTGGGAAGCCATTGATGGCAATCTTCCCGATCTGGCTTTAAACGACGTTTTTGTCTTGCCTGGTCATCGGGATACGGTCCTTTTTGTGGCGTCTGATGGTGGTGTTTACGGCAGCATGGATTCTGGCGAAAACTGGGAACGATTGGGCAACAATATGCCCTTTGTTCCGGTATATGATTTGGAATACAATCCGGTACGAAATGAATTGGTAGCTGGAACTTTTGCGCGTTCGATTCAATCGTACAACCTGGATTCAATTGTGGTGGTTCCTGATTCCACAATTATTGGCACACAAGAGGTTTTGGGAGCCAATCAGGAGCTAAGGGTATATCCTTCACCAGCGAAAGATGTTGTGCAGGTCAAATTGCCTAGTGGCACCCTTCGCAAGAAATATGATTTAGTGTTGTTGGATATGTCCGGGCGGTTGATTCAAAACCATACTGGTGTACTAAATGCCCAAACGGAAAAAGAATTGGAGGTAGCTAATTTGGCTAAGGGGATTTATTTGATCAAGTTAAGGATCGGTCATCAGATATATACCGGTCGGTTTCAAAAAATATAATATTCTATGAGATTTTTGTGGACCATACTGTTATTTGCATTTATTCTGGATCAAAGCATCGCTCAACCTATCGTAAAAGGACTCGTCTTGGATGCATCGACGAACGAACCCATTCCCTTTGTCAATATCGGGTTCAAAAAATTGGCCGTCGGAACGGTGAGTGATGAGGCAGGGCATTACGAGCTTAAATTGGTAAGTCCCCGGGATTTGATTAGTGTTTCTTCGTTGGGGTATGAAGATCAAAGTTTATTACCTGCTGATTTACAAAAAAACACGACTATTTTACTGACTCCAAGAAATTATGATATTCCAGAAGTGGAAGTAACTGCTGAACACTGGGAAACAGAGGAAATTCTGTTGGGTAATCATTCGGAAGACCTGGATCATAATGTCGGATTTGGCAGTCGGCAATTGGGTACGGAAATCGGCGCGCGTATTCCAATCGGGCAGGAAACCTATATCAAGAGTGCTCATTTTCTGCTTAATCATGCCAAAGGAGATAGCATTCTGTTTCGGGTTAACCTCTACAGTTTTAATGAAGGCAAATTAGGTCGAAATCTCCTTCCGGAAAATGTGATTATTGCGGCTAAACAGGAAAAAGGAGCTGTTTTAGAAGTGGATTTGTCCGGTTATAATGTGGTTGTTGATCACGATGTTTTATTGGCATTGGAGTGGATTAAGGATGATGGGCAAGAGGGGAATGTGGGCATTACCTTTCGGGCCAGCAAATCCAGAAAATGGGGTAATTTGTATACCAAAGAGACAAGCTTTGCCGAATTTAGGAAGTTGAGTGATTGGGTACCCCGGGCACCTAGCATTTATGTAGGGTTTTACCTGACGGTAAAGCAGGTGAAGTCATAAATTTTCGATATGGAAAAATACGATATTCTTGATCAATACAAGAACGATCGAGGGGGGCTCTTCATCATTGTCGAAAAATCAGACTAGCGGGCTTTCGGTTTTTCTACGCTGATATTACCAAAGGTAACACTAATGGTAATGCTTGGATATAACTCTTGAGTGGGCCGGAAATCAACTTTCTTGATTTCGGGCGTATTTTCCTGAAATTCAGCTTTTAAAGAATTGGGCAGATTGATGTTCCCGTGATTGGCAGTTAGTGCATAACTGAACAATCCTGGATTGGGGTTGTATAAAAATACATCCGATTTTTCGGCATCGATGCGTAAGTCGACCAAGTCAATATCTGAGAAAATCTTGATCACGCCATATTGAGCTTGGATATCATAGCTTCCCTTGATATCACTAAGGGTAATGTCTGATCGACGGGCATTGACTTTCATCTCACCATTCAAATGCTCTGCCAAGAGATCACCAAACCGAGTGGTGACATCGATAAATCCTTGGATGTTTTCCAAACCAATGGTGCTAAACTGCCCATTGACCCGCAAGCGGCTATTGAGATTACTTACCGTGGCTGCCCCGAAATAATTTTTCAGATAAACCGGACAATCTTCCGGTAAAAAGACAGTATATTTTGCCGAAAGGCTGGCTTCAATTGCCGTTTCGCCCTCTTCAACCGAGGCATAGTTGCGCAGGTAAATTTTGTTTTTGATGCGTTGCGTTAGGTATTTCACTTTCTCCAGGTCGCGCTCCGCAATGGCTTTTTCCGGGTGCTTGGAAATGATTTCAATATGCACGGATACTTCTGGTTTGTCCCAGGCATTGATCACCACCTCTGCCTTCTCTCCCTCGATATTGACTTCATACCCCGTTTTGTAAGCAAAGGTTTTATCAATGGTTTTGGTAATGACCTGTTGTGTCGTCTGGGCCAGACTCAGAATGGGCAACCCTACCAACAGGAGGGAGACAATCAGAATCGACAACAATTGGGTCTTTTGCATTGCTTGCTGATTTTTAATGATATTGGTTATTTTAGATGGCTGTAGCCATTTTTTTAATGACATCGGTTCGCTCCAGTTCAATTTCACTGATTTCCTGAATGACGGTTATGTCTTTTCCATAACGCTCCATCAGTTGCTCCAATTCTGCTTTAGCCGCATTGAGTTCTTCCAGTTCTGTTTTTAAATCAGGACTAGCTTCGGGGGCATCCAGTGCAACTTTTCGATCGTACTCTTTGACCACAACTTGAATGGCCGCTTCGTCTTCATTCCAATCAGCAGCCAACAATTTCGGATGATAGGCTTCTTCGCTATAAGCCACTTGCACCGTTGCTACCTGATCCGAGGTGAGCCAATACCAACCAAAGGCGACTCCAGCGACCAGTGCTGCATAGGCAATGATTTTCCTAACCGGCAAACGGAAAGTTTTTACTTTAGGTTGCTCCAGAATTGTTTCAATGCCTTGCCAAACGAATGCCGGTGGCGCGTATTGTGGCAAATTATCCAGGCTTTGCCGATAGTTCAAGCCCTGTTCGATTCCCTGCCACACCATTTCCGGTGGATCGTGTTGTGGCAGCTTTTTCAGGGCCGTAGTTAAGGTTGTTCTGTTCTTTTCCATGGCTCTTTAAAAATCTAACAATGGTTTAATGGTTTCTCTCAGTCGCTTCTTGGCGTGGAACAATTGAGATTTTGAGGTGCCGGTAGAAATGCTAAGCATTTCTGCTACTTCCTTATGGGAATATCCCTCTATCTCTATTAAAACAAAGACCGCGCGATAGCCTTCCGGAAGGCTTTGAATGGCCTGCTCCAGGTATTCGGCATCGAGGTAGTGCCCCCAATCCAGCGCATCCCCTTCAGGTCTGTTCTCGATCGGTTCAAAATGTTGTTCCTTTTTCAATCGACTTAAAGCGGTGCGAACCACAATGGTCTTGATCCAGGCGCCGAGGGTGGATTGCCGCCGGAAGCCAGGAAGCCCGCGAAACACCTTGATAAAAGCCTCTTGCAGGATATCATTCGACAATTCAAAATCACTACTCATACGATAGGCAAGGGTATACATCGCCCGGCTGTAGCGTTCGTACAGTTCCTTTTGTGCCAATCGGTCTTCTGCCAAACAGGCCTCAATTAATTCGTCTTCTGTCATCCTGAGCGTCAAGGGCATTGTGTTTCGCCTTTAGAGTTCTTTGTTCTTTGGCAAATTTTCCTTGATTTTATATTGGGAAAATTTGTCAATGGACCGAGTTCTTATGATAAAGAGCTAAAAAGACTAGTGACGGTTGTATGTGGAATAAAATTTAGTGCATGTTTGAAGGTGGTGCTTTAGCAGTGAAAATTGCAGGTTTTGGGTTCTCGGAAGGCTCATTTTTGAGTGCATCTCGGCTCAGCCGAGACGGACGAAAAAATAGCCGAAAAGAGGCTCCAAAAATTCCGGTTTTACCGGGACTGAATAGCTTGCCCGAATATACTTCAGGGACTA
>CAXHCA010000025.1:0-57089 GCA_964015035.1 uncultured Saprospiraceae bacterium
GTGCTTTAGCAGCGAAAATTGCAGATTTTGGGTTCTCGCAAGGCTCATTTTTGACCCCTAGGGACAAAAAAATAGTCGAAAAGAGGTTCCAATTTCCCGGTTTTACCGGGGCTGAATGATTACCTCCAAACATGTACTAAGTGAAGTCTCCGCAATAAGCGACCTCCTCCTCTCCCTATTATTTGTCCTCCAAAAAGCACGCTCCACAGAATTTGGCACGATATTTTCCTATGCATCTATATCGTCCTTTGAGAAAAAATATCGCCCTTTTTATATATTAAATAATTTTTTAATAAAAGTTGGCACGATATTTTCTTTAGGTAAGATAAGATTACAATTTGACGCCGGTAATTTCTGGTCCATCTTACCGGCATAAAAGGAAGTTGTCTAAAGTTTCCTCACTTCCTTGCGCACAAAGCATTGCGGCTGTTGACTTCAGCTTTTTTTCGTCCCGGACCTTCCAGGCACGAAACTCAAAAAGAGCCTCGTCAATAACCACAGGCCTTCATGCTCACTGACAGCAGAAAACTTTAGACAACTTCAAAATTAGGTTAGAAAGGTCATGCTTTGAAGAAACAGGAGTCAATCAGACGTATGAGGTTTGATTGATTCCCATTCAAAGAAGTAAACGTACTGCGAGAAAACTTCCCCCCTCATTTCTTACCTAATCATGGAGAGTCTTCGACAACCATACTAAAAAAGAGCTTTAAAAGGGAACTTCCGCCGGGTGTGACGACCTGTTGCGGACAGGGAGAATAATGTCTATGAGAAAAATTTGGATTTACTACTTAATCATAAAAACTACGTCAAATTATGAAACACTTTAATCAAATCTCAAAAACAGTCCTTCTGTGGCAAATTTGCCCAGGATGGAGCAGTGGCCGTCGTGGTTTAATGCATCTGATCAGTTTGATCAGCTTATTCCTCTTGGCCTATCAACCGCTCAGCGCCCAGTGCAATCTCGCATGTGATGGAACGCCTGATGCTCCCTTACACATTGCAGTTGGCCTGAGTTGTCAGGTTGTGATTACCCCCGATGTGGTACTGGAAGCACCAAATTCTTGCCCGGGCGACAAACATTTTACGGTGCGAGATCCTCAGAATACCGTGATTGTAGAGGGGACCAATGAGGTAGGCTTTGATGGTGCACCTTATATTGGGCAGATACTGAGTGTGACCACAGAAGATGTAAATACGGGCATTATTTGCGTAAGCTCAGTGGACATTGTCGACAATTTCGACCCGGTTTTTGCCACTTGCCCGGATGTGACCATTACCTGCGTTGGGGATACCAGCGTAGCGGAAATTGGCACGCCACAAGTGACCGATAACTGTGGGGTGGCTGATGTGAGCTTGACGTATACCGATAATTTTGAACTGAATGATTGCCTTTCCAACAATGTGGCTACGGTGACCCGTTCCTGGACCGCCACTGATGAATTTGGCAATACCGCAACCTGTAACCAAAGCATCTTTTTGGAGCGACCGGATTTGCAACAGGTCGTTTTTCCGGAAAATGTCAATTTGGATTGTGATAGCCCCAATACGAATCCTAACAATACGGGAACTCCGGAGTTTGGCAACATCGATATCATGAATGGTGGGTTGTGTGACCTCACTGTGAATATGGAAGATCAGACCACCACGCTTTGTGGTGCGGAATATCAGATCTTGCGGACTTGGACGGTAGCGGATGATTGTACTGGTTTTTCGGTAAGTGAAACCCAAGTGATTTTTGTGCAAGACGAAACGGCGCCGAGCATCACTTGTCCGGACCCCATTTCGGTCAATACCATTTCCGGAGAGTGCTACGCTACGGTGAACCTTCCCGCGCCAACCTTATCGGACAATTGTGATGGTGCGCCCACTTTTAGTATCAATACTTCCTACGGTGCCGTAGGGCAGGGGCCACATCCCTTTGTTCCTTCTGGCGAGCACACGATTCAATACACCGGTATTGACGAATGTGGCAATACTAGTATTTGTACGACTACTTTGACCGTCTTTGATGACGAGGCCCCGGTGGCGGTTTGTGATGATGAGCTGGTGGTTTCTATCGCTACGGGAGGTATTGCTATGGTGAATGCCATTAGTTTTGATGAGGGTAGCACCGACAACTGTGCAGATACTGTTTATCACAAGGTTTTGCGCCAGACCTTAGGTGCATGTGGTGGTGTAGCGGGTGATGATTCAGATATCGTGGGATACCAGGAATGGTTTGACGACAAGGTCTATTTTTGTTGTGACGAATTGAATGATGATAATTTGCTGGTCACCTTACGGGTGTATGAAATTGATCCCGGCCCCGGACCGGTAGATCCCACCCGCGAGCAGATTGGCGGGGACTTATATGGCCATTATTCTGACTGTGTGGTTTCGGTAACGGTACAAGACCAGATTCAACCGGTTTTCCAATACTGTCCGCCAAATATGACGATCGGATGCCAGGATGACTATGAAGATACTGCGGTATTTGGTAGCCCGGTGGTACTGGATAACTGTTCGTACTCACTGGATTCAGTAGAAACATTTGATATTGACAATTGTGGATTGGGGACCATTGTACGGACCTGGACGGCAATTGACGGCGCTGAGAATACGGGTACTTGCACTCAAACCATTCAGCGGGTGAATAACCTGCCTCTGGATGAGGACCTGATTGTTTGGCCACCCACCTATACCTTGACAACTTGTGGTGCTTCCACTGATCCCGAAGATTTGCCGGAAGGCTACCGCGAACCGACTTACGATGGAGAGACCTGTGGCATCCTGGCTACCAACTACGATGACCAATTGTTTAATATCGCCTTCCCGGCTTGTTACAAAATTATTCGGGTATGGACGGTGATCGATTGGTGTGTTTACAACCCTGATGATCCGCTCACTGACGGACGCTACTCGCACAACCAGATTATTAAAGTAGAGGATGATACTCCTCCAACGATAACTTGTCCGGAAGATGTGACGGTCAATGTAGGGACCAATTGCCAAACCAAGGCGGTGACCTTACCCGTAGCAACAGCGGATGATTGTAGCCCTAATATCTTGTTGACCAATGATTCTCCCTATGCTTACAACAACGGTGCTAATGCCAGTGGTATCTATCCCATGGGTACAACAACCGTGAAGTATGTTGCTTCGGATCGTTGTGGAAATATTGCAGAATGCGAAACCCGGGTAACGGTGGAAGACTTATCGGCTCCTTCTCCACTTTGCATTGTGGGCTTGTCGATCAATTTAGCCAGTGATCTGGGAGAGATTAGTGGTTCGATTAACGCCGAAGCTTTTGATGGGGGAACTACCGACAATTGTACTCCAGACGAAGACCTGGTGTTCCACATTCGCAAGAATGGTACTGATGACGATACAACACCTCCAACGACAACTTCTCTGACTTTTACCTGTGAAGATTTGGGGACGCAGCTCATCCAGCTCTGGGCAACCGACAACAATGGCAATAGCGATTTTTGTACCACCTATATTTCGGTTCAGGACAATAACAATATCTGTCCGGTGACGACCACCACCGGGATGATTGCCGGTGAGATTATTACACCGCTTGGAGAGAACGTAGAACATGTGATGGTGAGTATCAATGATGTTGAGGTAAACCAGGTGATGGCGGAAAACGGATTGTTTGAATTCCCCGATATTCCGCTGGGCAATGATTATACGGTGACTCCAGAACTAAACGAAGAACCACTGAATGGCGTTTCAACCATCGATTTGATCTTGATTTCTAAGCACATTCTGGGGGTTAATCACTTGGATTCTCCCTACAAAATTATCGCAGCAGATATCGATCGCTCGGGTAGTATTTCCACCCTTGACCTGATCAAATTGCGTAAGTTAATTCTACATATCGATGACGAATTACCGAACGGCAACACCTCCTGGCGATTTGTACCCTCCGAATTTGAATTTCCTGATCCCACCAACCCCTTTGCTGGATATTTCCCGGAATTGGTGAGTATCAACGACTTCAATGACGACGAGATGTATGCGGACTTTATAGGGATCAAAGTTGGGGATGTGAACAACTCGGCAACCGCCAACTACCAATCAGAAACGCAGGAAAGGGCCACCTATGGTGAGATGGGAATTGCTGTGCGCAATCAAACCTTGGAATCCGGACAAACCTATACCATTGACTTCCTGGCCAGGGATATGGATAAGGTGCTCGGTTATCAGTTTACCTTTGGTTTTGACCCGGATGCGCTGGAATTTGTAGAGGTGCTGGAAGGGGAGTTGCCGGGCAATACAGAGGACAACTTTGGCCTTATTGCTGCGGAGAGTGGCATGATCACCACTAGCTGGAATCAACATGGAGAAGTACCAAGTAACGAAGAAGGCGTACTCTTTAGTTTGACCTTTTACTCCTACGCTAATGCGGAATTGCGGGATTTGATCTACATCAGTTCCCGGATGACTCAGGCCGAAGCCTATACCCAGGAAGGAGATGTGCTCGAAGTGGGATTGAACTTCCTGGAAAGCGATGCGGTGGATCAGCAAGCGGGATATGCGCTGTATCAAAACCGCCCGAATCCATTTAGTGATGATACCATCATTCCATTCCAATTGGCGCAAGCCGGCACGGTCAGACTCAGGGTCTATGACTTGACGGGCCGCACGATTTATCAAACAGAGCGAACCTTTGAAAGTGGCTACAATGAGCTGCTGATTGGAAGATCAGATTTGTCTACAACCGGGATCATGTACTACGAAATTGAAGCCGGTGGCTGGACAGCTACGAAGAAAATGATGTTAACGGAATAGTGTTTCTATAATATAAGACTGAGTAGTCAAATGATTGAGCCGCTGCCTTCGGGTAGCGGCTTTTATATTCGTTAAAAATATATTAAATTTTATTAAATACCTTTTTTAGGGTATAGCATCGCAAGGGAGGATTCTTTAAATTTGTAGTACATTTTTCCCAATAGCCGATTTAACTATACACACCATAATATAATACCAAATGTTGGAAGCTAATCAAGCTACCTCAGCGGCTAGTTTGATGCTTCTTCTCTGATCTTATAGGTAGGTGAGATTGCCTGAGTGCATGTTTGGAGGTGGTGCTTTAGCAGCGAAAATTGCAGGTTTTACCGAGACTGAATAGCTTGCCCGAATATACTTCAGGGACTACCTCCAAGCATGCACTTAAGTCCTAGCGAATCATATTGAGCAATGTTATAATTCCACTACCATGAAATAATTACTAATTCAGTATCTTTTGATCGAAGCCAGGAGGCAATCTACTACCGACTTTTTTCAAAGATTTTGATGAAATCCCTTGTCGCATGACTGGGGATTTTTTTTTCACAATACCTTGCCATTGATAGAGCTTTCACAGCCTTTTGTTGAAAAATCAATTCGAATCTTTGTACCCAGCGGGCATTTTCGTATTTTTAGCAACATCTCCACTATGCCTTCGTTCTATATTTACCAAAAAACATAAATATATTATTTCGCTTATGAAAAGAGCATTCCTATGTTTGTTTATCCCGCTGCTGATGGCGAGTACCGTCATCTCTCAGCCAGCGCCACAATCTGCAGATCAGATTATTAAACAGATGATTCAACGCACGCGAGAAATCCGTACGATGAGCTATACCATGCGTAAACTAGAACGCATTGACGGTAAAATGACGGAGCAATTGGCTGCCGTGAAATTACAACGCAAACCATTGAAGATTTATATCCGCCAAAAAGAACCCAATGATGGCATGGAGATTTTATACGTCAGTGGAGAAAATAACAACAAAGCATTGGTCAATCCAAACGGTTTCCCATGGGTGAACGTCAATTTGGATCCACTTGGGAACTTGATGCGCAAAAACCAGCACCACACGCTCCTCAATTCTGGGTACGATTTGTTTGTTGATATTTTGGATGGATTGATGAAGAAATACCACAAGGAAGTCAAGGACTTTACTTCCATTAGCAAAACGACGGTCTTTGATGGCCGAAGCTGCTGGGTCATTGAGCTTAAAAATCCTTATTTTAAATACGAACCTTACACCGTAAAAGCGGGAGAAACCCTAATCACCATTGCCGAAAAATTCAATTTAGGGGAATACCAGATCATGGCTAAAAATGACAAAATTGACAGTTACGATGATGTCCGCGCTGGTCAGGTGATTCAGATTCCCAACGATTATTCTCCCCGCATGACCCTGTACATCGACCAGGAGCGTCAACTTCCCCTGATTATGAAAGTCTATGACGATAAGGGCCTTTATGAGCACTACGAATACCAGTCGGTGGTTATTGACCCCGTCTTGCCATCGGATACATTTAGTGAGCATAATGAAGCCTATGGTTTCTAGAAAGCCAGGTATCGGGCATTTTACTCATGTTGAAACCATCTAATGCTATGTCTACTTTTGTCATCATCGGTGGTGGCCCTGCGGCAATGATGGCGGCTTCGGTATTGAGTTGCCAGCACCAGGTGACGGTCTACGAGAAAGGCAAGACGATAGGTCGCAAATTTTTGGTGGCCGGCAAAGGTGGTTTTAATTTGACCAATAGTGCGGAGGGGAAAACTTTGCGAAGTGCCTATTCTCCGGCTGGGTTTTTAGACGAGGCCTTAAAGGCTTTTGATTCAATCGCCTTGCGGCAATGGTTGAATGACCTGGGAATTCCCACCTTTGTAGGAAGTAGCGGGCGGGTGTTTCCCAAAAAGGGCATCAAACCCATTGAAGTGCTGAATGCCATTCGCCAACATTTAATCGATCAAGGTGTACATTTCCGGCTGGAACACGAATTTATTGGCTTCGACGATCAACAGAAACCTATTTTAAGGCATCAAGAACACGAATTTGTACCCGATGCAAATGCCTACCTTTTCGCGCTGGGTGGTGCGTCTTGGTCAGTAACCGGATCGGATGGTAGTTGGCAAAAAGCCTTTACAGATATTGGCGTACCAATCGTCCCTTTTCAATCTTCTAATTGTGGTTTGAATGTCCATTGGCCACCCCAAATCAAGGAATATCATTTGGGCAAACCCCTAAAAAACATTAGTGTTTCGGTCGGGGCGCAAATGGTGAAAGGGGAAGTCCTGATCACAGCATACGGGTTGGAAGGCAATGCCATTTATCCCATCGTGCCAAAGGTGCGAAAATACCTACAATCGGAGGCTGCGTCAACCATTTACCTCGATTTAAAACCAGACAACACCCGCGAGCAATTGCTCAAAAAACTTCAAGGCAAACCCCGCTCTAGTGCTACTTACGCACGAGCCCTCAATCTGGATAGTGTGCGTATGGCTTTATTGAAAAACTATACCCCAAAGGCTGTTTTAGAAAACCCTCAAGCCTTTGTCGAGGTAGTGAAAAGTTTGCCCATTCCCATCGATAGCCTTCGCCCGATCGAAGAAGCCATTTCCACCGTTGGCGGTATTGCTACCAATGCCCTGCAATCGGATTTTTCACTAAAGGGTTTTCCTTCCCTCTTTACTATTGGTGAAATGGTGGATTGGGACACACCAACCGGTGGCTTTCTATTGCAAGGGTGTTTTGCTATGGGGTATTGGGTGGGGACCCGACTAAATCAATGAAATTTATGGTTCTTTGACCAATTTCCCCGATGTGAAACCGGGACAAGCTGTGGCCAAGTTTGGCTCTGAATCACGGAATTTGTCAAAAAACCAGATTTATTTTACTTTCGGTACGTCTTCAGCATATCTTCTACCCAATCCAAATATTCCTGAGCTTGGCTGGTTTGCTGCAACTGGAGCAGAGAAGGTTTTTGTTCATCGAGCAGGAATAAGGCTTCGTTGAGCAAAACTTGCATGTTTTTTAGACGGTCAACATATTGCTTTCTGGATTTGGAGTCGGATAAGGTTCTGGAAATAGCAACGGCGCGATTGATCAGGGTATTGATGTATAAACCCTCTTGCCAGTCATATAATGTAGTGTATTGCTTGGCCGTGCGAAAGGTTTCCAGGAGCTGGGCATGCACCACCGCCAAGGAATCCAATTGGTTACTGTCTTGCAAAGCTTCCGCAATATCGGCGAGTTCTCCACCTAAGTCGAGGTAGGCTTGTCCCAATTGTTGCCGGTTTTCCGGAGTGGGATTAAACGTGTAAGTATTTTCATAAAAAGCCAGCCGCCGTTGGCGAAAGGGGAGTCGTAGTTGCGCACGGATACTGTCTGAGTAGTTCATGCAGTCTGTTGGCCCTTGATCCAGGTACTTTCTGATATCGGAGGAGCTTCCTTTAAAAACATCGGCAGGGACCGGGCAATCGAGCAATTGCCAAATCGGGTCGCCGGGTAGGTGGTCTAGCACAAAGGCTTCCGGCGGTGTCAAAAAGTAGAGTACATCTGCTTTGCTGCTGAAAGCATTATCCTGCTTGACAAAACTGGCTCCCCACGTGGCGTCTAATAGATACCATTTATCTTCAATTTGCACCGCGTTCCAGGCGTGATCTGGCAATTTTAGTGCTGGTTGCGCAGTGCGGGTATTTTTGCTATAACCTTCAATGATTTGACTGTTGATCCCCGCCGTGGCACACATTTGGGCAAACAATTGGGCATACCCCAAGCATACGGCTTCCCGACGTTTCAACACATCTTCAGCACTGCGATTGATTCGCTTTTGGCCTAATTTGTAGGCGATTTTGTCGTAATCAATGTGGTGGATGATCCAGGCAAAGATGGCACTCACCTGATCCGTTTTATCGGGATAGGGCGCCACGAGGAAATGTGTCAACGTAGCAATATCCCGACTGGAATCGCTGGGTACACTCAAGACAAACCGTTCAATCTGGGGGGGATTGACTTGGGCTTGGAGTACGGCCGTTAGCAGCATACCAAGTGTACATAGCAGCAGTCGGATTGGCAATATCAAGGTTTACTTTTTATAGCAAATTACATTTTTTTTAGCAAAATTTTCTCCTGGGTAAACTTATAGGCTGCTTCCAAAAAGTCCACCATAGCGGGCCATTGCTGGGCTTTTTCAAAGATATTGAGGTAATATTTGTGGGTTTCGATGGTCAGTGCTTGGCCGTCAAGTTTAGCTGAACTTACAAAACCACCGGTCTCATTTTCTACCTTCTTGTTCAGATTTTCAAGGCCTTCCACCGTATATCCTTCGGGAATCGTCACTTTAATGGTGTTTTGGTACGAACGGGCGTAAGGCATAAAAAGGTCCTCTTCGCGCTCCATTTCATCTTCTCGAAGGGCGACTTGTCCGCCGATGAGTTTACCCGCTTCAAAAATCAAGTTTTTTCCGGCTCGTTTGACCAATTCTTCCAGCTGAAAGGATTCCTGCATTTTAAACCGATCATCTTGTGGCAAGCGCCCCATTTCTTCGACCCGGTAGGTGTCATAAGATTTGATGGTCAAATCCATGTCGCCGCTGGCACTACTCTCAAAGCGCTCCTTTTGTCTTTCTTTGTCTTCTGCGCGTTTGGCGACCAACTTTTCCCGGAGGATTTCCCGATCTTTTTTTCGAAGCATGGCCTGCTCAATATAGGGGGAGGTGCCAAAATAGGTATTGTCCTGATCAATAAAATCGTAGTAATTTAAGAGGTCGTTTTGAGGACCGGCTTTATTAAATCCGGTATGGGTAATATCCCGCTCGAGATTGAGCGTTTTCAGGTCTTCGGAAAAACGGACGGTGGTCAAAGTTTCGGTGCGGTTTTCTTTGTAGTCGGACACTGGCAATTGAATAACTCCAATGGATTCCACATTGTATTTTGAGTCCAATTCCAGGACGTAAGCCTCGGTACCCTCTAGCTCGGAGGGAATCTTTCCCGCAGTAGTATGGAAGCCAAATATGCTGATGTACATAGGGGTTTTGAGGTTGACCCTCAACATTAAACTGATTTCGGCTCTTAGCAATAGCTCATCCAAATTGGAAATGGTTCGTGGTACTGCAGCCACAAGATCAAAGTCAATATCTTGTGATTTAAGAAAAGAACCAAACTGGTTGATGAAACCCTCTTCATCCATGAAACCACCGAAGCCGAGAGGGAGCATCGAAACATAGCCTTCCTGATAAAACATCAAGGGCTCTATTTTAGAAATCAATTCCCGGTGGCGAATAAAATAGTAGGCTTCCTGAACGGCTTCAGTTTTCGATTTCACGCCCTTCTCCTTGAGGTGACTATTGATGGAGCGCACATCGCTTTTAAAGGAAAAGTGGTTCGAAAAATAATTCAGCACTTCTTCTTTAGGCACTACTTTTTTTACCTCCCCTTTTTTACCAATAAAAGCCTCTACGTGTCGTTCTATCCAGTTGTTGCGAGCATAAATCACCTGAAATTTGACAATTGGGAGCACCCGGCGGGCAAAGAACCAACGTTGGTCCTTGCGTTTTTTTCGGTCTTTATCCACCAAGCTATAGATGGTCGCTTTGCGGCTGCTGTTATCGGCCACGGTGAGCTCGGGAGCTCCGTGCAGGGAGTTAAAATTGATGAAAAAATCGCGGCCCACCTGAAATTCAAGCTTCTGTTCCACGATGGGGTATTCGCTGCTCAGGGTGGCAATGATGGGCTCAAAAATGTATTCAGCCGTTACCCGGAAAGGCTCGTAAATGTAGTAGTAATAATCAATGATATCGCCTACTTCCAAATCAGGCACAGCAATTTTCTTCAGGGTCTCCTGGTCGTCATTTTTGATGTCAACGGCATCCTCCAGGTCAATTTCTTTCTCCTGTCCATTGCTTTTGATCACCTTCACGCCGGCAAAAACCCTTCCGCCCTTGCGGGAAAACCCCTTGGTGACCTTAAATTTTTCAGCGAAAGAAAACTCGGAGTAGTATTCTACTGCCGATTTGTCCAGCAGTTTGATCCGCTTTCTGGTCGATTCGCTGTAATCAACCAAACGGGTGGTGCCTCCGTATTCATAGTTGTATTCCTGATAGAGAATGACGGCCGATTCATTGGCCCATTTCTCCGGAATATCCGTAACTTTTTGGTAAGGATCTGTGGGGTGCCAGAATTTTTCCTTGATTTCTCGCATCACTTTACTCTGCGCCTGGATGGAAAAACCGATGCCGATCAGGCAAAGTACTAAGCCTAATTTTTTCATTTGATGGTTATTTGAAACTTGGAATTTTGCTATAAAAAAGGGCTACTTGCGTTCCAATACGATTTGCTCTTGGTAGATCTCGCCTAGTTTTTTGATGCAGTCGTTCCAATAGTTGAAATCTTTCTTGCGAATCACGGCCTTATCAAGGGTGATGACTTTTTGGTAAATGATTTTTTTATCGGCGGCTTTAAAGTCAACGGTAAAGGAAAAATCATCGTGTTTTTCCGCTAAGCCTTCCGGCAAATAGGAGACCTCGTAACCTTCCGGTAAAGTAATTTCCGTCTCTACCTCTAGTTTTATTTTATGGTTGACGAGATAATCGGTCTTTCGCTCTTCTTCAAATTTAAACTGCTCAAACTCCTTATAATAATCTACATCGAGGTATAGCTCATCGCCAAAGCTGGAAATGGCGTGGTCCTGCTGAAAATCATAGGCAATGCGGAAGAGTTGATCCCGATTGTTGATGTCAGAGGTTTCCATATTGGAAATGCGGAGGTTTTTGTCGTCTTGCGTAATATAAGTCTTCAGTGCATCTTCCAGCCGATCGGTTTCCATTTGGTTGACTGTGTACAACAAATCGGTTTTACTTTCTCCATTAAAGGTATGCTCTGCATTTCCCGTGAGGGTTTCCCCCGAAATGTTGAGTTGCCGGTAAATGCGCTCCACATTGTTGTCGATGGTCATCATGGGGACCTTCGCCAAGATGAAGTTTTCACCGTCTTCAATCAAGGCTTCTTTGCCTTGGATGCGTTCTGCGTAATCAGTAAAGGCATTGTATTTTTCGGTCGGATCGAGGAAATATTGTTGGCCATCCAAAAAGACAGAACAAATCATGTGGTTGTCGACCACCAACGATGGCAAGGAGTAATCATAAGCAATACGCTTGGTACCAATCCAGGTGAGGCGCGCATCAAACCCGGCCAGTTGCAACATATTTTTTGTCAAATTGGCCATCCCCTTGCAGTCGCCGTATTTGTTTTGAAACACGGATTGGCAAGCTTCGGGTTGGAATCCGGCAATGCCATCTTCAAAGGCGATATACCGAACATTGTCCTGCACCCAATAATAAATCGCTTTTAGTTTATCAATATCTGTTTCGGCTTTTGCGGTGAGCTCAGCCACTTTTTCCTTAAGGGGTTCTGGATCATCCTTCATTCCATCTACCAGGCTCTTGTACCAGCGATAGAGGTCTTTGGTGGAGCTGAAAAGCTGTTGCTTTTTCCCGTTTTGGGTGTAACTTTTGGCAATGACCACCAGGTGTGGATACAAATACGAAGGGCCGGGAGCACGTTCCTCCTTGGCCTGACTAGCCAAATCCTTGGCGTTGTATGTGTAGATGTCGGCATCCAACTTGGCATCGTAGGTCACCGTTTTAGAGATGTCATATCCTTTAAAATTCATTTCCTTCAACTCCATATTCAGCCAGCGGGGAATGATAAATTGGACCTCTTTCTTTTGAATAGGATAGAGCGAAGTGAAATAAATGCGGGTGAAATATTTGATATCCTTATAGTGTTTGTCAAAATTGACTTGGTATTGAAACCCTTGCTGGGGGAAATCTAGCCCAAAATAAACCACCCGGGCATCCGAATAGAAATAGTCGGAATTGTTAAAATACTCATCTTTGGGAAAGATGGTCTTACGCCTTTTATTTCGATAATAAACCTCTACAGATTCCACGGCGGATTCGGCATCGTAAAATTTGGCAACCGGCATGTTGTAATCTTGTGCGATGCACATCAACGTTTCTTTCGTTTGTTCGGTGACGGTGACCTTCTCATTTTTTTCATCAAAATCAAAAGTATACACCTCCCGGCAGTCAAGCGCTGCTATTTCGTCATCATCATAAACGGATTTTAATTGCTTGGCCTGCTCAATTTCCTCAGAGGTTGGGTCGACATTTCTTTGCGCAGTGATTGGAAAAAAACAGATAGTGGAAAAGAGGAGCGTCAAAAAAAGATCAATTCTCATAGGTTATTTGAAAATTTTGGGATGACTGAGTGCCCCGAAACGGAGAATACCCAGCGGGTACTCAAAAGAGGGAACGCTTCAGTGGTGGGATAACCACCAAATTCTAATTTCAGCGTGCTTCTTGCGTAGCAACTTTACAATACAAAAATAGGGTTTTTCTGCAAAACTTTCTTTTTCTAGACTTCTTTCCTCAGCACTTCCAATGGCGGCAGGTTCACTACTTCACGGCTGTTAAACAAGCCGATTAGTACAGTCAAGCCCGTGATCAATATAAATATGATGAGGATTGGCCATAAATTTGGTGTGTAGGGGATTTCCAATTGGAAAACGGCCAGTAGCCAGGTGCCACCAATGGCCAAAATCAATCCGGTGAAGGTGGCCAGGCTACCCAGCAACAGGTATTCCAGGGCATTGATCCAGAGAATTTGTCGACGGCTTGCGCCAAGGGTACGCAATAATACGCTTTCGCGGATACGCTGATATTTGCTCAAACTTACCGAACTGATCAATACCAAAATACCGGTGAGAATACTGAATAAAGCCATAAATCGGATCACAAAGGAAACCTTTCCGAGTACTTCATCTACACTCCGTAAAATTTGCGTCAGATCAATGACGGAAACATTGGGGAATTGTTGTACAAGCTTGCGCTGAAAGGTCGCCGATTGTGCTTCGGATTCCGTACGGGTCACCACCACATGAAATTGAGGGGCCTGTTCCAAAACGCCGGTTGGAAAAACCACCATAAAATTGGTTTGCACTCGATTAAAATCGACCTCGCGGATGCTGGAAACTACCGTCTCAATGGGCGTGCCTTGAACGTTAAAAACCAATTTGGTGCCAGGTTCGGCTTGCATGGCTTTCGCAATGTTATCAGCCAAGGAGACATAGATGGTGCCGTCATCTGGTTTGTCGCCGTGCCATTCGCCCTGCACAATAGTTTCTGAATCAATCAGTGTGTCGCGATAGGTGACGCGATATTCCCGATTGTAGGGCCAGTCGCGCACCTCGGTGGTGGTATCTTGTAAATGGGTGATTTTATCAATCCCATCGATGGATTCCAGTCGCATGGTCACAATAGGCACTTGTTGGATCAATGGTAAATCGTTGGCGGAGGTGAGTTGAGCCACACCTTCTTTTTGGGAAGATTGAATATCGAATAAGATCATATTGGGGCGGTTTCCACTCCCGGAAATGCGCACCTGATCGAGCAATAAATCTCGTGTAAAAAATAGCGTCGTCAATAAAGCGGTGCCCAAGCCAATGGACACCATTAGCATTAAGGTCTGGTTATTGGGACGGTATAAATTGGCTAAACTCTGCCGCCAGATGTAACTCAAATGACTTGGAAAAAAGCGCCGTACCGACCAGCGAATTAGTTGAGCAATGCCCGCCAGCAGCAAAAATGCCGCGGCTAAAGCACTAGGGAAGGTAATGGCCTCGATGCCTCCTCCCGTCTGGAAAAAGGTAAAACCCATCACTAACAGAAAGATTAGGGCGTATACCCCCAATTGCAGGGGATCGAAGCCGGAAGACTGCTGTTCCACCTCCGCCCGCAGAGCTCGCAAAGGACTTACCTTGCGAATGCCAAGCAATGGGACCAAGGCAAAAAGAATGGCAATGCCTAATCCGGTAACCACGCCCTGAATAATAGCGATCCAAGAAATGTCCCGGCTGACGTTACTGACCGGTAGGAAGTCGTCTAGGACCAATGGCAGCACCAATTGCAGTAGCGTACCCGCTATTGCGCCGATGAGGGCCCCCACCAATCCCATGGCGGTAATCTGTAGCAAATAGATCAAAAATGCCTGCCGGCCACTGGCGCCCAGACACCGCAGCACGGCTACAGTAGACAGTTTATCTTTGACATAGATATTTACGGCGCTGGCCACCCCAATACATCCCAATAACAGAGCAATGAATCCCACCAGATTGAGAAATGTATTCAAATTGCCAAAAGCTCGGCTCAGGCTACGCTTGCGTTCTCCCACGGTCTCGGCTCTGGTATCTGCTGCTTTGAGTGCCAATTCGTGGGTATCTACCCAGGTATCGGTATCAAATCCTTCCGGTAATTTGTAGAAATACTGGTATTCAATGCGACTACCTCTTTGTACCAAGCCGGTTTTTTCCAGCCAATCGATGGGAATCATGACCAGTGGAGCCACCGAAGAAGTGATCCCGGCCCGTCCGGGACTGGAATTGAGTTGCCCCGCAATTAAAAAACTGACTTCGCCTACTCGGATGCTATCGCCTACCTGTAGGTCAAATTGCAGCATCATTGTTTTGTCAACCAGTGCTTGCGGCCCCGACCGGAAGGATTGATAGGCCTCAGCCGGTTCCGTCAGGACCTGCCCGTAAAAAGGGTAGTCTCCTGCCATGGCCCGGATATAAGCCAATCGTGTAGCATTGGATTTTGGGAAGTAGGCCATGGAGACAAAATTAACGGAGCTGGCTTGCTCCCCTTCCAGGCTGTCAATGACCTCACGCAGACTATCTGGCATCGGTTGCGTGCTTTCCAGCTGCAAGTCTGCACCAAGTAGACTTCGGGCTTCCCGGTTGATGTCCTTTTGTAGGTTCTCACTAAAAGAATTGATGGCCACCAGAGCGGCAATACCCACGATAATTGAGGAGATAAACAGCAATAAGCGACCGCGGTTCCGTCGGGTATCGCGCCAAGCCATTTTTAATAACCAGGAAAAGGGAGCTTTCTTCAAAATGAGGCGGTATTGGTTTGTTGATCCGTTCGATTCAAAGAATAAAAACGCCTGAACTAAAAAGAGGTTGTGGATTTATGCGCAGTTCCCTTAAAAAGTTGGTACTTGGGGGAAAACGCTGATTTGCCAAAGATGGAAAAAGTTTTACTTTTGCCAACTGTGACTAAAGCAAGAGAACGGGGTCAAAAGAAGATATGGATATACTAATGTACGTTGGGCTGTTTGTCATTTCATTGCTGGTGCTACTCAAGGCATCAGATTGGTTTGTGGATGCGGCAGAAGCAATTGGGCTTTCTTTGGGGATCTCCCCATTTATCATTGGCGTCACCATTGTTGCTTTTGGTACGTCCTTGCCGGAATTGGCTACCTCAATTGCCGCCGTTTTTAGCGGTAATTCGGAGATCGTGGTGGGTAATGTCGTTGGGTCTAATATTACAAATATTGCCCTGGTTCTGGGATTGGTAGCCGTTTATGGCAAGCACATTGAATTGGAGTACAACATCTGGCATATTGATATGCCTTACCTCTGGGGATCAGCCTTCCTACTTTGGTTTACATTAAAAGATTTCCATTTTTCTCTTTTTGAAGCGTTGCTTTTTGTGGCGGGTATCGTCATTTTCTTGGGGTATTCGTTTAAAGGAGATGACCTCGCCAATAAAATTGAAAAACAGGCCACCACCTGGAAAAGTTACGCCAAGTTGATAGGAGGGGGACTTTTGGTGTGGCTGGCAGCCGATTATACCATTGAGGCTATTTCCGGCTTATCGGAACTGGCAGGTATTGACCCTGAAATTATCGCCCTTTCTGCGGTGGCGCTGGGGACTTCACTTCCCGAAGTGATCGTTAGTCTAAATGCGGCCCGCAAAGGGAAAACGGCCATGGCGGTGGGTAATGTGCTGGGGTCCAATATTTTTAACACCTATGTGGTGATGTCAATTCCTTCTTTTTTTGGCACATTGGTGATTCCCGAAAATATCGTCGATTATTTCCTCCCATTGATGATTGTCCTTACCGTTTTATTCGGAATCATGTCTAATAATAAGAAAATAACCCGGTGGGAAGGTCTGCTTTTACTCATCTTTTATATCCTTTATTTTGGGGAAATAATCAGGAGAACGGTAGTTTGATTTTAGGGAACGGTAGTGTTTTTGAATTATTAGGAAAAAAAATATGTGAGCAAAAGGATGCATGCTATGCTAAAACTACCTATATTTATGCTATCAAATCCCCCCTCCCGAGGCAATCGGCTTTAAACGTACTATGGTATAATACATTTTTTCAACACACCTAGACAGTGCCTGTGTTCCCAACTTCGCGCCTTGACCCATAATGGTTTCATGGCTTCAAATCCTGCGATTAGCAACTTCTGCGGCGAGAAACTTTCTTGAACAAGTTTTAAGTATCTGATTGTAATGATCAGTATTAAAAGCGTTTACAGCAAAGTAAAGTTAGGTTGTCCAAACCCTTTTACAATTATAAACGCTTTGAGTTTTAAGTGAACTTCAGAAGGGAAAATAGTAAGTTCATTTTAGAACATATTATTAACACCAACATACTATGAGAAAACTTATTTACACATGTACAATCCTGTGGATGTATGGGCTTTTTGCCATGCTCCATGGCCAGACAACCTTGGTTGAATGGCCGCTCAACACGTCTACTGGCGTGGCCCCAGATAACTACAATGCTTCAATCCTGAGTCCTTCTAATCTTAAGAGAGGAAATGGTATTGGTAGTATCCAGGTGGATGTAAGTGGCGCCAAAGCCCGCGCCTGGTATCCTCAGAATGCGGTGGGTATGGTTGACTACTACGAGGTCTGTATTACCCCTAAACCTGGAGTTACTTTACAAATCGATGCTTTACAATTTGATGAACATACTGATGTAAATGGCATTAGTGGTTTTGAAGTATATGCCTCTTCCAATGGGTTTCAACATTCCACATTAGTCGGCTCTGCGGTAATCCCTCCTAATAATACCAGTGTCCGTTCCCACAACTTTGATAACCTTGACCTGCGCATTTGCGAAAGCGTTCAGCTTTGCTTTAGGATGTACGGTTACGGTGCTTCTAATCAGAATGCCTTTTGGTTTTTGGAAGAACAAAGCTTAAACATTCAAGGGACCGTCATGCCCATTTGTACGCCTCCAACCACTCAGGGAAATGTTGGTTTTTCCAATGTAGGTCCCAATTCTCTTCAAGTGGAAATCACTAACGGAAATGGTAACGCGCGAATGATTGTGATGTCGGAAGGAGATGCGGTGAGTGCTATGCCTTGTTCTGGTTTTACCTATCCGGCGTCTACTACTTTTGGAAATGGCTATGAGCTTGGTATGGATGAATATGTGGTTTATGCAGGTCCGGCCAACGCTGGCAACTCTACCAGTGTTATGGTTGATGGCCTTACCGAGGGAGCCACATACCATGTTGCCGTATTTGAATATGATTCTGGCAGTGATTGTTTTAATAAAGTGAATCCGGCCACCAATAGCACCATTACTACTTGTATGGGCCCTACAGAACCCATTCAGCCAATGGCAAGTCCCGGCTCGGATGGGATCAGCCTGGGATGGACCGATCCGCTCTGTAACGATGAGGTTTTGGTGATGGCCAGCACGGCTCCAATCACGGGTGCTCCTGATGGCGATGGCACTAATATTACCGCCAATCTGACTTTTGGCGCAGGTACCTTTACCGGGACCACTTTCCCGGCCTCTGCATTCCCCGTGTTTTTGGGGACTGCCGGCAGGGTAGATGTGGTGGGGTTAACCCCCAATACCACCTATTATTTTAAGCTATTCACCCGCATTGGCACCAGCTGGTCGGCAGGCGTAGAGCTCAGCGCCAAATCTGCGGAAGGGTGTACAGACCTTGGAGGCCATGACGTGGTCTTTATTAATGAAGTACACTACACCAACTGGGGGGAAGATATGGATGAAGGTGTGGAACTGGCAGGACCGGCAGGCACGGATTTGACGCCTTATCAGTTGTATTTGTACGAACAAAAAGACGGCAGTTTAACTAAGGGCATACCGTATGGGCCGGTAACTGATTTTTACGGTACTATTGATAATGAAGACGGACAAATGGGTGCCGTGTGGTTCCCGATCCCTGAGATAGAAGACTATACGGGAGGATTTGTTCTCTACAATACGGTTCGTAAAGAAATTGTGCAGTTTTTGACTTATCGTCAAATTTTGACCGGCGAAGGAGGCATTGCTGATAGTATTTTAGGAGAAAGAATGATGACGGCCTCCAATGCCATTGCCCGCGAATTAAATGATCCTTCTTTTCCAGCGGGAATGTCCATGCAGTTGGTCGGTACCGGAGAATGCCCGAGTGATTTTGACTGGGTGCCACAATTGGCAGCTACGCCTGGTGTCTTAAACGATCAGCAAGCAGTATTGCCGATAGAATTGCTAGATTTTAAAGCCTCCATTGTTGATGAGGATGTCTTACTACAATGGCAAACGGCTACAGAAATCAATAATGACTATATGGCTATTGAGCGCAGTGCTGATGGCCGCCATTTTGAAGAAATTGATTGGTTGCCAGGCGCAGGGACGACTTATGAACCGCAGGCATATCAAATTTGGGATAAAAATCCATTGGCCGGGATTAATTATTATCGTTTGCGCCAGGTAGACTTTGATGGAACAGCCACTTATCACAAAGTCATTTCTGTTCGTTTTGACGGCAAGCCGATAGATGCAGCTATTTACCCCACGGTAGTAGATCAGGAACTGACCATAGTCTACGGCAGCCCGATCAGTGGCGAGGGACAATTAGATGTAGTTGACCTCAATGGGCGGAGCGTGCTGAGCCGTCAGGTCAATGAAGGAGAGGTGTCCATGATATTGCCGGTAGGTGATTTAGACAATGGCCACTACATCCTGCGTATCGAATACCACAATGAATCCATCATCAAGAGATTTTTCGTTCTTAGATAATTTGTCAAAGATGTAGAGTGTTTTGTACTTGTTGTTTATCACGATGCGGCTATCTACTGGACTTTTGATTTTTTCCACGAATAGCCTATCGTAATCCCAATCCCGTTATTCTGAAAGCTTCCAGATGCCTTGTGTTCTGGGAGCTTTCTTCTTTTATCCTAAACAATTTTGATTCTTTGACAAATCCCGGGGTGCAGAGCCAAGCTAAACTGTAAAACAACACTTCTAAAGCACTGCCTCCAAACATGCACTTAGCCTGGCCCGATTTTACATCGGGGAAGTTTGTCAAAGGGCGACAATCTTCAATCCTACTTATCTCTTTGAATATCACAGTGATTTATCTTAATTTAGAGGATCAGCAAAATGCATGTTCCATGAAATACTTCCTTGTCGGCCTCTTCCTATGCTTAGCCATGATGGCCATCAATGCCTTTACCCTACCTTTAACCTTTGACCCTCACAAGGGATTAATCGCTTATTATTCCTTTAATGCCTGTGATGCGCGGGATGATTCCGGCAATGGCTCAGATGGAGAAATGTTTGGGGCCATCAATTGCTGGTGTGGTGTTGATGATGATGGGTTGTTATTTGACGGAGATCGGGATTATTTGAAGTTTCCAGGGGTAGTTAATCGCTATTTCACCACCAGTGATTTCACGATTAGCTTTTATTTCAAAGTAGAAGGCTATACCACTTTTCCACAGAGTCTGCTTTCTAAACGAGAGCGGTGTGACGAGTACAATATGTTTGACATTCAACGGGATATGCGTCAACGAGAGGTGATTGCAGAGGTCTATGAAAACCCCCAAAAATTTTATGGAGGACTCAATACCGCAATAGACACCGGTGGCTGGGTCCATTACGCTTTGGTTCGCGAAGGATTTAGGGCCAGAACCTATTTGAATGGCACCTTACGGGAAGAGAGTTACCGCTGTAGTGGAGTAGACATTAGTAACAACGCCGTGCTGTCCTTTAGTGATAGTCCTTGTATCCGTACCGGGCGAGCCCGTCGCTTTAGGGGCGTAATCGATGAATTGAGGGTATACGATTACGCCTTAACAGAGGAGGAAATAGGTCGTCTTTTCCTGCTGCATCCCATCGAAAACATTCAAATGGACTGCTTTACTTTTGCTCCTAAAAAATCTCGGGATTGGCTACTCAATACAGACGAAACCCCTTACCTTTGCTTCGCAAATTCACGCTGATCGTTTTTCACCACATATACTCGACATAGATAGGTTTGAGGAATAGATCATCATAAACCCATCAGGTGGGTATAAACCGGTCAGGAGTAAAAGGGCCAATGAGAATGATCCCTTAAATACTGCTGATCGGATAAAAATCCGATAATTATGTTTGGAGACTTATTCGGCGATATGCAGGAAAAGCAGGAGGCTATCCGGGAAGAATTGTCTGAAATAAAACTGGAAGCAGAAGCTGGCGACGGTGCTGTAAAAGTGATCGTTACCGCTAATCGGGAGGTGGTCAATATTAGTATCGACCAAGAAAAATTAGACCTGGAGGATAAGGAACAACTCGAAGACTTGCTGACAGTTGCGGTCAACCGTGCTCTCGAATTGGCACAAGCTAAGGAGATGGAAATGACTCAAAACATGATCAAGGATATGTTGCCACCTGGTTTAGGTGGATTGGGAAATCTTTTCCGTGGATAAAGCTGCCTTTACGCCCCCACATTTTTTATCTTTCGCTTCCTTTTTGAGACTTTGCAAAACGACAATATTCTGAAGGTTGGAACGTTAATGCTATGGTATGCAAAGTTCCTTCATTTTAGGCTTTTAATTATTACTGAATTATGAGAATTTTTACTTTTCTATATGCGTTCCTGCTCTCTGCTGTACTTGCTGCCCAAACGAATGTTGGTTTAGTGGCCTATTATCCATTTGAAGAAACGTTGGAAGATGTGACGGGCAATACTGCCAATACAGGAGTGGCGAATGGCAATCCCCAGTATGTTTGTGGGGTCAAGGACGAAGGTATACTGTTAAATGGCGCAAGCGATGCCATTACCATTGCCGGGGGCAATATCAACGGAGAATTTGATACGGAAGACTTTACGGTTAGTTTTTATTTCAAACCTGTGGGCACGAATGGGGTCCAGTATTTACTTTCCAAGCGTTCTCCCGATTGTAATAATGAAAATATCTTCTACATCCGTTATGTACCGGAAACCCGTACAGTGAATGCTTATTTGAGCGAGATTCCGGAAAAAACGGTATCTCTGGTGCATACCATTAAGAACAATTCCTGTTGGCAGAATCTGGTATTGGTTAGAGATAACTTCCGGGTGCGTATGTATGTCAATGGCCAATTTGCAGGTGACCTGGGAACGGCAACACGGATTAACCTCGAAAATAATGGCAAGCTAATTATTGGCTCAGCCAATTGCCGTACGGGGAGTGAAGTGCCTTTCAGTGGAATGATCGATGAACTTCGCTTTTACAACCGGGCACTGGATGAAAGAGAAGTCAAATCGCTATATCTGGCACCGGATATGATTGTTAACCCGGATACCTTGTTGTTCTTAGGTAATTCCATCGATATCGAATTGACCAACACCTGTGCGGATGAGTTTAGCTGGACGACCAACGGCGCGCCAACTGATTTATCTTCTCTAACGGCTCCGGAGCCGACAATCACGCCAAGCCAGGCCGGCGTCTTTATTTATCGGCTCAATATGGATAACCCGATTTCGCCCTGTTCAGCAAATGATTCCATTCGCATCAATGTGGTGGACCCGGATGAACTAGAATGTGATGAGTTGTATTTACCCAAAGCATTTACGCCCAATGGGGATGGACTAAATGATACCTACGGTATTAGTAATCCCTTTGCTGTTCAGCAGTTAATTTCGTTTGAAATATTTGACCGCTGGGGCGGACGCATGTTTGCGGCGGAGAATACCCCTTTTGCACAATGGGATGGTACCTTTAAAGGCGAACCAGTCAATTCCGGGGTGATGATTTATAAGATCATTTACATCTGCGATGGCGTAGAACGGTTGGCGAGCGGGAGTTTTTCCATCCTTCGCTAGCGCCTATTTCCTAAAGAAAATGACCGGAAAGACTTCTCCTTTTGCAAATTCTGATTGCTTCATGGGCAGTTCCAGAAAAGCATCGGCATCTACCAAATTGGCAAGGTCGCCAGAGCCGTGGCCTTCGACAGGGGTTGCCAAAATCCGGCCTTGATCATCATAGGAAATTTTCACTTGTAGAAAATACTGCAATTCCGGTTTGAAGCTAAACGGAGTAGTTAGCATAGCCTTGGGAGGACTGGTTTGGGTCTGTCCTTCACCAGATTGCAACCAGGGCAATACGTAGCGATGAGTCCCCAAAAAAGAGGATACTGGATTACCGGGCAATGCAAAAACAATGGTTCCGCCGGGGGCTTCCCCAAACCATAGCGGTTTTCCCGGACGTTGTTTGATCTTGTGAAAAAGCTGTTTAACGCCCAGCGCAACCAGTGATTCCGGTAGAAAATCAAATTTGCCTTTGGAAACGCCACCGCTGAGTATGATCAACTCGTAGGTCTCTAAAATGCTACCTAGTTTTTTACGAATTTCTTCTTGGTCATCCTGTAAATGTTCCGTATCGGCAGTGATCCCATATTCCTTTAAGGTAGATAGTAGTCGATGCACATTGGACCGGCGAATTTGATAAGGCAGGGGAGTCTCTTCCACCCGTACCAATTCATCGCCGGTAGAAATAATGATGGTTTTGGGCAACCGACTTACCAATAGTTGTGCCTTGCCAATAGTGGCAGCTACCCCAATTTCAGCGGAAGACAATCGGACGCCTTCTCTTACGACTCGGGCCCCACTAAAACGATCCTCTCCCTGGCGGTGTACATTCTGCCCCTTTCGGATGCTTTCTACTTGTAGGTGGGCGGTTCCTTCTTCAATGAGGATATCTTCGTAACGAATGACCGTATCGGTGTTTTTAGGTAAAATTGATCCAGTCATGACTTCCAGGCAGCTGTGATCCCGCTGGAGGGTCATTTGCGGAGAGCCTGCGGCAGCAACGCCCTCAATGTCAAATTTGCGCTGCCCCCGATCAAAGGAGCTATATTGCAGGGCAATTCCATCCATGGTTACGCGGTTATAGGGCGGAAAGTCTCGATCAGCGTATAAGTTTTCCCTCAGTACTCTCCCAATAGCCTGATCCAATGGCACCTGCTCTACGCCAAAATCCCGGCGGTGGGCCAGGATGATCTTCATCGCTTCTTCAACTGAAATCATAGTTTAACGGTACTTTTTTGTTTGGGCAGTAAATTTATTTGTTGTAACTCAGAAATTATCACTTGTCAGTACTTATTTTCATTTTTTATGAAGCAGGCTGAGTACATGTTTGGAGGTAATCATTCAGGCTGCAAATTTCAGTTTTTGGGTGCTAAAGCACCACCTCCAAACATGCACTGAGTTTTTTTTATTACCCAATTTTTGTTTAATTTGTAAACCCCAAGTACGGCTCAATACTGATTTGCAGGTCGCGGTCTACACGGTCCAACAAAAGGGAGAAATTGACGAAAGTCAATCGGGGGAGGTGGCACATTGCTTCTTTAACAACAATTACCTGGGGGCTAAGTGGAGGCAGAAAGCCAATGTCTCAAACAAACCAAAGTCCCCATACTCACATATTTTACCTGGAAAAACAGGTAGTCAAGCAGATAAACCTAATCTATGATTTCGGTCCATCATTTAACCAAACGCTACGGTCAGGATACGGCAGTGCATGACCTCTCATTTGAAGTAGCGGAAGGACAAACCTTGGCGCTGGTTGGTACCAGTGGTTGTGGGAAAACGACGACGCTAAAAATGATCAATCGCTTGGTAGAACCCTCCTCGGGATCCATCATTCTAAATGGCAGCAATATCATGCAAGAACCCGTGGTGGAGGTGCGCCGTCGCATGGGGTATGTCATTCAAAGTATCGGGTTATTTCCGCACTATACGGTGGCCGAAAATGTGGGGGTTACACCCAAATTACTGGGATGGTCTGAAAAAAAGATTCGCAAAAGAACCGATGATTTACTGGGAAGACTCAAGCTTTCACCCGGTAAATATCTCGACAAATACCCCAATCAGCTTAGTGGAGGACAACGACAGCGAGTAGGGATTGCCCGGGCATTGGCGGCCAATCCACCCATTATTTTAATGGACGAACCTTTTGGGGCTTTAGACCCCATTACCCGTAAGGATATCCAAAAGGATTTTAAAAACCTGGAAGAATTATCGGAGAAAACTACTATTCTGGTGACCCATGATGTGGAGGAGGCTTTTAAATTGGCTGATTTAATCTGTGTCTTGGATCGTGGTGAGGTCCAGCAAATTGGGACCCCTGCCGATCTGTTATTCCGCCCCGCCAATGATTTTATCCGCCGATTCCTAGCCGGTCAATCCCTCCAACTGATGTTTGAGGTATTCCGTTTGCGAGATCTGGCCCCGATGCTCCCTGAGGGAAAACAAGGCCATGCTTTTCATGCGGAAGATCGGCTGGAAAAAGTATTGGAGCAATTGACAAGACCCGATCGGCGGACAGAACGAGGCTATTTTGAGGTTGGAAGCAGTTATCGGACCTTCAGCTGGCAGGAGATGATGAACGCCATTCACCAAAAAATTAAAATTGATGTCCAATGAGGGAGCAACTACAGGCATTTGGTGACTTTCTGGTCAGCAATCGGGCGAAGCTCGTAGAGCAAATGCTCGAACACCTGGGACTGACTTTTCTTTCCTTGCTGCTGGCCGTTTTGATTGCGGTGCCACTAGGTATCTTTATTGCCAGGAAAGACCGCTATGCCGGTGGTATTCTGGCGTTTACGGGCATTTTACAAACCATTCCGAGTATCGCCTTATTGGGATTTATGATCCCCATTTTGGGCATTGGCATTAAGCCTGCCATTTTTGCCTTGTTTTTATATGCTCTCTTACCCATTTTACGCAACACGTACACCGGCATTCGTGAGGTAGAGCCATCGGTGGTAGAGGCTGCCCGGGGCATTGGCATGAGCAATGGGCAGATTTTGCGTCAAGTGGAATTGCCCCTGGCGATGCCCGTGTTGTTTGCCGGAATTCGTACCGCTACAGTAATCAACGTGGGGGTGGCTACCCTGGCCGCTTATATCGGAGCCGGTGGTTTAGGGGAGTTTATCTTTGGTGGCATAGCCCTCAATAATACGATGATGATCCTGGCTGGTTCTATCCCCGCGGCCTTGCTGGCGATATTTTTTGATCAATTACTAGCCGGATTACAGCGAATGCCCCGTTTTCAGCGCAGACACCTGGCGCTTGGTTTATTGATCTTATTACCTCTACTGAGTGGTTTTTATTGGGCCTCCAATGCCGTATCTCCGGGGTTGAAGGCAGGCTTTGATCCAGAATTTTCGGGTCGGGCAGATGGGTATGGCAAATTGGTGGAAGTTTATGATTTGAAATTTAACACCCTGGTACTGAATGCGGGATTGATGTACCGTGCGGTGAAGGAAGGACTGGTAGATGTAATCGGTGGATATTCCACGGATGGTCGCATCAAGGCCTTTGATTTAGTGGTTTTAGAGGATGATCGGCACGTATTTCCACCTTATCAGTGTGCCCCGCTTTTGAATGGCAATACGGTTGAGAAACATCCGGAATTGGTGCCATTATTGAATCGGCTGGCCGGAAAAATTAGTGATGCTACTATGACGGCGCTCAATTACGAAGTAGATCACAATAAGAGATCACCGGCAGCAGTAGCGACCGAATTTCTAAAATCAGTCGATTTATGGCAACCCGACCGCTCACAAGGTGGTGCAACAGTGACCATTGGTTCCAAGATTTTTACTGAACAGTATATTTTAGTAGAAATTTATGCACAGCTTATCAATGGCTATACCGATTTGGATGTTGATGCCAAGGTCGGTTTAGGGGGAACCAAAATCTGTTTTGATGCATTGCGAGCTGGTGAAATTGACCTGTATCCGGAATATACCGGTACGGGGTTTCAGGTGATCCTCTCCCCACCGGATTCCTTGATTCAAACCATAAATGCAGATGCAGATGCCGTATACGATTATGTGCAAACCGAGTTTGCTGCCCAATATCACCTACAGTGGCTGTCGCCCTTGGGATTTAATAACACCTATGCATTGATGGTTCGATCGGAACAGGCGAAAAAGGAAGGCTGGACCAAAATCAGTGATCTGAACTGGTCTTATTGATGAACCCTGATCGTCAAAGTTGGCAACTTTGACGCAATATGCTAGGAGGATTTTTAACCCGATTACTTCCGCAAAAATCTAATAGAATATGCCTCCGGCGGCCTATTTGCCTTGATGCAAAGGTGCAAAAATCAAGGCTGCACCTGCTTCTTAACGCTGCGGTCAATTATTGCTGCATCAATCCAGGGTTTCACTGTTCCAATAATCCCTTCGAAGCGGCAATACCCTTTTCAAAAAAAGCTTTTACCAATGTCAATTGCTGATCTCCCTCAAGTGGGGTCAAACTGCTCAATGGTAAAATTGGTCCCGTCCAGTTTCCTTGGTGCCAACGACATCCATCCGGAAGATCAGGCAGATTGTCGTAATGGATAGTGGCTCCCTTCTTCCAGTGATTGATGTAGAAATACGGCACGTCAATGGCTTCATCGGCAATGGCCCATCCGATTCCAATGGTACTGGTAGGTGTGTCAGGGCCTTCTGAAAATTCCAGTGCAATCACACTGCCGGTATCGAAGTGATGAGGCCAGGTGCGCACGGTACTGGCTTTGGAAAAGGGTTGGATCGTTTGGTTCAAGACCCAATGGGCATTTTGCCGGTAAAGGGCCAGTTCTCGTCTAATCTCCTGGGAAATTGGGGCAAAAGCCTGTCCATGATCTAAAGAATGATCGGGGAGGGAAAAATGGCTGAAGTAATCGTATTGCTGAGGAGGGAAAGGTGTTTTTTGCAGTTGCTCTCGAAACCATTGCAACAGCTCATCTTTGGTCTTTCCGGTAGGGTCGATACTGCCCAAGAGTAGATCGTTTGCCCCCAACAATTGCAGGTTCCAGTCATCATAGGTCATCTGAGCTCGACTCTTTTGTACCTGATGCCCGGCCATTGCTTGTTGCTTAGGCAGCCATTCCAGATTGCTTTGGGAATCATCATTGGCTTTGGGAAGGAAGGCTTCACCGAGCATTCCTACAAATAAGGCGGCATGGTGCATTTCTTTGATGGCCTCTGCAAGCTTTTCATTGTATGTTAAAGTAAGAGGGTTCCAGGAGTTGATAGAATATTGAAGCATAGGTATGTGTTTTGATCGTACCTTCATTCAACACATCAACGGCTTTGTGGGTTTGGTATAGGCTACCAATCGTCCCGTTGCGGACAAAATTGGACAGGAAATGTGTAGGGATTCCTCTTTTTCTGTTATTTTGGTTGAAAAAAGAGATGAATAAAATACCTCCGTTTCATGTAGCTGTACCGGTAGATGATTTGGCGAAAGCCAGGACCTTTTATCGGGATATTTTAGGATGCGAGGAAGGGCGCTCGACTGAGCAATGGATTGACTTCAATTTATTTGGGCATCAGTTTGTGGTCCATTACAAACCACCGAGTCCTGATAAGGAAGGGCATCACCACAATCCTGTAGATGGGCACAATGTACCGGTTCCTCATTATGGGGTAGTATTGGATTGGGAAGTTTGGGAAGCACTGGCTCAGCGGGTCAAGGAAAATGGCATTCCTTTTGTGATAGAACCCTACATTCGGTTCAAGGGATTACCCGGCGAACAAGCAACAATGTTTTTTCTTGATCCGGCGGGTAATGCCTTGGAATTTAAAGCCTTTAAGGATATCGAGCAGTTATTTGCCAAATAGGCTAACTTCTCATTCTGGACTTACTTTTGCCACTAAAAGACTTCTTCTTTTTAGACTTGTGAGGGGCTGGTCGACTGTCATCGCGGTTGACTCGAATAGGGCGGTCGTCAAGCAGGCTTCCGTCAAATTCGCGGATGATCGGTTGTACAATACTTGGCTCTACTTCAAAGTAGGTATGTTTCTTGTGCATGTCGATTTTGCCGATGGCGCTACCCGTAATATTGGCATTGCGACAAATCAAGTTGATAAATCCACCCTTATCCCGCACATCTAAAGAACCGATATTGATAAAAAGTCTTTGTCCTCTACCGCTATTTCTAGAAGTCGATTTTCCACGACTATTTAGGTCGCGGGAATTGTGGTAGTTTTGGATCAATTTACCAAAAGAAAGAGAGGCTATTTTCTGAATCAACTCCTCGCGAGACAAGTCTTGCAGTTCATCGTAAATCACGGGCAGGAAGGTTTCCAATCCTTCGGTGGGCTGAGCATCTTTCATTCGACGCAAGCGGACCAGCAGCTGTTGTTCACAGATTTCCTGGCCAGTTGGAATATGCGCCTGAGTGAAAGAGACTTTCAATCTTTTTTCAATTTGCCGCAAAATGGCCATATCTTTTGGATGCGCCAAAACCAGAGATACGCCCTTGCTACCAGCTCTACCGGTACGGCCACTTCGGTGGGTATAGAAAGCCTGGTCTTCGGGGATGTTGTAGTGAAAAACGTGGGTAATATCTTGTACGTCGATACCGCGTGCGGCTACATCGGTAGCCACGAGGATCTGGATGCGGTTTTTACGAAAGCGCTCCATCACCATATCCCGTTGGTTTTGACTAAGATCTCCGTGCAGGGCGTCAGCACGATAGCCATCTTTTGCCAATTGTTCCGCAACTTCTTTTGAATCGCGGCGGGTACGGGTAAATACCAAGGCAAAGAGGTCGGGATGAAAGTCAAGGAAGCGCCGCAATACCTCGTAGCGCTCATGCGGACGAGTTTGTACATACTGGTGGTCAATGTCTACATTAGATGTATTGCGTTGACCGATGCTCACTTCTTGTGGATCGGTCATGTAGTCTTTGGAAATACGACGTACTTCTTCGGGCATCGTTGCCGAAAAAAGCCAAGTCTGTTTTTCCTCAGGGGTATTTTTTAGGATGTCGTCAATTTCTTCCTTAAAGCCCATATTCAACATTTCATCGGCTTCATCAAGCACCATATATTGGATATGCTGAATATTGACGGCACCGCGGCGGATCAAATCTCTTAATCTACCCGGTGTAGCGGTAATGATATGGGCACCTCGCTTGAGGTCACGAATTTGGCGGCCAATGTCGGTGCCTCCATAGACGGCCTGAATTTTCAGCTTGCGCAAATGCTTCGCAAAGGAAGCCAATTCTTTGGAAATCTGTAGGCAAAGCTCCCGAGTTGGGGCCAGGATTAAAGCTTGTGTATGGTTTTGTTCGGAATCTACTAATTCCATCAAGGGCAAGCCGAAGGCTGCTGTCTTACCGGTACCTGTTTGCGCCAGTCCCACCAAATCGGTGTTGTTTGCTAATAATTTGGGGATGGCCTGTGTTTGAATCGCGGTGGGCTCAAAGAATCCTAACTCCTCAATTGCATCTACTAATTGCTGAGATAACCCCAGCTTAACAAAATCACTCATGAACGTATTTTAAATTAAGGTGCAAAGGTACGTTTTATTTGCAAATGTGTTTGAAATTGTTTGTCTAACAGTGCTTTAGACGAAGTTTTTTTCAAAAGTAATGGATTTTAAAACCCAATATTTAAGCTTTAAAACCCAGGTGAGGTCATCTTGCCTTCACTGCTAGTTGGCATATCAAAAAAATGTTATATTGAGAAAGTTCTAACCTCTTTTCTTTTGTTTGCCAGAGGGCAATTCAAGTGCAGTTTCCTTTTGTAAGGAAAACTTCCATCGGGCGAATTCGAGGCGTTTCGGGAGGATAAGATGGCGCTCTATTTATTAGCGTTGTTTCGCTATGAAAATCTGCGACTTAACTGAAAGGTTGCACTAAATGAGGAAGGAGGTGTACATTTATACACCCCCTTCCTCAAATTATATCGCAGTAAGTCGCGTCCCTGTTTGGGCACCAAATCCGGCGGTTACACGTGTCTTATGCGTCTTTCAAGATAAACCGGATGGGGAGGTTGAACATTACCCTTACGGGGATTCCCCTTTGTTTACCAGGTATCCATTTTTTCTCTTGATCTCTCATCATTTTGACTACGCGAACGGCTTCATCGCCACATTGTCCGCCAATGTCTCGCAAGATTTTGATTTGGGTGATTGATCCATCCTTTTCGACGACAAAGCCGACGACTACGGTTCCCTGAATATTATTCTCACGAGCGATGCTAGGATATTCTATGTTGGAGTAAAGAAATTCCATCAATTTTTTATCCGCGCAAGCTTTCAATTCCTTTTGTGCCAATCCGCTGTCTTCACAGCCGGGGAAACGAGGCATTTGTTCCACCACTTTAAAAATCTCTTCGGGTTCTGCTGCTTTTGGCGGCGGCGGTGGTGGCGGTGGGGGAGGTACATCCTCATGATCAACGATTACTGGATCTGGTGTAAAAACCTCTGTAGTAATCTCTACAGATTGATCCACAAATTCTATTTCATCTTCTTCAATGATCAATTCATTGGGAACTTCCTGGATGACCGGTGGTGGCGGCGGTGGAGGAGGTGGAGGTGGTTCAGCACTGCGGGGCGGAGCTACCTCAATTTCTTCTTCCAAATCCAGGGAATACATAGAGACATCCACTTCTTTTGTAAAGCTGGTCCAGTTGAAGGCGGCCAGTGTGATGAAAAGGACGGCTACCAGACTGAGGCCGAGCAGTGGTCCTCTGAGTTTATTGACATCGACATCGGGATATTTATTCCGATATTGTAAAGGAGAGCCCCAAGTGGTATTTTGGTATTTTTCGGTTAAATTCGCTTGGGCAATTCTTCTGAAGTATACCCTCAGACCTCCGATCAATAACAAGAAGAACGCAAACACCAGGGCTGTTGTGGTCAATATTTCATTTCCGGTGAAGATTAAATCTGTGTTCATGACTTTTAGTTTAAGGTGAAAGTTTAGGTGTCCTTTTGAACGTATGGTCAAGTTCAGAAATATTATAGCAGCGATTACTAATATTTGTCAACAGACAGGGTGATTCTAGTCATTAACCCAAGGCGGCAGGACTCACTTTTTAGTGCATGTTTGCAGCCTGAATAGCTTGCCCCGAATATACTTCGGGGACTACCTCCAAACATGCACTAAGAGACACCGGAGGAGATCTCATTTGTCAAAGACCTAATTTTTTTGGTTCTTTGATAAATCTCAGTATTCTCAAAGGAGCGATTTTTCTTAGTTTTATTCTGAAAAGGTAAATCATGACGCTGGCGGTAGATATAGGAAATACGAATGTAGTTATTGGCGTGTCTCTGGGGGAGGGATGGCCTTATGTTTGGCGTTTGCCTACCATATCGGGGGCGGATGAGGCCCACCTTTTTTATCCGACTCACATTGGAGATCATTTGCTGGAGGCCGATGTTCGGCTAAATGATATTGAAAGGGTGGTCATCAGTAGTGTCGTACCACATCTGACAGGGCCATTTGAAGACTTGATCCAGCAGTTTTTAGGCATTAAACCGATTGTATTGAGCAGAGAAGTCTATGAGCAATTGCCTTTACAAATTGTCAACAAAGATCAAATTGGCGCTGATTTAGTAGCCAATGCGCTGGCGGCCAATCTATTGTTTAAGCGCAACGTCATTGTCGTTGATTTTGGAACGGCGTTGACCTTCACAACAATTGATAAGGAAGGAGCTATTCTAGGCGTTTCTATTGCGCCTGGCCTAAAGACCGCAATGGGTGTCCTGCATCAAAAAACGGCTCAGCTTCCCGAAGTTCCACTTGGGTTACCCGATTCTGCTCTTGGCCGCAATACGGTGCATGCCATTCAAAGTGGCGTATTAATCGGCTATGTGGGCCTGGTACGTCATCTTTTGGCAAGTATCCGCGCTGAAGTTGGCGATCAATATGTCGCAGTAGCTACGGGTGGATTATCCAGTATTTTGCATCCACTCCAGGATGATTTTTTTGCCGTTGATCCTCACCTCACCCTACATGGATTAAGGCTCATTGGAGAGCTATACCAGAGAAGAGGAGGCACATAGATTTCCTCAGGCTTTTCGATTTAGCAACATCCAATTGCCGTGCACATCTAGCGATACGGCATCAGGAAAAACCTTGCGGAAGGTGTTTTCAAAGTAATCTTTCGTTTTTTTGATATCCTTTTCAGAGGCGGCGAGGCGATTAAAGAGTAGTCGCCCGTTTGGAAGGAGCAGGTCGCGGAGATCTTCCAGAAAAGTTTCACTTTCAAAAGCGGAAGGGACGGTGTCGTCCAAAAAAATGTCCATGCAAATCATCGCATATTGTTGGCTGCTTTGAGCCACAAAAGCCCGGGCATCGGCACAGACCATTTCTATCGGAGAGGAGATGTCGGGTAGGGTATATTTGGCGGTGAGTTTTAGAATGGTCTCGTCGATTTCTACGGCGGTAAATTGGTATTGGCGATTAAATTTTTTTTCCAGCATCAGAGGAATGCTGCCAAGGCCGAAGCCAAGAATGAGGACTTCATCGCCGGGAAGTTCGTCTAAATCGATTTGTTTAAAAGTGCGGGTAAAGTTGTCGTACAGATCGCCAAAGGAATAAATTGCATTGGCGGTACATAGTTGATAACGACCTCGATTGAGGCTGACGTAGAGATGGGGATTGTAATGGCTGGAAGCACTTTCGATATGCCATTCAAACAGGTAACTTGACCATACTTTCCACCACGGTTGTTGCATTTGCCTGTTTGGTTTTATACCTATTCCCAGCGCCTGAATTTTGCGGTATCTTCAAAAATGCGGAGCATGATCAAACGATCAGTAACATCAAAATTTTTCTGCCGACGATCCAGTACTCGTTCAATGGTTTCAAATGCCTTTTCTGTTTTATAGGTTTGAAAACCATGTGCACCACCCCAGGAATAGGATGGGATAAAATTACGAGGAAAGCCAGGGCCAAAGATATTGGTTGAAATACCGATGACTGTTCCCGTGTTAAAAATGGTATTGATGGCACATTTGGAATGGTCGCCCATTACCAGGCCACAAAATTGGTGTCCGGTTTCGATAAATCGCTCTGTATTATAATCCCAAAGTTTTACTTCGGCGTAATTGTTTTTCAAATTGGAATTACTGGTGCCGGCTCCCAGATTGCACCACTCTCCAATCACGGAATTTCCGAGGTATCCATCGTGCCCTTTATTGGAATAACTCTGGATCACAGAATTATTAACTTCTCCACCCATTTTAGAAAAAGGACCAATGGTGGTGGCGCCGTAGACCTTGGCCCCCATCTTGAGTTTGGCGCCTTCACAGAGGGCCAAGCCGCCGCGAATCAAACAGCCTTCCATGATTTCCGCATCTTTACCGATGTATACAGGGCCGGTAGAAGCGTTGATGGTACTGAATTCGACGGTAGCACCTTCTTCCAAAAAAATGTTTTCAGGATGCAGTATTTGATTGGTGCTGCTGAGCGGTTGAGAGGTTCGTCCCTTGGTGATGAGGTTAAAATCCTCGAGCAGGGCTTTATCGTTGTAATAAAAAATGTCCCACAAACGATTGAGCTTAATGAAATCTGTTCCCTCCAGGTCAAACCCTTTTAATTCCCCAATGTCTTCATCGTGGATCAGCCGTTCAAACTGTTCTTCATCCAATTTGGCGGCAATCAATTCTTCACCATTCAATAGTGCTTCGTTGAATTCCATTTGCTGGATGAGTCGACACAATTGTGCTGAGGGTAGGGCAGAACCGTTAATGAGGTAATTTTCAGTACCGTAATCGATGGGATATTTCTCTGCCAGATAATCTTGTGTGATATAGGAAATATCACCACCCAGCCACTTTTGCCATTTTTCACTAATGGTGAGAATACCAATACGAAGCTCGCAAACCGGCTTAGTGTAGGCTAGAGGAAGGAAAAAGTTTCGAATCTCGTTATCAAAAAGGATGATATTTGCCATACGGCCAAACTCAGTCAGTTTTTTGGTTGAATTATTGTAAAAGTAAAAAAAAAGTCCCAATCAGTATTGAACGGGACTTTAAGTTTATCTTTCAAAGCCTGATTAAGACTTTTTGCCAAACTTGGCAAATTTCTTATTGAACTTGTCGATACGTCCAGCAGTATCCACAAATTTCATCTTTCCGGTAAAGAATGGGTGAGAAAAACTAGAAATCTCCAGTTTGATCAATGGATATTCTTTTCCATCTTCCCACGTGATCGTATCCTTTGTAGGAGCACAGGAACGGCCAAGAAAGGCCTCGTCAACGGAAAAATCCTTGAACACGACCATTCTATAATTCTCCGGATGCGTATCTTTTTTCATGACTTAGTATTTTCTTTTTCTCAAATAGAGCGCAAATTTATAAAATATTGAGCAATCAGGCAAAAAAAAATCATTTATTTCGGTAAGGAAAAATAAAAAGTTGCCCCTTCATTGTTCTTGCTTTCTCCCCAGACTTCTCCACCGTGATAATTTACGATGCGCTTGACGATAGCCAGGCCAATACCGGTACCCTCATATTCTTCATCGGTATGGAGTCTTTTAAATACTTGAAAAAGCTTGTCCTTAAACTTCTCATTAAAGCCACAACCATTGTCTTTGACATAGAAAACCTGAAAATTTGGTTGTTCATAACTGCCTACTTCAATGATTGGTGAATCCGCATTCCGGGAATATTTGACGGCATTGGCCAACAGGTTGATCAGTACTTGTTCAATCAAAACAGGATCCCCCATAATTATCGGTAAGCGTTGCAAGACTAATTTAGGTTTTTTGTGTTCTTCCCGAATCAGGTTTCCCCAGATGAGTTTTACTTCATCTTGTATGTTAATGGGCTTGAATATCAATTTTTTCTTTCCAATCTGTGAGAGATTCAACAAATCTTCCAGCAGTTGGTGCATCTTTTTTAAATTGGAAGAAATATAATCGGCATATTCGTTGACACTTTTGTATTGCTCTTTTTTGATATCTCGCACCATTAGTTGAGAGAAAGAATTGGCGGCCCGGAGTGGTGTACGCAAATCGTGGGAAATGGAGTAGTTGAAGCTGACCAGTTCCTCATTCATCAATTCAAGCTCTCTTTTCTGCAACAAGAGCTCCTTCTCACTTTCTTCCAAACGGTGCATATAGGTGAATTTCTCGAATTCATTACGTTCCTGAGAAAGCATCATAGTGATGGAGAAAGCCGCGATCATCACAATAGTCCAGGTGTATCCCCAACTGTCCCCATCACTCTGTGATAGTGCAGTGAGAAAGATCAAGAATAATACTCCCCCAATGTAGGGCATTAACCGACGAATGCCAATAGTGACCAAAGCCAAAATAAACCAAATAGATAGGTTGCCAACAGTTATTGAAACCCTTTGGATATCGGTGCTTTCGGGGGTCGTAAAGATCTGGAAGGCGATACCGAGCATCATGGCAATGGAACTACCAATGGCCAGAGAATAAAAACTGATGATGTCTCGGTCTTTCTTGATAAAGTAGCTGGCGAGAAAAAAAAGAAGAAAACAAAAAAAACTGAATCCTCTCCAAGGAAGGGTATTTTGCAGCTTAAGTTGGAAATAATCAAAATAGGTAAAAAAGAAAATAAAGACCATTGCAAGGGCCGCAACCGAACGCCCGATCTTTAGCGTCTTCTCTGCCTGGTTTTCTTTAAAAATTACCTTTAGAGCCTTTTGATCCATGCTCGATTTAGCTATTGTGCTGATCTTATGGTGTTATAGGTTTGTTGTCACTGGCTATTGATGATGGTTCTATAATTAGCTAGGAAGATTGGTTCTTTGGCGAATCAACAGTGTTTGCCTACAAAGCTACATTTTTTTAGCCTTTTTTCTTATTATCATCTTAATAATTTGGGTTCTTTGCCCATAAAAGGAACGAATTTCATTTTTCAATCGAATCAATAGATTATAATGGCTTTAATAAAAAGTGTAAAAGGCATCGCGCCCGTGTTTGGAGAAGGTTGTTATCTGGCTGAAAATGCGACGGTAGTTGGAGATGTGGTCATGGGTGATGACTGTAGTGTTTGGTTTCAGGCGGTAGTCAGAGGAGATGTACATTCCATTCGCATTGGCAACAAGGTCAATATCCAGGATGGGGCCATCATTCACTGCACCTATCAAAGAGCGGCTACTCAAATTGGGGATAATGTATCGATCGGACACCGGGCCATTGTGCACGGAGCAACCCTTGAAAACAATGTGCTGATTGGCATGGGGGCTATAGTCATGGATCATGCCGTTGTGGAGGAAAATTGTTTGATCGCTGCTGGGGCTGTGGTCTTGGAAAATACCCGATGCGAATCGGGGCATATCTATGCCGGAGTGCCTGCTAAAAAAGTAAAAGCAATCAGTGCAGACCAGTTTCAAGATACCATCGAACGCATCGCCAATGCTTATACAATGTATGCTGGATGGTTTAAATAACACAATGACCTACTGACAGCTAATCGCTTATCGATTAGTTGTAAATATATAATATATTTTTTTATGTGAATAATTTGGTCAAAGTTGCTTCTAGAAGTTCTTTTTGCCGGAAACATTTCCAAATTGATGGGAAAAGAATTATATTTGTAATGTACAGCGCAGATAACCTCAATACTCACCAAGCCCAAACCTTTCTCAGAAAGGTTTTCATGATGTTCTTACCTAGCTTTAATCCAGTTAAAAAGTTTTCAAATTCTAAAGGAAACACACTCATCCCTTTGTAAAGATTTACCATCCCCCTTTCTTTGTATCCCGGAGAGGAATGGAGCGGCTATTTATAGCACTTCAATACACCTCTCCGGGTTTTTTATTTCCCCATTTTAACCCACAAATGTAATCACTGGTCGAAAAGAACGTTAATACATTGTAATTACGCGTTAGCCCGACTATTTTTGTAATCCATTCATACCACGGTGTGATTGGCAGATATTGTTTGTGCAAGTTCAACCAATTAAATTCAAATTATATGAGCTCTGTTGCGAGTGCCCTACTCAAAAATGGAATTGGCCTGGTTAGACGTTTTGACCAGCAACATCTTTCCCCGATCGTTTTACAGAAACGAACTTTACAACAACTGCTCAAACGCGCCGAAGGAACTGCTTTTGGAAAACATTACCAATTTGATCAGCTACAGTTGTCAAATCGATTAGTAAGTGACTTTCAAAAAGGTGTTCCCATTCACAATTATGATCAAATGTTTGACCAATGGTGGTCTCGGGCCCTGGAAGGAGAGCCGGATGTATGCTGGAAAGGGAAAACAAAATATTTTGCCCTTAGTTCGGGGACCTCAGGAGCGAATAGTAAATATATCCCGGTGACCTATGACATGACCCGCACCATGCGGAGTGCCGGATTGAGGATGTTTGCCTGCTTGCCCAAATACGATGTTCCATCAAGCCTCTTTTTAAAAGATTGGTTGATGGTGGGGGGGACTGCCATGCTGAAACAAATGGGGCCTTGTTATGTGGGGGATTTAAGTGGTATTAATGCCCGAAAACCACCCATGTGGATCAAGAAATTCTATAAGCCGGGTACCCAGATTGCCAAGATCAGCAATTGGGATGAGCGACTGAAAACGATCGCTCAAAATGCTTATAAATGGGATGTTGGTGTACTCACCGGTATTCCTGCCTGGGTACAATTGACCTTGGAATATATAGTGGATCATTACAAACTGAATCATATTCATGAATTGTGGCCCAACTTAGAAATCTTTGTGTCGGGAGGAACGGCTTTTGAGCCGTATCGCAAAAGCTTTGAAGCCCTGCTGGATCGGCCGCTTATTTTACAGGATTCCTACCTGGCTTCTGAGGGGTTTATTGCTTTCCAGGATCGGCCAGATACCAATGCGATGCGATTGTTGCTCAATAATGGGCTCTTTTTTGAATTTATACCGTTTTCCGAAAGGAACTTTGACGCAAATGGCGAATTGAAGCCCGATCCGGAGGTGTTGACCATCAATCACGTAAAGGAAAATGTGGATTATGCCCTATTGATCAGCACCTGTGCCGGAGCCTGGCGTTACCTCATTGGGGATACGATTCGATTTACCGACCTGGGCCGATCGGAAATCATCATTACCGGCCGGACCAAACACTTCTTGAGTATTTGCGGAGAACACCTTTCGGTGGATAATATGAATACCGCCATGATTAGAACCGAGCAAGAGTTGCAGATTAGCATTCGGGAATTTACGGTTTCAGGTGTAGAGGACGGTACCCACCACGCCCATCGTTGGTACATTGGCTGTGATGATGCGGTCAAGTCAAAAATGCTGGCTTCAACCTTGGATCGCCATCTAAAGGAAGTCAATGCAGACTACAACTCAGAACGCGATGCGATGTTGGGGACTCCACAAGTAGAAATTATTCCCACTTCGCTGTTTTACGACTGGCAAAGGCACCAGGGAAAGATGAATGGGCAAAGCAAGGTTGCTAGAGTAATGGATCGTGAGCGTTTCGCAGAATGGGAAAAATTTATAGATAGTCATAAAATTATTTCGTGAGCTTACTCTGGCAAGGCATCATTCTCGGATTGAGCCTAAGCGTGCTAGTGGGGCCCATGATGTTTCTCTTTGTTCAAATCAGTATTGAGCGGGGATTTCGCGCCGGTGCTTCTGCCGGATTGGGCGCCTGGACCAGTGATGCCTTTTTTGCACTGGCGGTTTATTTTGGCATTTCTTATTTAATGGAATTGGTCAACCTTTCCGGGTTTACCTTCTACACCGGAATGCTTGGCGGAATCATACTACTCGTCATCGGCATCGGTATTTTAGTGCATAAACCGGAACCTCCAACAGCGGTAGCAGAAACAAAGCGCTTTCGAGACTCGTACATTGGGCTGTGGCTCAAAGGTTTTCTAATCAATACATTTAACCCCTTTGCCGCATTTTTTTGGATTGGAGTGATGACCGGATTTTCTGCACAGAAAACCGTCGATGGTGTTGATGCCTTGGTGCTATTTGGCAGTATAATCGGCACCATTGTGCTCACAGATATCCTGAAAATCTTGTTGGCCAAACGCATCAAACCGCTCATGAAAACCACCTACCTGGATCATTTAAGGAAAATTTCCGGCGCGGCTATTGTTTTATTTGGTATTGTGTTGATGATCAGGGTGATGTGGGACTACAAAACCCATAGTTTGGGATTGGGCTATTAACAAAGCCCGACTTTTATACAACTATTTTGTGCACTGGTTTATTTATCAGTTTATGATAGCCAACAACATTACCAGCATTCGATCGGATTTTCCAATACTGCTGCAATCATCGGAAAATCAATCCCCCATCGCTTATTTAGACAATGCGGCCACCACACAAAAACCTCAGGTGGTCATTGATGCGGTGAATCATTTCTATCAAAACAACAATGCCAATATTCATCGAGGAGTTTATAAGTTGGCCGTAAAAGCTACGCAAGCTTATGAAACCGCACGAGATAAGGTGCAACGTTTTATCAATGCGCCGGACCGCAAAGAAGTGATTTTTACAAAAGGCACGACGGATGGTATTAATTTGGTTGCGCAAACCTTGGGAAACCAGCGGTTGAAGGCCGGTGATGAGGTGTTGATCTCGGCGATGGAGCATCATTCTAATTTGATTCCCTGGCAGGTGTTGTGTCAGCGAACAGGTGCCAAATTGCGCGTGATTCCAATGGATGAGAGCGGTTGTCTCCAATTGGGCCAGCTTTCCGATTTAATCAATGAGCGCACCCGGATGGTGGCCTTAGTCCATATTTCCAATAGTCTGGGAACGATAAATCCGGTAAAAAAGGTCATTCGTGCTGCACGGGAATTTGATATCCCCGTTTTGATTGATGGTGCCCAAAGTGCTGCTCACTTGCCTATTGATGTACAGGACCTAGACTGTGATTTTTTTGCCTTCTCCGCGCACAAGCTTTTTGGACCAACCGGGGTAGGGGTGTTGTATGGCAAAGCGAGATGGCTGCAACAAATGGAACCCTATCAATTTGGTGGAGAGATGATCAAAACGGTGAGTTTTGAAAAATCCGTTTATGCAGATTTGCCCCATAAGTTTGAGGCAGGCACCCCCAATATTGCCGGAGTTGTTGGCTTGGGGGTAGCTATCGATTACATTGAAAATATTGGCCACGGTGCGATGTCGACCTATTTGGCTGAGCTGACGGAATATGCTCTGCAGCAGCTGCAAGCGATTTCTCGCTTGCAGCTCATCGGAACGGCGCCGCAGCGTTCTTGCATCCTCTCCTTTATTATGGAGGGGGTACATCCGCATGACATCGCTACGATCTTGGATCAACATGGGGTGGCGGTTCGGGCCGGACACCATTGTACTGAGCCTGTGATGCAGTTTTTTAAGGTGCCCGGTACGGTGCGGGCTTCTTTTGCACCTTATAATACCCGGGAAGAAGTAGATCGGCTGGTAGAGGGGCTTCGGGAAGTACAAACTATTTTTGGCTAGTATTATACCAATTGTTTCACGATGAATGATTTTCAGATATCACCAGAAGGGGCTTTACAAAAACTGCAAGCCCACCCACAACCCTTTCTTTCCCTTTTTGAACACGGCTCCTTGGTCGTTGAGATTTATAAGCCCGATCAAGTGGATCGGCAGCAACCCCATGATCGTGATGAAATTTACGTCGTTATATCGGGAGGTGGCCAGTTTTTCTATGATGGGATCACCACAGATTTTAAGGCGGGCGATTTTTTGTTTGTGCCGGCCGGTAAAGAACATCGGTTTCTCAATTTTACTGAAGATTTTTCCACCTGGGTTTTTTTCTACGGCCCTGTTGGTGGTGAAGCAGCACTTCGGTAATACAGAAATTTTTAGTGGCCACCGAACACCATCAACGGATTGGCGTTTTAGTGATGTAATTCAATAGCTAAGGTACCCAGCTAAAATTTCAAAACTAAAACCGAATATCATGTTACGTTATGCGTTAATCTTCTTTATTGTGGCAATCATTGCCGGTGTATTAGGGTTTGGTGGAATAGCAGCTGGAGCAGCTTCTATCGCTAAAATTGTCTTTTACATCTTCTTAATCCTACTAGTATTTTCACTTTTGTCAGGATTATTGAAAAAAGTCTAAACGGACACATACCCAAGGTAATCATAAATTAAGTGCCGACTCTGTTTCTTTGAAATTCAAAACAGAAGTAAGTGCATGATTGGAGGTAGTCCCTGAAGTATATTCGGGCAAGCTATTCATGGTGCAAATTTCAGTTTTTGGAACCTCTTTTCGGCTATTTTTTCTTCCGTCTCGGCTGAGCCGAGATGGTCTCAAAAATGAGTCTCGCGAGAACCCAAAGCCTGCAATTTTCGTTGCTAAAGCACCACCTTCAAACATGCACTAAGCACGAGATCGGGTGTAGAAATTAATCTGCACCCGATTTTTTGTCTGATTTTTTCAATCCGATAATGTCAGGGATATCGAGTATATTTGTAGGAAAAAATGCTAACTTGAAACTCCGATCAGCCGATATCTGGATCATTTTTGGGGCATCTTTGGTTAGTGTCCTTTTTATTTTTTTAGTATTGGCCCAAGAGCCGGCTATACTAAAAATTAAAGTTGGCATCTTTGCGGCGGTGCTAATTGCAGGTATTACACTCTCCTTTCTCTATTTTTTCCATAGACGCATGCGGCGGGTACGTGTTCAATTATACCAAACCTTGCAAGTTTTGGAAAACTTTGACATTGATGAACCCACTTCCGTAAAATTTGAGCCTTCCCCCTACGCTGCATTTAATGAATTGAACGAATACCTCTCCGAAATGATCAATCGCATTCGCCAGCATTACCAGGCCAATAAACAATTTACAGCCAATGCGGCTCATGAATTGCAAACTCCTCTCTCCGTAATCAAAGGCCATATCGAACTGTTGTTGCAATCTTCTCGTCTCGGCGAAAAAGAAATTAAAACGCTGGGAGTTATTTTGCAAAACACCAATCGCCTGGCACGTCTGAACAGCGCATTGATCTTACTTTCTAAAATTGAACACCAGCGATTTTCCGATTTCCGAAAGGTCAACATCAATCGAGTGACAGATGAGGTTTTAAATAATTTTCAGGACCTAATTAAAATCCAAAACCTGACCGTCAACAAGCAGTATGAGGATCAGTTGGAAGTGGAAATGAGTGCAACCCTGGCGGAAATCATGGTGGCCAATTTGGTCCAAAATGCCATTAGACATAATATTTTAGATGGTTGGATGAATATCGTGATCAAATCGGATACTTTTTGCGTTATAAATTCAGGCAAAGTTCTAACGGTTAAACCTCGGGCACTTCTCAAACGGTTCCGAAGAGAGACCAATGTGGAAGAAAGCCTTGGCTTGGGATTATCGATCGTGCAGCGAATCTGCGATCACTCAGAATTGGCGTTGGACTACCAACACGAAGAAGGGGTTCATACACTAACCATTAAATTTTGAATCTTTAATGATCAATTTATGATAGAAACAACACAAATCGAACTGAGGAATCTTCTTTTGGAAGATTACGAGGGATTGACCGAATCGATGAAAAAAGCCTATCCAGGTTGGCAAGATGCACTTTGGAAAAGGGGACAGATCAAAGATTTATTGACAAAATTTCCGGAAGGGCAGCTATGCATTCTGGTCAATGGAAAAGTGGCAGGCAGTGCATTATCCATCATTGTTGATTATAAAAAATACGGAGATAAGCATACCTACGAACAAATTACCGGCAATTGTACCTTTAGTACCCATGATCCGGATGGTGATGTTTTGTATGGTATTGATGTCTTTATCGATCCCGCTTTTCGAGGAATGCGCTTAGGGCGGCGTTTATACGAGGCGAGAAAAGAACTTTGTGAAAACCTCAACCTCCGCGCTATTATTGCGGGAGGACGCTTGCCAAAATATAAAGATTACGCCAAGGAAATGCGCCCGAGGGAATACATTGAGAGTGTGAAGCGCAAAGAAATCCACGATCCGGTACTGTCTTTTCAATTATCCAATGATTTTCACGTACGGAAGGTGCTGATCAATTACCTGGAAGGAGACACAGATTCGTTGGAATACGCGGCGCTTTTGGAGTGGAATAATGTGTATTATCAGGAAAAAGAGGTCCTGGTTAACGCTCCCAAAGACGTGATCCGGCTGGGGCTGGTGCAATGGCAAATGCGACATTTCCCAAATTTGGAAGCGTTCATAGAGCAAGCAGAATTTTTTGTGGATGCGGTGAGTGATTATCAAAGCGATTTTTTGATGTTTCCGGAGTTTTTTAATGCTCCGCTGATGGCGCCCTACAATAAGCTTTCCGAGCCGGAAGCCATCCGCAAATTGGCGGAGTACACTGATTTGATGAAAGAGCGTTTTCAGTCATTGGCCATCTCCTACAATGTCAATATCATCACGGGGAGCATGCCGGAAATTAGAGATGATGGGCGGTTGTACAACGTTGGCTTTTTGTGTCATCGTAATGGGAAAATCGACCAGTACGAAAAAATCCACATTACCCCTTCGGAAAAGAGTGCCTGGGGGATGGTAGGGGGCAGTAAAGTCGAGGTATTTGATACCGATAGTGGCAAGATAGCCATCTTGATTTGTTACGATGTAGAATTCCCGGAGCTGAGTCGCTCTTTAGCAGAACAAGGTATGCAAATTCTGTTTGTGCCCTTTCTGACCGATACCCAAAATGGCTACAACCGAGTGCGGGTTTGTGCACAGGCGCGTGCTATCGAAAATGAGTGCTATGTGGCCATTGCCGGTTGTGTAGGCAATTTGCCAAAGGTCAACAATATGGATATCCAATATGCCCAATCGGCGATTTTTACGCCTTCGGATTTTGCCTTCCCCACTAATGCCATCAAGGCCGAAGCTACTCCGAATACCGAGATGACGGTGATTGGAGATATTAATCTGGAATTGCTCAAGGAATTGCATGAATTTGGCGGGGTACAAAACCTAAAGGACCGCCGTCATGATTTGTATCAGTTTCAATGGAAGGGGTAACCCCTTTTATTGACAGGCGCCTGGGGGTGTTGTCACTCCTGAAAAGCATAGTCTGTCAGGAGATGATTAAAACACGCCCTAGGCATCGGTTTTATTCCTCTGGTGATTCCGGCTGGGTAGCAGCCTTCGCCGTGGTTACCTCGGGAGCCTTCCATCTGGCGTATCCCACCGGCGTGCCCTGCGCCTTTTTAACCGCCTGTCCGCTGCGTCGTTTATCATAAACCATAGCTATGGTCATAATCAGGCTGGTGCCAATGATGATAAAAAGCAAAATGCCGGGTTCAAAACCAGGGACGATAGCCTCCTGCGGGATCGCATAAAACAGGAGAATCGTAATCAACCCGCGTGGAGCCACAAACAATTGCGGAATAATATCCTTGCCGATAAAAATGCGCAGGATGATGAAGCGAATCAGGTAAATGGATAAAATGATCAATCCACTGATGATGGCCACATTCACACTGGCCAATGATGCCAGGGAAATGGTCACACCAAAAATAACGAAGAAAAAAGTCCGCACGACGAAGGCCGTTTCCATGGTAATGACATGTAGCCCTTCATAAATTTCTTCCGCCTTGTGCTCATCCAGCCAGCGAGCCAGTGGCCCGCGAAAAAACAGGTGCTTATTGGCGATCAATAGCCCAAAAATCAGGATGATGATAAGGGAAGAGAGGTGCATTTGTTTGCCCAAAGAATAGAGCAACAGTAGCACCGCTATGAGCAAAAACAACTTCACGTTGGTTTTGATATTCTGGAAGACCAGCACAATCAAATAACTGGCAATCAATGATAGGATAATGGTGAGTACCACATTGCCGGCAAAACCGGCGAATCCGCTGGAATGCTCGGCCGCATCCAATTGGCCCGCTAAAAAATAGAAGACCATAATGCCCAAAATATCGGAAAAGGTACTTTCATAAATGTGGAACTCTCGCTTACTTTCACTCAAGCCATTTACACTGGGAATGATGATGGCGCTAGACAAGATGGACAAGGGCGTGGCGTACAGGTAGGCTGCACTCATGCTCATACCGGGTACAAATTCGTGCAAGATGACGGCGGCAATCCACAGGGAGGCCACTAGCCCGATTAAAGCAATAAACAGGGCCTTTGCTATGGGAATGTATTTTTCTTTCTTGAGTTCCAGCTCCAAGGCGGCTTCCAGTACGATCATAATCAAGCCCACAATTCCCAATATTTCCAGTATAGGGAAGAAGTTGAGGTTGTCTAATCCCATGGCATCGAGCCCAAATTTTAGGGAAATACCCAAGACAATGAGCATCAGCACCGATGGGATATTGGTCTTTCGAGCCACCTCCCCGAAGAAAAACGACAGGATAATGATGGCAGAGGCTGCAATGATCAGATTATAAGAAGTCAGAATATCCATGGTTGTTAATTTTCAGTCACTAGTTTAATTGAGTATCCCCATTCTTTTACCAGGGCCATAAATTCGTATAGATGGCTTTCTTCCCGAAGTGATAAGCTGGCCGAAATTTGTACAGGAGATTCATCATTTTCATACAGCTCGGGCAAGTGGTTCCAATCGATAAATGGCGTGGTAGCCAATAGATCACGGAGGTATACCAGATGATTGGCCTTGCCCTTTTCTTCTTTTGGGGAAATCACAAATTGGTAAAACCCACCAATTTCTTCGCCCGAAAGTATGGTGTATCCATTGGTGAGCAGGCTGGAATAGCTCAGTTGGTTTAGGCCCTCATTGGTCTGCAGGTTGAGTCCTAACCGTTCTAAACTAAAAATGACCCCTTCGGAGGTTCCGCTGCGCAGCCGTTCGCCAATAGCGATGTTGTGATTTGCCAAAATAATTCTGCCACTGAGATAGTTGCGCACATGGCTAAATCCGATCAGTAACAGCAAAGCCATAATCAAACCATGAAAAATGGGATTGATTAGGATAAAAACACTTGCTAATACGATCACTGCCAGGGGTTCAAAAAGCAGCAGTAAGAGCTCTACGATCTTCTGATAAGCATGTTGGTGTCTGCCTAAAAAGGTAAACTGCTCCGATAATCGCCGTAAAAATTGTAACGCAAAGTAAAGCGCTGCAAAGACCAGTGCGATCAGCAGAAAATTTGTCCAGGTAAATTTTATGAGTAGGATATCTTGCATATCTATTTATGAAATTTCAAATACTTTTTGCGTTCCAGAATCCTGCCCAAGTCGTTGACTACCAGTTCGTTGACCTCCAGCCATCCATCCAGGTGGCGGGTGAGTACCCCCACGCTGAGCAGGCGTTGCAGGACACTGCCATATTTTTCTGAAAAAGCCGGGCCGAAAAGTTTTCGCAAGCGGTATTCATTGGTGCGTTTGCTCAGCATGATGGCCGCCAGCAATAGGCCATTCTCTGAGTTGACAAAATCGGGCAGCAAAGCCCCTCCCGAAAAGGAAAATCGGATGCGGTCTTCAGCAACCCGTTGTGTGGAGGCCGACCATCGGTTGAGCGCTTCACCAATATTGTATTCGGAGGATTTGATGATCCGGTCACTTATTTTGCGGTAAGCCTGAGGCGTAATCTCACTTCCGTCAGATTCGATCAAGGTCTTGTGGGTTGCCCCATGTCTAATGAGAATGGCCTCCCGGATTTCCGCCGCGGACATGCGATCCATGTTGATTTCCGCCTGAAAAACTTTTTGGATATCCAGCATCTTGTTCAAGTGGGCCTTCAGCCAATTACTCGTTGATACGAGGAAAAAAATGCTATTGGAATAACTGTCAATAAATTTCCGCAAGGCCCTCATATTTTGACTGATAGAGATATTGGGCGCGCGCCACAGCTCGAGATCATCGATCCAGACCAATGGTTGTGTGTTCAGGGTATGCTTGCGAATAAAATCCAGGGCTTCACCCAAGTGATAGGTCGTAGTCATACTGCGTCCGTTGACCTTGATACCCATATTGGGCTGTAGCCGAACGGTCGTATTGGGGAAATGCCGATTGGCGATTAGTTCGCCGAATAGAGATTTACCCGCAAACCGTTGTCCGGTGATCAATACAGCCCCGCGAAATCCACTTTTCCAGTTTTGAATTAGATTTTCAGCATGACGCAGCTCTTCCTCTCTGCCCACCCAAAAAGATTCGCCGATGTATCCCTTGGTCAGAAAAATGCTATTATAGTGGTAGTTGTTTTCATCACTGAGCCGATTTTGGATATAACGCACCGTCTTTTCCGATATACTCAATGATTCTTCCCGCTCAACCGTTGTTTTAAACCGTTGGAGCAGTCGCTTTTGCTGGTTGAACCAATTCTGGATCCGAATTAGCTGAGCACTTTGGTTTATCCTTAATTGACTAATGGTAGACTCTAATGAAATCGGCAAAAAGGACTGCTCCAAATTAAATATTTCCGAAAGGAGGAAAGTATGCTCGAGCCTTTCTTCCATTAGGTCTTCGAGTTGGTCGAGATTTTCTTTGGAGGTTTTAAACTTTTTCAGGAAAGAAATTAGAGGCTGACAGAGATCGGCCTTCTCTACCGTCTTAGGTTTGCCTTCCTGGGTTTCTGCAGACAGGATGATGGTCCGATTACGGATGTTGGCCAGTGACATTTTCATGCCATTGGTCACACTTTCCGTGGTTTCCCAGACCTCATAGAGTAGGGGCAAGATTTCAGACTCCAACCACTGTTGGACACTTTTTTGGAAGTTGATTTCCTTGTATAATAAAAGCCCTTCACTAACGGTGATAGAAACTTGCGTTTTTTCGGGAAGCTGGGCCAATTGTTTTTCTAATTCTGTGGTAAAGCTATTGTGGTGATTCAAGATCGACATTTCCTCTTCCAGGTCTTCCAACCGCACCGTTATTTTCCCGGGCTTGGGATCTGGGGCATCAATGGTGGCATCAATGAAATTGATGGTTTCCTGTGCACTAGCTTGTATACTATTGATTTCCTGATCACAAATAGTGAGCATTCGATTAATCGCGGTCTTAACCTGCTCAAAGGTGGTTGCGGTTTCACTTAAGCGTTGGTAGGTGGCAAATACTTGTTGGCATTGATCTTGAAGATCAGTGATTTGCTTTTGATAGATGGGCCACGGATTTTCTTGCAATTGCCACTCTTCTATCCGCTTGCTCATGCTGGGGCGGCCATTTGCCGTAATCCTGATCTCCCTTTCGGGAAAGGCAACCAATTCTTTTGCTGCTGATTTTACCGATTCGAAGGATTGTTGCTTGAGGGTGTCTAATGCAGATTGTTCAATCCGGTGGTCCTGGTGCAACAACTGGGCTTTTTGTTGTTGAAATAGTATATCGCGCCACAGAATCAGAAAGGATTTGGCCTGGTCGGCCCATAAATAATTGATCAAATTTGCATTAAAGAGCTCACCGATAGGCGGTGGTGACTTTTCTAAAAGTAATGCTTGAGCAGCGCTACCCACGAGGTTCATTTCTTGGGAGAGCAGGACAGACCGATCGTTTAAGTTCTGCAAATAAGCATCCGCCTGATCCGGGTGCCAGACGAATTCGATAGTCTCATTCAGTTGTTGCTCAAAAGCAGAAAGCAGTGATTGCAGCTTTTTCATTCACCAATTTTGAAATTCTACCAGTATCGGCAAAATAACAAAAACTACGGTTATTTGTACTTAATATAAAGCTGTTTTGGCAAATTAAATGTTGGGAAAATTTGAATTTTTTAGCAAAAAGCATTTAACTTAAAAATCTCGCTTCAAAAACTTCCGCCGAATGAAGAAATAAGGGACTACTCCCCATACCAATAAGACAACAATCGCCCACACACTTCCTTGCAAACTACCGAAAAACTCTTGAAAAATAGCTCCTGAAAGCCCAAGCAGGGCCGCCGCTTCGGTTTGCATCACCACGAGAATGCGGGCAATGGCAACAGGGTTGAAGAAAGTAGCGATCAATATACTTTGCTCTATGGGGTATTCTGCCAATTGATACACTACCCATAATAAGATGCCATCAAAAATGAAGGTGAAAAAGATCCAAAAGAGAAGCACAATGCCCATGCTGCGGGCTTTATCTTGTTGATGCGTACTGACCCAAAGGGCCAAGCCCGTGAAAATAATACTCAACAAAACCCCCACAAGGGTAAGGTAAAAACTCGCCATAGTAGGATAAAACAAGAGCAGCGGCAAGCCGATACCCAAAAGAAAAGAGAGAATAAAGCCGATTGCCAAACCAACAAAAATGCCCCAAATAATTCGGCTTCGCCGAATGGGCTGAATGAGCAATAGTTGGATGAACTCACTGGAGTTGTAGTAATAAATCGTAGCAAAAACACCCGTCATTAGTGGAATGACAATTAAGGTGATTTGCAATAGGGCTAGTATGGTTTTTTCGGGTTGGCTTTCGATAAGAAACATTCCCCACCCCAAGACCACTAGAAGCAGCCCATAGATCAGGATGGCTTTATTTTTTAATAAATCTATGGCGATATTGACACTAATATTCCGCATGCGCTTGTCGGTTTTGCAAAAATTTAACGATCATTTTATTCAACTTTGCCTCACCCGTAATTGTGGCAATTTCGTTCATCGCCTCGTCCAAAATGATTTTTCCATTCATCAGATAAACGACGTGATTGCACATCTCTTCCAAATCGTTTAGAATGTGAGAAGTCGTAATCAATAAGCGGTTTTGAGTTTGTGCTTCATTGATTTTATCCTTTAAAATTTCATTAGAAATCGGGTCTAATCCCGCCGTTGGTTCATCTAAAATGATGACCTGAGGGCGGAAGTAAAAAGCCAGTGCTGCACTTACCTGCTGCTTCATACCACCCGACAATGCACCAAGCGATTTGCTTTCCATCTTTGCAATATGAAAATCATCGTACAGGGAAAGGTCATAATCATGCGGCGACACATCGTTGCGTATCTTTTTGATAAGCGAAAAAAGTTGGCGAACTTTCATCTGTTCCGGAAAGCGGCTCAACTGCGGCATATAACCGATGTTTTTCCGATAGTCAGGGCTGAGGCTGATGTCCTTTTCCTGCATTTTGATTGACCCGCTATCGGGGATAACCAGCCCCAAAATGGCCTTTATCAAGGTTGTCTTCCCCGAACCATTGGGCCCGATAAGTGCAATGCTTTGTCCGGCTTTGAAGTCAAGCTGTATGCCATCGAGTACCTGCTGCCGTCCATATTTTTTAGATATATTCTGAATGCTAATCATAAGCATAAGGTTTGATTTTAGGACGTTCGTCCAACAAGGCTTTCGGGATGTATTGTGGAAAAATTTTTTCGCCGATTTCCATCAGCCGAACGAAGGGACTGTGCAGCAAAAATGTAGCTGAAGGCACTTCGTGCGTGACTTTGGCAAATAAGTTGACCGGTCGATAGGCAACATCGCCAAAACCATCTCGGTTGAGGTCATACCCACTGTAATTACTCCAATAGTTTTCGGAGAAATAATTGTTGTTTTGTTTGGAGTTTGTGACGACTTCAAACGTGTTGGCGACAAAATTATTTTTGATGATTTTATTATCCAGGCAATTGCCTTTTACATCCATTGCCGTTCCGTTGAGTTTGAAACTATTTTTGGCAATCAACAACCGGTTAGCCCCTTCTGCCAGTATGCCGATGGTGTTTTCCGTGAAATGATTGCCCTCAATGGCGCCATCGCTAATTTCTTTGAGCAAAAGACCATAAGCGGCACCGCCCCAATTGTGTACGAAGTGGTTGTTTTTCATGATGATATTTTTGGAAAACATGACCGCTACGCCTGCTCCATTGTCTCTAAAAAGATTGTTGATGTACTGATCATCATTGGAAAACATAAAATGCAAGCCATAGCGTAGGTTAAATTGGCTGGTGTTGTTTTCAATTTCACTATTATTGACAAATTCAAAATAGATGCCGTCCCGGTGGCCCGTAGTGAAATTATCCCTGATGCTAAGCTGGTCACCTTTCCATGCGTGAATGGCATTGCCAGCCGAGGCTTCGTCCTTGAATGCGCCTTTGATTTCATTGTTATAAATAGTAGCGTGGCTTGCCTGTTCAATATAAATTCCAAAGAAGCAAGCGTCTATTTTATTATTTTCAACCCGTACATTCCGACAATGCACCAAGCGAATGGCTGCCGCTTCTTTTAGAAAGCTGACCCCTACATTCAAGAAATGGAAGCCACTGATGCAAACATCATCCGCCATAATGATGAAAATATCTTCCGCCACTCCCTCGGCATCTATTTGGGCACTTTCGGTGGTAAAGAGGGTGATGGACTTGGTTATCATTAGTGATTTTTCCCGATACGTTCCCTTTTGTACCTGGATGCTATCGCCGTTTTCGACCATCGTCAATGCTGCTGCAATGGACTTGACCGAACCTTGTGTGCTTACGGTAATGGTCTTTGCCGAAAGGCCAAAAGGCAATAGAAATACGAGGGTGAAAAAGCCCAATCGAATGAACATATATCCCTTTTTATCAGAGCAATTGGTGAAAAATGTCAAAGTGATTTCAATAAAGTTTGCCAGTCAATGAGCTGCGTATGATACTGTTGATCTATATTTTTTTTATCTGAAAAGGCAGCCAAATTTGCGCCCATCGGGCTACGAAAATCAGGAGAAATTAAAAAATACAAATCTTCTACTGCGCTCAACTCCTTTGGCTTGTCGTAAGGTACCGCATATAATCCCTGATAATTTGGTGCATCCTCATTCAGGTGATTGACCATACATTCCGTCGCATCGTATTTGAGGATGCGCCCCTTGTCGGTGATGAGTTCTGCCCCAAATTTTGGATTGGATATTGTCATTTTACAATAAGCACATTGGTCTTTTCCAAAGGCAATGGGCTCTGCTTCCCGCTTGGTATTACAAGCGGTAGAGCCAAACAGAAAAACAGAGAAAAGAAAAGTGATATTAAGCAGCCGTCTCATTTTTATTCAATTTGTTGCGAAGCCAAAAGGCCGCAAATGACAATAAAATCGAAATCCCCAATAAGATAGTAGCCAGCCGTGGATAGGATTTTACATAAAAATTCAGCAAATCTTTTTCCCCAAAAAGCGGAGGCATATAGGTCATGCCTGGTACTTTAATCGGTGCATTGGGGTCCAGATTATGACCATAATCATACATCCATAAATAGAAATCATAGACGCCTAGCAGGCCCAAAATGCTCAATAGTATTCCCCAAAAGAGAAAACCCCAGGCCCGATTTAGAAAAGCGAATAATAGTCCTATTGCCATCATGAAATAAACCACGTAAGGAAAATATTTAAGCTCTGGTATAGCCTCAGGCTCAATATATTTCATTCCGATGTAGTGGTTCAGGATGTTAATATTATTGATGATATTTCCGCCTCCTTCGTCGCCTGAAAATTTGTTAATCCAAATATTTAGACGCAGTCCCCCTGGAAACTGTGGTGCTTCCAGCGTGATTTGCCAGAGTGGAAAAAAGAAGACCCCCAGCAATAAAAAGACAGCCACCAGCATCAGAATTTGTGGTGATTTTTGATTTTTCATAGACATTTATTTCAAAAGATATCTTTAAAAAGTCATGGCTGCTACAGCCATGACTTTAAAGAAAATGGACTATTTTCCTTGTTTTTTCAACATTTCACGAAGCGTTTCTTCATCTTGATTTTCGTTGTTCAACCCCCATTGGAGTTTGGTGTCAGAGTTGCGAGGAGAAACTCTGGCATACCCAGACATCTCTTGGTGTAAAGCACTACAAAAGTCGGTACAGTAGTAGGCAAAAACCCCAGGCTTCTTAGGCTCCCATTTGAGCGTGCGGGTTTGTCCGGGCATCACTAAAAGTTCGGCATTGTTTGCCCCTTGCATCGCAAAGCCGTGTGGCACGTCCCAGTCTTGCTCCAAATTGGTAACATGGAAGTATACCTCGTCGCCGACCTTGAAACCTTCAATATTGTCAGGTGCGAGGTGACTGCGGATCGTGGTCATGTAAACGTGTACGACATTGCCTTCACGCACCACTTTTGCCTGACCTTCCCCTTTGGCAGCATAAGGGTGTTGATTTTCTTCTATGGCATAAAATTTCTTCGTATTCGGCACAATTTTGCTGGCTGGAATTGCCTGTGCATAATGCGGCTCCCCTTTGGTCGGGAAGTCTAGAATCAACTTCATTTTATCGCCGCTGATATCAAACAGCTGTGCACTATGTGCCAATTCAGGGCCTGTAGGCAAGTATCGGTCTTTGGTGATTTTGTTCATCGCCACCAGGTATTTGCCGTAAGGCTTACGCGTTTCTCCACCGGGGATCACCAGGTGACCAGGGGAATAAAAAGTAGATTGGCGGTCCAGGATTTCTAATTTTTCAACATCCCATTTGACTACTTCTGAAGAAATAAAGAAGGTCGTGTAGGCATTTCCTTTGCCGTCAAACTCGGTATGTAGAGGCCCTAAACCCGGCTTTTGTAAAATACCATGCAAGCCTGCTTCGTAATTGATAATCGGAATACCGTCAATATCGCCGGCAAAGTTTTTACTGTCAATGGCAGCCATTAATTTATCGAAAGAGTAAATAGACATATCTGCCGATAGCTTGCCATTGCCAACAATGTATTCGCCCGTGGGGTCCACATCACAACCGTGTGGTGATTTAGGGACTGGAATGAAATAAACCATATCGGGACAATCCTTTGGGTCAAGGATAGTCGTCTTTGTCATTTCTTTGGGAGTAACAATGCCCGTACCTTCGTCCATCAAGTTGTGATAGTACGAAGTTGTCCGTTCTTTACCCTTGCCTGCTTTGAGGTACTCTTCAGCTTTTTTCCAGTTGACAATTGCCAGCAAATCCTTGTCTTTTTGCGAGGCGTTGACTTCTAAAAGGGTGTAGGCTTGTTCTGAATTATAAGTGGTCAAAAAACTCCAGCCGTGTGATTTTCCTTTTCCATTACGAGCCAGGTCATAGTTAAAACCCGGCATAGCAATTTGGAAAGACAAATTCATTTCTCCCGAATTTTTATCCACCGCAACGTAGTTAATCAAGCCCGTAAAGTTCTCCTTATAACTGGCAATAGATACATCTTTCTGTGGGATAGGTACACTAAATCGAGTACCCGACACGAGGTATTCAGAATTTTCGGTAATAAAAGGCGCACAGTGTAGGCCTGCAACGTCTGGAATTTCCAATATTTCTGCTGTTTCAAAAGTAGTCAGATCAATTCGTGCAATACGAGGGGTATTGTTTCCATTGACAAACAACCAACGGCCATCAAATTCGCCATTGGTTTGTGAAAGTTCGATGTGATGGGAGTCGTCCCAAGGCACTTCACCGTAAGAAGTTTGGAAAAAGCCTTTGGTTTCTTCGCTGTACCCGTATCCATTTTCAGGATATACGGAAAATACCGGAATTTCGCGGAGCAATCGGCCAGAGGGTAACCCGTAAGCGGTAACGTGACCACTAAATCCGCCCGACATAAAGGCATAAAATTCGTCATATTCGCCCGGGGCAACGTAAGCTTGCTCAGCGGCATTGCCTTCAACGACACTACCGACATCTTTTTGCCCGCAACTACCCAACAGTAGTACTACGGCAACGAGAAAGCCGATTGGTTTAAATATTGTGTTTTTCATTTTTGTAAACATTTTGATTTGAAAATAGGAGGCAACTCCTTATTCATTAATTACATCGCTGCTTCGTCTTTTTTTCCAACTTTTTCCATGTCGTTTTCCCGCATAAATTCTAAGATAGAGCGGGCATCACCAACCGATACTGATTGATTGGGCATTCGGGTCAAACATTCTTCCAGTAATTTTTGTGCTTCGGGGTCTTCCTCAAGCATGATATCCACGTTGGTGATCATGTTCATGATCCACTCTGGACGACGTCTATTGGTCACGCCTGCCCATCCGGGACCCACCACACGTTGGTCAGTGAGCTTATGGCAAGCTGCACATTTCATTTCATAAATGGCTTTTCCACTGACAATCATGCTTTCCTCTAAAGGATCGGTCAGCTCTACATTTTTGACCTCGCCAATTCCTTTGGGGTCGGCTTCGGGGGGCGTTTCAATCATGGATTTAGGCTTTGAGTTGCTTGCATTTTGCTGATTGTCAGACCCTCCGCCACAGCTTGCCATAAAAGCAATTAGGGCGAAAACAACTAAAACAAGATTGATTTTTTTCATTGTAAATTTTTTTAAAAAGTTAAATTGGATTATCGCATTATTTTACTCATGTTTATACCCCGTAGAAACGTGGTGTTTTTCTGTTTGAAAAAGCGTCGTAAAAACCAATAGTAAGGCAATTGGGAGTAGCAGCGTTACCACAAAAATTATACTGTGATAATATGGCATAAATCCTTTTCCAGCCCAAAGCAATATGCCTTGTACAAAAAGCATAGCCTCCGTTAGAATAAAGCCAATGGTCAATAAGCGATAGCCCATCGTAGCCATGGTTGTTTTGGGGAGCAAGTGCCGATGCAGGAGCAAGGCAATCAGACTTAGACTAAATGCGCCCAACATGCTCAGGTGGATAAACCCGATGACAAAGTTTCTTATGGTATAAGAAACCTTAGCAATAAAAGGCAAGGCCACTGCACCTTGTACGACGACTTTTAGGGCCAAACTCAGTAGCCCCAATTGCAATAGCCAACCCGACAAGCTGCGATCGGCAAAGGGGAATGTTGTACTTTTAGAAAAACCTTTCGCCAGTAAGAAAAAAGCAATAATTTGCAAAATCACTCCCGTTGAATTAAGGTAAAACAAGAAGTCCTCGGGAGTACTCCAGGTGATGCTGAGCGTATAAGTAAGCAGCAAAGAAATTTGCAATATCAAAAAAGTTCCTTTGGGAAGTTGGACGGCCGAACCCTTAACTTCCGACTGGTTGAAAAGTAAAGCTAAAATGCCATAGGTGAACCAGCCGTTGAATTGTAAATGCAAAAAGAACTGAATGGAGGCAAAATACAAGGGGTGGAGCTTGCCGAGCAACATACTTACGGGAGCAATAGCCCACAAGCCAAGCGTAGAGAAAATCATCCAGTAAATAGCCCATTTCGCAAATTTCACCGCATTAGTAGGCGGCAGTTTCTTAATATCTTTTAAAAAATGCCACGAAAAATAATAGGCAACCAAAAGATGCAACGTGCTAAATGCGATGCTAACAGGACCATAACCCTGATACAAAAAAGCGAAAAACATTCCTACTCCTGCCAGCAAATTCCCCCAAAGCGCATTTCGATATACCTGCTGATTGGTCATATTGGGAAGTAAATAAAACACCAGAGCGCCCGCTAATGCCGTAAATCCCCAGCCCAACATCGCAGTATGGGAATGAGCATGTAGTACATTTCTATAATCCAAAAATGGCACTTCTTGCAGATAAATATACCGCATTAGCGTACCCAAAATAGCAGCTAACAAAAAGAAGCCAATCGCTATTTTAGCGGTGAGCCGTTGAGCATTATTTGGTGTAGGTACTGTGGTCATTCGTTTTATATCTTGCTTAATAATTTTGGTTCGTAGACAAATCCCGTGATTCAGTGCTTGTTTGGAGGTGGTGCTTTAGCAGCGAAAATTGCAGATTTGGGGTTCTCGCAAGGCTCATTTTTGAGCCCGTCTCGGCTCAGCCGAGATGGACGAA
>CAXHCA010000026.1:0-56052 GCA_964015035.1 uncultured Saprospiraceae bacterium
TTAATAGAATCCCATCTGCTCAATCTTTTTTTGGGGACAAACCTGAACTGCACCCGTTATGGTGTTCTTGAATTAGATGATTACAAATAGATATGTAGTGGGCGCATTATTTTCATAGGGGAATTTTAAATAAAAAAGCAAGAATATATATATAATTCTATGAGATCTATTCTGGTTTCCTGAAAAATAACTTTTAACTTCACCCAAACACCTCTTTTTTCATGAATATCATCGTCCTGCTCCTCAACATCCTCGGTCTGGTTTTTTTGCTGCGCTATATGCTACAGCAGCGGAAAGAATATCTGGCAATGGAAGACAAACGGGCCTTCTTTACCTTTAAGCGCTTTCGCTACAGTATTCTGCTTTTACTGACAATAGGCATCCCTCTATTTCTAGGCAATATTGTAGTGCCGCTGGTATTTCCAGAGCCATTGTTTGCCGTGAATGCCAATCCCATTACCATCTGGTGGTGCTCACTGGGCTTGGCCTTGCTCATTTCCGGGGTATGGATAATGTATGTGCAAAGGTTGGACATCTATGAACCGGAGCAGTGGGGATACCTGCTGCTGACTTTTATTTTATCCGGACTTTCTACCCATTACCTCTGCCCTTGGATGTATATGACCCTGGCCGATTTTGGATATGACTTGTACAGTGACGGCTCAATGCTCTACAGTTTTTTGTACTGTGTTCTGGCCATTGGAGGCATTGAAGAAACCTGCAAAATCCTGCCGGTACTGGCCATCTTGTGGATTTTCCGAAAGGCCATTAATGAACCCTATGACTACATCCTGTATGCCTCCGTTTCCGCATTGGGATTTGCCTTTGTGGAAAACATCGATTACATCTTTTTCAGCCGCATGTACAACATCAGCGGGCGGGCCCTATACGCGGCAGTGGCTCACATGACCTTTACCTCCACCTTCTTTTATGGCCTAATGTTGTGGCGCTTTGGCTTCACCCGACTAAAGCTTTACTGGGTAACCCCCCTGTTTTTCATCCTCTCCATTGGCAGTCATGGCTTTTATGATTTCTGGCTACTCAACGATTGGGTATCCGAATATAAAGAAATGACCACGGTCTTTTTCCTGATCACGGTACACCTATGGGTCACCATGAAAAACAATACCATCAACGCCTCTAATTTTTATACAAACGACATCTCTATCAATAATGACCGACTGCGCTATTACCTCATCATCAGCCTCACCGGATTGGTCATGCTCGGCTACCTCATTGTCGCCATTGGTGATGGACCAGCCCTGGCCAATAGCTATTTGTTTTATGAAGTATTGGCTTATGGCTACCTAATCTTCTACCTGGCTTTTGGCCTGAGCCGCTACCGCATCGCGCAGGGAGAAATGAATCCCTTTCAGGTGCCTTTTGACTTTTTTGTACCAAGACCCGCACCGCCGGCACAAGAGGAGGAGGACTAAGTGCATGTTGGGAAGTAGTCATTCAAGCGAAGAGAGCCCCTCTCCCCTACATCCATTTCCCTTCTATAATACAAGCATGCGGGCTGGCACCTATCTGCTAATGTTACGATGCCCTAAGCAATCTTCAAAGAAGTCATACTCAATGACCCCGCTAGCAAATGGTCATTAAAAAATGTCAGTGATTCCCCCTTTTGTTGTAAACCGAGGCTATAGATCAATGGCAGATAATGATCCGGCGTTGGGATGGCCAATTGAAAGGCCCGGCCTTGTTTTTCGTAATTGAGTAGTGGTTGGTAATTGCCGTCCTTTAACCAATCATTGATAGTGGCATGTGCCTCCACTGCCCAGTCAAAGCCATAGTCAACTTTGTCAAAATTGGCAAAATCCACTAGTCGTAAGTTGTGGATGATATTGCCACTGCCAATGATCAATATGCCTTTATTTCTCAGAACACTCAATTGTTCAGCCAGGGCAAAGTGGTAGCTGGCCGGCTTTGTATAGTCGATACTCAGTTGGATGACCGGCACGTCTGCTTTGGGATAGAGGTGTTTGATCACACTCCAGGCACCGTGATCGAGTCCCCACTTTTCGTCTAGTTCCACCAGTATCGGGTCCAGTAATTGTTGGGTTTGCTTTGCCAGTTCCGGGCTACCCTTGGCGGGATACTGCACTTCATACAGAGCCTGTGGAAAGCCGCCAAAGTCGTGAATGGTGCGCGGCATTGTCATCGCCGTTACCTTGGTGCCACGGGTATACCAATGTGCTGATACACAGAGGATCGCATTCGGTTTCGGCAAGTCTTTTGCTATTTGGCGAAAGCCGGTTACAAATTGATTTTCCTCAATGGCATTCATTGGACTGCCATGCCCCAGGAAGAGTACCGGCATCCGCTCCGTATTGGAAAAACTTTCCGAAATTTTAGTCAGGTCGTTTAAAGAATCCATACTCAGTGCAAAGGGCGTCAAGCCCAATAGTTTTAGAAATTTTTGGCGATTCATTGACAATAATTTGTTGTCTTTTAACCGTAACAACCACAGTATGAGAAGAGTTGACGCTTTCCTCTATTGTCTGACGATGTGCTCAAGGCCATACTTCCAGAATAATCGGTAATTTTCACCTCAAGCGTTTCATGGTATTTGCTTAAGTGCATGCCTGATTTCTGAAAAAATAATCTTATTATTACCTTGATATGTTCTCTTATTTTTCAAAGCTCGCTATTTATGAAAAACTCACTCCTTCCCTTTTCTTTATCTATGATTTTGATGCCCCTGATTACCCTTTCAGGTTATGCCCAGCCAGCTGCCAAAACTTTTGCCGATTACCAGCAAGCGGTTAGATTTCTGTGGTTTAACACCAATCCATTGGTAGACCGCTCAGGCGTTCGCCCCAATTGGCTGGACGATGGCAAATTTTGGTATAGCGTTTCTACCCCTGAGGGAGAGGAGTACGTTCTAATCGACCCCAAGGATGGTAGTCGGAAAGTGGCCGCAGACAAGGAATCCTTATTGGGGGAAAGTTCGGAGAAGGAGAAAACTACAAGCCCCCGGCGGCGCTATTCCTTAAATATTCCTTCGCCGGATGGCACAAAAGAGGCCTTCATCCGCGATTGGAATTTGTGGGTGCGTGATGTGGAAACCAAAGAAGAAACGCAACTCACCACCGATGGCATAGAAAATTTCGGCTACGCTACGGATAATGCCGGTTGGCGCAAAAGTGACCGCCCGATTCTGCTCTGGTCGCCTGATTCAAAAAAGATTGCCACTTTCCAGCAGGACCAACGGCACGTCAGTGATATGTATCTGGTGGAAACCACCGTGGGCAAACCAAAATTACAAAGCTGGAAATATCCCTTGCCGGAGGATGAAGATATCATCCGCATTCATCGCGTGATCATCGAAGTAGATGGGCCCAAAATCATTCGCTTACAGATGCCTCCAGATCCCCGTCGCGGAACCCTCTGCGACGACATCTCCTGCTCAGGGGCCTTTGACGACAATGCCTGGAGTCCGGATGGCACCAAGTTGGCCTTTGTCTCCAGTTCCCGCGACCATAAAGAAGCCAAAATGCGCATTGCTGACGCCACTACGGGGCAGGTCACCGATATCTTCGAGGAAGTAGTCGCCACACAATACGAATCCGGTCAGGGCAGTATCAACTGGCGATATTTGCCGGCTACCAATGAATTCATCTGGTACTCCGAGCGCGACGATTGGGGACATCTTTACCTCTATAATGGCAACACCGGCGAAGTGAAAAACCAGATCACGAAGGGCGATTTTGTGGTCACGAAATTGCTGAAAATGGACGAAGAAAACCGCGTCTTATATTTCGAGGCCAATGGCCGGGAAGAGGGCCGTGATCCCTATTTTAGCCATTTCTACCGCGTGGATTTTGACGGTCAAAACCTTAAATTATTGACGCCGGAAAATGGAAATCACAGTGTATCTTTTTCTCCTGACGGCAGGTACTTTATTGACACCTATTCGCAACCTGATGTACCGCCGGTTTCAGAATTGCGGGATATGGAAGGAAAGCTCATTACGGTGCTTGAAAAAGCAGACATTTCCCGCTTGGAAGCCACCGGTTGGCAACCGCCCACCCCAATTACCGTCAAATCGAGAGATGGCAGATGGGATTTATACGGCTTGATGTTTACCCCCACCAACCTCGATGAATCGAAGAAATATCCGGTGGTCAATTACATTTATCCGGGACCGCAAGGCGGGGGTGTCGGTAGCCGATCCTTTTTTGCTTCTCGCAGGGACCACCAAGCCTTGGCTGAACTGGGCTTCGTGGTCGTGGTCATTGATGGCACTTGCAACCCTGGGCGCTCCAAGTCCTTCCACGATGTCTGCTACGGCAATATGGCGGATAACACCCTGGAAGATCAGATTTCCGGAATCAAACAATTGGCTCAAAAATATCCCTATATGGATTTGGACCATGTGGGCATTTGGGGGCATTCCGGCGGTGGTTTTGCCACAGCAGCGGCCTTGTTTCGCTACCCTGAATTCTACAAAGTCGGCATTAGCGAATCCGGCAACCACGACAACCGCAATTACGAGGACGACTGGGGCGAGCGTTATATCGGTCTGTTGATTGCCGATGAAAGCGGAAAATCCAACTATGAAGAACAAGCCAATCAAATATCTGCCGGTAATCTGGTCGGCAAGCTATTGTTGGCACACGGCGGTTTAGATGACAATGTACCTCCCTACAACACCTATCTGGTCGTGGATGCACTCATCAAGGCCAATAAAGATTTTGATTTGATCATTTATCCCAATGCCCGCCATGGGTATGGTTCGGACAGCTATTACATGATGCGTCGGCGGTGGGACTATTTTGTAAAACATTTGCAGGGGGTGGAACCACCAAAGGAGTTTTTGATTAAGCGTGACTAACATTAAGGGATTACAAAACTGATGTTTTTGATAACACAAGGTCTAGATGATTTTTGGCTATGTGTGGGTGGTTTGACCAAATACTTTTTTCTTGAACCACATAGGGATTTACCAGATTAATGGCTCCCAATGCCCCCGTATAAGATATCCTTCTGGCCTTGTCAAGTTCAAGAAAGAGAACTCTACTATCCCTAAAAATGAGTTATTGAAAATATGTTTTCCTTCTCAAAAACAATCTCAAGGGCCCTCCCTCTTTTGTGTCCTTCTGTGGCCTATGTGGTTCTCAAAAACTACGATAACTCCCCAAATGACTTCATGTTTCAAAAAATCACCGTTTGCTCAATTTTTCATACCGCTGCATCGCCTCCACAAAATAATAATCCGCATAAGTCAGCGGGACATCCACTTCTAAGTCTCCTGGTTTGTGGCCAACGCAGTGCTGGAGCAAGAAGCCGCCATTAGTGCCTTTTTCCGCTTTGTAGGTACTACTGGACAAGGTTTTGAGGATGGTTTCAGCGGTTTGCAGATATTTCGTGGCTTCCTGAGCGGTCACATATTCGCTCAGCTCGATCAAAGCGGAGGCCATGATGGCCGCGGCCGAAGCATCCCGCAGGGCATCGGGGATATCCGATGCATTAAAATCCCAATACGGCACTTTATCGGCGGGCAAATTGGGGTGAGACAATAGGAATTGAGCGATTTTCCGGGCTTGTTTGAGGTATTTCTCCTGGCGGGTCTCGCGGTACATTACAGTATATCCATAAAATCCCCAGGCCTGTCCCCTAGCCCAGGCAGAGTCATCGGCAGCGCCTTGGGCAGTTCTCTTCTCCTTCACCGCTCCGGTTTGGACATCGTAATTGACCACGTGATAAGAGCTATTGTCGGAGCGAAAATGATTTTCCAAGGTGGTATTGGCATGCGTTACGGCCATATTGTAAAAACTAGAATCATCCAATACCCTAGCCGCCCAAAACAACAATTCGAGGTTCATCATATTGTCGATAATCACCAGAAAATCCTCCGGCTTGGAATCCCAAGATTTGATGCACCCCACCTGGGGATCGAAACGGGTAGCCAATGATTTTGCGCTCTCTAGCAAGATATTGCGGTACTTGGGGTTGGGATCGATGCGATTGGCATGGCCAAAGCTGCAATACATCATAAAACCAAGATCGTGTGTGGAAGTATTGTCTTTTTCTTTCTCCAACAATTTCAGCATGCGCTGCGCCTCTTCGAGCAAATCCTGGTCTTTGGTCTCTTCATACAGGTACAATAGCGTGCCTGGATAAAAACCACTGCACCACCATTCCGAATTGCTAAATTCATACTTCCCCGTTTCCGGGAAATAGGTTTTGGGAAATTTGCCTTCCGGCAGCTGTTGCTTGAGCAATCGATACTGCTCTGCGGCATCCTTAAAGTTCGTCTTAAACGTATTTGAAAGCTCGGGATCAGCTTGATAAGTCAGGCTTTTTTGAGTACCACAAGACAAGGTAACCACAAAAAGTAATAGGTATAAGGCGTTGCGCATAGTCGTCTGTTTTTTCCGTTTTACCTGGGCTCCCATTCCAAAACGTAAATCATTTGAGCTGGAATCTCCGCCATGCCTTCTCCACCAACTGGCTTCACATTTTGCACAAAAAGATGCTATTCCCGTTGATTTTCTCAAAGCTCCGGATCATAAGTTGGCACCCAGGAACCCACCGATTCCTGCCAAAGATCGCGAATTTTCCCCCGATTTTTTCGAATATTTCAAGTGTTCCAATTTTATCTACCAACCTTCGGTTGTCAATGGCGCGTATTGGGTCAATCATAATGGCACTTTCTTTCTTTAATCCTGCCGTATCTTTTTTTAGATTCACCCTTAAGATATTCACTCCTTTTTTCACATTGGTCGTAATGGGACAACCAATACAGGACGGGTAAATTTTGTTCAAAACATTACTTTGAATAACGAGTACCGGACGTGTTTTCCCAGCCTCGGTTACAAATCTGGGGTTTAAATCAGCAAACCAGATTTCAAATTGTCTAATCTTCATCTTCAAGCGCTTCAAATTCTTTCAATATTTCCATAGAATCCTCCGCGACCAACCTGGACTTCCTAACCAATTGTTCCTCTATCAACTTCTTCTTTTGATACTGATTGTAAAATTCAATCGCCTCATTGATATACCTGTTTCTACTCATCTTAAGTTGTTCCAAAACACGATCTGTCTCCTGGAGAATTTGTTCCTGCAATTTTAGGGATATACTTTTCATACTATTTTTTACCACAAAGGCATATCTAAAAATGATATCAATCAAGCGTATACTATTTTTTAAAAGCTGATTCAAACCATTATTCAATTTTTTTATAAATATGTTTATCCTCTCCTCGGTACACTTGCTGATGTAGCGGCACAGGTACATTCAATAAAATAGTTTTTTCATCAAGGTATTCAATCTTACTTTTCTCAGGCCTACCATATAAACGGTCTTCCTCATGCCACTCCTTAAATCCTAAGAATTTACCATTGTGAAAAACGTCCCATTTCCCCTTCCTTTTCCCGAATAAATCAATAATAACATAGCCATTTCTATCCAATTTTATTGTATCTTTAGTAGGTTTTCCCTTTTCCATAAAGGAATCTTTTGTCCACATTCCATACAATTTTTCTTTCATCTCCTCATTCTCCTCTTTTGAAAAAACAAGCAACATTTCCTCATACCCTGAGCCATCATAGACCCTTCCTGCCACTTCATTTGAATCAAGGTGCTCAACATGTATAATGGGACCAAACATATCGGTGAGAACCACAAATAATTCATTCTTATAAAGCTCTAAATAATAGAATTGATCATAAGTACTAATTGTACCGTCCATCGATATCCCATCCTCATTTAAGTCAAATACATAGGTTTTGTTTTTACGAGTGAGGGATAACAAGTTTGAAGTTAAGGCATTTTTGATCTCCGAAAGCTTTACCCCTTGATTAAAGGTTGCCAAAGGCCTCATCTTGATTGTATCGCCAGTTCTTCGATTAAAAATAGTCAATCTATCTTCTTGTTCCCATTCAAGCAGCGTAATGGTATCTTTTTCTGAAACATAGTTAAAACCATCTACTTTTCGAAAATCAAACGCCCTATTGACGATTGGATTTTCCACTAAAAGTTTAATTTCTTTTAGCTTCAAAAGCTCGCCTTCAAATGAACAAATAAAATGTTCCTCTGAAAAATCTTGTTGATAGGAAATCCAGTCACCTTTAATTTCCAAAGGTCTGCTACAACCCCAAAAAAACAGTAAGAAAAGGAATATTAAAAATCTGTTATTCATTTTGAAGAATTTCAAAACTCGCTCGGGGAGTGTCTCCCACGTAAATGATCAATACTTTTCCCTGAATCAGCCGCCTCTCTAAACTCTAAACCGCCTAAACCTCTCTAAAACATAAACTTCATAAACCCTCACCACCTAAACCGCCTCCCCCATCTAAACCTCATAAACCTCCCTCTCCCTCAAAACCACACCTTCCCAAACTCCTCCGGAATCTCAAAATTTCTCCCTTTATATCGATCAAAAAAAGCCACCATGCCCTTGCTCAGCTGGTTGGAGACCTCATTGAGTACCATGCCCAACGGCTCGCTGACCTTGTCTTCCAATCGTTCGCCCCAACGAAAATAAGCGCTGATGGCTTCGGGGATCAAGGCTCCCAAACAACCGGACGAGTAATGTACCCCCAACAACTGCGCCCGCTCCTGCCCTACCAGGAATTGAATCAACAATTCCGGCAAACGCTCCAGCCGACGGGACGGTAAAGTTTTTTTACTAAACTGCACCAGACTTTGTGTCAATAAGGTCCCACCTTCCGAAGCCGCCGATTGATGATCCAAAATCTCATTCAACAACTCCCGACCTTCCGTGATGTCCTTCGGCAGCAAATCAGCATCAATGCCCAATACGTGGCCGATAGCCGTCCAGGTATGCAGGTAGGCTTCAAGGCGTTCCGCTTTTTCGTCGATGTTAAATTGGGAAAGGGCGTCGGTTATGGCTACGCTAAAGGTCATCAATGTCGCTGCCATGTCTTCCTGATTAATGGGCTGCCCCCAGGCTTCGGCATCCCAGTGATCACGAGGTACAAAATGGCGAATAGAAGCGTGAATCAAACGTACTTTCTGAATGGCCTGGATACCGACACCTCCGGGTTTTAGCGCTCCTTTGCGCATCACATCCAGCAAAAACTGCCCCGTCTCGGCAATGCGACGCGCAAAGATAGAGAGGTCTTCCGTTTCATTGGTCAGCCGACTGGTGTGTACCAGCACCCTCGCCCCATTTGCCAGGGAATAGAGCAGCGGTAAGCTCTTAAAATATAAAAACACTAAAAATTTGGGCCCGTGATCCAAAAATAAATCGTGGGCCATATCGACTTTCCGCCAATCTACCCAATCCGGTAGTTGGCTGGTCGCTTGTAGATAAGCATGCGCTGCAGGCGGCAATTCCTCCACCGGCAACTCAATGCGACGAATCAATAAATCGAATAATTTTCGCGCAGCTTCCGGGCCTTCCTGCTCAACGATCAAGGCAATCGTTTCGTCAGCCAACGGGTCTGTAAACTGTCTTTTGGATTGGAGAAAATCAGTGGTGTATGGGGGCATTTGTATTAGGTTTTAGGCTTTGGGTTTTAGGAAATGCCTTCAATATCCAATTAACCTTTCACCATTAAACTAGTTTCCCAATAAAGGTTCTCGCAACGAACAAACCGTTTGTTCTACATCTACGGCCACTAAACTAAAAAAGGCTTTAGAATACTGCATGAACCTTATAAACGACGTAAACGCTAGCCGTCTAAACCGTTTCCTCCGCCTAAACCATAAACCTCATAAACGCTACCCCTCTCATCACAATTCTTTCCTTAGTCTCGCCACCGGCAAGCCCAATTGTTCCCGGTACTTGGCCACCGTCCTGCGGGCAATGTTGTAGTTCTTTTCCTGTAAGATATTTTTGAGTTTTTCGTCAGAAAGCGGTTTGCGTTTGTTTTCGGCTTCAATCACCTCTTTTAAGATTTTTTTCACCTCAATGGTCGATACCTCCTCCCCAGTATTGGTTTGCAGCGATTCGGAGAAGAAATCTTTCAACCGCTTGGTACCAAATTCGGTTTGCACAAACTTGCTATTTGCCACCCGGGAGACCGTGGAGATGTCCAGCCCGGTAATGTCCGCAATGTCTTTCAAGATCATCGGACGCAGCTTCTTCTGATCACCGGTCAGGAAGTAGTCATACTGGTATTGCAATATTGCGTACATCGTATTATACATGGTGCGCTGCCGCTGGCGAATCGCATCGATAAACCACTTCGCAGAATCGATCTTTTGTTTGATAAACATCACCGCTTCTTTCTCCTGCTTATTCGCTCGACGCCCCTTTGTAGTCGACTTATAACTCTTCAGCATATCCCGATACTGATCATTGATGCGCAGATCGGGCGCATTTTTGCCGTTCAGGCTCAATTCCAGCTCCCCGTCGCGGTTGTGGATGATAAAATCAGGTACGATATACTGAATGGAACGCGACGAACTGGTGCTGTATCCGCTCGCCGGCTTGGGATTGAGTTTTAAGATTTCATCAATGCCCTCCTTGAGCGTCTCTTCAGAAATATTGAGTTGATTCTTTAATTTATCATAGTGTTTCTTGGTAAATTCATCAAAGTACCGATTGATGATGCGCAAAGCCAACACCAGTGATTCATCCGGTGTCTCTTCCTCTTCAAACTGCTCAATTTTTCCCTCCAACTGGATGCGCAAACACTCCTGCAGGTCCCTGGCACCAATGCCCGGCGGGTCAAAACGGTGCACCTTTTTCAGAATATTCAGAATTTCCTCCTCGGTGCAAAATATATTCTGGGAAAACATCAGGTCATCGATGATGGCCACCGGGTCTCGACGCAGGTACCCATCTTCATCAATACTGCCGATGATCTGATAAGCTATTTTCTCCTCGCGTTCGTCCTTAAATTCCAACATACCAAGCTGCTGCTCCAGGTACTCGTGAAAGGTTTCTTCTACAGGAATCGGAATGGTCTTCTCCTCATCATCACTGCTGTAGTTATTGCTGCGCAATTTATAAGAAGCCGGATCATCATCAATATAATCTTTCAAATAATCGTCCAATTCATAATCGTCTCCCTCATTATCTTTGGCTTCTTCAAAACGGTCTTCCTCAGCCGTCGAAAACTCATCCTGCGTATTGTCGTGCTCATTGCCTTCATCCAGAGCCGGATTGGCCTCCAATTCCTCTTTAATCCGCTGTTCAAGCGTCGCCGTAGGAATTTGCAACAGCTTCATCAGCTGTATCTGCTGGGGCGACAGCTTTTGCAGTAACTTCTGGCTTATGGTTTGTCTCAACATTATCTGTCTCTTTTTCTTCTGTAGTTCTTAGGGATTATTATTAATACGTATACTTAATTTGAATGTTCTGAAATTTCGACAAAAAAGCATTTGCAATATAAGTATTTTTGACGCATCATAGTAGCTTTCAATGTTAAGATTGCAAATAATATGCCATTTTTTTATAATATAATATTTTGTATTTTCAGCAGTGGTCAGGGCGTGCCCCCATACGGGGTCGCTATGTTTCAGGGCTCCGCATTCGCTCCGGCCCCTCCTTGGCAGTCGGGTCCCCTTCGGGCCCTTGCACAGCGCTCACGCAGGCGTACTGCATTTGTAAAACTTTTGTAAAAAAACTAACCAATATGATCAAAGATAGAATCACCGCCTTACGTCAGGCCATGAGACAAAAAAAACTAGACGCCTACATTATCCCCAGCCACGACCCACACCAAAGTGAATACGTGACCGATCACTGGAAATCCCGCGAATGGCTATCCGGTTTTGATGGCTCTGCCGGCACCCTTGTCGTCACCGCAGATTTTGCCGGATTATGGACGGATTCCCGCTATTTTCTGCAGGCGGAAAAACAACTAAATGGCAGTGGCATTACCCTGCAAAAGCAAGTCATTCCCCACGCACCCGAACACGTCACCTGGCTGGTCAATCATTTGCCGCAAGGCGCCACTGTGGGGGTAGACGGGCAGCTATTTTCCCTGAGTCAAATCCGTTATCTGGCCAAAAATTTCTACGAAAAGGACATCGACATCATCCACGAGCACGACCTGATTGGTGAGATCTGGAAAGATCGCCCAACCTTGCCCGATGCGCCGGTTTTCGAACACCCCGTCGAATATTCCGGGCGCAATCGCGAAGAAAAACTGGCCCTCGTCCGCCGGCAAATGCAGGAAAAAGACCTCCAATATTGGCTGGTCTCCACCTTGGATGACATTGCCTGGATATTAAATCTCCGCTCTAGCGATGTCTCCTACAACCCACTCTTTATCAGCTATTTGATCATCGGCCAAGAAATCAGCTACCTCTTCATCCAACCAGGCAAAATATCGGAGGAATTACAGGAGGAACTGGCCGCTCAAGGTATTTTCATCAAGGACTACACCTATATCGAGAATTTTGTCAGTTCTCTCTCCCCCGACAAAACCATCGCCATTGATCCATCGGCCACTAGTATCCACCTGTTCAACGCCATTCCGGAAGGACAATCCCAACAAGAGAAAAATATAATCCGCCAAATAAAAGCCATCAAAACAGAGCACGAAGTGACCCACATTCGCCAAGCCATGGTCAAAGACGGAGTTGCCCTAACCCGCCTATTCAGATGGTTGGCAGAAGAACTGAAAGAACGCTCTGTGTCAGAAGTCGAAGTCGCCACTCAATTGGCCGAATTTAGAAGTCAGCAGGCCCATTATTACGGCGAGAGTTTTGGCGCCATCGTGGGCTACAACGGCAACGGAGCTATCGTGCACTACCGCCCTGAACCCAAGTCTTGCGCCATGATCAAACCCGAAGGCATCCTACTCCTGGATTCCGGCGGCCAGTATCTCGATGGCACCACCGACATCACCCGCACGATCGCTCTGAGTACACCCACTGCGCAGCAAAAACGACATTTCACCCTGGTCTTAAAGGGCCATATCGCCTTGTCTACCATGAAATTTCCGGAGGGGACCAGTGGCGCACAACTCGATGGCTTTGCCCGTCAATATTTGTGGCAAGACGGCCTCAATTTTGGCCACGGCACCGGACATGGCGTTGGCTATTTTCTCAATGTACACGAACCTCCTCAGGGGTTTGCCACCAGCGCGGTCACCTCTCGCGGAGCCACACCGTTTGAACCCGGTATGCTCACCTCCAATGAACCCGGCTTTTATCGAAATGACCACTACGGCATTCGGGTGGAAAACCTCGAGCTGTGCGTCAAGGCCGAAAACACTGAATATGGGCAATTCCTGAAATTTGAAACCCTTACCCTCTTCCCCATAGACCGAAATTTGCTGGATATGGAATTGCTGACTGAGCAAGAAAAAAACTGGTTGAATACCTACCATCGGCAGGTATTTGAGAAACTCTCTCCACACCTGGAAGCAGCAGAAGTGGAATGGATGCAGGAGCAGTGTAGGGAACTTTGATTCCTTCCCTGCCTTCTCCTAAAACATCTTTTCCCATAAGAAAAACTAAAGGATTCCATAAAACAGTTATAATTAACCAACAAAATGATTATTTTACAGGCAAAATACAACGTTTTATGACAAAGCTTTCTTCAATTGAAATCTGTGCCGGAGCTGGAGGTCAGGCATTGGGTCTACAAAATGCTGGATTTCAACACTCTGCACTGGTGGAAATCGATAAGAGTGCTTGTAATACCTTAAGGCACAATCGCCCCAAATGGAATGTATTGGAAATGGATGTTCACAAATTTAATGCTTTAGAATATAATGGCATTGACTTATTCGCAGGAGGTGTACCTTGCCCACCTTTCTCTATTGCAGGAAAGCAACTTGGGAAAAATGACGAACGTGACTTGTTTCCCGAAGCGATTAGGTTGATAGAAGAGTGTAACCCCAAAGCAATTATGCTTGAAAATGTAAGAGGCCTCCTCTCCAAGAAATTTGATGGCTATAGAAATCAACTTGAAAAAAAACTTAATAGCTTGGGATATTTTGGTATGTGGAAGCTTGTTTTTTCTTCTGATCATGATGTACCTCAATTGAGACCAAGGGCCATTTATGTTGGTTTTAAGGAGGAATACATAAACTACTTCGAATGGCCTCATAAAAGTTCCAACACCAAAACAGTGGCAGATGTATTGTTTGACGAAATGTCTTCCAGAGGTTGGAAAGGTGCAAAGGAATGGAGTAAAATTGCAAACGGTATAGCTCCTACTCTGGTTGGCGGATCAAAAAAACATGGTGGAGCAGATTTAGGTCCTACAAGAGCAAAAAAAGCTTGGGAAAAACTGGGAGTCGATGGCAAAGGAATTGCTAACGATCCTCCAGACTTAAATTTTGAAGGGCTACCTAGGTTGACAATTAAAATGGCTGCACTTATTCAAGGTTTTCCAAAAGATTGGGAGTTTACCGGTAAAAAGACCCCTGCATATCGGCAAATCGGTAATGCTTTTCCCCCTCCCGTTGCAGAGGCTATTGGAAAAGCTATTGTTGCTGCATTAAGTAAAAAGGATAAAAAATGGCAATACGGAAAGGTGCAAGAGCTAAACTTCGCGAATACTTTGTAAAGCATGTTGGAGAGATTTTAAATTCTGACGACCTCAGAAGAGTTGCCGGTATCAGTGAGTGGGCTCGTAGAATACGTGAGCTGAGAAATGAGGAAGGAATGAATATCCAGACCCACAACGATCGAAGTGAATTAAAACCCGGTCAGTACATTCTAGTCGACTTAATACCAATTCCCGCGTTTGAACGAAAAATATCAAAAGAACTAAGAGCTTTTGTTATCGACAGAAATGGATTTACTTGTCAAATGTGTGGAGCCGTTGCCGGAGAACCTCACCCTTATGATACAACGAGAAAAACACGCCTGCACATTGGGCATATCATTGACAAATCTCAAGGAGGCAAAGATGAAGCCTCTAATTTAAGAGCAATTTGCTCTGTATGTAATGAAGGTGCTTCCAACCTGACCTTGCCAAGACCAAGTGACCTAAAATTATTGGCCCAAATACGAAGAGCAACCGGAAAGTCTCAATTAAAAATCCTTGAGTGGCTAATCAAAAAATTTCCAAATCAAGCAAAAGAAATTTTAGAAAAATAGAGCATTCCCTTCTATGCGCCCAAATACAACCACAATCCAAATAAACACACTAAAAAATAGGGCACCAGCGTAGCTGCTCCACTGTAATCCTTAGCCACCCGCTGTCCAAAAAACAGCTGGATGATCGACAGGCAAGCCAGGATCATTCCTAAAATAGCCAAATCCGTGCTGTCCATAAATAAAATAGCGATGACACCGCCCAGAGACAAAAGTCCGGCGAGCACCTCCGAAATGGTAATGATCGGCATCAATACAGGTACAGTGCCTTTGAGTATCGAGTCCTTAAAGTGTTTGGTGTAAAAACTCTTTTCCCCTTTCCAGTTGAAAATCTTGTCCAACCCCGATTGGGTGAATAGAATGCCGACAAACAGGGAGGCCAAAATTTGTAAAATTTCTTGTGGTGAGATCCCCACTTCCTGAAACCAGGTAATGAGATTACTAGTCATAATGTTCTTATTTGATTATTACCGGTTACCTTCCCAGGCTTCCGGTTTTGACAAAAAATCATCCTTGGATCGGCGGGCTATGCTGATCAGCTTTTTATCACTCATGATGATAGTCCGGTGCGTTGGGCTTGATAGCCTAAACAGCTTGCCTCGAAGATACTTCGAGGACTACTTCTAAACATGCATTTAATCTTCAGCAATTGTAATGCGTAAGGACTTCATCGGGTTCGTTTAATAACCCGGTCAAGATAGCAAATTTGCGGGAATGTTAAGGGGCTCCAAAAAAATTCGTGTATAACAAATTGCAGGAGGGTGTCAGGTTTGTCCCCAAAAAAAGCTTGAGCAGATGGGATTCTATTAAAAATAAAGAAGATTGCCCCCTACCTTTGGCCAGAAGATGGGCCCCAATCCACCTTCCAGAGCTACCAAATCTTGCGCTATCCCCGCCACAATCGTCCCAGTTGCGGTGGGGCTACTGGTTTTCCGAAATTTAAGCTTGTGTTAAGGGTTTGTAAAGTACCTAACCACTCTTGCGGTCTATTTTCAATCCGCAAAAGAGATAAAACACTGTACTAAAACAGCACATACATAATTTTAGAAGGATTTACCTAACTTCACCATTCACTTATTCTAATTTTCGAAAAAATACAGTAAAAAATTTGCCATTAAAAGGTTTTTGATTATGTTTGCTTAAACGTTAAAGCATTAAGAGGAAAATCTTAATTTTTTTCCTTAGATGAGAGGTTCATAGGCAAGTCTCATGATGTAGAGTCTATCGAAAAAGTCAATCCGTTCACATTTTCGATGGGCCACAACTTATCCCGGCCTTAAACCGGGGAGATTTGTCTAAGTACATGTTTTGCAGCCTAAAGGTTGACCTCCAAACATACTCTAAAAACTAGATAAAACAAGGGTGCAGTGACTTTAAATGATGCCCCTTTAATTCATAAACTAATTTTTTACGGTTAGTAATCAGGAGAGCGACGAGAAATGCTTCAACTAATGAAGCATTTCTCGTCGTGCCCTAGCTAAAGTACAAGCTTATTTACTTGATTTGGCCAGGATGCGAGGCCTCCTAATGCCGATATTGCCCCTGTAGACCATTTACATTTGCTAGCCATTATCACCAACACATATTTTAGCTAATTCCTATATCCCAACGAACAAATTTGAAAGCGTACACCCGATCTGCTTAAACGTTTAAGTTACCTCGATTTACTGATGCAAAACCTTGTTTGAATTTCACTTTATACTAAATAACAATCCTCGTTATGAAATCAAGTATTACTAACCATCAACGTGTTTTTAAAGGCATGCACCTAGCGTTTCTTGCCTTTATGCTACAGCTTTTATCCGTATCAACGGTATTAGCGTTTCACAATCCAGGTACAGATGCAACAGCATCATCGCAAACTGTTTTAGAAGAAAAAGTAATTACGGGTAAAGTCACCAGCGCAGACAGTCCAGAAGGATTACCCGGTGTTAATGTTAGTATTGAAGGCGCAACAGTGGGGACCATCACCGATATTGATGGAAATTACAGCATTGAAGTACCCTCTGAAGAATCGGTTTTGGTTTTTAGTTATATCGGCTTCCTTAGCCAGAAAATAACCGTAGGCAATCGATCTGAGATCAATGTAATAATGGCCCCCGATATACAGGCCCTGGACGAAGTGGTTGTAGTCGGATACGGCTACGTCAAAAAAAGTGACCTGACGGGTTCAGTCACCCAGGTAGATGCCGAAAAAATAGCCGAGTTTCCCGTATACGAAGTGTCACAAGCGCTGAAGGGGCGTGCCGCCGGTGTACAAGTCACCCAAAATTCTGGTCGCCCAGGCGGAAGAATTGAAGTGAGAATTAGAGGAAACAACTCCATGATCGGTAGTAATGAACCACTATACGTCGTGGACGGATACCCCATTACCGGAGATATTTCTTATCTCAATCCCGCAGACATTGCCTCCATTGACATTCTAAAGGATGCTTCTGCTACGGCCATCTACGGGTCACGGGGAGCGAATGGCGTGGTCATTATCAGCACCAAAAAGGGGAGTAAAAACCAGGCGGGAAGGATTAATGTAGAAACCTACTTCGGTGCCCAGCAGGTTATGAATCAATTCGAATTACTGGATGCCCAGCAGTACGCTATCGTTGTGAATGAGTATTTGACGAATAATGGGCAAACCCCATTTTTTGATCCGCTACCGACTGGTCCCGGCACCAATTGGCAGGATGTGGTTTACCAAACGGCAAGACTACAAAACCACACCATCACATTTAGTAAAGGAAGTGAAAATACGACTTATTCCCTTTCGGGTAATTTCTTTGAACAACAAGGAATATTGATCAATACCGGGGTCAAGCGTGCTTCTCTCCGGCTGAATGTAGACTCGGAAGTAAACCGCATCGTTAGCATCGGAACCAATCTAAACTTGACGCGAAGTACCACCAACTACCAAAATGTAGACAATGGCCACTTCGGGCAAAACCTACTTTCCGGGGCTTTATCTGCACCGCCTACCCTACCCATATATGACGAGAATGGCGTACTCACGGAGTTCTCACAGATCTATACTTTCATTGATCCCAGCACGACCAATCCAATGGAATTTGCCGCACGCAAAGACAATCGGGTACTGAATACCTTTATTGGCAATGCCTACGTAAATTTTAACCTGGCCAAAGGATTGACCTTTAAAACAATTTTGGGCGCGGACTTCAACTTGTCTTCCAGAGAGGCTTATACCCCCATTATTTATCCCAATGATCGAGGGTCTGCCTTGGAAAGCAGAACAGAGAGTTTTTCCTGGTTGAATGAAAACCTGCTCAACTACAAAACCACTCTCGGCGGCATCCACTCATTTGATTTCTTAGCGGGTTTTACCACCCAAAAATACCAATCTAAAAGTCTGAGTGCCAGCGCTACCGGATTTAGTAATAACACCACCGAAAACTACGACCTGAGTGCTGCGGAAACGCCCGATCCACCGTCTTCTGGATTTAATGAATGGACCCTGGCTTCAGCCTTGGGACGAGTAAATTATACCTTAAACAATAAATATTTGTTTACCGTAAGCGTTCGCGCAGATGGTTCTTCCCGCTTTGCACCTGAAAACAAATGGAGTTACTTCCCATCTGGCGCCGCGGCATGGAGGATTTCCGACGAGGCATTCTTAGCGGACAGCCGGTTTATTAACAACTTGAAATTACGCGCCAGCTACGGCATTACGGGTAACCAGGGTATCAATTCTTATCAAACCCTCAACCGGCTGAATTCGGTAACGGCCGTCTATGGTGGTGGTAATGATGTAATCGGTTATGTTCCTGCGGCTATTGCCAATCCGGATTTGAGATGGGAAACCACCAAACAATTGGATATTGGGTTTGACTTGGGAGTCATTGATAACAGAGTCCGGTTTACCTTCGACTATTACGTCAAAAACACAGAAGACTTACTGGCTTCTGTTCCGCTGCCTCCTTCTGTTGGTTTTGGCTCTATTTTGAGAAATATCGGGGCCACTAAAAATTCCGGAATTGAATTGAGTCTGGATGCTGATATCCTGGTGAGTGCATTCAAATGGAATGCTTATGGGCAAATCTCTTTTAACCGGAATGAAGTGGTAAGCCTAGCCGGAGGAGAGGATGTTTTAGGAAGTGGCTTGGGCCAACCTTTCAACTCTACCCTCAATATTGCTCGGGAAGGTGAGCCAATGGGGATGTTCTTTGGACTCGTGGAAGATGGCCTGGATGAGGAAGGATTTATCCAATACGTCGATCAAAATAATGACGGGGTAATCAATACTCAAGATCGCATCATTATCGGCAATCCACATCCGGATTTTCTCTGCGGATTTGGCTCTAACTTCTCTTACAAGAATTTTGACTTAAATGTATTTTTAGAAGGCTCCTATGGCAATGACATTTTCTTTGCCACAGCTGGTACCCACTTGAGTTCCTTCAATCGCGGGCAAAATCAATTTGCTGATTTATTTGGCAACTATTGGACCGCAGAAAATCCTGACCCTAATGCCAAATATCCTAAGGTCAGCAGTGCCACACAGGTTGACGTCTCGGATCGATTTATTGAAGATGGCTCTTATTTACGCATCAAAACGATTCGTCTGGCCTACAACCTGCCAACGGACAAATTGGGTATTAATAACTGGCTCTCCACGGCACAGATTTATTTTTCTGTGATCAATCTCGCCACCTTTACAGATTACCCCGGACCTGATCCAGAAGTGAATACCCGGGGAACAGACAGTCAAGATGTTGGATCAAGACTGATCATCGGGGTGGATGAAAGTGCCTACCCCAGTTCCAGAACTTTTGCATTTGGGCTGAAATTTGGATTCTAGAAATGCCTTTAAAACAAAAAAAACAATGAAAAATATACTCCTATTCGTCATCGCCGTATTGACGGTATCTTCCTGCACAGATTTTCTGGCAGAAGAACCGAGAGATCTCATTTCTTCGGTTAATTTTTATCAAAATGAAGCAGATGCCAAAGCCGCTATTGCCGGGGCTTATGCCTCATTAGGCAATGAATATTATGGCAATTGGGAATACTATGCCTTCAATGTGCTACACAGCGGTGCCGCTGATGGCAGAGGATCACAGGGGCCAATCACCATCTATGATCAAGTGCTTGATCAACGCAATATTGACCGGGCGTCAAACATCTGGGGGCGAATTTATAGTGGCATCAACCGTGCCAATGCGGTCCTCGACAATGTTCCTCAAATTGAGGACATGGATGAGGGGTTGAAGACACAAATTTTGGCAGAAGCTCACTTTTTAAGAGCTTTGGCTTATTTCGAATTGGTGAGAGGTTGGGGGCCAGTACCATTGCGCCTGACCGAAACCCGTGGCCTTGATGAAATTGGCGCACCAAGAGCGTCGGAAGATGAGGTATACAGTCAAATCATTGCCGATGCTCAAATCGCAGAAAAGGACTTGCCGGAAGTACAACCCGACGGAACCGGACGGGCTTCGAAGTGGGCAGCAAAGATGTTGTTGGCCCAGGTACATCTCACCCGCGAAAATTGGGCAGCAGCCCGAGACTTAGCAGAGGAAGTGATTAACTGCCCGCTATTTTCCCTCGTTTTGGTGAATGAACCTGATGATTTCTATCAACTATTCCGGGTCAAAACACATACGGAAGACATCATGTCGAGACAGCATTCGGAAATATCCCAGTCAGAAATCCCCAACTTTCTGCACCTGTCTAATATTCCCGTTTACAACCCCACCGGTTCTGGTTTCTTTGCCTGGTTGCCCATCGCAAATTCCTTTATTGGAGACAGCTGGGATGACAACGACCTGAGAAAATCCTTCAACCTGTACACCGAATACGTCGATAATAGTGGCAATACGGTTCAATTGCCGGAAACCACTCCTCTTTTGTTTAAGAAATTTATCGATGATGAAAATGGCTTACAGACTTTTAGCGTACCCATATTTCGCTATACAGAAGCCTTCCTGATTTACGCAGAGGCCGCCAGCCAGGCAGAAGGAGGTCCTTCCGCTAAGGCCCTCGAACGATTGAATACCATTAAGCGAAGAGGCTATGGCTACGATCCATTTTCGGTCTCTCCGGTAGACTATCCGGCAGGCATGAGTCAGGAGGAATTCCGGGATGCCGTTTTAAAAGAAAGAGATTACGAGTTTTTACTCGAAAGAAGACGTTGGTGGGATTTGAAACGCACCAACCGCGTCATTTCCTACTTCGAATCGATTGGCAGAACCTTTATTCCAGAGAGATTGCTCTGGCCTTTACCTGAGAATGAAATTAATACCAACCCAGCTTTAGGTCCGGAAGATCAAAATCCTGGGTATTAAATTCGATCCGTTCTTTGACTCCTAAGTGCCTGTTTGGAAGCCCACCTTTGGACTACAAAACAGGCACTTAATCCTAAAATTTGTCAAAGACCTATTATTATGAAAAGGCAGGCAAAGTAAATACTGATTTGGAGCGTTAGTGATAACCTTTCAAACTTGGTATTGATCATCCCGGGTAAGTTCCCCCTTACGAAGGGTACGTATATCGCCTGCCTTTTCCTTTACTATCTTTCTATTCCACCAAGACACATTGAATGACCATAATTTATGACTGAACAAACAACAGAATTTAACGTAGTTATTGTAGGAGGCACACCTGCTGGAATCATGGCAGCAATTGCGGCAGCACGCTTGGGACAAAAGACGGCATTAGTAGAATACCATGACCACATCGGTGGCATGTCGACCAGCGGATTGGGAAAAAGTGACATTGAAAACAAGGCCGTTATTTCTGGCCTTTTTCGCGAATTTACCGGACGTGTTCATCAGTATTATCAGCAAAGATATGGTAAAGGATCTCCAGACGATCAATTGTGCAGAGAAGGCTATTATTATGAGCCATCTGTAGCAGAAAAGATTTTCAATGAAATGCTCCAAGAGGCAGGCGTTGTGCTGTTTTTAGGCCAACAAATAGAGCAAGCTACGACCGATTCACAAAAGATTGTGGAAGCGATTTTTAAAAATCGGCACTCACAAGAAACCCTCAAAATCAAAGGGACCGTCTTCATCGATGCCACCTACGAGGGGGACCTGTATGCTCGTGCCGGGGCTACCTATCGGCTGGGAAGAGAAAGCAAAGAGGAATTTAATGAACCCCATGCCGGTAAAATATTCTTTGATCACAATGACCACAAATTCCTGCCGGGCAGTACCGGAGAGGGCGATGATCAGCTTCCCGCTTATACCTACCGGCTATGCCTGACTGATGATCCCGACAACAGCGCGCCCCTATTGGAACCGCCAACCAATTATGATCGCAACAATTATACCGACTATCTTCAGGATCTCCGTGAAGGACGGTTGGGCGGACCCAAGGTCATGAGAGAAGGTCATGGCTACTATCCAGCTCATTTTGATACTATTCTGCGGGTATTTTCCTTTGCGGAAATTCCCAATCACAAATATGATGTCAATATCAATCCCAGGGCACTTGGCTTCCCTTTTCCCGAAGAAAACCGGGAATATGTTGAGGCTAGTTGGGCTCAACGAGAAATCATTTTCAAAAGACATCGAGAATTGGTGCTCGGCCTTTTATATTTTGCCCAAAATGACCCTGAAGTGCCCGCCGAACAACGTAAAATGGCCAATAAGTATCACCTCCCATTGGATGAATTTGTCGACAATGAACACTTCCCCTGGCAATTGTACGTTAGAGAGGCCAGGCGCTTAAAAGGGAAGTATACCCTAACGGAAAATGACCTCAACCCAAAGAATACCATTGCCCGTTCAACCATTTTTTCGGACAGTGTCATCACCGGTGAATTTCCCATTGACAGTTTCCCGGTGACCAAAGAAAGAAGTGCCGATAATAGTGTACTGGAAGGCTACATCTGCCTGCTGGAAATATCTCCCTATCAGGTGCCTTTGGATATTCTCTTGCCGGAAAAAATCAAGCAATTAATTGTCCCGGTGGCAGCTTCCACTACCCACGTAGCATTCTCTACCATTCGCATGGAACCACAATGGATGGGACTCGGGCAGGTGGCCGGCACCCTGGCGCACCTCTCCATCCAGCTGGGGGTTGATGTAGAGGACGTTCCTGTTCCACAGTTGCAACAATTGCTTCTGGAAAACGATCAGGTCCTGACCTATTTCCATGATCTCGATAAAACAGACAAGGCATACAAGGCGGCCCAATTTTGGGGAACGAAAGGCTTTTTCAAAACTTATTCTGCCCATTTACAAGAGACCATCCATTCAGATACGCTGAAGGAATGGCTGCATATTTTATTGCGAGAAATCAACAAATCAACTTCACTTTTGATTCCCAAGGCAGCTACCGTAACCATTACCGATTTCATCAAAATAGTCACACAGTTGGACCTCCCTGCTACTGTTGCTAATATGGAATGGCTTTATCAAAAAAGATCCGGTGATTTACCAGTACTAAGAGGCGAAGTTTGCCAAGCCCTCTTTGAGTTATTCCTTCAAATCACTCATTCTAAAACCACCAGTAATAACCATTAACGCTATGAGCAATAAAGATATCAATTTGGTCACTAGCCTTAGCCCCTGGGCCCTGATTTTTAGCAGCATTTTTATGTTTGGAGCCTGTACCGCCCCCTCAAATCAGGAGGAAAAGAAAGCAGATTTTCAGAGTCTGGCCGAGTCTTCGATCATGTTGGCCGGCGATTGGGTGCCTGATGATACCCACCAGATCGATTTTGCCCAATTACCACGGGTGCCCTCCCAACATGCCATCGTAAGTGATCGACGTGACGAAGGCGGTACGCGGGTTAATCAACACAATTATCTGGTCTTTTATCATGGACGCTATTGGGTGATGTGGAGCGATGGTCCGGGAGTACCCCGGGCTGAGCCGGAGTTGCACCGCGATGTGGTACCTAGACACGACCGAGCCGAGCAGCGGGTTTCCTTCGCCCATAGTACGGACGGGCTAGCATGGAGTCAAACTTTTGATATGACGGGGCCACCGGCCGATGGCTTTGGGTGGCTTGCCCGTGGATTTTGGGTTAGAGAGGGTAAACTATTGGCCTTAGCCACTCACTATCGTGCACCGGGCTACCGGGGCGAAGGTCTCGCACTTCATGCTTTTGAACTGGAAGAAGGCGATTCTATTAAGTGGCGACACCTCGGGGTGCTTTATGACAATGCAATGAACAACTTTGCCCCTAAACAGCTTCCCAATGGCGAATGGATGATGTCGCGTAGAGATAGCGTTGGAGATGTTTCCTTCATGATTGGAGGAGTGGAAGCCTATAATCAGTGGGATACATTTACCATTATCAAATATACCGACGATGAACTGGCGGCAGAGGAGCCTTATTGGTGGGTATTGCCAGATGACAACCTGGTCGGTTTATTTCGAGACAATAAACGAAGTGGATTTCTTTATCGTGCTTTTTCAAAAGATAATGGACGGAGCTGGACCAAACCGATTCGAACCAATTTTCCGGATGCCACCTCCAAGTTCAGCGGTGTACGCCTCAGCGATGGCCGCTACGTTTTGGTCTCTAATCCAAATCCTGAAAAGCGAGACCCACTGGCTATTTCCATTAGTTCCGATGGCGTGGTTTTTACCCAAATGGGCTATCTCGTAGGCGGCCGACATATTGACTATCCCCACGTGATTGAGCACGATGGGTCTGTATTGGTCGCATTTGCCAGCGCCAAACAAACCGTAGAGGTTTTAAAAATAAAGATTGCTGATCTAGACCAATTACAAAATTCTAAAAACCAGTAAATGATGAATTATAAAATCACTTTCGCCAAAAGTCTGACCCTTGTGGTTATGACATTCTTGATGAGTTGTTCCACACCTCCCTCATCTGCACCAGAACAAACCATAGATTATCCAAACCCTGCCTCGAACCCTTTGTCGAAGGTAATGCTGGCAGCAGACTGGGTGCCAGAAAATTCCCACGATATCAACTTTGATAGTCTACCCAAAGTACCCAGCCAACATGTTGTAATTAACGATGTAAAACCGGTGGACGGCGTAAATCAACACAATTACCTCATTTTTTACAACAATAAATACTGGTGCATGTGGAGCGATGGCCCCGGCGTTGAAGATCGGGTTGGTCAGCGGGTAAAGTTTGCCACCAGTACAGATTGTTTGCAATGGAGTGATCCACAATACCTCACTCCCGTGCCTCCTAATTCCGATGTTGATTCAGAATTTTACAACACCCGGTCTGACCAGGGTTCTCGCTGGATCGCCCGTGGCTTTTGGGAGCGCGAAGGAAAATTGCTCGCCCTGGCTTCACTGGATGAAGCGGCTGGATTTTTTGGCCCCAGCCTGGAATTACACGCCTTCCAATTAAAGGCCGAGGACGAAAGTTGGGAAGATCTCGGCGTCATCTACGATGATGCCATTAACAATTTTCCACCTAAAAAAATCCCTTCCGGAGAATGGATGATGTCTCGCCGCCCTCATGATTACAAAGAAAATGAAGTGCATTTTCTAGTGGGTGGCGTCAAAGGGGTTGACCAATGGGAATCCTATCCTGTTTTGGGTTCGGATAGTGAACTGGCGGCTGAAGAGCCCATGTGGTGGTTGCTTCCTGACAACAACTTGATGGCCCTCTTCCGCGACAACAGCAAGGGAGGGTATCTGTACCGGTCTTTCTCCACCGATAATGGAAAAAACTGGAGCAAACCCGTACAAACCGATTTTCCCGACGCAACCTCCAAGCTGCACGGCATCCGCCTGAGTGATGGCCGCTATGTCTTGGTCAATAATGCCGATCCTAAAAAGCGAGATCCACTGACTATTTCCATTAGCGATGATGGTATGGTTTTTACCAAAATGGGGTACCTGATCGGTGGCCGCAGGGTGGATTATCCCTACGTAATGGAACACAATGGCTTCCTTCTCGTTGCCTTTTCCGGCGGTAAACAAAGTGTAGAATTGGTAAAAATTAAAATTAGCGATTTAAATAAATTGGAAAACTGATGAAGTACGATCCAAAGATATATCTTCTGAGTGGACTAGTAGTGATCCTAAATCTATTCAATCCCCATACGGTTTTGGCTACAGCCAAAAATGAACCACCCAATATTGTATTGATTGTCATTGATGATCTGGGGTATGGGGATCTGGGTTGTTATGGTAGTTCGGTTCACGCTACGCCCAATATTGATAAATTAGCGGCGGAGGGTATGATCATGACCGACTTCCACACCAACGGCTGCGTTTGTAGCCCAACCCGAGCCGCCTTGCTGACCGGGCAATACCAACAGCGATCGGGGGTAGAAAGTGCCATTGGGTTTACCAAAGATGAAGGCGTTCCCCTGACCAAGAACCTCATCTCCGAGCAATTGAAGAAAGCGGGGTATCAAACGGGCGTTTTTGGCAAATGGCACGTAGGACACGTCAGCAACTTTGGTCCCAACGACCAGGGGTTTGATGAAAGCTGGGTCAGCAATAATTCTCCAGATTACCACACCCATGTTTCCCGGGTGGGAGAATTAGACTGGTACAAAAATCAGGAATTGAACGAAGAACCCGGCTATTTAACCAATTTGGTAACAAAACATGCCAACGACTTTATCCAAGCCAACCGAGACCAGCCATTTTTTGCATTTGTATCCCATATCGCCTGCCATTTTCCATTTCAAGGGCCAAACGATCCACCACTTCGAACGCTGGGAAAAATATGGCATGATCAAAAATATGGGCCGCTCCCTAAATCTGAGTATAAGCGAGCCTATCGAGATATGTTGATCGAAGTAGACAATAGTGTTGGCGAAACGGTGGCATTATTGGAAAAATTAGGCTTACGGGAAAACACGCTCATCTTCATCACTTCCGATAATGGAGCCTATTCCTGGGTTGGCAGTAATGGCCCATTTCGCGGACAAAAAGGCGACCTGCTCGAAGGCGGTCATCGGGTACCGGCAATTGTCAATTGGCCCGGACATATTGAAGCGGGAAGTAAATCCGATGCGACCATATTGACAATGGATTTGATGCCCACATTTTTAAAAATAGCAGGGGTAGCCATCTCTCCCCAAATTGCTTTTGATGGGATGGACGTGAGTCGAATCTGGTTTGACGGAAAGTCCATTCCCAATCGTACTCTTTACTGGCGATTTAATAATTTTTACAGCAAAAAGAAAGCAAATGCGGTGCGCCACAACCATTGGAAATACATAAAAGACGAGGATGGCGTATTCCTTTACAACCTCAAAAAAGATCCAGAAGAAAAACATAATTTGGCAGAGAGAAAACCAAGAAAAGTACTGAGGTTTCAGCAAGTTTTTAAGACCTGGGAAGAAGATGTTACCAGCAATTAAGATAAAAATAATACATGGACCTAACCATACGCACCCTCGACATTGTTGCCATTGTGATCTACTTAAGTGGAATGCTTTTAGTGGGCACTTATTTCAGTCGGCGCAACCATACTACAGAAGATTATTTCGTCGGCAATCGATCCTTTCCGGGTTGGGTTATCGGATTGTCTATGTTAGGAACCATTATCAGTTCCGCTACTTTCCTGGCATTACCCGCTGCCGCATATGTTTTGGACTGGCGGCAATTGAGTGTCAATCTGGTTTTGCCGTTTGTGGCCATTGTAGCTATTGTAGTATTTATTCCCTTTTTCCGACAAGGAAAGCTGACTTCCGCCTTTGAATACCTGGGCCGAAGGTACGGGGTAGCACCTCGCATTTATGGCACTTGTAGTTTTATTGCCTTGCAACTGATTCGCATGGCACAAATTCTATTTTTAGTGTCCTTACCCATTCAATTCTTGACTGGCGCCCCCATCGAATTGGTGATTGTCGGAGCAGGTATTTTCATCGCCTTTTATACCATTGCGGGTGGGATTGAAGCAGTGATATGGACAGATGTGATTCAGGCCGGCATCCTGATTCTTGGTGGGGTTTTATGTTTTGTATTGATTGCTATCGACCTACCGGGAGGCGTGGGGCAGATTATTGAAATTGGACAGGCACAAAATAAATTTAGTCTGGGCAGTTTCGATTGGAACCTGGCGGAACGCACCTTCTGGACGGTGGCCATTTTGGGTATTGTCAACTGGCTGATGATCTATGGCGGCGACCAAAACATGGTGCAACGCTATGCCGCAGCCCGCTCTACCCGCGAAGCTCGTAAAGCCACCGCCCTGTATTCGGCAATCGCCCTGCCCATGTGGGCCCTGTTCTTTTTTGTAGGCACGTCTCTTTTCGCTTATTATAGCGTTTTTCCGGAGCCGCATGTCGCTGAGCTGGAAGCCGACCAAGTGCTGCCCTATTTTATACTAAAAGAATTGCCGGCCGGTGTAGCAGGCATCGTGATTTCGGCAGTATTGGCTGCCGCCATGAGTAGTCTCGACTCCGGCATCAATGCCATTTCTACCGTCAGTGTTATTGATCTCATGAAACCATTCCTGGCACAGGGTAAGGATGATAAATACTACCTTAAAGCGGCCCGACTCATCGCCATGGCAGTAACCATATTAGTCATCATTGGCGCCATATTTTTTAGCCGAATCGAAAAAGAAAGCATGAATGACCTCAGTTTAATCGTCACCAGTATTTTTGGCGGATGTCTGATGGGATTATTTATGCTCGGATTTTTCACCCGCCGAGTCAATGGAACCTCCGCAACAATTGCGATGGTGGCCGCAATTCTCTTCAACATTTACCTAGGCTTGGGGTTATTGGGTTGGCTGCCCAAGGACGTACAACTTGGCATCCACAGCTATTGGGTTGGCGCGACCGTCAACGCATTTTTTATCGTAATGGCGTTACTCGCCAGTTTTTTTGTTCCCAAAAAGGACAAAGACTTAACAGGATTAACCATTTATACTATGCCTCCAAATAAGGAGGAAGACAAATTATAAGTAAATATGACCTTGCAAATTGTAAAAAATTTAGGAACTATATTGTTGTTTAGCCTGGTGCTATATTCCTGTGCTACAGTAAAGCCATATGATATGGCAGAGGTAGCCAAACCAGGAAAGGCCGGATTGGTCAATAGTGAATTGATTTACTCGTTAGATCATAAACCAACCCCTCAATGCCACGCTTCCACCATCGAAAAGACGCCATCTGGTTTGGTTGCTGCTTGGTTCGGGGGCACTCACGAAAAACATCCGGATGTGGGCATTTGGGTTTCGCTACATCGGAACGGAAAATGGTCAACGCCAAAGGAAGTTGCCAATGGCATTCAAACCGAAACACTGCGCTATCCTTGCTGGAACCCTGTGCTTTTCCAGCCCCAATCCGGGCCTTTGATGTTGTTTTACAAAGTAGGCCCCTCTCCTCGAGAATGGTGGGGCATGCTGATCACCTCTGAAGATGAAGGCAAAACCTGGTCAACGCCTGAAGTACTGGGCGAAGGCCCCTTGGGACCGTTGCTTGGACCGATCAAAAACAAACCGATTCAACTGGCGGATGGAACGATCATCTGCCCTTCGAGTACCGAAACGAAAGTAGACAATGTGGCGTACTGGAAAGTGCATTTTGAATGTACCAAGGATTTAGGTAAAACCTGGGAGGTTGTTGGACCAATCAATGATGGTGTAAAGTTTGATGCCATCCAGCCCAGTATTTTGACCTATGCAAATGGAGCATTACAGATTTTATGTCGCTCCCGCCAACATGTCATCACCCAAAGTTGGTCAGAAGATGGCGGTAAAACCTGGAGTGAAATGTTGCCTACTACCCTACCTAACCCCAATTCAGGAACCGATGCCGTTACGCTGCAGGATGGTCGGCAATTGTTGATCTACAACCATACGATACGCGGTGATCGATTTCCCTCGGGCAGGAACATGCTCAATCTGGCCATTTCCGAAAATGGCACTTCCTGGAAACCGATTATGACCCTGGAAAGAGCAGAAGGAGAGTTTTCTTATCCGGCCATTATTCAATCATCCGATGGTTTGGTACACATTACTTATACCTATGATCGACAGAGTGTAAAATATGTATGCCTAAACCCCAAACAGCTTAAATAGGCCTTCAGGATACAAACAATCAGAATATTAGCATCCTCTTTCTACACACAGGCTTTTATTATTTTAAAAACGAGCGAAAAAATGGAAAAAAATTTGTCAATCCGAAGTTTTTCTATATTTTTGCTTTAACGTTTAAGCAGATGAAGAAAAGAACCTCACTTAAGGATATTGCAGAAGCCGTTGGTGTATCCGTAACGCTTGTTTCTTATGTGATGAACAATAAGGAAAAAGAAGGACGAGTTGCCCCAGAAACCGCTGAAAAAATCAGGCAAATTGCCAAGGAGTTGAATTACCAGCCCAATCAGTTGGCTCGCAGTTTGAAAAGCAAAAGATCGAAGACGATTGGTTTGATTGTGGCAGATATTTCGAACCCATTTTTTGCCAATTTAGCCCGAATCATAGAAGATGAAGCACATTCGCTTGATTATACAGTCATTTTTGGATCATCAGATGAAAATCACATTAAACTCAAAAAAGTCCTTGACTTTTTGACCACACGACAGGTGGATGGATTTATCATCGCCCCAACCAATGACTGCAAGGAAACGGTCATCAAGTTGAAAAAAAATCAGACTCCCTTTGTCTTGATCGATCGATACTTTAGTGATGTTGCGACCAATTATGTCATCATCGATAACTTCAAAGCATCGTTTGATGCTACAGCCCACTTATTAAGAAGAGAACATCAGAAAATCGGGCTCATTACCTATAAATCGGACTTGATCCACTTTAAGGATCGGGTCGATGGGTACCTCTCTGCCCTTGAAGACAATGGGCAAGCTCGGGATTCCCGCTATATTCGAGAGGTCACCTACCTCAATTTTGAGGAGGACATGAAGTCGGCCATTAAAGATTTGGTGTACACAGAGAAAGTAGAGGCCATCTTCTTTTGTACCAACACCCTCGCTATTGAGGGCCTGAAACAACTTTTTGACTGGGGAATCAGCATCCCCGACCAGATAGATATTGTCGCATTTGACCAGAATATTGCCTATGATTTTTTTAAATATTCAGTCCCACACATCAAGCAGCCAATAAAAGAAATGGGACAAGAGGCTGTCAGAATTCTGGTCGACCAAATCAATGGAAGAGTATCTAAAATTAATACCGTTTGCTTGAGCCCTAAATTAATTGCAAAAACAACCGATAAACTTAAACTATAGAAATTGGAAGACAAATATTTTTTCTTTTAATGCTTAAACGTTTAAGCTAATCTAAATACTCGATCAAATGAATCAGAGGCTTCTCCCTTTGCAGTTTGATCTAAGTTTGCCGCCTTCAATCCTGCGGTGGACTTTCATTTTGTCGGCCATGAATACCGGAGTTACATTGGAAAAAGCAGTTGCAAAATCTACCGTTTTTATCGTATTGAAATTAATTAAACAACCAGACACTAGTTATGAATTCAAAATTTCCTAAACACCACCATTTCTTAAAGGGCTGTAGATTAAGTTTATTTGCCTTTTTACTTCAATTGTTGTGTCTACCCTCGTTATTAGCTCATAGCAATTTTACAGGGCCAACAAATACAAATCGCCACGAAGCAGCAATTGAAAAAACTGTTTCCGGCCGTGTGACCAGTGCCGATGCTCCCGAGGGGCTTGTCGGCGTGAATGTTACTGTAAAGGGAACGACTTCAGGTACCATAACAGACTTTGACGGAAGCTATACCATCAACGTACCTTCCGATGAAGCTGTTCTGGTCTTTAGTTTTATCGGCTACGTTTCTCAGGAAATCAAAGTGGGTAATCAGACCCTTATCGACGTCGTACTTGCCGCCGACATCCAGGCTCTCGACGAAGTGGTCGTCATCGGATACGGTACCCAAACTAAAAGGGACTTGACCGGCTCGGTTGCTAAACTGGATGATAAATCATTCAATCAGAACGTCAATTCTTCGGTTGATCAAATGATTCAGGGTAAAGCTGCCGGCGTGCAAGTGGTACAAAATAGCGGCGAACCCGGTGGCGGCATGTCTATTGATATCAGAGGCGTTGGCTCTATCAATGCCGGTAGTGCCCCGCTTTATGTAGTAGACGGATTGCCCATTGAGAACTCCGTACTTATCGGCGGAACCGGTAACGAGGTAGCACCTACCCGTTCTCCCAGAAACCCCATTGGGTTTCTAAACCCCGCAGATATCGCCTCTATTGAAATCCTCAAAGATGCCTCAGCATCCGCGATTTATGGAGCAAGAGGGGCCAATGGCGTCATCCTGATCACCACCAAAAACGGAAGTTCCGGAGAGTTGAAAATCGATTATAGCGGCCATGTCGGTTTTAATGAAGTCCACAACCGACTTGATTTGCTGGACCCACAGCAATATATGCAGGGCATCAACGAATTGATTGATGCAGGCGTGGGCAGTGAATCTGAACGTGTACTCGGAATTTCTGGCAATGGTACCGACTGGCAAGATGTCATTTACCGGGACAAAGCCATGTTGCAAAAGCATAACCTTAGCTTTTCCTGGGGTAATAAAAACACCAGCTATTTAGTCTCTGTCAACAATACCAGAGAAGAAGGCTTAGTAGAAAACACCTCCTTCAATCGCTACGGGGGGCGCTTCAACCTGAATCACAGTACCGAACGCTTCAACTTTGGAGTAAGCGCCACAACCAGCTACATCAAAGATATCTTCGTACCTCAGGGATTTGATGTTAACCTACGCGGTGGTGTAGTCAATGCCTCCAAGCTGTATGATCCGACCCTGGAGATCTACAATGAAGACGGTAGTTACGTCACCACAGAATTTATGGATATCGACAACCCGCTGGCCATCATCAAAGGCAACCACATGGACGGCAACCGCTACCGTTATCTCGGTACCGTTTATATGGAATACTTCCTGCTGCCCAGTCTGAGCGCTAAGGTCAGAGCTGGTGGAGATGTCAACAATGAAGATAAAAGTGTGTATAAGGATAGAACCACCATCATCGGTAATTCACTTGGCGGTGTGGCCACTGCTTACCAGGCTACCCAGTCCAACTACCTGGTGGAAGGTACTCTTAACTTCAATAAAGAATTTGGCCATCACACCTTGAATCTGCTCGCGGGTGCAACCACTCAGAAATTTATTACCCGTACCAATCAGCAGCAGGCCAACAATTTTACCACCGATGCAACCGGCGCCTCCAATTTTGGATTGGCAGACCGTAGCACACTGGTCAATTCCAGCTTTAAGTCCACCAATGCCCTGCTTTCTTACCTGGGACGTGTGAACTATAAGTTCATGGACAAGTACCTGCTGACTGCCTCTTACCGGATTGACGGCTCCAGCCGCTTTGGTGAAGGCAACCGCTTTGGTTTCTTCCCGTCATTTTCTTTAGGCTGGCTATTAGACCAGGAAGATTTCTTCCCCATGAAGGATGTATTTGATCTATTCAAAGTAAGAGCCAGCTGGGGCCAAACCGGTAACCAGGAAATCGGCAACAACCGTTCGCTCGTGACTTTTGCTTCCGGCAATCGCACCAGCTATGTCCTGGACGATCAGTTTGTAACCAGTCTGAACCCTACCCGGATTGCCAATCCGGACCTACAATGGGAGACCACCGAGCAAATTGATATTGGAATCGATTTCAGCTTGTTGGAAGGCCGCCTTTCCGGTTCGATTGACTGGTACCAAAAGAAAACCACCGATATGTTGCTCAACCTGCCGATTCCCACTTCCAGCGGTTATACCAGCAAACTAGTCAACATCGGTAGCATGAATAATTCCGGCTTTGAACTAGCCTTCACTTCATACAATGTAAGGAAAAGAGACTTTAGCTGGAATTCTGATTTCAATATTTCCACCCTTAAGAATGAGGTGCAGGACCTCGGTGGCATTTCTCAAATCCTTACGGGTAGTTTCTCTGCTGCTGCCGGTAACATCAGCATTATTACGCCCGGCCAGCCGCTCCAATCTTTCTATGGCTATGACGTAGTAGGCATCTGGCAGGAAGGTGATGACTTTTCGGCAGTTACTAATAACGTACAGCCCGGAGATTTCAAATTTAATGACCTCAATAAGGACGGCACCATTGACAGCGACGACCGCGTAATCTTAGGAAACTCCTTCCCTGATTTCACCTGGGGCTTTGGCAATACCTTTTCCTATAAAGGGGTGAGCTTATATGTATTCTTTCAGGGAGTGCAGGGTGTCAGTATGATCAATGGCAACCTACTGGAGCAGTATTACCCACGTTCCGGTACACGCATTAATCGTTTTGCCGAGCCATTCCTCAACAGATGGACACCAAGTAATCCAACTAATGAATATCCTTCCTACCTGAACGTTGACCAACATTCTCAGGGAGTGAATTCCAGAACAGTGCAGGATGCTTCCTATATTAAATTACAAACGGTAAGATTGAGCTATAACCTGCCTAAGACTTTATTGAATAAAACCTTCCGGTCTGTGGAAATTTACCTGTCTGGCTTGAACTTATTGACGTTCACCGACTATGATGGTTTCGACCCTGCACTGAACCCTAATGGCAGTGCCAATTTCCGGATCGACTGGAACGGATATCCTTCGGCAAGAACGTATCTATTTGGTGTTAACGTTGGATTTTAAAAATGCTTAACCCCTTATTTCTAAAAATTCAAAAAAAGAAAAATAATGAAACATATCGTTCGAATGCTTCTTTTATGCTCCACCATTCTCTTTGTAAGGTGTGAGTCTATTCTCGAACCCGAGGTTTTTTCAGAAACGGCACCTGATAATTTATTTAATTCCTTGCAGGGAGTGGAAGCCGTTTTATACGGGGCTTATGCCAATCTGGTACAAATGGGCGGTAACGATTGCGCACAGGGCATTTCCGCTTCCGAAATAATGACTGATGTTGGTTTTGCCACTGAGGGTGCCATTGCCAACTGGGCCACCAACTTCCAGGACTTCATATTGGATGGTGTGGGTAGTAGTATGTATAGCGTATTTTGGAATAAACCCTATGCGGCCATTAGAAATGCCCATATCTTGTTGGAGAATATTGAAACGGCCAATGTTACTGATGAGGATAAAGCACTGATTACCGCTGAAGCGCGTTTCATCCGGGCGGCCGCTTATTATCAATTGTATATTCAATTTGGTCCAACGCCCTTGCGCACCAGCTCTGAGCAGGAATTGGAAACGCCCAAGGCTTCCGAGCAGGAAATGCTTAGTTTTATTGAGTCGGAGTTTCAGGCCTGTATTGCCGATCTGCCCAGCCCTGGCGAGGAAAAGCAATGGGGCCGTGCAACCAAAGGGGCGGCTATGGGTTTCTTAACCAAGCTTTACCTCAACACCAAGCAATGGCAAAAGTGCGCAGATGCGGCACAGGACGTCATGAATCTCAATACTTATGATCTATTTCCTGAATATTTTGGATTGTTTCAGGTGAAAAATGAGCGTAATGAGGAGATGATCTGGGTGAGAACATCCAAGGCTGACCTCAACCGTACCGCCAATATCAGTATTATGAATTTTGGATGGCCAGTAGCATTCGCCAGCGATCCGGTCTCCGGTCTGGAATTTTGTGATGGTTGTAGAAACTTTGCGACCATGATCCGTTTGCGGGATGATTTTTGGTTTTCTTTTCACGAAGACGACCTGAGAAAATCACTCATTCTTACTCAATACATCAATACCAGCGGAGAGCTAATTGACCTCTTGCCTCCAGCCGATAATCCACGGCCATTTAAATACTGGCCAGCTGATGACTTTGAAGGACCGGCTTATGGCAATGACGTTCCGGTCATTCGCTACGCGGATATCCTGCTATCTAGAGCAGAAGCCCTGAATGAAATCAGCGGACCGACTCAAGAAGCGATAGATCTGATCAATTTAGTTAGAAATCGTGCCGGTGTACCTGAACTGGACCTGGCTGATTTTGGTAGCAAAGAAGCCCTAAGAAGTCAAATTCTGGATGAGCGTGGCTGGGAATTTTGGTGGGAAGATAAGCGCCGGGAAGACCTGATTCGCCACGGTGAATTCATCAAGCGCGCACAAGCCCGGGGGCTGCCGGCTCAGGATCACATGGTACGCTACCCCATTCCTCAGTTTGCACTTGACGCAAACCCTGTTTTAGAGCAGAACGAAGGCTATTAAAAATACAGTTTCATACATTTCATAGTTAGCTGCCAGGAGAGTAGGTATTGGTCCTACTCTCCTAAGGGCAGCGCATATTATTCCATCGTAAACTTTTCATTCATGAGGACATTCCCCCATACAACATTAACAGCTCCAGCCCTCATTTTACTGACTTGTCTTTTATTTTGGCAATGTCAGACCCCCGAAGAAAAACCAGCACAGTCTGAAACCGAGACTCCTGCTGAAGATTTTACCCGAATCACCCACCAAAATTCGGATTTATTAGTCGACCTGGGCGTAGGCCTATGGGCTTGGCCCTTGCCAATGGACTACGATGGCGATGGCGACATGGACCTCATTGTTTCTTGTCCGGATACCCCTTTCAATGGCATCTATTTTTTCGAAAACAAAAGAAAAGGCGATGATGGCCTTCCCATTTTTGGCAAACCCGTTCGACTGGGAGACGCCAAGAAGAACCTGCAAATCAGTCATGTAGCAGGAGAACCGCGTATCCTGGGACCAGGCGTGGAATACGTAGATTTCAAAAGCAACCTCTATGAACAACCCAAAAAATTATACCCCAATAAAGAATTAGAAGAAAAACATCAGAAAATCCGCTTCAGCCAGTGGAAGTATGTAGACTACGAAAATGACGGCGATCTCGATCTGATTGCAGGGATCGATGACTGGGGCGATTACGGATGGGACAATGCCTTTGATGAAAATGGCAACTGGACCAACGGCCCCCTGCACGGCTATGTCTACCTCATAGAAAATATTGACGGTGAGTATTCCCTAAAGGGGAAAATTGAAGCAGGTGGCGCCCCCATCGACGTGTACGGTGCCCCTTCCCCAAGTTTTGAAGATTTTGACGGTGACGGTGATCTGGATATCATCTGCGGAGAATTCCTGGATCGACTCACCTGGTTTGAAAATATAGGTTCTCGTACGGAGCCAAAATATGCAAAAGGTAAGTTTCTAAGTACTAGTGATGAATTGATAAAATTGGACCTGGAGATGATCACACCTACCGCTGTCGACTGGGATCAGGATGGTGATATTGACCTGATCATAGGAGATGAAGACGGTAGGGTGGCGTTGGTAGAGAATACTGGGACCCGGAACGCTGGCATGCCAGTGTTCCGATCTCCGGTCTATCTGAAGCAAGAGGCGGATTTTGTAAAATTTGGTGCGCTGGTCACTCCTTTCAGTGTAGATTGGGATGACGACGGAGACGAAGACCTCATCTGCGGAAACACCGCCGGATACATTGGTTTTATCGAAAATCTGGATGGCGGAAACCCACCAACCTGGGCAGCACCACAACGGCTGGAAATCAATGGAACACCGATCAGAATTATGGCCGGAGACCAAGGTTCTATTCAAGGTCCCGCCGAAAAAAAATGGGGCTACACCACCCTATCCGTTGCCGACTGGGATGGCGACGGCTTGAAAGACATCATTATCAACTCTATATGGGGCAAAATCGAATGGTATAAGAACATCGGCAGCAAAGGGCATCCCACCCTCAGTGAAGCACAACCTGTTAAAGTAGCATGGGGCAACACCCCGCCGGCTAAACCAGAGTGGAATTGGTGGGATCCCGCCGCTGATGAATTGGCCACCCAATGGCGTACCACGCCCATCGCGATTGACTGGAACAAAGATCAACTGATGGACTTGGTGATGCTGGACCATGAAGGCTATCTGGCCTTTTTTGAACGATTTGACGATGGCGGCACGCTGAAACTGAAGCCAGGACAGCGCATCTTCTACGGAACCAACGGGTCAGAATTTGATCGTAAAAATGTACCGGTAGTGAAGGAAGCCGGCCCCTTGCGCCTCAATGAAGGCAAATACGGTAAAAGTGGCCGCAGAAAGTGGTGTTTCACCGATTGGGACCAAGATGGCGATCTCGATATTTTGGTCAACAGCAAAAATGTGGCCCTTTTTGAAAATGTGGGCACAGAAAATGGACAAGTCAAATTTGCCTTCAAAGGCGACTTATCTGATAAAAAACTCGCCGGGCATACCACCAGCCCTACCACAGTAGACTGGGATAAAAACGGTGTTCCGGATTTATTACTAGGAGCCGAAGATGGCTTCCTATATTATTTACAAAACCAAGCGGAACAATAATTTTTGTTCTAATTTGAAATTATAAGCAATGCAACCACTAGCAACAGGGCTCTGGCCCGTCATGTTGACGCCGTTTAAAACCAATAATGAAGTAGACAAAGAAGGACTACAGCGTCTAACCAATTTTTATTTAGATGCCGGTTCCAATGGGCTTTTTGCCAACTGCCTGTCCAGTGAAATGTTCCAACTCACTGAAAAAGAACGACTAGCCATCACGAAAACAGTGGTAGACACCGCTGACGGTCGGGTGCAGGTGGTCGCTACCGGTTCATTTAGCAGCGACATTCAAATCAATGCAGATTTTATCAAAAAGCTCTACGATACCGGAGTGGCTGCTGTGGTAATCAGCACTAGTCAATTGGTGACAGAATTTGACTCAGATGCGGTATTTAAAAGAAAAATGGAAGCGTTGTTGTCTCAAACAGGCAACATCCCCTTAGGCCTCTACGAGTGTCCTGTCCCTTATAAAAAGGTACTTTCTCCAGAACTACTGGGTTGGATGGCTCAAACGGGCAGATTTCTTTACCATAAAGACACCTGCTGTAGCCTTTCCATGCTTAAGCAAAAGCTAAAAGCCATTGAAGGAACGAATATGGGGCTGTATAATGCTCATGTTTCTACTGGCTGGGATTCTCTACTGAATGGAGCTCGTGGACTCTCGCCGATCGGAGCCAATTTTTACCCTGAACTTTTTGCCTACTTTCTGCAACATTGGAAAAACGGACGCTCAGATGAAAAACTAAAAAAACTGGATGCGACCCTGAGCATTATGGATGCTGTGATTCACCATAATTATCCGCACATAGCCAAGCTGTTTCTCCAAAAAAGAGGATTAAATATTTCCTCTGAAAGTCGGATATCCCGAACAGCACTAGATGATGATACGCATTACAAACTAAATTCTCTAATGTTCCTGTTGGATCAAATTGCTGCTGAATTAGAGATCAAGTTGGCGAATACGGATTCAGTGGGAGCTTAACAGAGAATAAAGTCACCTATGATAATTTATAATTTACTCATCTCAAAAAAAAATCATGGATGCCTTAACCTTAACATGTACTCGTTCCTGTTTTTTAAGCAACACCCCATTCATGTGCATTGCCATCATTTTTTGCCTGGCATTTGCTACCCCCACTCACGCTTCAACAAACAATTGGAAGATAGAAACAGATAAAGAGGTTAGGGGTAAAGTTACGGGCAAGGATAGCCCGGAAGGGTTACCTGGGGTGAATATCTTTGTAAAAGGATCAACAACTGGAACGGTGACCGATATTGAAGGAAATTATACCATCACTGTACCCGGCGATGAATCAATCTTGGTTTTTAGTTATATCGGATTTATATCCAAAGAAGTAACCGTTGGTGCCCGAACTACCATTGATGTAATTCTGGATGAAGATGTGAAAAACCTGGATGAGGTAGTTGTGATCGGATACGGGACCCAACGGAAAAGTGACATAACCGGCGCGGTAACCGGATTGAATGAAGAGCAATTTAATAAAGGATCGATCACTTCTCCAGATCAATTATTACAGGGGAAGATCCCCGGGGTCAACGTTGTACAGAACAGCGGAGAACCAGGTGGAGGTATTTCCATTAACATCCGGGGCGCAGGATCTATCAATGCCAGCAACAGCCCCTTGTTTGTGATAGATGGCTTGCCAATCGATAACGGACGTTTTAACAATACAGGAACGGAGGGGTTCACCGAAACCAACAGTTCCCGAAATCCACTTAGTTCCATCAACCCGGCGGATATTGAATCCATTGATGTTTTGAAAGATGCCTCCGCTACCGCTATCTATGGAGCCCGCGGCGCCAATGGGGTCATTATTATTACTACAAAAAAAGGAGCTGCAGGAAAAACGAAAGTCAATTATGATGGTTATGCTGGCATTCAGAATGTCAGCAATACGGTCGACTTGCTATCTCCCGAGGAGTATATGCAAGAACTCAACGCGATCATAGATGCAGGTGGTGGGGATCCGAGCCAACGAGTGGAAAGTATCGACAATGGTGGTACCAATTGGCAGGAAGAGATCTATGCAGATAATGCTGTGGTACACAGTCATAATCTTTCCTTTTCCGGAGGTAATGAAAAAACAACTTTCCTGGCTTCCCTAAATCATTTCGATCAGGATGGAATCATTATTAATTCTGGATTCAAAAGATACGGCGCCAGGCTTAACCTAGCCAATAAGGTCAGTGATCGCTTCAATGTCGGCCTCAACCTTACATCAACCTATAGCAGAGATGACTACGTGGCAGTTGGCCAGGAAGTAAACGAAAGAGCAGGAGTCGTTTATGCCGCCAACAATTACGATCCTACCCAGGCCATTTTTAATGATGATGGAACCTATATGGTCTCTCCATGGATGCAAATCGATAATCCGCTCGCTATTGCCAATGGGAAGACCTCTATCAATAATACTTTTCGGACTCTTGGCACCGTGTATGGGGAATATTTTGTACTACCTGAGCTATCCTTCAAATTGAACGTCGGGGGGGATGTAAGAACGGACGAAAGAGCTACCTATGTAGATAAAACAACCAACTGGGGGAGGTCGTCCAATGGGGTCGCTACCATACGGGAAGGTACACGGACCAACTACCTCTTTGAAGGAACAGCCAATTACAATAAGGATTTTGGCCGCCAAAGTTTGAATATCCTATTAGGGATCACAAGTCAGAATTTTATTTCGACCAGCCACACAAGTACAGCTTCCGGGTTCCCGTCAGATGTAACAGGTGCCAATAACCTGGGTCTTGGTGATCCAAATTTCACCACCAGTTCCAGTAATAAATCTGGTAATCAACTGGCTTCCTACCTAGGACGGGTCAATTATTCCCTGCAGGACAAGTATCTACTCACGGCCACTATGAGAATTGATGGTTCCTCTCGATTTGGAGCCAATAACAAATTTGGGTACTTCCCCTCGGTGGCTGCCGGATGGAAATTACACCGCGAAGATTTTTTTGGCCCTTTGACAAATGCAATCAGCACCCTTAAACTCCGCGTGAGTTGGGGGCAAACCGGTAACCAGGAAATTGGTAACTACCGATCTATTTCCACTTTTTCCTCCGGAAGCCGAGATCGGATCGGATGGGATGATCAGCAATACCTGACGACCGAACCTTCCCGTTTGGCCAACCCTGACCTGAAGTGGGAGACAACCGAAATGTTTAACGTAGGACTGGACTTTGGAATACTGGAAGACAGGATCAACGGTAGCCTGGAATATTTCCAGAAGAACACCAAAGATATGTTGATCGAATTGCCAATCCCTTCCTCAACCGGCTTCGATGACCAACTTCGGAATGTTGGTAGCGTTGCTAATTCGGGTCTGGAACTGGGCTTGACTGCCAATGTACTGACCGGGGCTTTTAACTGGGACCTCAACCTTTCTCTTTCAACCATTACGAATGAAGTGACAGACCTCGGAGGAATTCCTCAGATCATTACGGGTAATGCCGCCCAGACAACTTCCGGTATTGCGATCATTAGAGAAGGGGATCCACTCTATTCTTTCTATGGATGGGAAATTACCGGAATCTGGCAAGAGGATGATGACTTTTCACAGACTACAGATAATGTAGAACCTGGCTCTATTAAATTCAGGGATGTAAATGGTGATGGTACGGTAAACGGCGATGATCGGGTAATTCTCGGAAATTCTTTCCCGGGCCTAATCTGGTCTGTAGGAAGCACTTTTAGTTTCAAGAACTTCCAATTGTATCTGTTTATTGACGGGCAGGAAGATGTGGAGATGTTTAACGCTCAACTGGGGGATACTTACTACCCGAGCAACTTCCGCCGTAATCGTTATGCAGAGCCTATCCTCAACCGATGGACTCCTTCGAATCCTACAAATGAATATCCTTCTTTTATTAACGAATTCAGTCAGGGAACGAAAGCGGTCAACAGCTATACCGTAGAGGATGCTTCTTATGTTCGCTTGAGTACAGTCCAATTGAGTTACCACGTTCCCACCGGTTCTGGCTCCCGGATTAGTGACCTTACGCTTTATGTAACCGGCCAGAATTTGTTTACACTGACGAACTATCAGGGAATGAATCCAGCACTAAACTCTCGGGGGAATGCCAATTTCCGTGTAGATTGGAACGCGTATCCGCTGGCTACCTCTTTCCTTTTTGGTGTGAAATTAGGATTGTAGAATCTAAAAATTAGAATAATGAGACCTTTTATATATGTTCTTTTTTTACTTACTTTTTCTCTACTGCTAATGACTTCCTGTGAAAAGAACCTGGAAGAGGAAGTCTTTTCAGAACTGGCCCCCGAAAATTTCCTAAAAACGGATCAGGGGTTGATTTCCGTATTGGGCGCTGCTTATCATAAATCGAATGATATGGCCTCAAGCGGCACCAATCGCCAGTTGGTTGGAGTCGAAGAGTTTTGTACCGACATCCATTGGCAACTCGGTGGTGGCGCGCATAATGTGGATGGCCTTTTTAATGATTTTACCTGGGATGCCAACACCTACGACTTTGGCTGGAATAACTACTGGAGGGCCATACTCAATGCTCACATTGTCATTGAAAGTGTGGAAGAGGCCGATATCTCGGATGCCAAAAAGGCCTTATATGCGGCGGAAGCACGTTTTATTAGAGCCATCACGTATCTCCAATTTTATCAGTTTTTTGGCCCCGTACCTCTCAGAACTAGTTCAAACGACCCATTGGCGCTACCCCGCGCATCGGAAGAAGAACTACTTGGGTTTATTGAATCCGAATTACTGGCTGTTTTGCCGAATCTACCCAACCCGGGAGAAGAGCCAAACTACGGCCGAGCCCACAAAGCGGCAGCTAGGGCCCACCTCTGTGATTTCTATATGATGACTAAGCAATGGCAAAAAGCAGCAGATCAGGCACAAGCCATTATGGATCTTGGGATCTATGGATTATATCCCAGCTATCCGGATATGTTCAGAGTGGAAAATGAACGAAATGAAGAATACATTTGGGTAAGGGTCGCCATTGCCGATCCTAATCGGGCAACGGATTGTGAGTTTATGAATGTCTGCTTCCCTGCCGATTTTGCTAAAGATCCTGTTTCAGGACTGGAGTTTGACCCCAAGTGGTTTAACTTCGGATCCAACTATAAACTGAGAGATAACTTCGTCAACTCTTTTGAAGAGGGGGATGAACGCTCTAAACCCATTTTGAAGGTTTACATCAACGAAGCCGGTGATACAATCCAGGCACTGGGAAATGATGATGCCCGCTCCTTTAAGTTTTGGCCGGACCCCAATGCGGCTTCCCAGGCACATGGTAATGACATTCCCTATTTCCGCTATGCCGAGATCTTACTATATCGGGCAGAGGCATTAAATGAGCTGAACGGCCCCAATCAGGAATCCATTGATCTGATCAATCAAGTTCGAAACCGGGCTAAGCTAGGAAACATCGCCTTGACAGATTTTGGCTCTAAGGAAAGTCTGCGTGATCAAATTTTGAAGGAAAGAGGCTGGGAATTTTATTGTGAAGGAAAAAGAAGGCATGACTTCATTCGGATGGACAAATTTGTTGAATCGGCTCAAGCCAGAGGATATACTCATGTAGAAGAGTACCGGGAAAGGTACCCAATTCCTCAGTTTGCCCTCGATTCCAATCCGCTACTGAAACAAAATGAGGGGTATTGATTAATAGATAAAAACATTGACATTGGAGCTGTGAAAGGAATACCATACTATTATTTAATTGCACAGTCACTGAATCATAAAACTTAGGAGAAATTTAACCGCGGTAACCAGCGAATAACAACAGTTCAAAATGACTTCAGAATAGTCACGCACAACCGTTTAACACACGGCTCTATAGTTTTTTTAAATTAAAAGAACATGCTTAGACTAACTAATATTTTTACAACAATTGTACTGGTTTTCACGACTGGTGTAATCCTGCATGCACAAGATCAACAGCCCAACATCCTGTTTATCTACACGGATGATCAGGCCCCCTGGGCCCTGGGGATATCCGGTGATCCAAATGCGCACACGCCCAACCTTGACCAATTGGCGAGGGAAGGAGCATATTTAAAAAACTCCTTTGTGACCACTCCGGTATGCAGCCCGGCCAGAGCCAGCATCATGACCAGTCAGTATGCCAGTGAATACAACATTCACGACTTTATTCCCCACCCCCAACACAAGTTATATACCCCTGAAAACCCCGTTGGGCTGGACCCTAAAAGTATCACCTTCGCGGAAATATTACAAAAGGCCGGTTACACTACGGGGCTAATCGGCAAATGGCATTTAGGTGATTGGACACAAACAAAAAACAAAAAATACCATCCAACCAATCACGGCTTTGACTACTTTATGGGATTGACCGGAGGCGGAACGTCTCCGGAAAATCCTCCTTTAGAAAAAGATGGCGAGGTAAAAGAATACAAAGGGTTAACTACCAATATTTTGACGGATAACGCCATTGAATTCATTACTAAAAATGCCAAAACGCCTTTTTTACTGTGTCTGAATTACCGGGCACCTCATGGCAGATGGCTGCCCGTAGCACCAGAAGATTGGGCTCCTTATGAAGACATGGACCCGGAATTACCAAACCCGAATTATCCGGACCTGAATGTGGAAAAAGCCAAACGCAAAATGCGGGAGTACCTGGCCAGCACCAGCGGTGTGGATCGTAATGTTGGACGCTTAATGGCTTTGCTAAAGGAATTGGGCATTGACAAAAACACCATTGTCATTTTTACTTCAGACCATGGGTACAATATGGGACACAATGGGATTGAGCATAAAGGCAATGGCATTTGGATCACCAATCACCTGCCGGAAGCAACCGAAAATATCGCCAGTAAATACCGACCCAATTTATACGACAACTCTCTACGTGTACCCGCTATCGTGCGTTGGCCCGGGCACATTAAACCGGGTACCGTGATTACGGAGAACACCCGTAGTTTAGACTGGTATCCCACTATTGTGGAAATGGCCGGCGGTAAAACTCCTAAAAAAGCAACGGTCAGGGGGCACAGCCTGGTGCCTTTACTGAAAGGCGAGACAGTCAATGATTGGAACAATGACGTATACGCCGAATACAGTATGATCAACTACTGCAAAGCTTACATGCGTTGCTACCGGACCGATGAGTGGAAGCTAGTTAGAGATTTTCTTAACCCGGAACGGGATGAATTGTACAACATTGCCAAAGACCCGGAAGAAAATATCAATATGATCACTGATTGTAGCCCTGAAATTAAAGCAGTGATCAAAACCCTCGACCAAAAAATTACTGAACAAATGAAACTGATTAATGATCCTCTGCTAAAAGGGGTTTTTCCAAAATAAGTTGCAAACAAGTACCAATGAATAGCGTAGACCTCATTGTTTTTTTCCTTTACATGGCCGGCATTACCATATTTGGCGGCTCGTTCTTTAAAAAGAATAAATCCTCTGCTGCCTTCACGCTTGGCAATAGCAATATCCCCGGCTGGGTAGTCACCATGTCGATTTTTGCCACCTTTGTCAGTAGCATCAGCTACCTGGCATTGCCCGGCACGGCTTATTTATCCAATTGGAATGCCTTTGTCTTCAGCCTGTCTTTACCCATTGCTTCTCTGATTGCCGTGAAGTTCTTTGTGCCACTCTATCGGCGCATCAATAGCCCCTCGGCCTATACCTACATGGAGCAACGGTTTGGCCCTTGGGCCCGCATTTATGTTTCCTTGTGTTATTTGCTGACCCAACTGATGCGTATCGGCACCATCCTCTACCTGTTGGCACTGGCACTGAATGCCATCATCGGTTGGGATATCGCAACCATCATTGTGGTGACGGGCATTGTAGTGACTATTTACTCCATGCTGGGTGGCATCCAAGCGGTGGTCTGGACCGACGCCATCCAAGGCATTATCTTGATTTTTGGTGCAATAGTTTGCGCGGTTTATCTGATTTTTTCCATGCCGGAAGGGCCCAGTCAATTGTTTGAAATCGCAGCGGCCAATGACAAATTCAGCCTCGGGAGTTTTAGTTTAGAGTTATCACAACCCACCTTTTGGGTGGTGTTGATCTACGGCATATTCATCAACTTGCAAAACTATGGTATCGATCAAAACTATGTTCAGCGGTACATGGCATCACGTTCCGATCGCGAAGCCAAAAAGTCAGCCTTGATCGGTGGATTGTTGTACATTCCGGTTTCTGCTTTATTTCTCTTTATTGGCACGGCCTTGTTTGCCTTTTACCAATCCAAAGCAGGTGTTTTACCCGTTGACTTACAAGATGTCAATAAGAGTGACCGGATATTCCCTTACTTCATTGTCACAGAATTACCGGTGGGCATTACCGGGCTGATGGTCGCCTCCATCTTCGCTGCGGGGATGAGTACCATTTCCACCAGCTTCAATAGCTCCGCCACTGTATTTCTGACGGATTATTATAATAAATATTTCAAAAAAACCGCCTCCGACCGGGAAGCCATGCGGGTGCTTTATCTATCGTCTGTAGTGATCAGCATACTGGGTATTTCCATTGGTATTGCCATGATTAATGTCAAAAGTGCCTTGGATGCCTGGTGGAAATTGGCCTCTATTTTCAGTGGCGGTATGCTGGGACTGTTTCTCCTGGGTGCTTTTTCCGAAAAGAAGAATGTGGTTGGCGCCATCATTGGCGTCATTGTTGGCCTATTGATAATCCTCTGGCTCAGTTTGTCTAATGTCTTTCTGGGAGAAGAGGCCATTGGCAACCAATTCCATACCTACTTGACCATTGTGTTTGGTACTTCTGCCATATTCCTCGTCGGCTTTTTGGTCTCCCTAATTAAAAAAGAGCCCCGCTAATTTTAAAAACATGAATGCTTATGACCAAAACCATTTATACCGCATTTTTATTACTGTCCACCTTTCACTTGGCTTTTAGCCAACACGAACAAGTTCCGGGAACCGTTGTGGCGCACTATCCGGCCAAGGATCAGATTTACATCGGTTCCCCCTCTATTGTCATTTTAGATGATGGCACTTATGTTGCTTCTTATCAAAAATTTGGCAAAGAACTAAGTCGCACAGGACAACCAGAAGAAACCCTCATTGCCACCTCCAGCGACCGGGGAAAGAGCTGGGAAGAAGTGGCCTCCATCAAACCCTTTTCCTGGGCCAATTTGTTTGTTTACCAAGCCGAGCTTTACCTCATGGGCACTGCCGGACATTACGGTCCAATGGCCATTTGTAAAAGCACCGATGGTGGCCGCAACTGGACCACGCCTTCCATTCTGCGCGATGATGAAGAATACCACACCGCCCCCATGCCCATGCTGATCCATAATGGGCGCATCTTTCGGGCCATGGAAGACCGCAATCCCCGAGAAAAATGGGGTGTCAATTTCCGCTCCTTTGTCGTATCCGCTCCATTGGATGCCGACTTATTAAAACCGGCAAGTTGGACCGTGAGCAATCGCCTGCGCTACAACCAAGACTGGCCGGGAAGGGCCTGGCTGGAAGGCAATATGGTTGTCGACCCCGACGGGCAGATGTGGAATATCCTGCGCAACGACTTTCATCCAAACGGCGGGCAGGCTTGTATGATCCAGGTTTCGGAATATGGTGAAACCGTAGATTTTGATCCCGAAAGTGGCTTTATCAAGTTCCCGGGAGGATGCAAAAAATTCACCATCCGCTACGATGGAGTGTCAAAGCGTTATTGGGCTTTGAGCAACTATATCCCTGACGAATACAAAGGAGGAAATCCTGAACGAACGAGAAATACACTGGCCCTCCTTTCTTCTTCGGATTTAAAAAATTGGGCCGTTAACAAAATTGTATTGCAAGATCCCGATGTCACTTACACGGGCTTCCAATACGCCGATTGGCAATTTGAAGGTGATGATTTGATTGCATTGATCCGTACGGCCTATGAGGAACCAGATGGCACCAAGGCACACAATTGCCACGATGCCAATTACATCACCTTTTATCGAATAGAAGACTTTCGCAAATACACCGAAGATATCCGGAAGTAATATTTGTTGAAAAAAAATCCTTGTTGTGAAAAAAATCCTTGTATACAGATACAGCCTTTTGCTGTCTATCTTTTTATTGCCATCATTGTTGCTGGCCGCCAACATCCCCACCCGCCCCAATGTCATTTTTATCATGGCAGACGATCTGGGGTACAACGATTTGGGGTGCTATGGACAGCAAAAGATCCAAACTCCACACATCGACCAATTGGCGAAGGAAGGCATGCGATTTACACAAGCCTATGCGGGTTCCAGTGTGTGTGCCCCATCCCGGTCTAGCCTGATGACGGGTTTCCACAACGGGCACAACCGGGTGCGTGACAACCTGCCACACGGCGTATTCCTGCGGCCTGATGATTTTACGGTGGCAGAGATGTTTAAACAAGCTGGTTACCAAACCGGTGGCGTAGGCAAATGGGGATTGGGTATTCCTGGTTCCTGGGGGTTGCCCAATCAACAAGGGTTTGACTATTGGTATGGTCATTACAACCAGGATCAAGCCCACTTTTATTATCCCGATTACCTCTGGGAAAACGATCAGCTCGTCTTGTTACAGGAATTGGTGATGGAAAATGAAGTCGGCAAGTTAAAGGGCAATCGCGGTGGAGAAAATCGCTTTTACACCCACGATTTATTTACCCAAAAAGCCGAAAACTTTGTCAAAGACAACAGGGAAAAGCCTTTTTTTCTATTCATGTCCTACACCATCCCTCATTTTTCGGATTATCCCAAAGACTCCCCCGATCACTACATCGTACCTTCCGATACCCCATATACCGATAAAGATTGGCCACAAATAGCCAAAAATTATGCGGCCATGATTAGCCGCTTGGACGGTGATGTGGGAAAGTTAATGGCTTTACTAAAAGAGCTGGGTATCGACGAAAACACCCTGGTCATTTTTACCAGTGACAATGGTCCCTATACCGGAGTTCCCACCCCCATTGAATTCTTTGATAGTAACGGACCACTGAAAGGTGGCAAAAGAGACCTTTCGGAAGGCGGCATTCGCATTCCGTTTATTGCCCGTTGGAAAAACGTCATTCCGGCAGGCACCACCAATGATAAATTGATCGCTTTTTGGGATATGCTGCCCACCTTTGCGGAACTGGTACACTACCCTACCCAATTTGCAACCGATGGACTTTCCTTCCTGGCCGACCTGAAGGGCAAAACCGGCCCCAAACACGACTACCTCTATTGGGATTATGGCCATGTGCGCCCCACCTTCAAACAAGCGGTGAGGGTTGGCCAATACAAAGCCATTCATATCGAAAAAGATGGTAAAAGCACCTTCGAATTGTATGACCTAAACGTAGATTTGGGGGAAACCCAAAATATCGCCGACAGTCATCCGGAAGTGGTCGCCAGGGTAAAGCGCATTTTGCAGGAAGCGTACCAACCAACAACCGACTACCCCAGACAAGCGAAGATTTCAGGTGGATCGAACCAAGTACCCGGTAGTATTATCAATCACAAACCTGCTTCATCGGGTGTTTATGTCGGAGCACCAAGCATCGTCGTCTTGCCCAATGGCGATTATGTGAGTTCACACAATTTCACCTCCATTGTAGGCGGTGATCGTGGCAAGGTGCACAAAACGGCCATTTACGGATCAAAAGACAAAGGCAAAACCTGGACTTTCCTTACGGAAATGGATAACCAGCGCTGGTCTAATCTTTTTTACCATAATGAGGCTCTATACCTCCTCGGCGTCTATCAGGCTTTTGGCAATATTGCCATCCGCAAATCTGTAGATGGTGGAAAAACCTGGACGGAACCCAAAGACAAAAAATCGGGAATGCTTGCTGAAGGTCGCTACCACTGCGCACCGGTGCCCGTGGTGATCCACAATGGCAGAATATGGCGGGCCATGGAGGATGCCCCCGAGGGTCGGCAATTTAGGGCTTTCATGATGTCGGCCCCGGTTGATGCAGACCTGCTGCGCGCCGACAGCTGGACTTTTTCCAACAAAATTCCCTACCAAAAAGACTGGCATAAATCGGGTTTACGCAGCTGGCTGGAAGGCAATGCCGTACTCAGTCCGGATGGCGAAATCGTCAATGTACTGCGCTGCGAGTTTGACGATACCACCAAAGGTGTAGGCGCCATGGTAAAAATCAGCAGAGATGGCAAAACAGCCCGTTTCGACCCCAATGAAGGATTCATCCAAATGCCGGGCGCTACGGGTAAAAAATTCACCATCCATTATGATGATCAAAGTAAAAAATATTGGTCATTAACCAATTGGATCCAACCCAAAGACGAAGTACTATTGGAGGATGTCAAAAGAGCCGGAAAAATTCGTAATACGCTGGCCCTAATCAGTAGTTCCGACCTCAAAACCTGGACAATTGAACGCATTGTTTTGCACCACCCCGACATCAAATTTCACGCCTTCCAATACGTCGACTGGGTGTTTGAAGGAGATGACATCATTGCCGTTTCCCGCACCGCTTTTGATGATGGAGTGGGGGGCGCAGATAGCTATCATAACGCCAATTACATTACGTTTCACCGGGTGCCACAATTTCGAGACAATTCCAATTGAGGCCATCCCGGATAAATACACTGAATACTCATTGAGTTTCTTCAACTATTAAAACTATGACTGCAGCTAAAGGTATTATTGTTCCCATGGTTACTCCTCTTCTGGATGAGGACACCCTCGATATTAAGGGATGCAAAAAATTAATAGAACACCTAATCAATGGTGGTGTGCATGGCGTGTTCATTCTGGGTACCACCGGAGAGGGCCCCAGCTTAAAGCAATCTGTACAAAAAGAACTGATCAGGCTAGTCTGTGATCAGGTTAATGGCCGCATTCCCGTTTTGGTCGGCATCATGAATGCTTCTTTCCGCGAAGCAGCTGATATCGCCGACCAAGCTAAAAAATGCGGTGCCTATGCCGTAGTCCTGGCGCCACCCTTCTTTTTCAAAATTGACCAGCAGGAGCTCTATCATTTCACGGATCAACTTATCCAGGAAATTTCACTCCCGGTTTATTTATATAACAATCCCGGCTTGACCAAAGTATCCTTTGAAGTGGAGACCGTTCGGGAACTTATTTCTCGCCCCGATGTCATCGGCATCAAAGACAGCTCCGCTGATTTGATGTACTTTAATCATCTTTTGCAACTAACTGAGCCGTCGGATATGCCTCTGCTGATGGGACCGGAAGAATTGATCATGGAAGCTACCCTGATCGGTGGCAGCGGTGGAGTACCCGGTGGCGGAAATGCCTTTCCCGAATTGTTTGTACGCATCTACGAATCAGCCAAAGCGGGCAGACTGGAGGAAGCACGCCATTTGCAAAAAAAGGTCATGGAAATCAGCAATACCCTATACAGCGGTTCCGGCTACGGTTCCAGCAATGTGATTAATGGCATAAAGTGTGCCTTAAAATGCCTGAACATCTGTGAAGACAACTTGGCGAAACCTCTGCAAAAGGCTAGTCCGGAAAAAGCTAAAAAGATTGAACAGTTTGTAATGAATTTTAACACCTCCTCTTATGATGCTTAGAACTACACTTTTTTTAGGCCTGGTTATTTTATCATTTGTCTACGGGATAGCCCAAGAAAGAACGGCAGACAAAACGTTGCAACGCCTCAAATACAACAACGATCTAGTGGTTGACTTGGGCGTGGGGCTGTGGGCCAACCCTATGCCTATGGATTACGATAAGGACGGGGACTGGGATTTGGTTGTTTCCTGTGCAGATGTTCCATATAACGGCACCTATTTCTTTGAAAACACTGATGGTACCAGTACATGGCCGGTATTCAAACCGGGAGTCCGAATAGGCGATGGTTTACCTAACACGCAGGTGTCGTTTGTAAATGGGAAACCTTATGTATTGGGGCCGGGAGTGGAATACCAAAACTTCCTCAAGAATCAATATAGTGATCCGGCACAATTGAATACCAACAAGGAAATTCATCCGGGAAAGACCCGTGCCAATCAGTGGAAATACTGCGATTATAACGGAGATGGTAAGCTAGATCTCATAGTGGGAATCGGAGATTGGAATGATTACGGGATGGAATGGAACGATAACGGCTGGGAAAATGCCTACAACGAATTCGGGCTGTGGACCCGGGGCCCCTTGCATGGGTTTGTATACCTGTTGACCAACACGGGATCGAATAAATCGCCGAAATATGCGGAGCCACAAAAAGTCACTGCCGGAGGAAAACCGGTGGATGTCTTTGGTATGCCGTCGCCCAATTTTGCTGATTTTGATGGTGATGGCGACCTGGATCTTCTCTGCGGCGAATTTCTCGACAAGCTCACCTACTTTCAAAATACGGGGACGAGGAAAAAACCCGAATATGCTACTGGACAGGTGATCCGCATCGGACAAAAACCGCTGAAGATGGACCTCTGCATGATCGTTCCGGTTGCGGTAGACTGGGACAAAGATGGAGACATAGACCTGGTGGTGGGTGAAGAGGACGGAAGAGTAGCATTTGTCGAAAACACCGGCAGGTTTAAGGATGGAATACCCGTCTTTAGCCCTCCGCGCTTCTTTCAACAACAAGCTAACGAACTTAAATTTGGTGCTTTATCAACGCCCGATAGCTACGACTGGGATGCCGATGGAGATGAAGACCTGATCTGTGGAAATACGGCTGGCTACATCGGATTTATCGAAAACCTGGGTGGCGGGGATACCCCCCGCTGGGCTCCTCCCAAATATATCGAAGCGGGGGGAGAAATAATTCGCATTCAGGCTGGCTATAACGGCATCGTGCAAGGCCCCTCAGAGGCCAAATGGGGATATACCGTACTGACAGTGGGCGACTGGAACGAAGACGGGCTGCCCGACCTGGTGGTTAATTCTTCCTGGGGCAAGGTGATTTGGTACCAGAATATCGGTAAGGTGGGGGCACCGGAATTTCTACCCGCCAAGCCCGTTGAAGTAAACTGGATCGGCGCCCCTCAGAAACCGGAGTGGAGCTGGTGGGATCCCGCCGGTATGGAGCTGGCCACCCAGTGGAGGACCACCCCGCAAGTGATCGATTTTAATCAAGACGGGCTCCAGGATCTGGTGATGCTTGACCCCGAGGGCTACCTGGCCTTCTACGAGAAAACAATGTATGAAGGCTGGCCTTATCTGTTGCCTCCCAAAAGGCTTTTCTACATGAAAAAAAATTCGGCCTATGATCGGCGTCACAATATCATTGATGAATCGGAAGGCTATCTACGCCTCAATGGGGAGCGGGCCGGAAAAAGCGGACGTCGAAAGTTCGTCATGACTGATTGGGACAACGATGGTGATTTCGATGTACTGGTCAACACCGATCTCAACGTAAACTTTTTGGAAAACATTGGAAAAGAGGGGGAACATTTCATTTTTGAGGACCGCGGCCCAGTAGGTGATCGGGATATTGGCGGGCATTCTACCTCTCCCACCGTTGTAGACTGGAATAAGGATGGCATCAAAGAATTGCTGATCGGTGCCGAAGATGGGTTCTTTTATTATTCAAAATAGCCGGTAAATATGACCTCTTTTTGTAAAAGGATAATATCGTTTCGCGGGCGTAAAAAAGTAGACCCAACCTTCCGGTTGATGTTGAAAATGGTATTCTGTTGCCTGTATTTGTCTGGTTCGTCCCAGACGATGGAGAGTGGAGCGGCAATTCCAAACGGCAGTTTCAGCGGAATCGGAGATTTTCCTTCTCCTGGAATTTCAGCCCCTCCTCTGGGCGTGGTTCATGTTTACGATGGCGAATATCCCGACCTTTTTCTAAGGTCGGACCGATGGTATCCCGGTGTTTATCTTTATCGGTGGGCCGGTTTTGATCAATTTGGAGTGCCTGTATTCACCGATCGAACCGAGATTAAAATTCCGGTATCCTGTAGAAATGCAGGTACGGTTTTTTTACGGAATAAAAAGATCTATGGATTGTGGTATGAGGAAGGAAAGTTAATCTCAGCCATTTATGAGCACGACAAAAAGCAATTTAATGTTCTTGAAAAAATTGATGTCAGCCTGCCGGGTGAGGTCGGTGCCTTGGGAATCCTCCAGCAGAGAGAAAGTGAGCTCTCGCTGGTATTTTCAGTAGAAGATGGGGTAGAATATCACGCAGAAGGCAACTACCGGGGGGAGGGCTATTTCCCCTACGATGGAGAAGGTATTTACAGAGGTGGATCTCCAACTTCGGCCTTGTACCAGGTAACGGTGGACTGGCCATTAAAAAGCGCCTCCGAAGCAATGTTGTGGTCCCCCACTTTAAAAAGCGTAAAAGGAACACATTATACGATCTCCCAAATTGACCTCGGCAAAGGAAAAGGGGGAATTATTTCGGGATCGCTCCTCGGGAAAATAGACTATACGGAATACGCCGCAGATAAAGCAAATACCTTTTCCAGGAAGTACCGGGTTGTTGATACCAAAGGAAATATGATCCGGCACCCCGGTGTCTTTATTTCGCCTATAGCCTACCCATCGAAAGAAGGAACGTACTCGGACCTGATCACTTCCTGCGAAGGGGGCCTGTTTTACATGAAATTCCTCGGGGTTGACTCTACCAATGGGAAGATCATTTATTCGGACCCGGCAAATTTGAAATACCGCAACGGAGATCTTGTAGCCGGCACCCTGGTTGTTCCGTCTGTGGTAGATTGGGATCGGGACGGAGATGACGATATAGTATGCGGTAATTCTTTAGGATACCTCTCATTTTTAGAAAATAAAGGAACTAATCGCCATCCTGCATTTATGGACCCCGAAAGGATTAAGGTAGGAGGTTTTGATTACTTCATGCAGAATGGATACGGAGGAAACATCCAGGGACCTTATGAAAACAGGTACGGTTATTTATGCCCAAATGTCGTTGACTGGAACCGGGACGGCCTGCCGGATTTGGTAATGAATGATTCAAAAAGCATGCACTCGGTTTTTTTAAATACCGGAACACCGACACAACCGGAACTGGCACCGCGGCATTCCCTTTTTCTAGATGAGGTGGAACTTCGGGGTACCTGGCGCTGTAAACCCGCTGCCGGGTATATGGGCGACCGAATGGTTTACATTACACTCGATGATGATGACGAATTTCATCTGTACTTTCAGGTGGACGACTACAACCTGGAAGAGGGATATAAGCTTAAACTGACCAATGGTGAAAACATTAAAGCCAATTTCCTGAAGGCAGGGGGTACCGGAAGGATCAAGTTCAATTTGGTCGATTGGGATCTCGACGGGGTGAAAGACCTTGTTGTTGGGACGCCAAGGCATGCCACCGTCCCGGAACCGGAACAGGGCCTTCCCTATCGGTACGACAAAGCGGGCAGGCCAGGCGCTTCGGTGCTCTTTCTAAAAAATGTCGGCACCAATACCCAACCAGTATTTGAGCATCCAAAACTGATGCGTTTTCAGGGGGAGCCCATATTTCTCGGGCAGCACTCCTGCGCACCGGTGCCCTGGTATCGGGAAGCCGGAAAAGGGCCTGATCTCATTGTTGGAACGGAGAAAGGAAGGTTCATTTATTACAATAGAGATGATTTGGATTGGTGATTTGAAAATAAAAGTATTAAAATATGTTATCTCAGATTTTATTAACCTTTAGCCTTTTTAGTGCAATATTTGCCACCAATGCCGGGGAAGAGGAGCAAAAGCCCAATGTGCTGTTCATCATTGCGGATGACCTCTCCAATACGCTTGGTTGTTACGGTGCCGAAGGAGTTATCTCTCCCAACCTAGATCAGTTGGCCGCACAAGGACGCCAGTTTGAACGGGCGTATTGCCAAGCCAGCCTTTGCAATCCCAGTCGGGCATCTATTATGACCGGAAGGCGGCCGCATCAACTCAGAATCTGGAGCAATCAGCCCCACTTCCGAGGCGTACATCCCAAAATTGTAACGATCCCGGAACATTTCAAAAACAACGGCTACCATAGCGTAGGTATTGGCAAGGTATTCCACAATTGGGGACAA
>CAXHCA010000027.1:0-56049 GCA_964015035.1 uncultured Saprospiraceae bacterium
AACCCAAAATCTGCAATTTTCGCTGCTAAAGCACCACCTCCAAACAAGCACTAACCTCTTTTCGTAACGAATCCGCTCCAAACAAGTACTTAATAGATCAGTATTATCTACTTTAAATAAAGTATTGAATAGGTAATCGAATCATTTGTTTTTGGCAAAGTCTGTAATATACATACCATTAAAAAATAATTTTTGAATACAGATGTACAAGATCTATGATTAGTAAAAAAGCAACCACACTTATTTTTCTATTCTTTCTTTTTAAAGGTATCGGTTATTCTCAAGTTCAGAATCAATTTATTGGAGCATGGGTGTTTGAGGACTCCTTGAAAAATTTTAAAGTGTCATTTGAATTTGGATTAAATGATCAAATGGAAATGTATGGACAATTCTATTCGGTCAATATTGGGCGTGCGCTATTGAAGGATATAAAAAAAGAAACAAATTCTCTTGTTTTCAGGACAACGCTAGGGACCGATTATCGGATAGGGGGGCATATTAAAACACTAATAAATGGCAATTATCAATGTTCTCTGATGATTAATAACGAGAAGCATGTCCTGACAGGAGTTAGAACCTCTACAGAATATAATAGAAATCCGATTTACGCTGAGCCCAACTGGTCTCCAGATGGTAAGTTTATTGCGAGTTCATATGAACAGTTTGGTGAGAAATTCATTGTTCTTTTGGAAAAAAAAGGTGGAAAATGGAAAAAAATTCTAAAAATTGAAAATGCGCATCGATTAAGGTTTTCAAATGACGGAAACCAATTAGCCTATGTTACATATTTGAATTCAGAAGATCAGCTTTGGACAATAAATATTGAATCAAAAGAAAGGGTGCATATTACCTCGTCTTCATTGGGAATCGATCTCCTTCAATGGTCAAAAGATGATGGAACGATTCTCTTTTCAACGTCAAATGGTCCCCATTTGGTAAGTGTAAAATCACACGAAAAATCTAAGCTTTTTGAAGGCCAGCCCTCTGCATACTATGCTCGGTACTCTCAAACCAATGAGTATGTACTATTCACGAGTACAGAAGGAGGTCGCTATGATATCAATATTTATAGTATGGAAAATAACAAGTTAAGAAACATTACAAACAGTCCAAGTCCTGACTTCAACCAAGAAATAAATGCAAATGGAGATATTGTTTGGATCTCCTGGAGAGATGGGAATCCAGAGGTATACACCACTAACCTTAAAAACCTTGATACACCACTCCGTTTGACCGAAAATAATTACAGGGACAACAATCCGATTTTTTCAAATGATGGCAAAAAGATAGCCTGGGTTAGTAGAAAGAATGATCCAGAGATATTTTTGATGAATAAGGGTGGGGCAAATCAAATGAACCTTTCAAAAAACCCTGCGAAGGATACCAACCCGGTTTTTAGCCCCAATGATCAGGAGGTACTTTTTCTATCTGATCGAGATGGTCAAAACGAGCTCTTTATCGTCAATGTTAAAACGGGGATTACTGAAAAAGTGGCGTATGAAAAATAGGTTCCTTAGCCACATTCGCAACCATTGAAGCAAAACGCGCACAGGGACATTGAAAAAAAATCAAATATGCACTGAAGTTTTCCTTCCTTCAAGGCATAAGTATACATATTCTTGCATAATCTAAAAGTATTAAATGATGAAATATATAGATCAGACTAGTTTAGTCAATTATGAGTTTGATAGCGAGAGTTTCAACTTCTCTGTACTGAAATTTGATGGTAGGCAAGACATTCATTCAAGAGGGGAACAACACGCACCGTATATTGCCATAAACTATGCTTTCGAAGGGTTGGTGACTGCAAAAATATCTGACAAAAAACTTGACTATACTTTCGAAAAGAATCAGGCTAACATGATTTTCTTACCCGAATCGGAATTTGAAGTCACGTTCAGAAAGGGCAACCCTGTCAAAATTGTAAAAATATACTTTGACCAGAAAGCACTTTTAAAATATGTTGGACTTTTTGAATCAACCCTGCCAGATTTAGCTCGATGTATAGCATCAGGGACTTCTTTTGCAAAAAGAAAGAATAAAGTCATGATTCAAAAAGAAAGAGAAATTATCCGTGATATGATCTTTTGTCCATTTCAGGGAGATGTAAAGACTTATTTTATGGAGGCAAAAATGATTGAACTTTGGTCATATTATGCCCACTCCTTGGATAAGGAAAGTATAATTTCCAATGGTCGGAAGCTTAAGGATGCAGATTATAAAAAAATTCGAGAACTCAGGGATTTCTTGGATACTAGCTATGCCAAAAAATTGACGCTGTCTGGTCTATCCAAACAGTTTGCCACCAATGAGTTTAAAATCAAGACGGGGTTTAAAGAGCTTTATAATACGTCTGTTTTCCAGTACATTAATGATCTTAAGATGGACGAGGCGAAATGGCTTTTGCTAGAAGGGTATTCCTGTTCGGAAGTAGCGGGTAAACTTGGGTATAGCTATGCAAACTATTTTTCTACCCGATTCAAAGAGAAATTTGGCATGTCACCACGTGAATTTCTCCATAGCAGCGGATTAAAAGCGCATCAGAGTTAATAATACTTATCTATTAGTATTTAATACTGGTAGCGTATCTATTTGCATCCGTATTTAGCGTAATTTTCTGGTCATCAAAAACGAAGGAAATTATGTTACAGAAATTATGCTTCATCTTTTTGCTTATTACAGGTGTTCAAATAGAAAACCTTCAGGCCCAAACCGTGACGGTCAGCTATATCGCCAATGAAGGAATCGTCATTCAAGAAGTTTCAAGTGGCATTCATATCTTAGTGGACACTTATTTTGACGGCTTTTATCCTCAATATGATTTCCCATCAGATAGTATTCTCTCATTGATTTACGAGAACCAACCACCATTTAAGGGGCCTAGAATCGCTCTCGTTACTCATCAACATGCCGACCACTTTAATGCTGATTTACTTTCAAAAGACTTGGCAAACAAGAATATGAAAATGGTTGTTCTGCCAGAGCAGGCCGCAGCGTTGATAAATTCAGCACTATTAAATGATAATGTTAATACCGTTCATGAAAGCTCAGCTGAATTCAGCCTAGACGAAGATATAAACATAAAATGCTACTTTATAGAACACATTAATCCACGCTTCAAGGAGATTGCAAATGTGGCGTTTCTGATTACAATTTTTGGGAAGAAAATCCTTCATTTAGGAGATGCTTACATAAATGAAGGCAATCTTCAAGAAATAGAAAATCAGAAAATTGATTTAGTGGTGCTGCCATACTTCGTTTTGGATCAAAATGCTTTAGAGATACTGAATGAGAAATTTGAGCAGCCAAAGATTGCGCCTATTCACTTTGATAAGAAAAGTAAAAGTGCCCAGATTGAAAAGATTAATTCAATTCCCAATTCCATTGTGTTTCCCGGTCCCTTAATTCCTATTAAACTATGATAATTGGACTTCTATCTGCCTCAAATCAATCCACCACTCTTTTTTGTCTGGGTATTTTCCTGTAGACAACTATTCGCAGGGCTCTGCCCAGGTAGGAGCTGACCGTGAAATTGGGACTTACCGGAATATAAATCCTGCCACGGTATAGGTTTTGATACCAACAATTTTCTGCTATTTGGTATTTGCTGTTCTTTTTCGTGCATTATTAAAAAGGGAAATAGCCTTATATTTGGGGTAAATAACCCAAAACCACCATGAAGAAATGGCCTGTTTTTGCCTTTTACTTTTTTGCCGGGCTCTTGTTTTATAGCGCTTGCAAAAATGAACCCGTCCAACCCCAGGAACCCAAAGCACCTGACTACCTGGAAGCTCCCAGTGGAACGATGCCTATTCCCCCGACAGAACAACGCCCTGATGGCGACCCGGAAAAGGGCAAAGAATATTTATTGTACGGCAATTATGTAAGCAGTGGTATTCCTTTGGGGGTGTTTAATCTGGCCTTCCAAAGTGATGGAAATTTGCTCAATCGCACTGGCGACAATGCTGATATCCGCTATGATTTTACTGCCATCGATGCGGCCAATGGGGTACGCATTGCCGCAGCCAATTGTTTTACCTGTCATGCACAAGTGCTCAATGGGCAATTGATAGTCGGATTAGGCAATAGCCTGGTCGATTTCACGGAAGATCAAAGTAGCCTTATTCCCACCGTAGACGCCGGTATCAACTTCCTGTATGGTTCCAATTCTCCCGAACGGGAAGCCTACGAGCCTTTCCGGCGCTCAGCGCTGGTCACAGGACCAAAGCTTATTGCTGCCGTCAAAGGGGTGAACCCTGCGGCGGAATTGACGGCTATTTTAGGCGCACACCGCGACCCACAAACGCTGGAATGGCAGACAGATCCCGGCTATGATATTGGTACTTTAGGGGTGCCCAGTGATGTGCCGGCCTGGTGGTTGTTGAAAAAGAAAAATGCTCAATTTTACAATGGTGCTGGTCGGGGTGATTTTACCAAATTCAATATGGCTTCCGGATTACTGACCATGATTGATACGGCTGAGGCCAACGAAATTTACCCTCATTTTGCTGATGTTTTGGCCTTTCTCTTTTCTTTGGAAGCTCCGGCTTTTCCGGAATCCGTTGATGCGGCAAAAGTGGAGCAGGGAGAGGATTTGTTTTATAAAAATTGTGCAAAATGCCACGGGACTTATGGCGATGGGGCCACCTATCCCAACCTCTTGGTTGACTATGCCGCCGTAGGCACTGATCCGCTCTATGCACAAACGGCCACTACCGATGATAATTTTCTAGATTGGTGGAACAATGGCTGGTTTGGACAGGCTTTTGCTCCCTCCTGGCTTGAGCCGTTTGCCGGGTACATCGCCCCACCTTTGGATGGTGTTTGGGCGACGGCTCCTTATTTACATAATGGGTCGGTACCCGATTTGGAGACCATGCTCAATAGTAGCAAAAGGCCGACTTATTGGCGGCGCAGTTTTACCAACCCACAATATAATTATTCATCTGTGGGCTGGACATTTACAGTAGAAAGCAATGGCGGCAATAAAGAAATTTATGATACCACGATTCCTGGTTATGGTAATCAGGGACACGTATATGGTGATAATTTTACAGATGAAGAGCGAAGTGCCGTGATTGAATATTTAAAAACAATTTGATTTTTTGTTTTGTATTTGCAACAATTTGATTTTATTGAATGGTTGATTTAAAATAAATGCTGCTAGCTGTTCGTTAGAGCAAGGTTTGTAATTGGGCAGTAAAATGAAGGATAATTCTCCGATGAAGGAAAATGCAGGCATTCAACAAATAATTCAATGGTTAAGCAATACCTGGAGTAGGATTCGCGGCAGGTATTTGGCGGTGTACCACAAACGTCCTAAATGGGTATTTGGGGCCACTATAGTTTGTGGATTGGGCTTCTTGGGGGGCATCACCTTTTTAAGTATTGCATTACTGACCTATCTGGGAACTTTTGGCCCTTTGCCGACCTATGGCGAATTACAAAATATCAAGAACTATAATGCCTCCGAATTATATACAGAGGATGGTGTCTTGTTGGGAAAATACTACGTCGAAAATCGAACCAATGCTGACTTTGATGAAATCTCCGGACCCGTGGCCGAGGCTTTGATAGCCACAGAAGACGCGCGTTTTTTTGAACATCGGGGCATTGATTTTCGGGCATTGATGCGGGTATTGGTAAAAAGCATCTTAATGTCAAACGATGCATCAGGAGGTGGAAGTACCCTTAGTCAGCAGTTGGCTAAAAACCTCTATCCTCGTCAGGATTATCAACTATTTGCTACGCTGATTAATAAACTGCGCGAAGCCTTTGTGGCGCGTCGGCTGGAGAAAATTTATACAAAAGAAGAACTCCTCAAACTCTATCTCAATACCGTGCCTTTTGGCGAAGATATCTATGGTATCAAAGTCGCCTCCCAGCGATTTTTCAGCAAATCACCCAAAGAATTACAGGTCGAAGAGGCAGCAGTTTTGGTGGGCATGCTGAAGGCCAATACTTATTACAATCCGGTACGCCACCCCGATAGAGCTAAGGAACGCCGTAATACGGTACTCAATCAAATGGCAAAATATGGCTATTTAGAACCCTCCCGATTGGATTCGCTTACGCAAATACCATTGGAGGTTGACTATTTCCGGGAAGGCAACAATCAAGGGCTAGCCACTTATTTTCGGGAACATTTGCGTCAAGAATTGGAAGAAATACTGGAAGATTATCGCAAGCCGGACGGCAGTAAATACAATCTGTATACCGATGGCCTCAAGATATTCACAACTATTGATGCGCGTCTACAGCAGTATGCCGAAGAGGCAGTGGAAGAGCATTTGTCAAAATTACAGGAAGATTTCTACAAAGACTGGCGTCGGGGTAAACCCTGGGGCAATAAAGCCGATCTGGACCGCGCCATGAAACGTTCCGAAAGGTATCAGTCTTTGAAGGCAAAAGGACTTAGCGCAGAGGAGATTGAAGAAGTCTTCAATCAACCGGTGCAAATGCGTATTTTTAGCTGGGTTGGTGAAGAGGAAGTCAAGGAAATGACCCCACTGGATTCGATTAAATACTATCTGACGATTCTCAATGCCGGGTTCCTGGCGGTAAGCCCGGATGCAGGATTGGTTCGTGCTTGGGTGGGCGGCATCAACCACGAATACTTTCAGTATGATCACGTAAAATCTACTCGTCAGGTGGGCTCTACCTTTAAGCCATTGGTATATGCACAGGCATTGAGAAGCGGTATGCTTCCCTGTGAATATACTTATAATCGCTTGGTGGAATACGTAGATCTCAACAACTGGGAACCCCGCAATGCCGATGGAGAATACGGCGGTGTTTATTCGATGGAAGGTGCGCTGAGCCATTCTGTCAATACGGTTACTGTAGAAGTAGCCCTGCGGGCAGGTATCGATTCCATTCGTCACCTCGCCCGGGCGATGGGACTCACCAATTCATTGCCTAATGTTCCTTCAATTGCTTTGGGTACGGGAGAAGCTTCCTTATATGATATGGTGCAGGTGTACAGCACTTTTGCCAATCGGGGTAAGCGCCCTGAAATGCATTATCTGGATCGAATTGAAACGAGCAATGGAGATACGGTGGCTATTTTCCCTCGACCCAAGGCACAAGATTTTGAGCAGGTACTGGAGGTCAATCACGCTGATATGATGATTAAGATGATGGCATCGGTGGTCGATAGTGGTACGGCGAGGAGATTGCGCTACGAATTTGGCCTTTACGGTGATTTGGCTGGCAAAACCGGGACGACTCAAAACCATTCCGATGGTTGGTTTATTGGGTACAACCCCAAATTGGTAGCCGGAGCCTGGGTCGGTGCGGAAAGCCCGAGCATTCATTTTAGAAGTATGAAGTTGGGACAAGGTAGCAATACGGCTTTACCGATTTACGGGCGGTTTATGAAGAAGGTCTACAAAGATGCCAACTTCAAAGACATCCGTAGGGCGAAATTTACCCCGATGGTCGATTCTATCGCCGCCCTCATGGTTTGTCCGCCGTACCTGGAAGATATGCCCATCTTAGTGGAAGGCTGGGGCGATGATTACTACGATGTATTGGAATTTAACCAGCAAATGCAAAACATGGAAAGGGAGCAGCTGGAAATGCTCATCAGTGATAAACCTCGCCACGACAACGAGTCTCTTTCCGAATACTCTCAGCGTATCCGCGAGCACAACGAGCGTCTGGATCGCCGCCGCGAGCGCCAGGAAAAACGAAAGGATTTCTGGAATAGAGTGCTGTTTGGAAAGGAGAAGCAGGAATAAAAGGGGCGGTTGAGTTTAGCATTTATGGAGGGTAGTGGGGATTGTGAAAGCGGAAAAGTTTAATGAAAGCGTTGCTTCTTTGTATATTTGAAATCCTAATCGACCAAAATGGATTCGTCATGTCTAAAAGAAGCCTTCTTTTTTTACTCCTTTTTTGTAGTTCAGGGGTCTTGCTAGCGCAAGAATATTTGGGCAATGATCTTGAATTTTTCCAAAAAAAAAGTCAATTGTATGACCGTTGGCTGGATGCCAAAGGGTTGGGGAATCTGATGGAAGTCGAAAGAGTCGGCTTTGAAAGAGAAGGGTATGAATTAGGTCTGATTCTAAAGATGAAAGCGTCCAAAGTTGATTCAGCGATTGCGGTCTGGCCTGCACTAAAAGCGTTTTTCGCTAAAGAAAAAACAGGTAAAACTTTTGAAGAAATCCTGTTTGATACTTATGTTAGAATGATGGAAATTCCAGCGGAGCAAGGGAATATACAGGTATTATATCCCTCCGCGGACGGCATAGGATATGATCCTTGCTTTAAAGTCTATATTTGGAAGGAAAATGGTGAAATCAAACATGAAGAGGTGGTTTGTAAAGGGCAAGAATTGAATATTCAAATTAACGCTGCCAAAGTAAAACTTGCCAGTACAGGAAGCACCATAATACTCACCAAATCCGATGCCGACGCGGTTTTCGATGCCATTATCCGCTACGCCAGGGAGCGGTATGAGGGGGGCAAATTTCAAGACCAAAAACCGAAGGTACAAAGCGTTAATAAAGGAGATTACAGGCTGTCTTTTGTGGTTAACAATTTACGGCGGGAGGTTCTGACCAATGAAAAAAAATCGCTGTGGTGCGAATTTGTGGAACTATGGTGGGGCGAATGTAATGATATGCGCCGCGAGCGACTGGAATTTGCCTTCAATTTTATTCCCACTCAGGAAGGTTTTTTGTTGACAGGCAACTTGACGGGTAAATTTGGATCTGGTATCTACAAGCCGCGCATTAGTGGCTATATGGATATGGAGCCCGATTTTGAAGAAGATTTTTTGGTACCTTACGTGGAGGAATTTCAAAATGACCTAAAGCAATATCTCGAACGTTAAACATGGAACACACGAAATCTTCTATCCGCGCCCTGATCGCTGATGGTAAACTTGATGAAGCTAATGATGCGGCACTGGCTTACGCCGAATATTGTGGACTTCCCGATATTGCCAATGGGTTGGCGGTACTAAGTGGTCGTGCCCAAACCCATCACGAGCAGTGGAATTCCGGCCTCATTTCTTACGAGGACTTTTCCCTGGCCCACACCCAAATTGCCCAAGGATTGGCCAACTGGGTCGAACGCTTGCCCGAAAAACCGGTCGCCCCTGCCAAACGCCGCCGCTTGCTCGACGAGGAGGTCTTCAAAAAACGTATTTTTTACTCACTGTTGCTCATCAAGGGCATCGTGCTAATCCGGCTGGCCTACCACTGGAGTACCGGTGGCTTTAATAATGATCAGTTTCAGTCGACCGCCGCTTTGCTTGCTCCAGCCTTAGCGGCCTACATTTCGGTGATGCTTGGTGATTATCTGAAAAAACAAAAATCTGAGCCACAGCCGCCGCGCTATATTTCCGGCCCCCTGGTCACCTTTTCTATCTGGCTATTTCCCATTTATGCTATCATGCTGTTGTTGTTTATCGAGCTAAAAGCTAAAACGAGTATCACCTTCATTCAGATGAACTTTTGGCTGGCACTGGTGGAAAGTGTGTTGGGCGGCTATATCGGGCAGATTGTATTTGCGTTTTTTCGGCGGCAGGATTAATTTTCCCACCCCTTCCGCTCCTGCTCAATGTGATGCAGTTCCACTTTAATGCCGTACTTTTCCTGTAGGTGTTTGGCCAATGCATCTGCCGCATAGACGGAGCGGTGTTGCCCGCCGGTACAGCCAAAATTGACCATCAGGCTGGTAAAGCTGCGCTCAATATAATCCTCTACTGCCTCATCAACAATGCGAAAGACATCGTCCAAAAAATCACCCATCTGGCTGTGGTGGCGCAGGAAGTTGATTACCGACTCATCCCGGCCGGTGAGTTTCTTGTATGGCTCATAACGACCCGGGTTGTGGATAAATCGGCAGTCGAAGACAAAGCCGCCACCATTGGCGGTTTCATCTTTTGGAATGCCATTTTGTTTGTAGCTAAAGCTGGTGACTTGTACCGTCAAAAGACTGGATGATGCTTTAATTTTATCAAAGGGCTCAAACTGTTTGGAGTCGATTAGCTTGCGCAAAACTTGGGTAAGCATGGGCATTTCTACGGGGAAGGCTACATTGTCGAGCAGCCATTTCACATTGCGTAAAGCAAAGGGAATACTCTGTATAAAATATTCCTTACGGTGGTATAACCCGCGGAAACCATAAGCGCCCAATACTTGTAAAGAACGAATGAGGACATAGCCGTAATAGTGTTCCATAAATTGCTCCCGATCGATGTCGATCAGTTTTTCGACCGCATCCATATAGTGGTTGAGTAGCTCCAGTCGAATGTCATCTGGAATATTGGCCTTAGCCTGAAAAAGCAGTGAAGCCAGGTCGTATTGCAATGCTCCTTGCCGACCGCCCTGATAATCGATAAAGTAGGGGGTGCCGTTTTTGATCATGATATTGCGCGTCTGGAAATCGCGGAACATAAAATGGCTCGTATCTGCTGACAGCAAAAACTCGATGAGCTGGTGGATATCCGACTCCAAGTCCTGCTCATCAAATGCGACACCTGCCAGTTTGAGGAAGTAATATTTGAAATAATTAAAATCCCAGAGGATCGACTGTTTGTCAAAGGCTGCCCGCGGGTAACAGACGCTGTAATCGAGGCCCTTCCCGCCTTCAATTTGCAACTGTGCCAATTGTTCCACTACCTGTTTATAAATCCGAATCAGGTAATCAGGAAAGTATTCTCCTTTTTGTAGCAGATAGCTGTACAGGGTCGTAAAACCCAAATCCTCTTGTAAGTAGACGTGCCGCTCAATGTCCTCTCCATAAATTTCCGGGACCGGCAGATTTTTTGACTTAAAGTGTTTGGAAAATTCCAAAAATGCCCGATTCTCCTTTTGATCGGGATTGTAGGCACCCACGGCGGTGTGGTCCTTGCTTTGCAAACGATAATAAATGCGGGTAGAACCCGAGGGGGCTAGCGGCAAAACCAAGTCGGGTGCTTGGTCACACCATTGGACAAACAATTCACTAAGCGCGTTTTCAATCTGGTTAGATGTCATCATTTTTGGTGGAAATTTGGCTGCGGCCAAAGGTAAAAAATTGCGGAGAGGTATCGGGTAATGGTTTGATTTTTTCTATATTTCTTTCTGGGCAACAAAATGGGGCCTGGATGGTTACTAAAAATGAGTCTTGGACTCTACTTTTTTGCAAAAAACAAAAACAGCTTCATGATTGTACTTCTTTCTCCAGCCAAAACGCTGGATGAAACCGCACCGGATTACCAGGGATATAGTACCCCACGATTTTTGCCTGAGAGCGATAAATTGGTCAATGTTTTAAAAAAGAAATCAGCACGTAGTTTGAAAAAACTAATGGGGGTCAGTGATGCCATTGCCACGCTCAACGTGGAGCGCTTTCAGAATTTTGAAACGCCTTTTTCTCTGGATAATGCCAAACAAGCCCTTTTTGCTTTTAAAGGGGATGTCTACCTGGGTTTGGAAGCCGAAACCTTTACGGAAGAAGATATTATTTTTGCCCAAAAGCACCTGCGCATCCTTTCGGGATTGTATGGATTGCTGCGCCCCCTTGACCTGATGCAGCCCTACCGGTTGGAGATGGGTACCCCCTTGAAACAAGGGCGTCGGAAGAATCTCTATGAGTATTGGAATACCAAAATTACCGAACTGATCAATGAAGATCTGGAGGCATCTGGTAATGATTTGATTATTAATCTGGCATCCAAGGAATATTTTCACGCGGTAAAACCATCCGCACTAAAGGGGCAATTGGTTCATGTGCACTTTAAGGAATTGCGCAATGGGGAATATAAAGTCATTTCATTTAATGCCAAGAAGGCACGTGGGGCTATGGCCAAACAGTTGGTTGTGCACCGCATCACTGATATTGACGCCATGAAGACGTTGGAAGTGGATGGATATCAATTCAACCCAATGTTATCGGAAGCTCACGAGTTGTATTTTACCAAGTAACTTAGTGCATGTCTGGAGGTAGTGCTTTAGCAGCGAAAATTGCAGGTTTAGGGTTTTCGCGAGGTTCATTTTTAAGTACATCTCGGCTCAGCCGAGACGGACGAAAAAACAGGCAAAAAGAGGTTCCAAAGTCCCGGTAAAACCGGGACTGACTGACTACCTCCAAACACGGACTTAAATATACGCTGATCATGGAATATTGGAATCTTAAAGGAAAAACCGCCATCGTTGTTGGTGCGAGTAAAGGAATTGGTTTGGCCACAACAGAAGAGTTGTTGAAACATGGAGCAGAAGTCTTGTTTCTGGCCCGCTCCAAAGAATTGATTGATGCAGCTGCTACCAAATTTGAAGAAAAAGGATGGAATGCGCATCCGATGGTCGCCGATATTGCGGAGGCTGATCAGCGCCAGGCTATTGTGGAAAAAGCCAAGGTGCTTTGGGATAAAGTCGATATTCTGGTCAATAATGTGGGGACTAATGTGAAAAAGCCAACCCTCGAAGCGACCTTCGAAGATCATCAATATGTGATGGACATCAATTCCGGAACTGCATTTGATTTGAGTGTGCGTCTGCATCCTTTACTAAAGGCATCGGGAAGTGCCAGCGTGATCAACGTGGCCTCCATTGCCGGAAAGACCGGTGTGATGTGGACCACGGCCATCTACGCGATGTCGAAAGCGGCGATGGATCGAATGACTCAGTACTTGGCAGTGGATTGGGGCAAAGATGGTATTCGTGTCAACTCGGTAGATCCTTGGTTTATCAATACTTCACGAGTAGAGCGTGTAATGAATGACGATGAAAAAGTGAAACAAATCAATGCTGCTACCCCGCTTGGACGAGTGGGTGAGCCAGAAGAAGTGGCCCGTATTATTACCTTCTTGGCCATGCCTGCCGCTTCCTATCTAAGTGGTGTCAATTTGAGGGTAGATGGTGCATTCTCTCAAGTCGGTATCTTGTAGTGAAAAAAATAGTGGTTGATGTTAAATTTTGTCCTCCATCGAACATCGACCAACCAAAGGTGGTTCTATCAACAAACCAAATAACAAAGCAATATGCTAAATCGAGTATTCCAGACCACTGCCTTCTTGGCTTGCCTGCTGATCTCCAGCACCGCATTTAGTCAAGTAGGATTCGGCCCGAAAGTGGGCGTAAATTTTTCCAATGTCAAAATAGATTCGGATAATCTAGATGTGGAAACCGAGGGAAAAACCGACCTCAGCCTTGGCCTGATTTTCGAACTCCCCATAGCCAAATTTTTAATGATCCAACCAGAGGTGACTTATCTGGGGCGTGGATACAGGCAGGATTTTCCATTGATCGGTGAATCTACCTACAATGTAGCCTACATTGACGTGGGAGCATTGGCAAAATTGCGTTTTGGTGATGAATCAGCCATCACCTTAGGTGCAGGACCGTTTTTTAGCTACGCGATTAGTGGTAAATTGAAAAATGACGCCGGAGAAGCTGATGTTGACTTCGATGACTACAAACGCAGTGATTTTACCTTGGCCACAGCCTTAGGTTTTGAATTGGGTTCTCGCGAATCCCTCCGGTTTTTTGGAGATATCCGCTACCTGATTGGAATGGGGGATCTCAACGCAGATAATAATTCCGTCGACTATAAAACCTACAATCGGGTATTTAATATCAATGCCGGTATTTTGATTTCGTTATAGTGGATTTTTTTGTCCAATGCTAGAGACGCATTATGGCAATGCGTCTCTAGCATGTTCTTTACCATCAGCCGCCGCCCCCCTATCAGGTTGATTCATTATTTAGCCACCATCACCTTCCTACTGATTACGGTACCTTCCATTTCGATTTTCAACCAATAGATTCCAACAGGATACGGCAGTTCCAATCTCAGTGTAGCTTGCTGTGAGGTTTGGCAAACCAGTTGTTGTCCGGTGATATTGTATAAACAAACGGAGTAAGTCTTTTGTGGCGTTTCCGCAAAGGAAATTTGCACATAGTCACTGGCCGGGGTTGGACTGATTTCGACACCTTTATTAAGGACTAGATCCTCTGCTGCATCAATTACGGTGCACTCTGGTACTAACGAATGGCCGTCCAGCGCCCAGTTGGCTTCAAGGGGTACACAAAAGTGGGTGAGCGCAGACACCGCAATATCAGGGATGCGGGGCGTATTGCTGTAATCGTATTGCACGGCAATGGTATCAGGAATTATCCATTGGGCTTCGGTAATGGGCGCATTATTTCCATAAGGGCCGGAGTCTGTCAATTGCGAAGCACCCATGCCTTCGTCGGCCTTCCAATAGCCAATCAGGTGATCAAAAAAGGCATGCTCTGAAGTTATACTAGAACATTGCCAGGCTTGAATTTCAGTGGCCGACAACACGGCATCCCAAACCCTAATTTCCGCTAAGGCTCCTTCATAAGGATAACTACCACTTAGGTCATTGCCAAAAAAGAGGCCTTCTCCCACATTGATATTGCCAATCCCGGAAATATTAGCCGAATCAACTACTATGCCATCTTCGTACATTACCATTTCACCATCTCGGTCAAAAGTAACCGACAAGGTATGCCATTCGCCATCGGCAATTTGGCCGCCGGTATTGATATCTGCGCGGTTGGAGCCATCTCCGATATTGACCTTCCATTCTGGTCCGGCGGGATATTTAAAGGATAAGACAAATCCCGGATTCAAGCCGCTGTCCCAGTTTTTATTGCCAACGATATTCACATCACCGGCTGCGGTGGTTCGAACCCGGCATTCGATGGTAAAATCCTGGTCAGCGCCGAAGTCGTAGAGGCTATTAGCGGGGACATGTGCCTGGTCATTATAACCATCAAAAACGAGTTCAAAGGGGACATTCAGGCAGTTTTCGGGGATGGGTATGGTGGTCACCATGGAATCTCTGGTGAGTGGCTCCGTCGGCAAATGATCACCGCTGGCGATGACAAAAATATTTTGTTCTTCCAGAGTATTACCACCATGTCCAAAGCCTCTACCACCGTGATCCGTGGAGACCAGGATCAACCACTTTTCCTGATCGTACGAAGCACGTCCGGTGAGGGCTTCCATTACTGTACCCACATAGGTGTCGACTCCTTCGATAGCAGCGATGTATTCGGGTGTTTCCGGTGAAAATCCGCTGGAATGTCCGGCGTGATCAACATCATCAAAGTGAAGAAAGAGGGCATCGGGATTATTTACCGTAAGGTAAGCTGCTGCCTGGCTGGCCACTTCGGCATCCGTACTGATATTCAATTTAAAATCCGCATGGTCTTGTACAATCTGGTCGTTGATCGGCCCCCAATGGCAAAAGGAAGCCGTGTGAAAGTTAGGGTCGAAATCTTCTAGATATTTGAAGAAGTGCGGGTATTGATCATAATTGGAGCCGTTGAAGCTATTGTCCGTCACCCCATGTTTGTCCGACCATACCCCGGTCAGCATAGCCGACCATCCCGGGCCACTGATCGTAATATCATCATTTAGGGCATCCAAACTTGAAATGCCATTGGCTATCAAGGCATCCAGGTTGGGCGTATTGGCAGCCGTTAAGGCGTCAGCCCGACAGCCATCAATGCCGATAATCAGTAGTTTAGGTTGTTGGGCGAAAGCCTGAAAAGTAAAAAAAATACCGAGAAGTAAAAGGTTGATCCTCATGTTAAAAGTAAGATTTAATTGAAGAGATTTTTCAGGCGATTATACTGCTGTAACTTTTATAATGATCATTGAAGGGTTGCACGAGATGTTGACCTAGGCGCAATGATATACCTCACGAAATATCAATATTATCCTGGAAATACAATTTCCAATTGGTCATATCCAGGGCGCAGAGGTAGCCCAGGCCGGGGCGCTTGCCTTTGTGTACACAGCCGCCGTCAATGTCGAGGGCAGGCGTTTTTTTGATGTTTTTGTATTGCAAATTGATTTGCGCCAGCGAAATGGGCGTATGGCCATGAACGATGATGCGGTCACCCAGCCAGTCGCGATCGATATTGTCATACCATTCTCTGATCCAGAGCATAGCTTCCCGGTCGGCCAGGGGATCTTCGTTGTCAAAACTGAGTCCGGCATGCACCAGGATGTAATGGTCTACCTCGAGATAATAAGGCAAGCCCTGGCAAAATTTCAGGTATTCTTGTGGAACGCGGTAGGTAGATTGGATTTTGAAACTAGCCAAGGTTTCCCAGCCTCCATTGGCCAACCACAGCATATTTTGCCCCGGTCGTTGTCGGCTTTCGAGGAGCAATTGCTCGTGATTGCCCCGCAGGCATTCGATTTGGTAGCCATCTTCCTGCAATTGCCAGATGTGGTCGATCACGCCCTTGCTGTTAGGCCCCCGGTCAATATAATCACCCAAAAGGTATAGCTCATCACTAGTTGTCAACGCCAATTGATCCAACAAGGCCCAAAAACTGTTGATACAACCGTGAATATCTGTGATCGCTATTTTCCTCATGGAATTATTTTAGAGTATATTGGCAATTCAAATATAAGGGATGAAAATTAAAAAACGCTACCTCTTGCCTATTTTGGCCATTTTAGGATTTTCAGTGGGGCCAAAGCCGAATTATCCGGCCTTTGACGGGGCGGTTGTTCCGCTAGATATTCCGCTAGAAGAATTGGACGGGTACATTTCTGAAAAAGAAGCTGGTGTCGCTAATTTGAAGCCCAATAATCAGGCCCGAATCATTTGGGCAGACTCTGTGCGGCGGACTCCTTATAGTGTGGTTTACTTGCACGGCTTTTCAGCCAGCCCGATGGAAGGAGATCCTATCCACTTGGAATTTGCCAAACGATATGGTTGTAATATGTACCTCGCCAGGTTGGCGGGACACGGTATTGAAGATAGTGAGGCTTTCGCCAAATTAACCCCCAAACAAATGGTGGATTCTGCCAAAGAGGCACTGGCTATTGGTCAATTGTTAGGCGAAAAAGTCATCTTAATGTCGTGCTCTACCGGAGGTACGTTATCGGTCTACCTGACCGCAAAAAATCCAGAAAAGGTTGCTGCGCAAATCCTGTATTCTCCTAATATTGATTTGGAAAGTAGCTTGTCTGAATTGCTGGTCTGGCCCTGGGGGTTGCAGATTGCGCGAGTAGTGGAGGGAGATCACCGCAGCTTTACACCGCCGCCGGGAGCGGAGGCCTACTGGACCACCTCTTACCGGGTAGAGGGATTGGTGGCATTGAAACATTTGATCAAAGAAACCATGACCGATCAAAATTTCTTGGCCATCAAACAACCGCTTTTTGCCGGGTATTATTACAGAAATGAAGAAGAACACGATCACGTCATTTCCGTGCAGAAAATCCAGTATTTTTTTGATAAAACAGAAACGCCTGCTGCGGAAAAACGGTTGGTGCCTTTTCCTGATGTGAAAACCCACGTTGTGCCTAATCACTTCAATTCCCAAGATTTAGAAAGCGTGCGCAAAGAAACCTTTGCTTTTGCCGAGGAGGTTTTGGGGTTGAACCCAAGAGAATAAGGATACTGTCATGTTAACTTGGCATACATGCCTGCGTGTACTTCCACTTGGTCTTGCTGTAAGGCCTGGAGTAGGTTTTTCAATTTAAGTTTGGTCGATTCGCGCATGAGTAGGTTCACACCTAAATTCGGCAGTGGTCCGGCTTTGACTCTTTCGAGGGCCGTTATGGCATTTTGGGTGTGTGATGCTGAAAAAGTTCGCTTCCAGTTATTTTTGTCAAAATGCTGGACAAGATCGTTGTGAAACATCAAATGACTGTCTTCTGCTACTTCGGCCCAGGGGACCGGCAATTGCAACCCGGACTTTTTTCCTTGAAAAACATCGTAATACAAAAATTGGCCGCCCTTCTTTAAAACCCGCTGAATCTCGCTGTAAAATTGTGTCTTATCGGCAATATTCATTTGGGCATGTTGGGTCCAAACCACATCAAAACTTTCCGTTGCAAACGGTAAATCGAGGGCATTGCCTTCCACAAAAGTGGTCAATGCTCCCAATCCAACCATTTCCGAAAGGGCCTTTGCGGTACGAATATATTCAGCGGTATAGTCAAGACCAGTGGTTAGACAACCAAATTCATCAGCCAACATTCGGCAAGGGCCACCAATTCCACAGCCCACATCCAGGACTTCATTTTCCGGAGATAAATTTAGTTTTTGTGCCAATCGCAATGAAACCGAAGCCCCTTGCAAATGAAACTCGTCGAGTCCGGAAAGGTCCTGTCTTGTTAAGGAAGACAAGTTAAGGCCAGCATTTTTTAGGCCGCTAAGAATGGACTCCAGTAAGTCAGGTTGGTGATAGTGATTCATCGATGGTCCTCTTTAAGCGCATGTTTGGAGGTAGTCGGTAAAACCGGGATTTTGGAACATCCTTTTGGCTGTTTTTTTGTCCGTCTCGGCTGAGCCGAGATGCACTCAAAAATGAGCCTCCCGAGAACCCAAAATCTGCAATTTTCGCTGCTAAAGCACCACCTCCAGACATGCAATAAAACACAAGTTATTGATTAATTAAGGAGGGGGCAATGATTTTGAAATAGTTCCCCTATGTCAGTAAGCCTAATGACTGACATTTTCGATTTCTTTCCGACTTTTTCCCGTAAAAAACATGGAGATAGAGAGATTTGGAAGATTCCAAAATGAGACGGACTGGAATGGCATAGCAAAAGCCGCTTCATTCCTTCCAAGTGCTCTATTTTATTCACACCAAACAACAGACCATGCAAAGAATTTTCCACACTCTTTTTTTAATGACTTCACCCATTTTTTTATTTGGGCAAGGACTTGATGAGCAGATCAATGATGCCATCATGCCGGTAGCCCAATGGTGGGAAAATTTTGTGTTTACCGAAATCCCCATCGCTGGAGTTGGGGTGCCCATTGTTCTCATTCTCTTACTCTCTGGAGCTACCTTTTTTACCCTCTATTTTGGTTTTGTCAATATCCGTCGGTTTGCGATGGCCATTCAGGTAGTACGTGGTAAATATGACGAAATAGAAGGTGGTGGCAAACCCGTGACCACCGACACGGTCTCCACCGTAGACGGCGATATTGTCGACACCATTCGCGATGAAGGGCATCAAGGCGAAGTCAATCACTTTCAAGCCCTGGCTACTGCGGTTTCGGGGACAGTTGGATTGGGCAATATTGCGATGGTGGCAGTGGCCATTTCCATCGGTGGTCCAGGAGCTACCTTTTGGATGATCGTTGCCGGATTGCTGGGCATGTCTTCCAAATTTGTGGAATGTACTTTAGGGGTTAAATACCGGGATATCGACCAAAGCGGTCAGGTTTTTGGTGGACCGATGTATTACCTTTCAAGAGGATTGCGCGAAAGCGGATTTGCTACTCTGGCCAAGGTTTTGTCCGTACTTTTTGCCATCATGTGTGTGGGGGCTTCTTTTGGCGGAGGGAATGCTTTTCAATCCAACCAGGCGGCCGCCCAGATTATCGAACGGTTCAACCTGGAAGGCTCTGCTTCGGGGACCATTTTGGGAATTGTATTTGCTGTTTTAGTAGGAATTGTGATCATTGGTGGCATCAAGCGCATTGCAAAGGTGACTGAAAAAATTGTACCCTTGATGGCCGTCGTTTATGTGTTGGCGGCACTGTTTATTTTGATTGGCAACTATCATTATATTGACGATGCGTTTGGCCTCATTTTCAGCGAAGCATTTACCCCGCGGGCTACCGTTACAGGTGGATTTATCGGCGTGATGATCCAGGGGTTCCGGCGGGCGGCATTCTCTAATGAAGCCGGTGCAGGGTCGGCCGCTATTGCGCACTCGGCGGTAAACACCCGATATCCTGCATCAGAGGGATTGGTAGCGCTGCTGGAGCCATTTATTGACACCGTGATTATCTGTACGATGACTGCTTTGGTGATTATTATTTTTAATATTGATGGCATATTTGTGTATGGAGATGTAGTGAATAATGAAGCCGCGCTGATTGCTACCGGTGAGCGCATTGGTGGCGTCAATTTGACCTCCATGGCTTTTGATTCTGTGATTCCAGGGTTTTCTTATGTATTGGCCATTGCCGTGGTTCTGTTTGCCTTTTCTACCATGTTATCCTGGTCGTATTATGGATTGCAGTCTTGGTTTTTTCTTTTTGGCCGTAGCCGAGCGGCAGACCTCTCTTTTAAAGTGATTTTTTTGGTTTTTACCGTTCTCGGTTCGGCGGTGACCCTCGATGCAGTGATCAAATTTTCGGATGCCATGATTTTGGCGTTGGTCTTTCCCAATATGATTGGTTTGTTTTTCCTGTTTCCGAAAGTGAAAACAGAATTGAATCGGTATTTAGCGGCGATTAAGCGTTAAAAACGACTTTAGATAGTTCAAAAAAAGCGTAATGATCGGGATGACTATAATCCTGATCATTACGCTTAAAGCGAAGTTTTTGTAATAGTTGTTGGCTGGGAACATTATCGTGGGTGGTATACGCCAGGATGTGGGTCAGGTCGAAGTTGTTAAAAATATATTGCAACAGATGATAAACGGCCTCAAAGGCATATCCATTCCGTCGATAAGGGGCTGCAATGGCAAAACCGATAGTGCAGTTCAGGTGATTATTGAGTCGAGTTTCTTTGGTCAAGTCATAGAGATGAATGACCCCGATGGGCAGATTGGAATCGGCCAGATGAATGATCCAATCCTTGCCACAGCGCTTGGGGGAATATTGAGCAAATTCCAAAAGACTCACAACATACTGTTCGATGCGTTCGAGTTGTTTAAATTCCGGATTGGTATGAGGAGAATCATCATCGAGAAATAGTTCGTTTAAGGTCAGATAATTGTTGTAGTCTAAAGGGCAATACAACAACCTCTCGGAAGGCAGCAACTCAGGAAAGTAGAAATAAGGTTGAGCTTCCGGTCTGCGCATGGAGCGAATTTTGTCCATTCGCAATTGCATCTTTTTGGTAATTCGCACTGACATCAAGGGTAAATTATAAAAATTTCTATAAGTAGGGAACCATTTTGTCTTGGTTTTTCGTTAAGATTGGTCATGCCAACGTAATCGCCATGAACCCATGAAGTTATTACTCCTCATTTTTGTGTTTTCGGTCATCTATGTCCTCCTTAGGCTTTTTGGCGTGATAACACAGAGCCTTTTTTACAGGCAAATTACCCCCCAAAAAACACTAAAGCGGCTTTACGCCAATGGCTTCAACCAAGGATACAGAGGTTCATCAACGGACGTTCAACTATCCGAAGACATCAAAAAACTCTACAGGCACTACGAAGAGGCGCTGGAAGGAGATACCGATTTCTTCTACCACTACCTAAGGCCAGCGATGGGACAATCCACCTTACTTCAAACCCTCTTACGATGTTATGGTGATTATTATCAGGATTTGTTTCGCGTAATTAAATATTGGGAAAAACAGAAGGCCGTTCGCCGTATTGACACCTGGAATCCCGGCAAACAAGATGCCATCAATTTTTACATTGAAGACCTGATTCGGCATCTCTTTCAGCAGTATCCGGTGAGCCGGCCATTTGAGTCAGTCTGGTGGGTATGGAATTGGGAGAAAACTCAAGTGTTTCTTGCACAGGCTCTGGATGATGCCGTTTTGGAAAGCTCAAAAGGTGGTCTCGACACTGCTGCGATCATGCTCTATTTTCACCTTACCGAAGGCGGAAGCTTGCGGGAGGATGGATTGTTTAAATCGGGCTTAGTCAGTAAAAAAATCGCCTGTCATTGGGGCTTGGCTCCGGCTGGTTGGCGCATTGTTCCTGCATTTTGGTGGGCGGTGGCCCGAGCGGAAGGGGTGAGTGAGGAAAAAACGATGGCCTTGGCCTGGACGCCTTCTTCGTTGGCGGATTTACAATTCTGGCGGGGCTTTTACCGCCTAGTGGCTCGTGAAAACCCAGAGGAATTGAAGCAATGTGATATTCACGACCTGGCGGAAATGATCGAGCTGGTCAAATTTGGCAAAGGTGCTTTAGCGGAACTGGAACAGTTTGAGACATTTTGCGGCATTCAACCTGATTTTTCCGTTAAGGGCCGCACGTTGAAGTCCATCGAGCGGTACTTTGATGAATTGCTGGGTTTGGGGTACCAACCGGTGGAGGGCCTGGAGGATCGCTTTGAAATACGAACCAATGATGGGGAAGAATATGTCATTGTAAGACTTACCAACCGGAAGGAACTACAAGAGGAAGGTGAGGTGCTTGATCACTGCGTGGGCAGTAGCGAATACCACGATGACTGCCGTTGTGGTTATGGCTCTATTTGGTCGCTCCGCAAACGGGAAGGTGAGGAGTTTAAACCGCTGATCACCATTGAATTGGGAGATAAAACTATTCTCGCCATGTCGGGTTTTGCCAATCGGCTTCCCAATGAGATGGAATACCAGTTGGTAGACAAATGGTCGAAAGTAAATGGTTTGAAGGTAGAAACGTGAGCTAAAATAAGGGCTGTTTTTACTAAACATGCACTAAGCTACTTAATCGCCTCCACCTCACTTGGAGGCTTTCCAAAGCGATCCTTAAAACATTTGGAAAAATAAGCCAACGAATTAAAGCCCACCATAAAGGCCACTTCGGAGGCATTTCCTGCCTTTTTTTCCAACAAATCGTGGGCACGTTGTAAGCGCATGTCCCGGATAATTTGGTTGGGAGATTTATTGGTCAAAGCCTTTAATTTACGGTGCAGCTGACTGCGACTCAATGCCATGGTTTGGCTGAGTTCGACGACGCTAAAGGTTTCATCATCCAGCTGGTTTTCAATGGTATCTAATACTTTTTGCAGGAAATCCTGATCGACTGAATTGACGCTGACTTCGCTGGGTTTGAAAACAAATTCACCTGCAAATCGCTCGCGTAGTAGTTGCCGTTGGCGGATAAGGTTGCGGCTGCGCACTTGTAGTTCAAGGGTGTCAAAAGGCTTGGTCAGATATTCGTCAGCTCCTGTTTCCAGGCCCGCCATCTTTTCGTCGCGCTCGGCTTTGGCGGTCAGCATGATGATGGGAATGTGTGAGGTGGCGATTTCTTGCCGCAGCTCGGTGCACAACTCTGTGCCACTCATCTCCGGCATCATCACATCGGTGATAATCAGATCAGGCACCAAATCAATCGCCATTTGTAAGCCCTGTTTTCCATTTACGGCTTCCTGCACCTCATATTCTTCCTGCATTTTTTCCCGAATATATCGCCTCAAATCTGGATTGTCCTCTACGATCAGTAAACGGGGCTTATTGCTGGAACTAGGAAGTGGTGAAACATGCTCTTCTGTATCCACAGGGGGATTGGGCAATACTTGCTGGCCTCTACTTGACAAATGCATACTTCCGGATGGTTGGGTTGCGACTTTTTGGCTATCGGTATAGGACTCTTCATCAATGGGGAAATGCAATGAAAAAACGGTGCCATGATCGGGTTCGCTTTCCACCTGAATGGTTCCCCGGTGCAGGTGTACCAATTCTCGGGTCAATGCCAGGCCTATGCCACTGCCCACACTATCGGCCTGTTCGTCGCTATGGGTATAAAAACGATCGAAGATATGTGGTAACTGGGATTCCGGAATGCCAATGCCATTATCTTGTACTCGGATAGAGACATAGCCGGGTTGGGAGAACTGTGCTTCTAGGGTGATACGCCCCTCCGAAGGGGTGAATTTGAAAGCATTTGATAATAAATTAGATAAAATCAACTCCAGCTTTTCGGCATCAAACCAGGCTTGTACGGGCGTGGTAACCACACTGACGTGGTAATTCATTTGCTTGCGCAATGCCATACTTTCAAAGCCGTATCCAATGGAGCGAATAAAGTGGGCAATATCTCCGGGGCTGACCTCCAATCGTAGGCGATTTCCCTCCAGTCGTGCCAAATCGAGCAATTGATTGACCAAATGCAATAATCGCTGAGCATTGCGTTGCATACTGCGGGCATATCGAGTGGGCAAGGAAATATTCGGTTGGTCACCCACTGTTCGTAAGGCTTCTCCCAGTGGTGTTTGAATCAAGGTAAGCGGTGTGCGAAACTCGTGACTAATATTGGCAAAAAAGTTGGATTTTAATCGGTCTAACTCCCGGAGCTTTCCGGCTTCCGTCTTTTCCAGTTCCAGAGCCATTTCCGCCTCTCTTCGCCGCAATCGTTGTCGGTTACGCAGGTACTGAAAGAAGCCTAAAAGCAATAAAATTAATCCGCCAGCAACTGCCAGAACATTGCGTTGCGTATTGCGCTGCCGGGCGATAATGAGGTCTTGTTCGATGAGTTGTCGTTCCTTTTCGCTGGCTTCATAGCGCCCTTCCACGTCCAGTTGAAGCTCTACCTTTTGGCGATCGGCCAGGGAGTCTTTCAGAATATACGCTTGTTTGAGGTAGGTGTAGGCTAAATCCGGCCGATTGATCGTATCGTATAATTCAGCCATGTTTAGATAGGCTTCATGTCGTTCGGATAGCTCCTCTCCGGGGCGGAAATGGCTAAGGGCTTTTTGGAAAAAATACGCCGTGGAATCCAGGTGGCCCAAATTGCCATGTGAAACGCCCAAATTGGTATAAACACTGATCAGGCCCTGGCTAAAATGCGCGGCCTCCCAAGTTCTTCTCGCTTCATGTAGGTACGGAATTCCTTCGCGATGACGATTTAGCTCACCAAATGCACTACCCAGACCATTCGCGGCATAGGCAATTCCAGAGTAATAATTTTCCTCCTTAAAGGTTTGATAAGCCCGCATTGCATAATCCAGTTTTTCCTCTGGATCTTCGACAAAAACAGACAAGCCTTGATAGAGAGAGGCTAAGGTAAGCCGGTCATTGATTTGTTTTGCCATTTCAATGGCTTGGTTGGTATAAGTCAGCCCTTTTTTCTTGTCGAGATATGAAAAATGCAGGCTACCCAAATTGGCCAAAGAGGTCAAAATGCTGCTGGTGTCCTTTTTGGGCCGGGAAATTTCCAAGGATTTTACATAATAAGATACCGCATTTTCATAATGTTCCAGCGAATTTTCTACGCTGCCCTTCAGGTTATAGGTATTGATGAGAAAGTCATCGTCTTCGGGGTATTTAGGCGCTTGCAATATGGAATCCAACAAATTGCTTGCAGCTTGATTTTTACCACTCAGGTATAATCCGATTGATTTGGCATAGGAGGCTTTGAGCTCGATGGCAAAATCGTCATTTTCCCTGGCAAGTTTGATCGCTTCATCGGCGTGTTCTATAACCTCATCAGGGGTTTGTTGCTGGAAATGCCGAGCCAATTCATAGTGGACGCGCATGCGTGCCGTGTCGGAAGTAGCGGTCTTTAGTTCTTCTTTGAGGTCATTGACAACCGAAAGTTGTGCTTGAGAAGTAAAGGCCAGCATCAAGCAAAGAAAGGTGGTTTTGATGGTTAGTTTTTTCATTGAGCATAGGGTTAGCATTTCCCAAATATACTCAAAAGATAAAAGGCATTCTGGAGGAATCTGCTTTTTAGTAGGAACTGGTATATTAATGTCGATCAGCAGTAGTGACGGGGAAAGTGTATCGTTGTTTTTGATTAGGAACATAAATCGTAAATCGCTTCCTTATTTCTCTTATATTTGAAATCGAGAAATAGTTTTTCAACTATGCAAATCAGAAAAAGAGCATATTATTGGGGGGTATTGTGTGTGTTGTTGTTCGCCACCTGTAAGGCTGATCATGAAGCGTTTCCAACGGCTGTGGGAACCCCGGAGATTTGCTTGTTAGAAGAAGGTAAAACCGATTATCGACTTAATTGGTATACTCAAGTATTAGCCGATACCCTTCCAGGATATTCAATTCAAGAAATTATTCAGCCCTCGCTACAAGAAAAGTTTCAACCCTATCTGGAATATACCTCGCCCATTAAAAATTATCAATATTACTGGGGCAAGATACAGGTTGAAAACCGCCTGACTGACGCCGATCAATATGCAGAATGGGTGCTATCATTCAATGGTACCTGGTCAAGTCTTGATATCTTTACAGAAAGGAAAGATGGCACCTGGCAGAAGGAGGAAAATGGTACGTTCACGCCCGACCAAATGAAAAAATTTGCGCCAACCGCAAGGGGGAATTTAACAAAGTTAGTACTTCCTCCTCAGGAGGTGGTGACGATCTACTTTCGGGGAATAAGTGAACGAGCGGCTATTTATCCTTCCTTTTATACCCGATTAAAACACATCGAAACTTTCTACGATGATTTGCTGAAAAAGAAAGTAGGCAATGCGGTGTTTATGGGGTTTCTTTTGATGATGTTTTTCTACAATCTGATCCTTTACTTTTTTGGACGGGATCGCAGTTTTATTTTTTATTCCGGTTATTTGATCATGGTGGTGATTTATGCCGCCAATGCCTCCGAAGACTTGGCGGATTGGTTTGGGGGTGATTTATTTCCCAATCATCCTATTTATATGGGATTTATGAAGTTATCGCTTTATCTGGCGATGATGTGTTACCTGGCTTTTATTCGTAGTTTTTTGGATTTAGAACAACTATTACCCAAGTGGGATTTTGTTTTTAAAATCGTGATTTATCTTGGTTTTCCTTTGATCTTATTGGATGTTATTATATTGCTGCTAACCAATTTTAGTTATGCGGTGGAAGACCGGATCACCGTGCCTTATATTGTTTTGATGATTGTGGTTTGTTGTTCATTGCTGTACCCATTATTCAAAACAAAAGATAAAAAAGGGTATTTTGTTATTGGAGGTATTACGGCAATATGTATAGGAGCCGTCTTGACGGTTGTCTCCCGAGTTTGGGTCCCGCCTTTTTCGCTTTTTTATTTGAAAGCGGGAACGATTGTAGAAATGCTCATTTTTTCCTTGGGTTTGGCTTATCGCCAAAGACAACAGAAACATGCCAAGCAACAAGCTGACTTTGAACTTAAGGAGAGTCGGTTAATTCAAGAAAAGAAACAACTTGAAGCAGAGCGACTTCAAGAATTGAATGAATTTAAAGCTCGGTTTTATACCAATGTCACCCATGAATTCCGCACCCCACTGACTATAATTATGGGCATAAGTGAAAACATAAAAAATCACGAACAAGAAAAAACGCTTATTCAGCGCAATAGCCAAAACCTTTTAAGGCTCATCAACCAATTACTGGATTTGTCCAAGTTGGAATCGGGTACTTTAACTTTAAAGATGGTCCATCAAGACCTCATTATTTATTTGCAATACCTCACCGAGTCTTTTTATTCCGCTGCTACCAAAAAAAATATTCGTTTGCTTTTTCATTCAGAAGAAAAGGTGGTGATCATGGATTACGATGAGGGAAAAATACAGCAAATCGTTTATAATCTATTATCCAATGCCTTGAAATTTACTCCCAAAAACGGGCAGATTATCTTCCATGCCAGCAAAATTGAAGAAAATGGGCGGCCCTTTTTAAAATTGAAAGTCAAGGATTCAGGAATTGGTATTTCACCAGAAAATATCAATCATATTTTTGACCGATTTTATCAAATTGATCATGCTGCTAATCTCCAAAAGGGAGGGGCTGGCATCGGCTTGGCACTGACAAAAGAATTGGTGGAATTAATGGGAGGAAGAATAGAGGCACAGAGTCAAATTGGAGAAGGCACAGAATTTATCTTATATCTACCGATTGTGGCAACGGTTGAGGCAAAGGAAGCTCAAAAAACGCTTCCACTTACCCCTTCCAATCTAGATTTGAAGTATCCTATGGTCCCCCCAAATGAAGCCTTTGATGAAGCGGAGGAAGGCCTCGTCACCTTACCGGAATTGTTAATCGTAGAAGACAACCAGGATATTATTACGTATATCAAAACAATTTTAGAGGGTAATTATAAGATCTATACTGCCGTAAATGGGGCGTTTGGTATTGAAAAAGCTTTAGAAATTATCCCTGATATCATCATCAGCGATGTGATGATGCCTGAAAAAAGTGGTTACGAAGTCTGCGAAACCTTAAAACAAGACGAACGCACCAGCCATATTCCTATCATTTTATTGACGGCAAAAGCAACCCAGGAAGACAAGGTGGAAGGGTTGAAATACGGGGCCGATGCTTACCTCGCCAAACCTTTTGATAAAGAAGAATTGATCATCAGGTTAAAAAAATTGGTGGACATTCGCAAGCAATTACAATTCCGTTATGCGAATGGTGTTAATAGTTCTCAATCTAGTACCCCCTCCGTCGAAGATGTTTTTATTCAAAAACTCCATGAACTCATTCATGCAAATCTGAGCGATGCCAATTTTGGGGTAACCCAATTGGCTACGGTTAGCTACCTGAGCCAAATGCAGCTGTACCGGAAGCTAAAAGCCTTGACCGGCAAAACACCATCCCAGTTTATCCGTTCTTACCGCCTCCAAAAAGGTCTTGAATTACTTCAAAAAGGTGAATTAATCGTTTCTGAAATTGCCTATGAAGTCGGGTTTACCGATCCCAGTTACTTTTCCAGAGTATTTCAAAAAGAATTTGGCAAAAGCCCAAGTGCTTTTTTAAAGTAATTGAAAAACAGTGTTTTAGCACATATTTTACACACCATCGTAAAATAAATCCCAACCTTTTTTTTCCATTTGTAAGATAAGTTCAGGCATTTGTAAAATAGGTGAAAGGTCTTTTCCGGCCTTGCCTGCATCTTTGTGGTGTTCGAAATATTTAACCTATAACCACTAAACAAAATGAAAAAAGTAGGCATCATTGGTAGTTCGGGCTTTATCGGAAGCTACAATACCAAAAAATTCCTGGAAGAAGGAAAGGAGTTGGGCATTCATTTTAAACCGGCCCGAGTGCCTCTCAACAAATTTTCCCAGTAGAAGCGGTTAATGATCAGGGATCACAGAAAATGTTAAACAACTTCATCACCAAAAAACAACGAACTATGAGAAACTTCCTTTTGCTAATAGCCATTTTTTGCATCACAGCCAGTAGTCTGCAGGCGCAATCCGCATCGAATGAATCGGAAATGTTGGCCTTTACCCGTAATTTCATGACGGCCTATAACCAACAAGATATTGCATCCCTGCAAAAAATGTACCTGGAGGATGCCGTCCGGATCGACGCAAATGGCAAAGAAATCAGCGGTGCCAAGGAAATCGCTGACTACCTGGAAAAACAATTCATTAGAAACAATACGACATTGTTCTTGAAGCCATTGAGTATCAACTGGTCGGATCGAGAACACGCCTGGGTGGCTAAAGGCATTTATGAAGAGTATGGCCTTACCAATGTTTATGATATCAAAATCAGCGGAGCCTGTCAGTATGCCAATACCATGATCAGACAAGATGGTGAGTGGAAAATAGCGGAGATGGTACTTAGCCCACTGAAACACCATGATCCAAAAGTGGCTGCCAATATCAAAATGTATATGGAAGTGTGGGACGCTATTATAAACGAGGGTAGGCTGGACCTTTTCAATAAAGACCATTTCACGGAGGATGTGACCATGCACGCCGAGCCGGAAAATATAGTTGGAATTGAGGCGATGAGGGCTTATTACAGTAATTTCATCACGGGGTTCTCCGATATCCGGTTTACGATCAATAATATTTTGGGAGAGGGCGACCAATTGTGCAAACACTGGACCTTTGAAGGAATACACACCGGTGATTTTTTGGGAATCCCGGCCACGGGCAACAAGCTTTATATGGAAGGAAGTACAATAGCCAGGGTGAGTGCCGACGGCCGCATTGCCGAGGAGCGGGACTTTATGGACAATATGGCGCTGCTGTCGCAATTGGGCGTGGTTTCGTCACCGGGAAATATTGCTGTTGTAGACGGGCTGTATAAATCGTTTGCGAAAGGCGATATACCCGGAGCTTTGGCGGCTATGGATGCCAGCATCGTTTGGAATGAAGCGGAAAGTTTTCCCTATTCTGACAAGAATCCATATATCGGTCCGGAAGCGGTGTTGAATGGTGTATTTGCGCGTATTGGCGAGGAATGGGAATATTGGAACCTCACGGATATTCAATTGCACGAGATGTCGGGAAATAGGGTGTTGGCCACACTGCGGTATAAGGCAAAACACAAGAAGACCGGTAAGGTGATCGATTCGCAAACGGCACATTTGTGGGCCTTGAAAAATGGTAAGATCGTTGCTTTTCAGCAATATACCGATACTAAGCAGGCAGCAGCAGCTGTCAAAAAATAATAATTTTTTTCTTGAATTTTTTTAAAATCTTAAAACCATGAAAACACTACTTTTTATAATGGCCTGCCTTTTAGGAAGCCATACGATGATCACGGCTCAGGACTTTTACCTGCCCGTGTCTTCCACCTCAGAAACCGCAAAAGCAGCTTATTACAAAGCGGAACAATTGGCGTCCAATGTCAAGATCAAAGAAGCCAATGATCAACTGGACAAAGCCATCGAAGAAGACCCAAATTTCTTTATGGCCTATGTTTTAAAAATCTATTATGCTTCTGGAGATCCGAAGGCGAAGTTGATTGATAAAGCACTGGCCATTGAGGTAGGTGATTTTAATGAGGCAGAAAATATTGTACGTCAGCAGTTGGTAATCTGGGATAAAGATCCTGATGCCAAAATAGCCGAGAATATGAAAGCCCTGGTAGTGGCATACCCCCAAACTCCGCAAGCTTTTCACTGGGCGGCTCTGCACGCTGCCTACACTGATCAAAATGCGGATGCCGCTCTGAAATATGCAGAAAAGTTGGCAAACCTGGCTCCTGATTTTCCATCAAACTACAATAGCATGGGGTATATGTATATGGAAAAGCAGCAAATGGATAAAGCCAAGGCGGCTTTTGAGCGATATATCAAACTGGCGCCTGACCAAGCCAATCCGTACGACAGCATGGGAGATTTTTATATAAACAATAAAGACTATGCCAATGCGGCAAAATACTATGGTAAAGCAGCCGAAAAAGGCATGGCTGGTGCCAAAGAACGGGCCGAAAAAGCCCGGGAGATGGTAAATCAGTAGTTTTTTCCTAGTAGACAGACAGCATGCGCCTTTACCCGTCTCAAACGGGTGAAGGTGCTTTTAATATGGGCACAGCTACGCAGCTGAATGAAGTAAGGTAGGTTTTTTTTATCACGGCTTTCCTGGAGGCTAAAATCAAACTAAGTCGAAAAGCCTATTTTATAATCGAGATCAAACCGATTCTTTTATAACTTTTTTGAGAAGAGGAATGAACACAGTCCCCAGGCATAAAGAACCCAGAGACTGTGTGAGAGGTTTGCAAGTGGTAATCATCAAGCCTTAGTCCAAGCCATCACTCCTTCCGGGCCACCTCTGCCTTCACAGTCATCGCTAACACGGGTCATTTTCATGCTGGTTTCAGAGACCTCCAGTTTATAAACGCCTTTGCCTGAGGTACAAGCCCGGGTGCCATCGATATCCTGAATAGTGATTTGGCCATCTGTGACTGAATACTTTCCATTGATTTCAATGGTGCCATCGATGCCAAAGTCTACAGCAAAAGTGCCCTCGGCAGTAAGCGAAACTTGCAAGGGCAACATCGTGCCATCTTCAAGAGGTATCTTGGTTTGCCAGTCACCAACGTGGGCCTCTTGGGCAATGAGACTTATTGGAATAATGCAACAAATTAATGCGAGTAACTTCATTGTAAGTGGGTTTAAAAGGTAAATAAATACAGTAAATGAAAGCCTAAGTGCTATTATTCCGAAAGGGATATTGAAGAAATATCCTTCAACATAAATTTAAGGCAAGCTACGATATTTTGCATGCTTTTAGTAAGGGAGTTGGCTTGCTTCTCAAAAAGATTACACGCCCTCCGATCTTCTATCGATGTAGTATTAGCCCCTCCGGAAAACAAAAAGCGCCTCCCAGATTATTCGGAGAGGCGCTCTATTTCTTAAATAACTTGGCTACTCATTACGGTCGCTGTACTACGATCCGTTTACTAATTGGTGCTTCGCCTTCCGGCTGTACACGCAGCCAGTAGATGCCTGCCGGCAGATCGCCCAATTGTAGTTCGACTCGACGATCCGCTAAGCGATTAAAGTCGAGTTGACGCAGTATTTGTCCGTTGATATTTCGCAATTCCAGTTGCATCGTTTTGTCCAGCATTGCACCTAAATTGACAGTCACCAAATCTGCTGTTGGATTCGGGTATACACTTACATCGGCGATCGGCGAGGAAAGCGTTCCTCCGGGAAGCTGTTGTAAACTGACTCCGCTGCCAGCTTGATCAACTTCTACATTGTTGAAATCAGCTGTAACCTGTTGGTTCGCCTGCATATTGGTCAGGAATAGTCCGGCATAAATACATTCGCTCATGCTCACGTTAGCAACCATCACGATATTCCAGGAAATGCCATCATTTGATACGTAGCCTATAAATAGGTTCCCCTGGCGGACCAATCGTAGCCAGTTCTTGCCAAAAGCCTGCAGTTGCTGTGGATATGCCAGGCCATTGGTCGCCGTACGTATTTCTCGCCGTGCGAAGTAGCCATTGTCACGAGAAAGGGCTACTTTCTTGCTCCCGGTATCCAGTGTTTCGCGCATCGTAATACCAGCCCATCCGTAAGTATTGATATTCGATACTTGAGCGATGATTTCGCCATCACCACATAGCTCCGTTGCCACGAAAGTGATCTGATCCTGATTAAATGGATTAGTGTAAATACAGTTTTCGGATTCCAGGGTAAACGTCTCCGTTGGCACATCGTAATCCGCATCGCCATCGCAACCCAGCTCGCTGAGCATAAAACCACAAGGAAGGCCGTCCACTACTACCTCCGCTGTACAGCTGTTGGGGTTTCCATTAACATCGGTCACCGTCACTGTCACCGGAACAGAACTACCCAAATCTTCACAACTGATTACAGCTGGATCGTAGGTAATCGAGGATATACCGCAGTTGTCAGTAGCAGCAAAGCCGATCACGTCTTCTGAGTTGAAGCTTTCCTCTCCATTGAAGAGGACCGTAGCACCATCACATTGGGTGATAACTGGATCTTCGTTGTCTGTCACGGTCACCAACTGGTTGCAGCCTACACTATTGCCTGCCTCGTCGGCTGTCCGAAAACGAAACTGGTACCGCCCAACAGGCAACGTTACCATTGCACCTGCCGTAACCTCCTCAAAATTCGTAAAATCACCTACCTCAACATTGTTTTCATCTACTTCTATATATCGGAACTCGAAACTTACTAAACCACAGTTATCCGTAGGCGCTGGAGCGGGTAAGTCAATTGTTGCACTACAGGTTTCCGGGTCATTGTTGACAAAAATCTCACTCACACACACAATCGTTGGATCCTCCACATCATTAACCGTTACCTCGAAGGAGCACTGATTCATGTTTCCTGCAGCGTCCGTAGCCGTGACCACTACTTCTGTCGTACCTACGGGAAAGTAACTGCCTGAGGCTGGATCAGCACTTACGGTTGCATCCGGACAATTATCACTTACATCGATGTCGAAGTCAACTACCGCGCCACACACCCCCGGGTCATTTCCTTTGGTAATATCCATTGGGCAGATTGCTGTTGGAGCAGTATTATCCAATACCGTGCTAACCGATGCTGAGGATGTTGCCGAGCAGCTTGGATTATTCTGATCACTCACCGTAATGTTATAGCTACCGGCCATTAAACCAGTAAAGACACCACTGGTGTTTGACTGGATGCCACCGGGACCATCAATGCTATAATTGAGGCTCGTCGCGCCACTTGCGTCAATGGTTAGGGTACCATCGGTGCCTCCCTGACAGGAAACCGGGGTATTGCCGATATTAGAAATAGCCACCATACAGCAGGACGTATTGGCATTGCCCGGCGTGCCCAGGTCACCAACCCCATACAAGGCAGTAGATGTGCACCAATTAGCCCCATCATCATTCGCTATTGCATCGATAGAACCGGGATCGAGCTGCATAGATGCCCCATTCGGATCAGGGAAGGTCGCTCCATTGTCATAGGCTACCCGGTCGATGACAGTACCCTGACACGTTAAGATGATCTCATCGGAGGTATTGGCCAGCTGAAAATCGGAATAGTCGTAGTCGGCACTATAGCCGCCATTGATATTCATGTCTTCATTACGGGCCAAGACCACATAACTACCTGGTGCTACCAGGATATCTGAGGTAATGGTGTGAGATTCGCCATCATCATCGCTGATGACCATATCCTTCATATTGATCTCTACCAAGGAGGCATTATATACTTCGATGTACTCACCAGCCGTATCCAATACAGCCATTGGATTTTGCATGATCTCGGTGATGACCAGATCCCCCACACCAGGGCAGTTTGGACAGGGCGGTAGGGTAATAGTAAGCGGACCAGCTGTACAATCGTTATTCATATCCCTGACGATCACCTGCGCCGTGGTCCCTTCGGGAGCAGCGGCGCTAGCCTGGCCTGTTGCGGTGACCATACCATCGGTAGCGGCACCCAGGGTAGAGCCATAGGAAATATTATTATCTGGATTGAGCAGTACATAATTGCCTGACCCTCCACTTACCGTAAAGGTGGTGGAAAAATAGGAATCGTCGGAAAAAAAGCCATCGCCACATGCGGGTTCTTCACTCACAGTAAAGCTGGTAATCTCACAAACTGGAGCCACCGAGGCCGTAGGTACAGTGGCTAGATTGGAGTAATTGTCCGTATCGCCGACATTGATGGTGAGGTTATTCGTCCCGGAAGTAGGATAAATAATATTGGACTGCCCGTACAAGGCGGATCCGCTTACTGCCAGCCCATAAACCAGTAAAATAGATAAAATAGTTGTGTAATGTTTCATTTGCATCATTTTTTATATGTGTTATTAATAGCTAAATTGGCCACGCAAACACAGAGGCTGCACCATGAGCCTATACGTAGACACAAGGCAGTGTGTTGTTAGGTTGATATATGAAAATAAGAAAGGCTTGCCTCAATAGAGGGGGGAATTGCTGCTTGCCAAAATGTGGGCGGGAAAACGCTGGCAAGATACAAAAAAAAGCAGAAAATGTTTTGTTATTTGAGGCAAAATGAAAGCCAATACGCCAGTAGTGAACCTAAGGACACGGCGAAGAACAAGTTACCCTTTTGATCGTGTTTTCACTAATAGCGGTGGCCGGAGCGAAGGTGACCCTAGAGATGGTGCTCAAAATGGCGGAAAGCAAAGCATCAAAAAAGATGATTTGGAAAATAAACCTAAGTGCTTGTTTGGAGGTGGTGCTTTAGCAGCGAAAATTGCAGATTTTGGGTTCTCGCAAGGCTCATTTTTGAGTACCTAGCAGCGCTAAGGACGAAAAAATAGCCGAAGTGAGGTTCCAAAACCCCGGTTTTACCGGGACTGAATGATTACCTCCAAACGTGCACTAACGCTTTCGCTGCAGCAAGGAATGGCAAAAGTCAAAACCGACTATCATCCACCTGTTCCAACCAGCTTTCTATTTCTCCAACGACGGAGGCCACCGCTTTTTCCTCAAAGGGCGAATGCAATTTAGCCAGATCAACCAGACCGAGGAAAGATTGGCTGCCACCAGCACGACACAAGCGCAGGTAATCTTCCCAGGCAGATTCATGGTCTTCCCGATCTTTCTTCCAAAACTGGAAGGCGCAAATTTCCGCCAGCACGTAATCAATGTAATAGAATGGTGCGGCAAAAATATGGCTTTGTTTTTGCCAAAAGCCTCCCTTTTCCAGATAAGCATTGTCTTCATAATTCATGTGTGGCAAATATTTACCTTCGATCTCTCGCCACATTTTATTGCGATCCGCCGGAGTAGCTTCCGGGTTTTCGTACACAAAATGCTGAAATTCATCCACCGCCACGCCATAAGGCAAAAAGCACAACGCATTGGAAAGGTGAGCAAATTTGTATTTGTCAGTATCCTGCTGGAAGAACAATTTCATCCAGGGCCAGGTGAAAAACTCCATACTCATCGAATGGATTTCACAAGCTTCGAAGGTGGGCCAATTGTATTCGTTGATGCCCTGATCGCGGCTGGAAAACACCTGAAAGGCATGCCCCGCCTCGTGGGTCAATACATCAATGTCGCCGCTAGTACCATTGAAGTTGGAAAAGATATAAGGTGCTTTATATTTGCCGATATAGGTGCAATAACCACCGGTCGCCTTACCCGGACGAGTGGTCAAATCCATCAGCTGATTGTCCAGCATAAAATGGAAAAAACGCTGTGTGTCCGGTGATAGCTCGCCATACATATTCTTGGCATTGTCCACGATCCAATCCGGGTCTCCCTTGGGTTGCGGATTGCCGGAAGCAAAACGAAAATCGACATCGTAGTATTTGAGGGCATCTAACCCCAACCGCTTTCTTTGGCGTTCGTAAAGATTGCTGGTAATCGGCACGATATGGGTACGGATTTGTTCGCGGAATTTGGCCACCATCTTGGCGTCATAATCACTTCGCAGCATCCGCGCATAGCCAAGTTCAATGAAGTTTTTGTACCCCAATTTGATGGCAATGCGGTGGCGCACTTTCACCAATTGATCGTACAATTCATCAAATTTGGCCGCATTTTCTTCAAAGAAGGCCCATTTGGCCTCTGCGGCTTCCCGACGTGTGGCCCGGTCTTTGGATACCTCCTCGACCTGGATAGAAGAAAGGTTGTATTCCTGTCCGCGGAAATCGATTTTGGCTTTCGCTTTGAGTTTGGTATAATCGCTGCTCAGCCTGTTTTCTTCCTGCAGGTCTTCCAAAATCTCCGGTTTAAACGTTTTTAAGCTCAATTCTGCGATGACAAACAATTGTTTCCCCCATTTTTCTTCCAGTTGCTGGCGAAAGCGGGAATCGAGCAATTTTTTGTAAAACTCCGTATTAAGTGATTGGTATACCGGCATATTCTGATCAAAGAAGTTGTTTTCTTCTTCGTAGAAAGCATCGCGTGTATCATTGGTATGTCGAATATGGCAAATGTTGTACATCGAGAGAAACTCGGTGCGCATATTGTTGACCTGCTCAAAGGCCTGGTTCTGCTCAGCAAAGCTGTTGGCATCGGCAAATTGAGTCAGGAGGGATTGAAATTGAGTGCGAAAAGTTTCTATATCTGGTCGCTGGTAGATGTAGGATTCAAAACTCATTCGTTTTGGTTATTTTTATTTAAAAGATGGTCTGCAAATTACACAGTTTTGATATAAATCTTCAAAATTTATGTGCTGCAAGTGCTTGGTATCTGTCTGAACCTGAATTTACAACGTTTGTTTGCTTTAGTTTTCGTAATTTTGTGGCAATTTTCCAGGAGCCGGGTAAATATCCGGAAAATCGGGATCAGAATCGATGAAGTGAATACGATGGATTTAAAATCAAAAATTAATCTCGAAAAATTGCCGCGACACATTGCTGTCATCATGGATGGCAATGGCCGATGGGCCAAGCAGCATGGTAAGCCGAGAGTTTTTGGTCATCGCAATGGCGTAAAAGCTGTGCGGGAAACAACGGAGGCCGCTGCGGAACTGGGGGTAGAATACCTGACGATGTATGCTTTTTCAACGGAAAACTGGAACCGCCCCAAGCTGGAAGTCGGCGCGCTCATGAAATTGTTGGTAGAAACCTTACATAAAGAGATCAATACCCTCAATAAAAACGACATTCGCCTACAGGCGATTGGTGACATTAGCCGGTTGCCTGACTCTACGCGAAAGGCACTGCTCGATGGTATTCACAACACGCGTAACAATAGCCGGATGACTTTGGTGCTGGCCTTGAATTACAGCGCAAAATGGGAGATTCTGGAGGCAGCCAGAGACTTGGCAGGTCGGGTAGCACGCCAGGAAATTGACCCGTCAGCAATTGACGAGGCCCTATTTGCTTCTGCGCTGAGCACTAAGGGTATTCCCGATCCGGAATTGTTGATCAGAACCAGTGGAGAACACCGATTGAGCAACTTCCTGCTGTGGCAGGTAGCTTACGCCGAATTGCACTTCTCACCGGTCTTCTGGCCTGACTATCGAAAAGAACACCTTTATCAGGCAATTATCGATTATCAAAACCGGGAACGCCGGTTTGGAAAAATAAGCGAGCAGTTAGTGCCTTGACATACAACCAATGGCAAGCATTCAGGCTCTTTAGCAATATATTCTGTTAATTAATACGGTGGAGGCAACGACTCGCTATAGCAATCGTTCTTCTGATGTCCTCGGGCTGGGTAAGGCTCGCGGGCCAATCGTTCAGCGATTGTCCGTTTTTTAAGATAAGATAGGAAATAGGAATGAGCAGATTATTTTTTGTTCTTTGTATCGCATTAATCCCCATGTTGAGTACCGCTCAGGTGGCTGATAGTGTGACGATATACAATTATGATGAACCCAAAGATTACGAGATTGGTGGGATCAAAGTAATTGGTGCCAATTATAGTGATGATAATGCGGTGATTGGCGTTTCCGGCCTTAAGGTCGGTGACAAAATCCGGGTGCCCGGTGCAGATATCCCCAAAGCCATCAAAAACCTTTGGCGACTCCGGCTTTTTACGGATGTACAAATCCTGGAAGAAAAGACCATCGGTGATGTGATCTTTTTGGAATTGGTCGTCCAGGAAAGACCACGCTTGTCCAAGTATTCCTACCAAGGGGTTAAGAAGACTTACCACGACGACCTCAATGAGGAGTTGAATAAATATCTCTTAAAGGGCGGAATCGTTACCGAAAACGTAAAGGTCAATGCGCGGGAAGCCATTGAAGATTTTTTCATCGGTAAAGGTTATCTGGATGTGACCACTAAAGTGGAAGAATATCCGGACTCCAGTCGTGCGAATTCCGTACGCCTGGTTTTCGATGTCGATCGCGGCGAGCGCATCAAGATTGAGGATGTTGTTTTTGTGGGCAATAAAAGTGTGAAGGAAAAGAAGTTGCGCAAGAAGATGAAAAATACAAAACGCAAGCGTCGGCTTTTTGCTTCGTCCAAATTCATCCGCTCAGATTTTGAAGAAGACCAAAAGGAGATCATCAACTTTTACAACACCATCGGTTACCGTGATGCACAGATTACCGAAGACACCATGTGGAGAAACGAAAAAGGGGATCTGGTACTGCAAATGAACATTGATGAAGGCAATCAATACTACTTTCGAAATATTACATGGAAAGGCAATTCCATTTACGATACGGAGACCCTGCAAAATGTATTGGGGATTGAAAAAGGCGAAATTTACAATCAGGAACTTTTGCAAACCCGCTTGAGCTTTAGCCAAGATGGTCGGGATGTAAGTACATTGTATATGGACAATGGCTACTTGTTTTTCCAGGTAGATCCCATTGAGGTAGCTATTGAAAACGATTCCATCGACCTGGAAATCCGGATCTTTGAAGGACCTCAGGCAACGATTGATAAAGTGATTGTAAAGGGTAACGACCGGACACACGAACACGTGATTCGCCGGGAATTACGGACGCGTCCTGGTGAGAAATTTAGCCGGACTGACATTATTCGTTCTCAGCGCCAGATTATGAACTTGGGGTATTTTAACCCGGAAACACTCGGTATCAACACCCCGGTTAATCCACAACGGGGAACGGTAGATATCGAATATACCGTAGAGGAACGCCCTTCCGATCAGCTTGAATTATCGGCTGGATGGGGTGGTTACCAAGGGGTAATCGGTACACTTGGGGTGTCCTTCAATAATTTTTCCCTAAGGAACTTCTTTAAGAAAAAAGCTTGGCGTCCAGTGCCAATGGGGGATGGACAACGCTTGTCATTACGCGCCCAGTCTAACGGGCGTTTTTATCAGTCTTACAATATTTCTTTTACCGAACCATGGTTGGGGGGCAACAAACCTAACTCATTGACGGTAGCAGCATTCTATAACCGCCTAACCACGGGGGATCGCAGCTTCTCTACTTTTGGAGCCTTTAATATCATCAACGGTACGGTGAGCATCGGTACCCGCTTGAACTGGCCAGATGATAACTTCGTATCGAGTACGGCATTGAACATTCAGACACTGGGCCTGAACAACTGGTATAGCGGTATCTTTAGAACAGATGATGGACAATTGGTATCAGATGGTAATTTCAACAACTTTAGTATTAAGCAGACGATTGCTCGTTCGACCATCAACGATCCATTGTTCCCGAAAGAAGGATCTCGTTTCTCGCTTTCAGTTCAGTTCACCCCCCCTTACTCCTTGTTTGATGATAAGGATAAGGACTACGACGAGTTAGAACCTGCCGTTCGTTACCGCTGGTTGGAATACCATAAATGGCGCTTTGATGCCGAATGGTACACCACAATTGTTGGGAAATTGGTTTTCAAGGCTTCCGCCAAAATTGGTATCCTGGGCCACTACAACGAGCGTTTGGGCACCACCCCATTTGAGCGCTTCCAGTTGGGGGGCGATGGTATCAACAATCAACAATTTGCCTTCAACGGGGTAGATATCATCTCTCTACGCGGTTACGAAGTAGATCAGTTGGAAGCCAACAGTATCAACGGAAGAAATACAGCAACGCCTGTCTTTGATAAATTCACGATAGAATTGCGCTATCCTTTATCACTCAATCCTAGTTCAACGATTTACGTACTGGCATTTGCCCAGGGCGGTAATTCTTGGCGGGAACTGCGCGACTTTAACCCGTTTGATGTAAAACGCTCGGTCGGTCTCGGTCTGAGGGTCTTCCTGCCGATGTTTGGTATCCTCGGTTTCGACTACGGTATCGGCTTCGACAAAACCAACGACGGTACCCTGAAAACTTTGGGTGACTTTAATATCATCCTTGGCTTTGAGCCGGAATAAAAAATAGAACTGAGCCACAAAAAAGGGGGGGATCCATTTGGGTCACCCCCTTTTTTATTACAACACCGGGTTGAAAACCCTCCAAGCGCATGGGGTCGAAGTGGCAAACATTCGACCATCAGAAGGTTGGTATTGCTTGATAGTCGGTGTCTGTCGATTTTTCAGCAATCTCTTATGTGACCTTTCGTGCCTTTGTGGTTCAAAAAAGCATTCCAAAGCCCCTTTTACCAGTGATTTATTTTGGGTGTATCCGTTTAAATGCAGATTCGACAAGGAACTAGCGGGGGCAGTAGATTGTTGGGCTAAAAAACAGCATTATGGAAATACAATTTCTTGAAAAAGACCACGAAAAGATAGCTACCATAGCTGGAAGCCAAATCAAGATAAAAAAATGCTCAGGATGCTCTGGAATTGTTGATGAATACCCGCTATAAGCGAACGGGTTTTTCTTAAAACAGAACACGCAGATCAGTATTGCCAAATGGGTAATGTGGGATTGGCGTTGGAAACGATATTGCATTGGTTGCAGGAGAAAACTTACCCCAACAACTGATTTACATTCAATTTATAGGTCTTACCAATGGGGATGACCTGATCGGTAAGAAATATTCGATTCCCTTCGATGCTTTTGATACATTTTTTGGCTACAGCAAAGGATTTATGCACCTGGATCAGGCCGTTGTGATTGAGGGTCGTCAGCAATTCTGAGATCTTTTCCCGAACAGAAATGGTACTGTCAGCGGTGGTTATTTTGCTGTAATTCCCGGCGGCTTCGATGTAGATAATCTCCCCAATATTGACTTGAAGGTATTTTTTATTGCTGCGCAGGAACACGCTATGAGTTGTCGGATCATTTTCCTGTACCGAGACATTTGGCTTTGTGGCAGTCGTATTAACGGCCTTATTGACGGCTTTAAGGAACCGCTCAAAGCTAAAAGGCTTCAACAGATAATCGACCACATTGAGTTCGTAGCCCTCCAAGGCGTGCTCCTTATAGGCGGTAGTTACGATGACTTTTGGAGGTGCCGACAAGGTTCTTAAAAACTCAAAGCCCTTTAATTTGGGCATATTCAGGTCTAAAAAAATAAGATCGACGGTTTGCTCATTTAGACATTGCAAGGCTTCGATGGCATCATAACAATGTTTGACCAGTCGGAGGTTGGGCAACAGGTCAGCGTATCCTTTGATAATGTCATGAGCGATGTCTTCATCGTCAATAATTAAATAGCGGATCATAAATGGTTGATGGTTAATTGTGCTTTGTAAACGGTGCCCATCTGTTTATTCGTTAATGTATGATTTTTTGGGTAAACCAGTTCTAATCTCCGCTTGAGGTTGGTCAAGCCAACGCCTTTTTGAGCATTGATTTCTTCAGGATCAAAGTTGTTTTTCACTTCAAAGAAGACCATGTCCTTCGTGGCATGTAGCTTGACATGCACATAGGCATTGGCTCTTAGGTGTTCAACACCGTGTTTAAAAGCATTTTCCAGCAAGATGATAAACAAGAGCGGCATCACTTGCAGTTGATCGGCTTCAATATTGGTTTCAAAGGCAATGTCGATCTTCTTGTGATAACGCATCTGGTGCAAGGCGATGTAATTTTTTAAATAGTCCACCTCCTCGGCAATGGTCACTACCTCCTTCTGGCCATCATAAATACTGTACCGCATCATGTCAGAAAGTTTGAGAATGAGTTGCTGCGCCTTTACGGCATCCTTGATCACCAGACCGTATAAATTGTTGAGGATATTAAAAAAGAAATGTGGATTAACCTGACTTTGTAAATGCTGCAATTCATTCTTGGCAATCTCATTCTTCAAATTGACAAATGCCATAATTTGTTTGACCAACCAACCGATGCCTGCCGCGAATATCAACCCATAATAAGCCAAGATAACCATACCCAATATGGGCGGATAATGGGCTAGAAAGACCACCGACTCCTGATCGGTGGTGATCAATTCATAGGTTGTTATCACGATCGGAATGGCAGCGGAGGCCAAGGCAATGATGGTAATGACCTGCCATTTGTTGATATGTGTACTTGCAATCATGATACAAAGCTAAGTGGATATCGAGTGTTTGCCAAATAAGTTGATCAACAACCCTTATCGAACGTTAAACGGATGCCCAAGTGTGATGAAACCACTTCCTGGATGTTCAGGTGCCTTGTGAGATAACCAAGGAGGTGTTGGTCACAATAATTAGGGCGCGGTCGGAGGGCCCCCTAGTTTTATATCCGCATATTTTGATCCTGTCTTGCAGAATAGAATTTCACCGGATAGGCCGAAATTTTATTTCGATTGCAGGACGGATTTTTTTTCAAAATAAAATCATTAGAAAAAGAAAACCTCATGAAAAAGAACATTCTGCGTTATCTAAAACATCTTTTTTTAACGGTATTGGTATTGCTCTGTCTTGGCTTGACTATTTTGGTAAACATCGGCGGCTCGGTGCATTATGGTGACCAGGCAGGAATGCGGAACTTGGATAGGGAGGGGCCTTATTTATTTTATGAAAATGACAGCGTATTGAATCTTCAATACCTTCGAGGAAACAAGGATGATGGATTTTATCTGGAACAGCAGTCCTACCCCATTGCTTCATCAATTCCTGCTACTTGTTATTTTCCATTGGATGGCTCCAAATTTAATTTTTTCATCCAAACGGAATTCAAAACTCCGCCTAGTATTTATCAGGATGATCATCCCGTGCTGGCCATTTCCGACATTGAAAGCGGCTATAAAACCTTCCGCGACTTTCTGATCCAAAACAAAGTCATTGATAAACATCTCAATTGGACCTTTGGCGCCGGTCATCTCGTTTTAGTTGGGGATTTTGTCGATCGAGGCTACTCGACTACACAAGTGCTTTGGTTTATTTATAAACTGGAACAAGCCGCTGAAAAAGAGGGTGGAATGGTGCACTATATTTTGGGCAACCACGAATTAAAAAACATGCAAGGGAAGTACGAATCGGCGGCTCCAAAATATTACGGTGTGGCAGCGATTCTGGAAAAACAACCGGAGCAACTTTATGATTCGACGTCATTTTTAGGAAGATGGATGGCCAGTAAAAATACCATAGAAAAAATCAATGGCACCCTGTTCGTTCATGGTGGCATCCATCCGGAGGTGGCCGATTCGGAGATTAGCATTGTGGAAATCAATCAGATCAACCGAACTCATTATTACAAAGCTTATTACCCAAAGCCGGGAAAAGGCATCAATCAAACCCTGCTTTCGAATCGTACCGGAATTTGTTGGTACCGGGGGTATTTCAAGGAAGATTTAACCCAAGTACAAATCGATAAAGTATTGGCTGGATTTGGGGCGGAAGCGATTGTGGTCGGCCATACCCTGCAATCTAAAGTGAACCGGCGATATGGTGGTAAAGTCATTGGCATAGATGTAAAACACCCGAAAGATTATCATAAAAATTGGCCACATAAAACATCTGAGGGGCTGCTAATTGAAGGGGGGAAATATTTTCGGGTCTTCAGTAACGGAGCGAGGAAAGAGATTTAATCAAAGAGAAATTGTACCTCAGAATATTGATGATTGTAGTAATGAGGGTGGTGAACTCCCGGGGCCAAATTGGACAAGACTTAAGGAAGCTTTAAGTGATTATTTTTCTAACTAAGCTTGATGTTGATCGAAAAATCGGTGTCCTCTTTCTTACGGGCGAAAATGATGCTTTCCACCCTATGGGTTTGTATCAAAGGCAGAAAAAATGCCAATTTACTTGTTGTACCAATGGCAGGGGTGGGCAGGATTAAATAAGGGGGTGCACGTAACGTCTTTATATTCAGATGGAGAAAATCCTGTATATTTCAAGCTAAATTATAACACCAACGATCGGTATAACAATGAATCTAAGACCCTCACAAGAAGCTGCAATTGAGCAGCAAATAACCGAACTTCTGCAAAAAATGACGCTGGAAGAAAAGGTCGGCCAGCTCAACCAATACAATGGTACTTGGGATGTGACCGGTCCGCCGCCGCAAAGTGGTGATGAAAAAAGCAGATATGACGCGTTGATCAGTGGCAAAGTTGGTTCTATGCTCAATGTGCTTTCCGTTGCTGCAACGCGTGAGGCGCAGCAAATGGCCGTTGAAAAAACACGTCTCGGCATTCCCCTGATTTTTGGTTACGATGTCATTCATGGCTATCGTACCATGTTTCCGATTCCATTGGCAGAAGCCGCGAGTTGGGATTTAGAAGCGGTGGAGCTTTCGGCGAGAATTGCAGCAGTGGAAGCCTCTGCTGCCGGGGTGCATTGGGCTTTTGCACCAATGGTTGACATCGGGCGGGATGCACGTTGGGGGCGGGTGATGGAAGGTAGCGGCGAGGATACTTATCTTGGATCATTGGTTGCTGCGGCTCGAGTAAAGGGATTCCAGGGAGCCGATTTATCCAAACCGGATACAATAGCGGCTTGCGCCAAACATTTCGCGGCCTATGGTTTTGCGGAAGCAGGTCGTGAATACAATACAGTTGACATTAGTGACCATACCTTGCATAATGTGGTATTGCCTCCATTCAAAGCCTGTGTGGAGGCCGGAGTCGCCACGGTGATGAATGGATTTAATGAGCTGGGTGGCCTGCCTGTGACCGGGAATGCTTATTTGCAGCGCGATTTATTGAAAGGAGCCTGGGCCTTTGACGGGTTTGTGATTTCCGATTGGGCGTCAATTGGGGAAATGCAAATGCATGGAGTAGCAGCGGATAAAAAAGAAGCTGCCGAACTCGCCATTACTGCAGGTAGTGATATGGATATGGAGTCCAATTGTTATATAGAAACACTGGCGGACCTAGTCAAATCTGGTGCAGTGGACGCGGAGTTGGTGGATGATGCGGTGCGGCGGGTGTTGCGCATCAAATTTCGTCTTGGGCTTTTTGATGACCCCTATCGCTATTGTGACGAAAACCGGGAAAAGGAAAAGGTTGGCTCAGCAGAGCATCTCCAATTGGCTCGAGAAGTGGCCAGGAAATCCATTGTTTTATTAAAAAATGAGAATAATATCCTGCCCTTGCCAAAGACAGGAAAAACCATTGGGGTGATCGGACCATTGGCCGCTGATAAGGATGTGCCTTTGGGTAGCTGGCGCGCGCAAGCAATTACCAATTCGGCCATTTCACTGTTGGAAGGTGTGCAACAAGCGGTAGATTCCAATACGGAAATTTTATATGCGGAAGGTTGTAAATTGGCCGTTGGTGAACGTAGTTTTACCCAGGAACTGACCATTAATCAAGACGATACTTCCGGCTTTGCAGAGGCCGTGGCGGTGGCCCAAAAAGCAGATGTGGTTCTGCTGGCTATCGGAGAGGATGCCTGGCAATCCGGGGAAGGGAGGAGTTTGGTAAGCATTGAGTTGAAAGGCGTGCAGAATGCCTTGGTGAAGGAAATTTATGCCGTCAATCAAAATGTAGTGATGGTGTTGATGAATGGTCGTCCGCTGGCTATTCAGTGGGCCGCGGAGAATGTACCGGCTATATTGGAAGTGTGGCATTTAGGATCTGCTGCTGGTTTGGCGATTGCCGATGTACTTTTTGGCGATTATAATCCGGGGGGTAAACTACCGTTGTCATTCCCCCGTGTTACCGGACAAGTTCCAATCTATTATAATCACAAAAATACAGGTCGCCCCACCAATAGCTCCGCTTCTGTATTTTGGTCGCACTATACCGATGCACCCAATACCCCGCTTTTCCCTTTTGGATATGGCTTGAGTTATACCAGTTTTTCCTACGGAAAGTTGATGCTGAGCACTGAGACCATTGGTATGGAAGAAACCCTGACCGTTTCCGTTAAGGTCAGAAATACAGGGCAAATTGCTGGCGAAGAAGTGGTACAACTCTATATCCGTGATTTGGTGGGCAGTGTTTCTCGGCCGGTGAAGGAATTGAAGAAATTTGAAAAGATTCACCTGGAAGCAGGCGCTTCTCTAACAGTTGTGTTTGAATTGACGGCAAAAGATCTAGCGTTCTACACCCGTGCCGGAAAGTGGGAAGCTGAAAAAGGAGATTTCAAGGTGTTTGTCGGCACAAATTCTATCGACGTTCAGGAAGCGGAGTTTAAATTAGTATGATCCCCAAAGAAATCACTAATTTGTCGAACTGATCATCAAAACTAACTGAACCAATGCCTATTGTCATCGTCTTTATCGGTGTCGTGCTATTATTGCTGTTGACCACCGTTGGAAAATTAAATGCCTTTATTTCTTTCATCCTTGTGGCCCTGTTTGTGGGGATAGCAGAAGGGTTACCCACCCTGGAAGTGGTCGATGCCATTCAAAAAGGGATCGGAAACACATTGAGCTCCCTGGTTATGATCCTTGGATTTGGGGCGATGTTGGGCAAACTGGTTGCCGAAAGTGGAGCTGCTCAAAACATTACCCAGAGAATGGTGGCTACATTTGGGATAAAGCATGTGCACTGGGCACTGATGATTACCGGGTTGATTGTTGGTATTCCCATGTTTTACACCGTTGGTTTTGTGATTATGGTGCCACTTGTTTTTACAGTGGCAGCGGCAACGGGATTGCCTTTGTTGTATGTAGGTCTGCCTATGTTGGCTTCTCTTTCGGTGACTCACGGCTTTTTGCCTCCGCATCCGGCACCCACGGCGATTGCGGAAATGTTCCAGGCAGATATTGGCAAAACCCTTTTGTTGGGGATGATCTTGGCCGTGCCAGCAGCAGTTTTGGTAGTACCCATTTTTTCCAAAAGATCGAAGAAGTTTAACCCCCAACCGCTAAAAGAATTTTTCAATGTCGAATTGATTCCCGAAGAAAAGTTGCCATCCTTTGGCATCAGCCTATTTATCGCCTTGCTTCCCGTGTTGTTGATTGGCCTTGCGGCAGTGATCAGTATTTTGTTGCCAAAAGGCAATTTGATTCGCGAAATTGCTGAAATTGTAGGGAACCCTGTTTTGGCAATGTTGATCTCGGTTTTGGCGGCCATGTATTTTCTGGGTATTCGCCTGGGGAGGAGCATGTCTGACATTACCGACTCACTGTCGAAGGCAGTAACCAGTATTACCATGGTTTTATTGATTATTGCCGGTGCCGGCGCGTTAAAGGAAGTCTTGATTGCCAGTGGGGTGAGTCAATATATCGGTGAGCTGATGGATGCCGCAAGTATTTCTCCACTTATTCTGGCCTGGTTGATTGCTGCGGTGATTCGCATCTGTGTAGGATCAGCCACTGTTTCTGGATTGACGGCTGCAGGTATCGTGCTGCCCATGATTGAGCAGAGTGGTGCATCCCCGGAATTGATGGTTTTGGCGGTAGGGGCTGGTAGTATCTTCTTTTCCCACGTAAATGATGGAGGATTTTGGTTGTTTAAGGAATATTTTAACCTGTCGATCAAGGATACCATTGCCACCTGGTCCATGATGGAAACTACGGTTTCTTTAGTGGGATTGGTTGGGGTGTTATTGCTGAGTTTGGTGATTTAATAGTGTTCGAATATGTCTACAAATTGGTATAAAATCAGAAATGAAGAGTATGTAACTTCTCCCTCGGTACTCGTTTACCCGGAGCGGATTCGTGAAAATATCGATCGAATGATTGCTATAGCGGGAGGAGCGCAGCGTCTGCGGCCACACGTAAAAACACATAAATTACCGGAGGTAATTCGCATGCAGGTGGAAGCGGGTATTACTAAATTTAAGTGTGCCACCTTAAGTGAAGCGGCGATGGCTGCCCAGAATGGGGCCCGGGATCTTTTGGTCGCTTACCCGCTTTACGGCCCCGCTATTGTCCAGTTTTTTGCCTTGAAAAAGTGCTTTCCAGAGGTTTCTTTTGCAGCAATTGTCGACAATTTGGCGCAAAGCCAACAAATGGAAAGCATTGCTAAAAAGGAAGAGACGATCCTGGATGTCTTTATCGATCTGGACGTAGGTCAGGAGCGTACGGGCATCAAACCGGGCAAGAAAGCGTTGGAGCTGTATCAATATCTTCACAATAGCGCATCACTCCATCCGAGAGGCTTGCACGTTTACGATGGACAATTGCACATTTCCGATTTGGAACAGCGAACGGCAGCCTGTGAAGAGTGTTTTGCCGGTGTGTATCAATTGATTGATGACCTGAAAAAGATTGGCCTGGCGCCTGAAGAAATTGCTGCTGGAGGAACGCCAACCTTTCCGATACATGCGCAACACCCGGAGCGCACCCTTTGTCCGGGTACGGTTCTATTATGGGATTGGCGCTATCATGATCAGTTTAGGGATTTGGACTTTCAACATGCGGGGGTGTTATTTTCTCGTGTGATCAGCAAACCCGGAGAAGGAAAAATTTGTCTGGATTTGGGACACAAAGCCGTGGGGTCAGAGATGGAACCACCGAGGGTACATTTGCTGGGTATTGATCATTATCACCTCGAAGTACACAGTGAGGAACACATGGTGATTTCCATTACTGATGCCGATCGGTTTAACGTAGGGGATTGCCTTTACGGCATACCCATACATATTTGTCCGACGATGGCATTACACGATTTTGTCTGGGTAGTTCGCGATCAAGAGGCAAGGGAGCAATGGAAGATCACGGCGCGAACCCGGGAAATTTTATTGGTGTAGGTTATCGAATAAAAAATTAACAACATGTCTAACCAATACTTGATTTTCGATGGCCACCTCGATCTGGCCATGAATGCGATGGAATGGAACCGCGATTTGAGACAATCTGTGGAGGCGATTCGGGAAAGGGAACAAGGCCTGACAGACAAACCGGACCGTGCACAAGGGACCGTTTCTCTGGAAGCGATGCGCAAGGGAAAGATTGGCCTGTGCATGGCTACACAAATTGCGCGTTACGTCAAAAAGAGCAACCCTCTACCCGGCTGGCATTCTCCACAACAAGCTTGGGGCATGACGCAAGCCCAATTGGCCTGGTACCGGTCGATGGAAGATGAGGGATGGATGACCCCCATTACTGACTTGGAATCGCTGGAGCGGCATTTGAAATATTGGCAACAGCCGGGGGAAGAAAAGGCCATTGGATATATTTTGAGTTTGGAAGGCGCGGATTCTATTGTCAATTTAAACTATGTGGAAAAGGCCTACGCAATGGGCTTGAGGGCTATCGGACCAGCGCATTATGGACCGGGAACTTATGCTCAGGGCACAGAAGCCACCGGAGGGTTGGGGGCTGATGGGCGCGAATTGCTAAAAAAAATGGAGGCCTTTAACATCATTCTGGATGCCACGCATTTGTGTGACGATAGTTTTTGGGAAGCGATGGATGTGTTTGCAGGTCCCGTATGGGCCAGTCACAATAATTGCCGTAGTTTGGTACCCCACCACCGTCAATTTAGCGACGAACAATTGCGTGAACTCATTGGTCGGGGGGCAGTGATTGGCACCGCATTGGATGCGTGGATGTTGATACCAGATTGGCAGCGTGGTGTGACTACCCCCGAAAAGGTTAATCTAACGCTGGAAGTAATGGCGGATCATATTGATCACGTTTGTCAATTGGCGGGAAATTCCAGGCACGCCGCAATTGGTTCTGATCTGGATGGAGGTTTTGGAAGAGAGCAATGCCCAACCGATTTGGAAACCATTGCTGATTTACAAAAGCTACCGGCCATTTTGCGGAAGCGGGGATATGCGGAAATGGATATTGAAAATATTTTGAGCCAAAACTGGATTAATTTTTTGCGGAAAGCCTGGGGTGGCAATTAGGGATATAAGCCTGGGTTGAGAAATTGAAGAATTGCCGTAAAAAGAATGAAAATCGAGCCTTTTGGACCTCTTTTGATAAATTATTCACAAACCAATCTAGTGGTATGCGATTTCTTAAAACACTATTTACTCTTGCTCTTTTTAGTTTTACCTTGTCCTTATTTGCACAAAAACAAGGGCCGGAACGCTGGGAAGAAACCATCCGAAAATTTGAAAAACAAGACCAAGAAAACCCCGTCAATCCTGGGGGGATACTTTTTACCGGTAGTTCTTCCATTGCGATGTGGAGAGATGTAGCCGACTATTTTCCCGAGTACCCTGTACTGAATCGAGGTTTTGGTGGATCTCAATTTTCCGATTTAATCTATTATGCCGATCGGGTAATTTATCCCTATAAACCCTCCAAAATATTCATCTACGAAGGCGATAATGATGTTGCCGCAGGTGACGATCCCAAATCCATTGTTAAGGAAGCTAAGAAATTGCGGAAAATGATTGCAAAAGCACTAGGGAAAGACGTGCCGGTGATCTTCATTTCACCCAAACCAAGTGTGGCGAGATGGGATAAAAGAGAGGCGTATTTAGCCACCAATGCCCGCCTGAAAAAGTATGCAGCCAAGGCCAAAAATACCGAATTTGCCGACGTATGGACACCCGCCATTGGGCCTGATGGTAAGGTGTTGGAGCACATCTTTTTGCAGGACAACTTGCACATGAATGCAGACGGGTACAAGATCTGGCAGGAGGTATTGATGCCATATTTATCGAACTAACCCGCCCAGTTTTCCCGATCTAAACTGCGAAAATGAATGGCTTCCGCCAAATGTTCAATTTTGACCTCTTTGCTGTCACTGAGATCGGCAGCAGTGCGGGCTACTTTTAGGATCCGGTCATAAGCTCGGGCGGACAATTGTAGTTTTTCCATCGCCTTCTTTATGAGAATGGTACCGGCTTGGTTGATTTGGCAAACCTCCCGAACCATGCGGCTTGGCATTTGCGCATTGCAAAAAATGGCTTTAAAATCTTTGAAGCGTTCCGCCTGAATTTCCCGAGCACGCACCACCCTTTCGGCAATATCCTTACTGGTTTCTGCGGGGCGTTCTACACTAGCGAGCTGATCAAAATTGACTGGTGTCACCTCAACGTGGATGTCAATACGATCTAGTAAGGGACCGGAAATTTTATTGAGGTAGCGACTGACTACAGCCGGGCCACAGACACACTCTTTTTCGGGATGATTGTGGTAACCGCATGGACAGGGATTCATCGAGGCCACCAGCATAAAACTAGCGGGATAGTCAACCGTGATCTTTGCTCTGGAAATGGTGACACGGCGTTCTTCCATGGGTTGGCGCAGGACTTCCAACACACTGCGTTTAAACTCTGGCAATTCATCTAAAAAGAGCACACCGTTGTGTGCCAATGAGATTTCTCCCGGATGCGGATTGGTGCCCCCACCAACCAATGCTACATCACTGATGGTATGATGCGGTGAACGAAAGGGCCGCGTAGTGACCAGGGAGGCATTTGGATCTAATATTCCGGATACCGAATGGATCTTGGTGGTTTCTAAGGCTTCGTATAAATTGAGCGGAGGGAGGATCGTGGGCAAGCGACGCGCCAGCATAGTTTTTCCTGCACCTGGAGGGCCGATTAAAATGACATTGTGGCCACCAGCTGCTGCAATTTCAAGGGAGCGTTTGATGTTCTCCTGCCCTTTTACATCCGAAAAATCAACTTCGTAGCTATTTTGATTGTTAAAAAACTCTTCCCGCGTATTCACTGCGGTGGGCTCCAATTTAGTGGTTCCGGTGAGCATATCCGTTGCTTCACGCAGGTTGCTTACCCCATAGACCTCCAAATCATTGACAATGGCCGCTTCTCGAGCATTTTGCTTAGGTAGAATAAGCCCTCGGTAACCTTCCTTGCGTGCTTGAATAGCAATGGGCAACGCTCCCCGGATAGGGCGCAATCCGCCATCTAGTGAAAGCTCGCCTATTAAAATGTATTCTGACAGATTCTCGGGCTCAATCTGATTGGTAGCCGCCAGGACCCCCACGGCAATGGGGAGGTCGTAAGCGGAGCCTTCTTTTCTGATATCGGCTGGCGCCAAATTGACCACGGTTTTCACCCGCATCATGCGGTAACCGATGTTGTTAATGGCGGCTTCAATGCGTTGAAATCCTTCCTTCACGGCATTATCGGGAAGGCCTACCAAGTGGTAGAAATTTTTTCCGGCGGCGACAATTCCTCCGGCATTGACTTCAACGGTGATGGTACGGGCATCCACACCTTGGACAGCGCTGGCAAATGTTTTGACTAACATGCAGAAGAGGGGTTGTTAATATCCTAAAACAGCTTCTAAAGTACTAATATGTTTTTAAAAGAAAGACAAAATCATATAACTTCTAACAGGATAAAGTCAGAGTGCTACTCTTTGTCTCCTCTTCCCCCTTCGATTTCCCAATCCAGATACTCTTCATTGTTTGGATCAAAGTTGTTATCCATTTCAGGAATGTCGCGCCAGTCAACGGGCTCATCAATCAATTCTACGATACCAAATTCTTTTTCCAATGCTTCTCTGATTTTCACTTTCCTCATTTGACTCAACTCAAAGTCTTCTTTGATTTCCTTTTTTGCGGATACAAAGTTGTAATCGTCAATGGTTCCGAGAATGGAATAATATAGGTTGAAAAAGCCATTTCTACGAGCCTTATGCGGCCTTAAACTGGGGTCGTGTTTTTTAAATTTAGCCATGATAACTTGTCCGGCGTTGACTTTGATGTTGTATTCAATTTCCTGATCAAAGGAATGCTCGCCACTCATGGTGAGGTTGAGGGCATTACTCTGGATAAACATTACAGGGATAGTGATTCGTCGCTTTCTGATTTCCAGGAAGTTTTGCAGGTTAGTAAATTTGATGTGGTTTAAATCTTTGATGTTGACAAAAGTTGAGAAGTCTTCCAGCATTTTAAAACCTTCTAGTTCGCCTTCTTTGATGCCTACTCCCGCAAGTACCCTTAGTTTGTCTTCATCAAAATGCCCTTCCTGGTCCCAGTAGGCATAAATGGCGATTTTGGCGTCTAGTTGCCCCTTCAGATATTCGGATTTTAGCACATCCTGCCCAAAGTTTTCGGATTGTCGGAAGAATTCTTTGACATTGATTTGATCACAAACGAGTTTTGCGGTAAGGCGTGGTTCGTCTTCAAAATACACGGTGCCGTCCAGCTTAAAATTACCGCCCATGCCGGTGGTTACGCCTTCAATATAAAGTTGACTGTTGTCAAACACCAATTTCCCGCGGAAGTCTTTTCCTTCAATTTTATTGTAATTGAAATCATCTACCCGGGCGTTAAAGGTGCCCTTAAGGAAACTGGTGAGGCGCTCTCGGTTTTGGATTCTGGCTTCTTTCACAGAGTCTACTTTTGTTGCAACATCTTGGGCTTCCTCTTCCGAAAGCAATGAAAGGCCAATCAATCGATCGAGATCTAGTTGGGAGGACTTGAGTTCTGCTTCAAATTCTAGTTCCGACCGTTCGGTATTGAGTGAATCCGAGAAGAGGACAGGGATAGTGTTGTATGCCAATCCATTGAAGGTGATGTCGCTGCCGGCGCCTTCAAGTTTAAAATCTTTTACGGTCAGAGTATTGTCTTTCAATTGTAGCCATCCGCGATCGATGGTCATTTTTTCCTCATTGATGGTCAGGGAAGCATCGTCAAACTCCAATTCACCGCTGGTTTTTACCCGGGCGATACGACGGGTGTTGATCATATCCTTGTAACGACCTTTTAGCTGAAATTTTTTGATTTCAACCTCTCCGCTGCCATCAGAAATTCTTGGATCATTGAATAATCCGTACACAACATCAAGCGGTAAAACCCCGTCCATTGAAAAATCGATATCCGGATTGTCAAGATCGTCTACTTCCAGCTCCAATTCCAATAGTTCGCGATTGAAATATCCTTTAAATCCTTCGATTTTGAAGGAGGAGGAGGCATTATTTTGGTGTTTACCATTATCAAAAGCCGCTTTGAAGGAAACGTCTTTCAGGCTACCATCCATTTTTGAACTCGAAATTTTGCCGTTGGTCATATTTAGGTCCACGCGGATGGCTGGATTTTTTTTAGCGGTAGCTTCCCCTTTTACCGAACCTGTGATTTCGAAGTCGCCGCCACTATCAAAATCCTGCATGTTTTCGAGATAACGCTCAGGGAGCATTTGCAAAACAGAAGCAAGGTTTACATCCTCCCCATTAAAAAACAGGTCGTAATAGATCGTGGCATCATCGCGTATTTCGATCGAGCCATCTACACCAAATACGTTGGATTCGATTGTTACTTTTGCATCGTCAATGAGGTAACTCCCGTTTTCGAAATCTACCGCTACTTTGGTATCATAACTAATTTTCTTGCCAACGAAGTAGCGGTCTTTATCTAGTTCTACAAAGTTAGATTCGAGGGTGGCATTGCTCTTTAAGGCAAACTGTTTGCTGGAAAATTGTCCGGAAAAGACAGCTTTCTGAATCGTGCCGGAGATATTTTGGTGGGTACTGGCATCCGCATAGATGAGTTCGATATCATTTAGACGGGCTTCTCCCAAAGAAATGCCTGTGCCATCACCGTTACTCTCTTCGGTCGTTTCTTCACCGCTTGATTTGAAGATATCAAAATTGCCCTTTCCTTTACGATCAATATCAATATTCAATGCCCCATCGCTAATTACTACCGATTTTACCTTCACTTCAGAGCCTAGCAAACTAAACAGTCCCAAGCGGAAGGAAATTTCTTCGGCTTCCAGTAAAACGCCATCCCGGCTATCTTCCAAAACGACTTTTTGGAGGTTGGCACCCAAATTGGGAAAGGTTCGAATGACGGAAAGGTCAAATCCTCCAACCGTCAATTCGGAGGTCAGCTGTTTATTTACTTCCGTAATGACCCGCTTCCCTATGGTATCTTCAAATACACTGGCAATGACCACTAGGGTGATGATGGTCAGCACAAAAAAGATACTAAAAATAATGAGCAACCGCTTGAGGAACTTTTTCATGGACGGTGGGTGTTTTTATATCAGCGAAAATACTATATAATTGGGGGAGTAGAAAGTATCTGTTGGGTTGAGTAGTCAAAATCCTTGTTGGTAAATCCGTTTAAGTGCATGTTTGGAGATAATCCCTGAAGTATATTCGGGCAAGCTATTCAGGCTGCAAATTACCGGTTTTGAAACCTCACTTCGGCTGTTTTTTCGTCCGTCTCGGCTCAGCAGAGACGGACGAAAAAATGAGCCTTGCGAGAACCTCAAACCTGCAATTTTCGCGGCTAAAGCACCACCGCCAAACAAGTACTAAAATAAACGCTGGCGGCGACAAAAATATTTTTTTGAAAAAAAATGGTAAAAGTGTTGCATGGAAAAAAGTTACCCTATATATTTGCACTCGCTTTTACAGAAGGGCGGTTAGCTCAGTTGGTTCAGAGCACCTGGTTTACACCCAGGGGGTCAGGAGTTCGAGTCTCTTACCGCCCACTTAAGAAAGGTTGATTCATTCAGTTAATTCAGCCGCCCCGATTGTAGATCGGGAAGGTCAGAAAATCAAAACTTCAACCATTCAAAAAAACAACAGCCAAGTTGCATGAAATTGCGGCTTGGCTGTTTTGGTTTTAGAGAAAATGTCTCAGATGTACTACTGCTATATGTTAGAGGTGTTTCACTTTGGAAATCAACAACTTAGGTGAAAACTCAAATTCCTGCACAAATTCCGGTAATTTGATTGTATCGGACTATACTTCTCATTCATAAGCGACCGGATAAAATTCTAAATCTCTTTAAGTGCATGTTTGGAGGTAATCCCTGAAGTATATTCGGGCAAGCTATTCAGGCT
>CAXHCA010000028.1:0-55119 GCA_964015035.1 uncultured Saprospiraceae bacterium
AGAAATATTATTCATGATACTGGCCGTTTCATTCATCTCTACCATAAAGGTAGACTCCCCAGAGGAGATGTTATCAGAAGCGCCAACCCGGGTAAAGACTTTGTCGATCAATCCAATATTTGCGCTTTGGGCCGGCACAAAAGACCCCATTTGCGCCATTAGGCAGATCAGAGCCGTTTGCCGCAGCAAAGCCGATTTACCCGCCATATTTGGTCCGGTAATCATCAAGATTTGCTGAATTTCATTATCGAGGTAGACATTGTTTGGCACAAAATTTTCATCCAATGCCAACTGCTGTTCAATGACTGGATGACGCCCTTCCTTAATGTCAATGACCAAGGAATCATCGATCATGGGACGGCAATAGTTATTTTTGTGCGCAATGCGAGCAAAAGACAATAAACAATCAATACGGGCGATGAGGCTGGCATTGTGTTGCACCGGTTGGATATAATCCACCAAAGTGAGTACCAACTGATCAAACAACATCGCTTCCAGTTCCAAAATTTTCTCCTCTGCCCCCAGAATTTTGGATTCCAAGACTTTCAGCTCTTCGGTGATATAGCGTTCCCCATTGGTGAGCGTTTGCTTGCGGGTCCATTCGGGCGGGACGGTATCTTTGTATTTATTAGTGACCTCGAGGTAATAGCCAAAGACGGAGTTAAACCCGATCTTCAAACTCGTAATTCCAGTACGGGCGGATTCTGTCCTTTGAATCTCCATCAACAGCTCCTTGCTATTGTTTAGGATACCTCGCAACTCATCCAGTTCCTCATGAAAACCATCGGCGATGACCCTACCCTTGCTCAAATTCACCGGAGGATCTTCCACCAGTTGTTGACCAATTTGCTCTCGTAAGGTTTTACACGGATTGAGTCGATCTCCAATTTTGATAAAATAGTCATTCCCGGTTTTGCTCAATGTTTCCTTAATGGGATCGATGGCGTCCAATGCCCTTTTGAGTTGGACCACCTCTCTTGGATTAATCTTATTGAGGGATACTTTTGAAATCAACCGCTCCAAATCACCAATGAGGCGAATGTGTTTTTCAATTTCATTGCTCACCTCAGGATGGTCGAGAAAATAATTGACCATATCCAGGCGAGCATCGATTTCCGTTTTGTTTTTTAAAGGGAGTACGACCCACTTTTTCAACATGCGCGCCCCCATTGGAGAAACGGTATGATCCATAATTTTGATAAGTGGCACCCCGGTTTCATGCGGAGTGTGGATCAATTCCAGGTTGCGAATGGTAAACCGGTCTAGCCAGACGTAGCGATCAGGGTGAATGCGACTGATACCACTGATATGGCGAAGGTTTCTATTTTCTGTAGTTTCCAAATAGTGCAAGATGGCTCCGGCAGCAATTTGGCCCAACTCCATTTCCTCTACGCCGAATCCCTTGAGGTTTTGCACCTCGAAATGCTCAAGCAGTTTTTCCCGGGTATAATCGGGTGTAAAGACCCATTCATCCAGGTTGAAGGTGTAAAACTTATCGCCGAACTTTTGTTCAAATAGCTGCCGCTTGTCCTTGGAAAAAATGACTTCGGATGGAGAAAAACTTTGTAATAATTTGTCAATATACCCCAGTGTGCCTTCACAAACCAAAAACTCGCCGGTGGAGATATCCAAAAAAGCCAGACCAGTCGCCTCCTTTTTTCCAAAATAAATGGATGCCAAAAAGTTATTAGATTTATGGTCCAGCAATTTATCATCGATGGCAATTCCGGGAGTCACAATTTCCGTCACTCCTCTTTTGACGATCTTTTTCTGGGGAGAAGGTTTTTCCAATTGCTCACAAATCGCTACCCGATAACCGGCTCTGACCAATCGGGGCAGGTATAAATCCATGGAATGGTGAGGAAAACCCGCCAGTTCTATATCGCTGCCGCCGTTATTGCGGCTGGTGAGAATGATGCCCAATACCTGAGAAGCAGTCACTGCATCCGGTCCAAATGTCTCATAAAAATCGCCTACTCGGAAAAGTAGAATGGCATCAGGATGTTTCGTTTTTACCCGAAAATACTGCTGCATCAAGGGGGTCACCTTCTTCGATTTCGTCTTTGTCTTTTTCGCCAAAATGATCTGGATTTTAGTCAGCCATAAAGATAAAAGAATTCCCCAATCAGTAAAAAAATGGGGCTTAGTGCTTGTTTGGAGCACTTAGCGGTTTTCTTTGCGCCAGACCAATTTCAAACCTGACCATTTCTCGTCGACTGCACAAACTTTGACATCCACCAACCCCAGAGAAAGGGCCATATCCCGAATGGTGTCTTCGGTGACATCCGTGGGTATCTTTGCACTTTTTTTATACCAGGAGACCCAGATCATACCCTTTTTCTTGATGGCGTGCATCTGAACGGGCAATTGCCGCTCCAACATTGCCGCTGTTTTGACAAAGAGATGGATAAAATCAAAATCTACCCCACCCTCCTGATGAACGGTGACACCTTCTGGAAAGGGGCCCAATAATTGAAAATAATTCTTAGGAATATCAATCAATCTAATCTGAAAATCAGGCTTGATGCCTAGTTTTTTCACCAATGGTGTCCCAGAATAACCGCTACTCATTATATATTGAAACTTTAAAAAATAAAAATAGAGAGATCATCGACCGAAGGAAAGTCTTGAAATTTCCAGTATACGCAAAGGAATTACATGCTTTCTCCTAAAAATAGTAAAATATTGAGCATTTTTGACCAAATGATTACGAAACTTAGGGTTAATAAAGGAAGTCATATTTGATATTTATCAAACTTGCGCTTATTTTTGCGGTCTTAAAATAAAAGATGAACTCTTACGCCCCCCAAGGGGTTTACAAAATAAAAAAGTGTTGCTATGGCAATCATGATAACCGACGAGTGTATAAACTGTGGAGCTTGTGAGCCGGAATGCCCCAACAATGCCATCTATGAAGGTGGTGTGGAATGGTCAATTTCGGACGGTACTGCGGTTAGTGGCACCTACCTGTTGGAAGATGGGAAGGAAGTGGATGTGGATGCAGAACTAGCACCGGTTGAAGAAGATTTTTACTACATCGCCCCTGATAAATGTACCGAGTGTGTGGGCTTCCACGAGGAACCTCAATGTGCAGCGGTTTGCCCCGTAGACTGCTGTGTTCCCGATCCGGAACGCGAAGAAAGCGAGGAAGTGCTATTGGCCCGAAAAGCCCGCCTTCATTTATAGGCGATACAAAAGGGACAAATAGCCCTGTCCTAATCCTTTTTTAATTTCTTTATCCTTAAGAAGTCCAATGAGATTGCGCCGGTAGGCAACGCCCAAATCCAGGCGGGGTGTTAACTTGTACTGGACCCCGCCTGCCAAGGCTAATTGCCACTGATTCAGAGGAGTCGGCGAAAAATCAGAAGAGGTCGACCTTAGGGCACTATTATTTTGAAAATAGATAAGTCCAGGATCATTTGCATCCTGACCTTGGCCTGCGACCGTGTTGAATTCATCCAATGTAGCTGCCGCATCACCAGATGCCTGCAACAAATACCCAACATTCCCGCCTGCAAATACCGACCACCGATCGCCGAATTGCTTGCTGATGCGCACAGGAAGGTTGAGGTAATAGGTCCGGGCATTGAAGGCCAATTTAGAAACCTGCCCACTGCTATTAGTAATTGGAAAGGACTCAATATCTGAGTTGGTTGTATCCAATCCCAATTGACCTGCATTATCTGAAAGGTAGCGGAATGAGTACAGTTCTCCATTGTAAGCATACAACTCCACCGGGCGTTTTTCCCAGGAGATGCCTAATCCAGCGTGGAGCTGCCAACCTTTTTTTCCCAAGTGAAAGTTGTTCAATACATTCAACCCTGTTCCAGCAAAAAAACCCACATCTTGATTAGCCAAAGCCATGAATTCTAACGACCAATGCATCCGAGGGTTTCTTTTGGGAGCAATTGGAGGCATGATCAATAAAGGTTCCTCCTTTTGATCAACTGTAGGATTAAGACCTGCAAGAAAGGCAACCGGTATAGAGGGATGCTCCCCCAATGCAGCCTCTGAAGTGACTTCTTTTTGATAAGAACCTAAACTAGGAATGAGTTCATCTACGGTCTCTATCAAATTCCTTTCTTTCTGTGCCCCAGTTATAACCTGTTGTGCAGCAGGTGAATTCAAAAATTGTTCTTGCGCTATTGCTGTTGCTCTTTTTGCCTTCACAATTGTAGGAGCGTTAACCGTGGTAGCCTTAACCTTGACTTCTTCTTGTAGCTGATCCGCCAAAGGATGTTCTCTTTCTTGTGGCACACTAGCTGGCGACACCACCACATTTGCAATAGCTGGATTTTCCTCCCCGTGCAATTTAATAGGCAAATATCCCAAATCGATAGTTTCCGGTCCTGCCTTAAAATTGACCCACAGTAAGCCAGAAGATACCACGGCCATTGACAGGAACAAGAACAGGAGTAAAAAGCGCCTTCTCAATGACCGCTCCTGCTGCAGGTCTGTTGGCATCTGCTCCTCCAACAGTTTCCGCATTTCCCCCCAGGCGAAATCAACGAATTGATCGTCTGGTTCCAATTTCTGCTTATCCGGCATAATGCTTCGAATTATAATAGGAATCTAATAATTGCTTTAACTTTTTACGGGCGTTGGCCAAATGCCATTTCGACGTCCCGACACTAATATTGACCCGCTCCGCAATTTCTACATGCGTATACCCTTCTACGGCATACAGCCAGAAAACTTCCTTGGAAGCTGGTGGTAATTTTTCAACCAGGCTAAGAATATCTTCAAAATACAATTTGCTCAGCGCGTCAGATCGAACGGGTGCATCGCGGTCTTCGATATCCAAAAAATAAACCGGCTCCTTTTTACGTCTAAAATGGTCGGACAAGGCGTGAAAAATCAATCGCCGCACCCAGCCCTCCAAAGAGCCTTTAAAAGAGAAGGTATCCAGCTTCTGAAAAACCCGCAGGAACCCCGTATTGACAATTTCCATAGCCAATTCCCGATCTTGGGTATACCGCATTACCATCCGCAACATGGCCGGAAAGAACTTCCGATAGAAAAGTTCCTGGCCATATCGGTCATTGGCGACACAGCGTTCGACGAGTTCCTGTTCTGAATACTGCTCTTTACGGAGCATATTGGTATTTTGATTTAAAAACCTCTATTCTAAAATATCAACCCAAAACGGATGGTTAGCCGCTTATACAGAATATCTCTTTCTTCGATATCTCCATTATCTTCAAAGCGCCTTTCAAAAAACGCCTTTTGAAATTTGTATCCAATGTCCACCACCATATTGGTCGATTGTGCAGCGCCAAGACGCAAGCCGATCGCCGGATGGAACAACAAACCTCCTTTGGCTTTAGCTAATTCCTGATTTTTATCCTTAAACGCAAAGCCATAGCCTACCGAGGCCGCATAATATGGAGATATGTTTTTCTTTAGAAAATAACCCCTCGCTTCCGCAAAAAGTGGATAAATGGTCTCTCCGCCTTCCAGGGAATATATATCGACACCTGTGCCCAGCCCCAGGCCTAGAAGTCGATTAAACTGAAAACCGGTTATATTCAACAAGCCAATGCCGATGTACACTTCGTTATCCGTTTTACCCCCATAAGAGGTAAAATAGGTGACATTGTACCAGCCGTGTTCTTCAAACTCATAGGGCCGAGTAGTCCTTTTTACACGGCCTTCTTCATCTCGTTCTATTACGGGCCCGGTCACACTCTGCACAACCTTCCGAATTTCTTCGTCCTGGAATTCGACTTGCTCCCCATTACTCATCTCAAAGACGATCTTCTCCCCTCGGTTGTATTCAATCACCTTACCCTTGAGCAGACTACCATCTTGCAGGTACAGATAATCCTGGCGCTGCAATTCCTGGGCAAAGAGTCCGGAACAAAACAGCCAAAAGGCAATGGTCAAAAAGTACTTTGTTTGATTCATATTGCGCGTAATTATTGTTTTTGAAAGGATGATCGGCCACTTACCTGCCGACTTTCTTTCAAATTTAGGGATAACTGCCGCGCAAGACAATTTTCCCTCTATTATTTTTCTGTAATTGGTAACTTGCACCCAATCTTTCATCCTTAAAGCATGTTTGGAGGTCGGATTTACTGGCGAAAAGCATCATTTTTTTGATAAAACAAGGCGTTTTTTGAAATGCATCTCGGCTGAGCCGCGACGGATAAGAAAAAGAACGATGTGCCATCAAAAAAGTGTTGTCTTGCAGCTCAAAGTTTGACCTCCAAACAAGTTCTTACAGTTTACAAGACGGCCCTCTTTCTCAAAAGGGTTTGGTGGGTCATCAAAAAAATGTTTATGAATTACCTCAAACCAATTTTTTCGTTACTCGGCGTATGGCTGGTCAGCGTAGGGCTTGTGGCCCAATTGCAGATCAATGTCAACGCCATACCTGCCTCCACTCCAGAGAATGCCTCGATCTACGTAGCCGGAACCTTTAACAATTGGAATGCCGGAAATAGTAACTACATCCTCAGTGATAATGGGAATGGCACCTATCAGATTACCGTAAACCCTCCGCTGGGTGAAGTGAAATTTAAATTCACCCGTGGCAATTGGGATGCCGTTGAAGGCAATGCGAGTGGAGGCTACCAGCCTGATCATGTGGTTCAATACACGGGGACAGCCCAGACCGTCACTGTGCCTATACTAAGCTGGGAAGACCTCGGTACCGGCGGTGGGGGTAGCAGTGGTGGCGTGGTGGTCTTTAGTGACAATTTTTATATGCCCCAGTTACAGCGCAATCGTCGGATTTGGGTATACCTTCCACCGGATTATGCCAACTCTAATCAGAGATATCCGGTATTGTATATGCACGATGGTCAAAACTTGTTTGATCCGGCGCTTAGCTTTTCGGGTGAATGGATGGTGGATGAAGCGTTAAACGCCTTATTTGCTCAAGGGGATGATGGCGCCATTGTGGTCGGTATCGACAATGGTGGTGGAGAGCGCATCAATGAATATACGCCGTGGCCCAACCCCACCTATGGCGGCGGTGACGGGGATGCTTACATTGATTTTATTGTGGAAACATTGAAACCAGCTATCGATGAGACCTACCGTACCCTGCCCGACCGGGAAAATACCGGCATTATGGGGTCTTCTCTGGGTGGTTTGGTTTCCATGTATGGCGCTATTGAACACCAAGATATTTTCAGTAAAGCGGGCATCTTTTCCCCTTCCTTTTGGTTTTCAGAAAATGCTTATACCCACGTCAGTAATGTAGGGAAACAGGCAAATATGCGCATCTATTTGATGGCCGGAGAACAAGAATCGGAAAGTATGGTTCCAGACTTGATGGCCATGTATAATACCCTGGTCAATGCTGGGTTTTCAGAAGATGAAATCCTTCTGCTCACTCATCCAGATGGGCAACACGCCGAATGGTACTGGGCTAGAGAATTTCCAGCGGCTTACGAATGGTTGTTTGCCAATACTCCTACTGAAACAATTGAGCCTACTTTTGATAACTTTCAGTTAAACCTGGCGCCCAATCCCGTGGATAGTATGCTGTATCTGAGCACTACCGATTCTTTCCCATTTGGAGATATTCGCATTGTCATCTATAGTGTTGATGGACGCAGAGTGACTCCGCCGATGCTGGTAGAGGGTAACCAGATGGATGTTTCTTTTTTGCAGGAAGGTATTTATGTATTTAAGGTATTCGCAGGAGAACAGATTTGGGGCAGTCAGAAAATTGTAATTAGGCATTAGTAAAAAAAATCCTCTCAGAACATTGTGTCTGAGAGGATTTTATCTATAGTTATATTCGAGACGACAGCTTATTTTTTGTCGTCGACTTCTTCGTATTCTACATCAGTAACGTCTTCCGCTCCGGCATTTCCGGCAGTCTGACCTGTATTGGCATCGCCGGTAGCTTCCGCTGTCGCTTCAGGCCCCTGACCATTTTGATACATCTGTTGACTTGCCGCTCCCCAAACTTCCTGGAGTTTGTTCATCAACTCATCAATCTTGTCAACATCTTGTGCTTGGTGTGCTGCCTTTAGTTCAGCCAAAGCCGCTTCGATTTGTGATTTCTGCTCCTCAGGAACTTTGTCACCAAATTCTTTCAGCTGCTTTTCTGTTTGGAAGATCATCGTATCTGCCTGGTTGATTTTCTCAACCCGCTCACGAGCAGCCTTGTCAGATTCAGCATTGGCTTCAGCCTCTGCCTTCATCCGAGCAACTTCTTCCTTAGACAATCCGGTAGATGCTTCGATGCGAATAGTTTGCTCTTTACCTGTTCCCTTATCTTTAGCAGAAACATTTAAGATACCGTTGGCGTCCATATCGAAGGTTACCTCTACTTGTGGCACTCCGCGCGGTGCTGGTGGAATGCCATCCAGGATAAAGCGGCCTACAGTACGGTTATCTTTTGCCATAGGGCGCTCCCCTTGCAGAATGTGGATTTCAACCGAAGGTTGATTGTCCGCTGCGGTAGAGTACACCTTTGACTTTTTGGTTGGAATGGTAGAGTTGGCCTCAATAACCACATCATAGACCCCTCCCATCGTTTCGATACCCATAGATAGCGGTGTTACATCAAGCAACAGTACATCTTGCACATCACCGCTCAGTACACCACCCTGGATAGAAGCTCCTACGGCTACTACCTCATCAGGGTTTACGCCCTTGTTAGGTTTCTTACCAAAAAACTCTTCAACAGCTTGTTGGATACGTGGAATCCGGGTTGAGCCACCTACGAGAATAATCTCGTCGATATCACTCTTGTCCAGGCCTGCATCTTTCAGTGCCAAACGGCAAGGCTCCAAAGTCCGCGCGACCAATGCATCAGCCAATTGCTCAAACTTAGCGCGAGACAACTTCAATACCAAGTGCTTGGGCACTCCATCTACTGCCGTAATATAAGGCAGATTCACTTCTGTTTCTGATGAAGAAGACAATTCGATTTTAGCCTTCTCTGCGGCATCTTTCAAACGCTGCAGTGCCATTGGATCTTTACGCAGGTCAATGTTTTCTTGCGCCTTGAACTCATCAGCGAGCCAATCGATAATAACGTGGTCGAAGTCATCACCTCCCAGGTGAGTATCACCATTGGTCGATTTTACTTCAAATACGCCTTCTCCCAAATCCAGAATCGAAATATCAAATGTACCACCACCAAGGTCATAGACCGCGATGGTCATATCTTTACTTCTTTTATCCAAGCCATAAGCCAAGGCTGCTGCCGTAGGCTCATTGATGATCCGCTTAACCGTCAGACCAGCAATCTCACCGGCTTCTTTTGTTGCCTGGCGCTGGGAGTCGTTGAAGTATGCAGGCACGGTTACTACCGCTTCTGTTACTTCCTGCCCCAAAAAGTCTTCTGCCACCTTTTTCATCTTTTGCAAAATCATGGCAGAAATTTCTTGTGGAGTATATAGGCGGCCATCAATATCTACTCTGACCGTATCATTGTCTCCTTTTACTGCTTTATAAGCAACTCTTTGCGCCTCTTCGGCTACTTCGCTATAGCGAGTCCCCATGAAACGTTTAATCGAAGCGATGGTCCGTTGTGGATTCGTAATCGCCTGACGCTTTGCCGGATCCCCAATTTTGCGTTCTCCGTTGTCCATAAATGCGACAACGGATGGTGTGGTTCTTCGACCTTCGTCATTGGGAATGACTACGGGCTCGTTACCCTCCATTACCGCTACGCAAGAGTTGGTAGTACCTAAGTCAATACCAATAATCTTACCCATATTGTATTAATTTTTTTTAAAGTTCAATGATTACAACCATACCTATAGCAAGGCATGTGCCAAGATAAAAAGGGCGGGTTGTGGATGACAAATGGTCGGAAATACCGGTTGAAGATGTGCCATATCGCCAAAAAATAACCGAAAGAGTGACAGAATGACATTTTGGCAGAAAAAAAAAGAGAAGTGATAGCGTGGTCATCCTGAATGCATATCTGATTCAGGATGACCACTATCGTTGGAAGCCGCAAGTGCGGATTATTCGAAATTCAAATCATTGGTATAAACACCCATTCTTACAGAATCCATTGTGATGGGGTCAAATTCGATACTATCTCGCAACAGGAAGTAGCGAGAGGTAAATATTCCTAACCCTTCTGACAGGTTGGTGTAGACCGGGACCGTATTGGAACTGGTAATTCCCAAGTTTGCATTAGCAATTTCAAAATAGTCGACAAATTCCTGTCCACCGCCGACAATCAATAAATCCATACTCTTCAGGTTTCGGTACCCTTCATTTCCTAGAGGTTCCAATGCACCGTCGAGAAATTGATAAAACCGCTCTGCACGAATATTGACCACTACCCTTTCCGGATCACCATCTTTAATAAAGCTCTTATCAATGATCCACTCCAGGCTTTTGTCTACTTCTTCGGTGCTGCCCGGGGCCAGTTCTGAATAGTTAATCCTGATTCTAAAATCAAACACCTTGGCAAATTCTCCAACAAACCAAGAAAAACTAATGTCCTTGTCGTAAGGAAAAAGTTTAACTGGGGAAGAAGGTGAATTGTCTCTTGGAGTTAAAGCCCGCATCACATTCGTTTCAGCAGTTACCGGCTCTGTGTCCTCACCGCGGGTAATCACCAAGCGAATATTTTCGCCGCCATTCAGATCAAGATCTTCTGCCTTGATCTTGTAGAGATAATTCGGGGAGGTCGCAAAAGCGCCATCTTCTCTTGGATAGCCTTCCAGATTTCCATCTACACGTTCCAGTGTAAACAGCTCTCCGCTTGGCAGCTTTTCGATCTGCACCAAGACATCATCATAATACAGGGAATCTGCAATTCGGGCAATTTCGGTGGCATCACCACCTGGCTCCAGAAAAGCTTTCTCTACCCGTACATAATGGGCTGTATCTTGCACGGAGATAAATCCATAAACAATAGGAATATCTCGCCATGCTCCCTCTAGGGTAAAATCGGTACTACAGCCCGTCCAACCTAGTACTAATGAGACGAGCACCACAACAATAGTTAAATACTTATTCATTCGCTTTTTTTTACACAATGATAAACTCCGAAGGCGGGATGTCATTTAATTTGGTCCGTATAAAAAAGAAATCATTCTGCCGTCGGGTAAAAAACGGACCAAAGGTAAAACATTTCATTATTATAACGCAAGATGTTAGTCTTTGGATTGACGGACAGCTGACTTAGCATGTGGTGTTTCACAAAATTATTAACTTGCGCACTTTATCCAACTACCTAATTAGACGAGAATGTCGGTCAACAAAGAAGTCAAAAGAATCACTACACACGTTTTGCAGGCGATGAAAAATCAGGGCGAAAAAATTGCTATGCTCACCGCGTACGATTTTTCGATGACCCGGATCCTTGATGAGGCCGGTGTCGATATTTTACTGGTAGGCGATTCTGCCTCCAACGTGATGGCGGGGCACGAAACGACGCTTCCCATTACGCTCGATCAAATGATCTACCATGCCTCTTCTGTGGTCAGAGCGGTTAAGCGGGCGCTGGTCGTCGTTGATCTTCCTTTTGGCTCTTACCAGGGAAATTCAAAATCGGCATTGGATTCCACAATAAGAATCATGAAAGAGTCTGGTGCACATGCTGTCAAAATGGAGGGAGGCGCAGAAATTGGAGAGTCGGTCAAACGCATCCTCTCAGCTGGCGTGCCAGTGATGGGGCATCTCGGACTGACGCCACAATCTATTTATAAATTTGGCACCTATACCGTCCGTGCCAAAGAAGAGGAAGAGGCTCAAAAACTTCTCGAAGATGCCTTATTGCTTCAGGAATTAGGTTGTTTTGCCATTGTTTTGGAAAAAATCCCTGCAACCCTGGCCAAGGCCGTTTCTGAAAAGCTATACATCCCTACCATCGGCATTGGTGCCGGGCAATACACCGATGGTCAAGTGCTGGTTACTCACGATTTGCTGGGGTTGACCAAAGATTTCCAACCACGTTTTTTAAGACGGTACTTACAGTTGTTTGATACCATCCGGGAGGCGACTGAACAGTACATCCAGGATGTAAAAAACCGTGACTTTCCCAACGAAAAAGAGCAATATTAGATTCCAAAACTTCGTTGCCTAAACATGAAAAAAAAGCTAATCTATTCGATACTCACGGCACTGGCCATTCTTGGCATTGGAGCCCTAATGATTTATCAGCAATACATTGCAGGAGCAGTGGTACCAAGAGATATCAAGGACCCTATCGTGTTGATTCCTACCAATTCAAATTTTGAGGAAGTCGTCAGCATTCTCAAAAAGAAAGGCGTGGTACCCAATGAAAAGATTTTCCGGTTTATGGCGGAAAAGATGAATTATATTAAAAACCCCATGAGAAGTGGTCGGTTTGAACTCAAGCCCGGATGGAGTAATGTCCAGATGATCCGGCAATTACGCAATGGCAAACAAGCGCCAGTAGAAGTTATCTTGACCAATGAGCGGTTGGTAGAGAACGTTGCTGCCAAAGTTTCTCGATTTATCGAACCAGATTCGGTCGACATCCTCAGCTTATTGCAGGATGAGAACTACCTACAGGAAATTGGCTATACCCCGGAAATATTGATGAGCCTATTTATTCCCAACACCTACGAATTTTACTGGAATACTTCTCCACGAGAATTTGTGGAGCGCATGATCAAGGAACACGATGCTTTTTGGGCAAAAGACAACCGGAAAGCCAAAGCGGAGGCACTTGGACTGACACCTGCCGAGGTTTATACCTTGGCTTCAATTGTAGAAAAAGAGACACAAGCCAATGCAGAAAAAAAGCGTATGGCAGGGGTGTATTACAATCGATTAAAACAGGGTATTCGCCTACAGGCCGATCCTACAGCCGTATTTGCTAGAAGAGATTTTAACACCACTCGGGTCACTCATTATCACACAAAATTTGACTCGCCCTACAATACTTATATGTATGAGGGGCTGCCTCCCGGCCCGATCAGTATGGCATCTATTGTCACTTTAGATGCAGTGCTTAATATGGAAGAACACGACTACATCTTTTTCTGTGCACGCGGCGATGGCTCTGGGTTACATAATTTTGCCAAAACCCTCGCCGCACACAATCAGAATGCCAGAATTTACAAGGAAAACCTCAGGAAGAGAGGTTTGAGGTAAGCGGTCACTCTTATTCTTCTATACCAAACTGTTTTTTGGTTGGCATGGTCATTAGGTTGATTGCCTTGATCATAATGCCACTTTGGTTGTACCTCCGAGACCCCACCCACGACATGGCATCTCCTTCGCCATTGGCTTTGAGTTTGTATTCACTATCTTCCTTATTATTGGCGGAGTCCAGCCATATTTTATCTTGGCCATCCTCTACATAATACTTCCAGATTCCTTTACCTTGAACTTCCTGCCAATGTCCGTTTTCGTAGGTCCCATCGGGATTGAAGCGATACCAGCGCCCACGGTTAAACAGCTTGGCCTCCATGTCGCTATCATCTTTGGGAATGTAAAATTCAAAAACCCAATAATCCTTTGTCAATAAAGCTTCCATGTGTGAATCACCAGCAGGCGAAGGCGAATGGATGCTTCCGGTTGGTGCCGTTTCGGTTGTTTCGGTTGTTTCCGAAGCCCCCTCTTGGGTTGTGGCAGCATCATCTGTGCATGCCCAAAACAAACTCAGTGAAAGGGCTAAAAAAAGATATTTGTTCATGATCACTATAATTTTTATCAGTTTTTAAAATTCAACGTCTCTCCAGCATTAATAGTGTATTTTTCTCCGTAAACCTCAATCGTCATTGTCGCTCCGGTATGGTTGGTCACCTGGGTCTTTCCTGTTTTCACTACAACTTCCAGAATATGGCCTCTAAAGCGAATTTTAAAGGAGTAGGCTTTCCACTTTTTGGGAATAAAAGGCCGAAAAGAAACCATCCCGTCATTCACGCGCATGCCTCCAAATCCTTTCACAAAAGCCATCCAGGTGCCTGCCATACTCGTGATGTGGCAACCATCTTCAGTATCGTTATTGTAATCATCTAAATCCAAGCGCGCCGTTCTCAGGTACATTTCATACGCCTTTTCCTCCATCCCTAATTTGGCGGCTAAAATGCCGTGGACACAAGGGGAAAGTGAAGATTCATGAACGGTACGAGGCTCGTAAAATTCAAAATTCCGACGCAGAGTGGCATCATCAAAGTGTTCCTCAAACAAATACAATCCTTGCAACACATCAGCCTGCTTGATAAAGATGGAACGCAAAATGCGGTCCCATGACCATTTTTGATTGAGCGGTCGATCCTCAGGCCTCAAATCATCCACCGTTAGCAATTCCTTGTCTAGAAAACCATCATGTTGCACGTAGATACCCAGCTTTTTATCTTCCGGGAAGTACATATTGCCGGCAATCTCTTTCCAAAGATTGGTTTCCGTATATTCGTAAAATTTAATCTTTTCTTCAATCTCTTTGTACCGTTCCGGAGCTTTTTCCTTGACGTAAAAAATTGATTCCATCGCATAACGCAAACACCAGATAGCAATGTAATTGGTATACCAGTTGTTGTTGACGTTATTTTCGTATTCATTCGGGCCGGTGACGCCGTGCATCATGTATTTCTTATTGCGTTCAGAATAATGCACCCGTTGTGCCCAGAAACGTGCAATAGCAATCAAAACCTCCAAGCCACATTCTGCAAGATAATCTTGATCACCGGTATAGCGGATGTAATCGTAAATGGCGAAGGCAATCGCACCGTTTCGGTGGATTTCCTCAAAAGTGATTTCCCATTCGTTGTGGCACTCTTCCCCATTCATCGTCACCATGGGATAAAGTGCAGCCCCATCTGTAAAACCCAGTTTCTCAGCATTTTCAATAGCCTTTTGCAGTTGCTTGTAGCGGTAAACCAAAAGCTGGCGCCCTACTTTCGAATCGGCTGTACCTAAATAAAAGGGCAAACAATAGGCTTCCGTATCCCAATAGGTACTCCCTCCGTATTTCTCACCGGTAAAACCTTTAGGTCCAATATTGAGTCGCTCGTCTTCCCCTGTGTAGGTTTGGTACAATTGGAAAATATTAAAACGAATGCCTTGTTGAGCGGCAACATCCCCCTCAATCTTGATATCTGCTTCTTCCCATTTATGGTTCCAAGCCTGGGCCTGTTCGACCAGCATCTGATCAAATCCCTTGCTATAGGCATCGGCAACCACCTTTTGGCAATTTTTCAGTAAATCATCCTTAGCATGATTTAGAGAGCTCAAAACTCCTACATATTTATAAATCACCGTTTCTTCTCCTTCCCTTGCGGTTAAGTCTACTCCGCAGGATACATATTTTTCTCGATGGTGTCGGAAAGAATTAAAATCAACTTCTTCCCCTCCCTGAAGGATCGAGAATTTCATCCCCGTGCAGACCTGAAAGGCTGTTTTTTTCGTCTCCACGGTAATATAAGCTTGACGCCGTTTCACCTTGGCATCAATTTCTTCCCAGAATTTTTCGTCATAATTGGAGTCCTCATTGATCACATCGGCATCCAAATAGGGGGTGATGATGTACTTTGCTGAAAAATCAAGCGGTGTGATGGAATAGCGAATCACGGCAACTTCATCATCAACAATGCTGCAAAAGCGTTTGGCCGCTACTTTAACACGCTTCCCACTTTCCAAAGTAGCAATAAAAGAGCGTTCCAAATACCCTTCCTTCATATTGAGTACACGCCGAAAATCTTCTACTTTACATCGAGCCAGGTCCAGGGTCTCCCCATCAATTTCCACATCAATGCCAATCCAGAACGTCGCATTCAATACCTTAGCAAAGTATTCAGGGTATCCATTTTTCCACCATCCTACCCGTGTTTTGTCAGGGTAGTAAATTCCCGCTACATAACTGCCTTGAAGAGAATCTCCGGTATAGGTTTCTTCAAAATTAGCTCGTTGCCCCATACGGCCATTACCAATACTAAAGACACTCTCAGAAATGCGGTTGTTTTCGGGATTAAACCCTTCTTCAATGATACACCATTCATCCTGCTTTAGGTATTCCTTCATGATGGTCGATTAAGTTTTTGTTTATTTTGTTTCTACACTTTTCTTCAGTTCATAAACCAAACTACTAAAATCCCTGCCAATAAAGTTAGGAATTACCAGATCAGCATGAGCCAACACCTCCTCCTTCCCAACACCTACTGCATAAAACCCACCTTTCAAGGCCGCTTCAATGCCTTTATCCGCATCTTCAAAAACGATACACTGCTGCGGCTTTAGGCCCATCTCTGCTGCCCCCAGTTCAAACACTTGTGGGTCGGGTTTCGAGCGTGTGGTTTTGTTGCCATCAATAATGGAATCAAAATAATGTCGGATTTCCAGAATATCAATAATGGAACCCGCATTTTTGCTGGCCGATCCCAATGCAATTTTCACCCCAGCTGCTTTCACACTATCCATAAATGGAATGACCCCATCCAAAATCTCATTCTTATCCATTTGGTTGATCCGCTCCACATACCAATCGTTTTTGACCCCGGTCAATCTTACTTTTTCCGCTTCATCAATAGTGACCCCTCCCCACTCAAGGATCAGCTCCAAAGACCCCATCCGACTAACGCCTTTTAAACCTTCATTCTGCGCTTCCGTCAAATCTGTCCCCAATTCCTGCGCCAACCGCTTCCATGCTTTGTAGTGATATTGAGCTGTATCAACAATGACACCATCCAAATCAAAAATGCATCCTTTGATCTCCATTTTTCTCATTTTTCAAGTTTACTGGCCTGCCAGCCCAACTTTTTCAAAGGGCAAAAATAGAATAATTAATACCTGGGCAAAAATTTTAAACATATTCGTATGTAGGAAAATACACTTTAGTTTTTTTACGTTATACCTTCAATTATCCCACAAATAGACAAATACCACAATTCCTACCCTTCCTTTTCCAGTTATAGCAATTAAACCTATTAACTATCCTCCAGTCTAAAGAACGTTACACTACCCGTGTAACCCAACTATTGTAACTTATTTCAAAATATCTAAAACCTCCTCTTATGGACAGAAGAGCTACCCTCGCTACCTTATTTGGCAGGAGCAAAACAGGTCAATCTTCGACGCAAAGTAAGAAGGCGACTATGGGCCTTACCCGGCAAATGACGGGGTTGGAGCCCTACACCGGTCCCTGGGGATTTGAGCAGGCTGCCCACCTTTTGCGGCGCTGTACCTTCGGCCCCACTTATGCTGAAATGAAGCAGGCTACTGAGGATGGCCTGGATGCCACCATTGAGACGCTATTTGCAACACTTCCTCTTCCAGAGCCTCCTTTGAATTATTATTATGAAGAAGACCCCAATGTCCCCATCGGGGAGCCCTGGATGGATGCACCCTATACCTCGGATAATGCATCAAGGCTCTATCGCCGTAGAAGTCTCTACGGCTGGACGGTAGGTCAAATTCTCAATGAGGGCATTTCCCTGCGGGAAAAAATGGTCCTTTTTTGGAATAACCACTTCGCTATCAGCGAGGTAGACGACCCTAAATTCATGCTTCAGTATACCAATGTATACCGTACTTATGCCTGGGGCAATTTCCGAGATCTAGTGAAGGAAATGACCATCAATCCGGCCATGCTGCGCTTCTTGAACGGCAATCAAAACACCAAGAATGCGCCCAATGAAAATTTTGCCCGAGAACTACTGGAGCTATTTACCATTGGGAAAGGCCCACTCGCCGGCCCCGGAGATTATACCAACTATACCGAACAGGATGTGGTGGCTATGGCCAAAGTATTGACTGGCTGGCGAGACCAAGGGTATTACTCTGAAAACCCGGATGTAACGGTTGGCTCCTATTTTAGGCCTAACCAGCACGACACCACCGCCAAACAGCTCTCTCATCGTTTTGACAATGTGGTAATTAATGACATGGGAGAGGGGGAATACAGCCACCTGATCGATGTGATCTTTGGCAAATCGGAAGTGGCGCGATTCATCAGTCGCAAACTGTATCGCTGGTTTGTTTATTACGACATCGATGAGGAAGCTGAAAATGAAGTTATTGAGCCTATGGCCCAAATACTCATCGATAATGACTACGAAATCCGCCCTGCCTTGGAAACACTCCTTAGGAGCAACCACTTTTTCGACATCCTCAATGTAGGTCCACTGATCAAAAATCCGATCGATTTCTCCTATTCTTTGTTTAAACAATTGCATGTTGAAATGCCGGAAGAATTGGAGGCAAAATACGTATCCTGGTTGCGCATTATGACGCTGGTCAACCTCATGGAAATGGATTATTATACCCCTCCAAGTGTCTCGGGATGGAAGGCTTATTATCAGGAACCTCTATTCTATCGCACCTGGATCAATGCCACCACCCTGCAGGTCAGAATGGGATTCACTAGCCGGATGGCGAGTAACGGATACTTCTTCGAAGGTAACCGTATCGTGATTAACCCCTTAGCATTCATCAGCACCCTCGACAATCCGGTAGATATCAATGATCTGTTGGACGAACTCGTCAAAATTCTGTTTCCACAACCCATTTCGGATTCACAAAAGGCTGCACTCAAAGAGTTTGTCATTCCCGGATTACCAGACTTCGAGTGGACTGCAGAGTATAGTCAATACCTCTCCAATCCGGACGATTCCGATTTGGCAGAAGCCATTGAAACCAAGTTAAGAAGCCTGTTCAATGCCATGTTGAGCATGCCGGAATTCTATTTGAGTTAACCATTCCTTTGGCGACAGCCGAAGTCAAAATACGTTAAAATGAAAAGAAGACATTTTCTACATACAACGGGTGCAGTGGTGAGTCTTCCGGTCTTGCTCAACGGTATGAAGGTCGGTACTTTACCTAAAACGGCACTTTTCAATAATATGAACTTGGAAAATGACCGGGTATTGGTCATCATCCAATTAAATGGTGGTAATGATGGTCTCAACATGATCATTCCCATTGACCAATACGACAACCTGGCCAGTGCACGGGCTAACATTTTGCTACCCGAAAACAGCATTTTGCCAGCAACCGATGTAACTGGTTTTCACCCAATCATGACCGGTGTCAAATCCCTTTATGATGATGGAAAATTGGGCATTATTCAATCCGCCGGCTATCCGGATCAAAATCGGTCGCACTTTCGCTCCACTGATATCTGGACGAGCGGCTCTCCGGCCGGAGAGTTCTGGACCACCGGCTGGCTGGGGCGCTACTTTGAGGAACGCAACCCGGATTTTCCGGAAAATTATCCCAATAGCGACTTTCCCGATCCGTTTGCAATTACCATGGGAAGCACCGTCTCTGAAACTTGTCAGGGAACTGTGGCCAACTTCAGTATGACCCTTAATGATCCATTCAGCTTGAGCGCCCTTACTGAAGGAGAACCTGGCGATGTGCCCAACACGCCTTACGGAGAAGAATTGACCTTCTTACGGACCGCCATTGCCCAAACCAATGCCTATTCCGAAAACATTACTACTGCCGCAGAGCAGGGTAATAATCTGGTAGCCTATCCCGACGATAATCGGCTGGCACAGCAATTGAAGAATGTGGCGCTGTTGATGTCCGGTGGACTGCAAACCAAAGTGTATGTCGTTAGCCTAGGTGGATTTGACACCCACGCCAATCAGGTCGACATTAACGATGCAACCATTGGAGGACATGCCAACCTTTTGGGCACCTTGTCACAGGCCATTAAAGTATTTCAGGACGATCTGCAACAACTGGGACTAGAGGAGCGTGTGATCGGCATGACTTTCTCCGAATTTGGCCGCAAGATCAAGTCCAATGATAGTTTTGGCACCGATCACGGTACTGCGGCTCCGCTAATCGTTTTTGGATCTTGTGTAAATCCACAAATTTTGGGAGATAATCCTGAAATTTCACCACAAGTGGCCGCTTCCGAAGGCGTGGCGATGCAATACGACTTCCGCGACATCTATGGATCCATCCTAATGGACTGGTTTGAAGTGGATGAAACGGAAGTAACTAGCTCCTTGCATCCGGAATTCACTTATTTGCCGATCTTAAGGAATTGTTCTGCAACCACTTCAACGGATACGGTCATTAAGCCGGATCTGGATTTGCGAAGCAGTCCAAACCCTTGTCGGAATATGATTCGATTCCAGTTTACGACAACACAAGAATATGGTCGCCTGGCTATCTTCGATGCCATGGGCAGCCAGATCAAAGTCGTCTTTGGCCAGAAACTGGCGCCGGGTGCGCATGAAGTCACGGTAGACACCAGCCAATTGCCTGCGGGCACCTATTACGCCCATTTGCAATTGGAAGGCAGACAACGCACTAGCAGATTCATTAAAATGAAATAAAAACCCGAAAACGATCTATTTAGATTAGTGCATGTTTAGAGGTGGTGCTTCAGCAGCGAAAATTGCAGGTTTTGGGTTCTCGGAAGGCTCATTTTTGAGTGCATCTCCGGCTGAGCCGAAACGGACGAAAAAATAGCCGAAAACAGGTTCGAAAACCCCGGTTTTACCGGGACTGAATGATTACCTCCAACATGCACTTAGCCCGAAGGTCAATACCTCCGGGCTTTTTCATTTCAAAAGTATTGGTAATCTACTAGAGGGAATATTTGACGCCTCCCATCAACCAACGACCAGGCATTTGTGCCCCCAAAATGTCTTGATAGGCTTCATCAAAGAGATTGTGAATTTGGAAATTAAGGCCAAATTGTGGCGTCAAAGCGTAACCCAATCGAACATTCCAAACCTGATAACTCGGGTTTAAGCGCGCATTGATAGCTGAGGCCACCTGCTCATTGCGATCCTTATACACCCCGTTCATAGCCAATTGCAATTTTCCTGCCTGCAAAATCAGGTTGGTCGACAACAAATGCCGGGCATGTGCTGAAATATAGACGGAAACCAGGTCTTCATCACTAGTCGTTTTCAAATAGGTATACCCCAAAGACCATTGGATATTCATTTGATTTTCAAAGGAGTGCCTCAACCAGGATTCGATTTCGACACCCTGAGTGTTGACTTCCGCAATATTACCCGCATAGAAATAATCAGCACCCGATTGTAGGTTTTGATTATTGGGAATATCCGCTTCATTCGTGGCAATATAATCGATCAAATTGTTCGATTGACGGAAAAATCCAGTAGCTTTCAATTGCCAATTTGAACTCAACCTGTAATCTACGCCAATTTCTTCCGACCAGGCGCGTTCCGCTTTCAGGTTAGGGTTTCCCAAGCTTCGACCAGGGGTCAAATTTTCCAGATTGAAGGAAACGTACCGTTCTGTATAATCGGCCGCTCGGATGGTTCGTCCTGCTGACCCACGCAAAGTGATGCTTGACAAGATATAGGAGGCATTCAGTTGAGGCGTAAACTCTAAACCATAGTTTTCGTCATAATCCAACCGCAAACTCCCCGTCAAATGCAATCGAGAATCTGGCCGCAAAACGCCCATAAGATAAGCTCCTGTGTGCCAATCCTGATGATCACCGCGATCCGTACTCTCTATCGAACGTCGGTCTAATTGACCACCAACATTTAGCGAAAGCTGCTCATTGGCAAGATAAAGATGATTGACATTGAAATTCCAAAATTGAGTCGCATGCAGGTTGGTTGAGGGAAAATCAGGACTGAACACAAATTCATCTGTCCCATATCGGTGCGCCAGTTTAAATTCAGTATTACTTTTAACACCTGTTCTCTGCAACTGAACGAGATTCCACCAATTGCGAGCCGTTTCTGTCGACTTGTCCAGTGGACTGGTAGTATAAAAAAACCGAGCACTAAAATCCCGATCATCATAAGCCGTTCGGGCCTGCACATGCCAATTTTCATTCAGCCGATACCCCAAAGACAGACCAAAAGTTTTCAGGTCGAAATAATTGCTGTAACCCTCCAAGGTATTGCCTTCCACCGTTTGTTCTGCGATCAATTGACCATCTGATTGGTTCAGATTAAAGCCTCCTCCGACATAAAACTTATCTTTTCTTACCGAAAACCCCTGTTGGGCACTGATCAATTTATTTTCACCATAATTGACCTGGCCATTCCATTGGTTTCTCTCTTCCGCATTACGGCTAAAGCCCTTTGTGATAATATTGATGACGCCACCAACTGCATCGGCACCATAAATGGCAGAACTTGCCCCTCGGAGTACTTCTATGCGCTCAATTTCCGAAGGGGTGACCGGAATATAGCCATTAAAATGCGCGGTCAGTGGGTCATTGATTTTCATACCATCAACCAAAACCATCACCTGTGAAAAAGTGGTACCACGCATACTGATGTCGCCTTGAGCACCAAAACCATTACGAGCTTGCACTTCAATCCCTGGAATGTAGCGAAACAGGTCATCCAGTGAAGTGATGGCCATTTTTTGAATATCTTCTCCTTGCAGGATCGAGATATTTCTACCTGTTTCGGTGGTTCGAAGTGGAATTCTAGTCGTTTTAACCATGATGGTGTCAATATCCGCCAAGTTCTGACTCCAGGCTGTGCCACTGGCGAAAACCACCCCAAAAAGCAATAGAATTAACTCTTTTCGAAAACTGCTTTGACTCATCGCATTTTACTTTTAGGTCAATCTAAAAGCGGTGAAGGTAAAAAGATAAGTCAAACAAAAAAATGTGTTAACAGTCGGCCGTTTGATAAAAAAGGCCCCAATTCAAATGAATTAAGAGCATGCTTGGAGCTTGCTCCTGCTGAAAACCAACATATTAGGAACCCCGATGTGAAATCGGGGCAGGCTCTGGCGTTGAGCTAAAATATTCACCTCGGCTCAGCCGAGACTCATATTTGACCTCTTAGCCAAAACCCTAATCTGCTGATCTTCAAATAGAATCCGCTCCAAACAAGCACTAAGGCCTGGGGATAGATTTCTTAAGCGGCGTATTTTTTCTGATTTTCGTTCTTTGGCTCTATACAGAATTTGGCAAAAAATCTCAATTTTTCTGTAGTACAATCTTTTTGGTGACAGACTGATTGCCTTGGCGGACTTCCAGAAAATAGGTACCTGCTCCATTTTGGGAAATATTGACTTCATCGTCAAAATCTCCGGAGAAAGAGCCTAGGTCATAGTTATAGATTTGACGGCCCGATTCATTGTAAATCCGTACACTGGTCTCTCCACTTTGGGGCAGTACAAAATTCAGGCGAAACATGCCTTTACTGGGATTAGGGCTCAGCTTGAGTTCCTTAATGCGCAAGTTGTTATCTACCGGCATTTTCACATTGTACTGGCGCTGCAACTCATCAGCTTCCTGACGATTCAAGTCTTGCATTTTGATCCGTATATTATCTAAATTCATGCCTCTAGGCGTCGACCTGGGAGCAACAGCAATGCCCTCATTTTCATCCTTCATCCAATCTGACCAATCATTATTTCTAGATTTACTAATAATCGTTTTTGTGTCGCAATAAGACTTTAGTTTCTGGCTACCTGTTTGGCTTTTCCCATTTTGGCTAAATTCTACGGTAATCGTTTTGCCCACTTCAGCATTATCAATTGCCGTACTGATATCAGTCCAATCGTACATTGGATAGCCGTTAATGCGCTTGATCACAGCACCATTTTTCAACCCCATCGCTTCGGCCGTAGAATTACTGACAATATCCACTGTCACCCCTTCTTCTTGCCGGAAAGCGTGCGAACTGCGCACCCCAAGGAAGGGTTCTTCACATTTGTCATAATCGCGGTATCGGGCATCGGAGCGACGCCCCAGGGTAACGGGCAAAGATTTGCGCTCGCTCCGGCGAATCAAGAGGAGCACGGCCTTTTCATCGGGCTTATATTTTTTAAGGATAGTGGTCAAATCCTGATTCCGGCCAGTGCGGTATTCATCAACCCCATAGATATAGTCAAACGGCTGAACATCGGCCCTCTCGGCTGCCGTGCGCTCAATAACCTTCGTGACATAATGACCATAAAGGTTGTCAAAACCTAACTTACGGGCTTTCTCTTCCGACAACCGATCCGAATTAATCCCAAGGAAGGCATATTCCTGCGGGGTCCGATAGCTATATCCTGATGACCGCAAGCTTTGCGTCTCTGCGTGAGATTTCATCTTGGCAGTACCGGTCTTCTTTTCCCCATTTCTCAGGTATTCCACCGTGATGGTTTCCCCCACCTCCATAGCATTGATGCCCGTCCGAATGTCCGTCCAGTCGATCATGGGATGACCATTGATGGCCGTGATGATATCTCCATCTTTCAACCCCAATTCTTCGGCGGTGGTTTTGCTGGAAACATCGATAGGTACCCCAATTTCATCAGACTGGCACCCCGATCCTTCACTAATCCCCAAAAAAGGATCTTCATTGCTATTTCTCTTCCGTTCTTTTTTGTCAGAACGCTTGCCAAATACAATGCCGACAGAAAGCGCTTCCCTATTGCGAATCAGATGTACGGTCGCTTTATCGCCAGGTTCGTACTTGCGGATCAAATCCGTTAAATCTTCCCGACGGCTAGTGCGGTAGTCATCTATACCATATACATAGTCAAAAGGCTTCAGGCCTGCTCGTTCTGCCGCAGTATTACCAATCACTTTGGTAACATAACTGCCGTATTCGTTGTTAAATCCAAGTAGTTGTGCTTTATCGCTGGAAAGGCTCTCCGAGTTTATCCCCAGAAAGGTTTCGCTACTTTGATTGGTCCAGGAATAGCTTTGTGCAAAACCCGCCTGTGCACTAACCAGGAGAGTAAGCATCAAAATATTGAGTAGTTTCATGAATTTTGTATTTGATTTTCCTGTAATGACAGCCTTTGTTAACAAAGGTTGCTTAGATTTGCAAGACAAACCAGCCAATACATTTTGCATGAAAACCACAAATTTTCTATTCCTGGCATTGATGATTCATCTCTTTGCCTGTAAATCTAGCAAGCTCATCCAACCTATGGAACAATACGACCGATTTGAAGAAAAAATATCTCGAATTAATATTCCAGTTAGCATCAAAATGGAGGATCTGGAGCAAACGATCAATAAACAAATTAACGGCATCATTTATGAAGACGACACCTTTGATGACGGAGATAAAATGATGGTCAAAGCCGAAAAGAAGAAAGACATTAAGCTTCGCATTGACAGTCAGATGGTCAAATACCAAGTACCTCTCGGGTTGTGGATCACTTATGATTTGGGGCTGGGAAAGGTTTCTGCCGATGCAGATATTACCCTCGATTTTTCGACTGCATTTGTTGTCAAAGACAATTGGAGTGTTGAAACTCAAACGCAAATTACCGGTTACGAATGGCAAAAGAAACCCCGATTGACAATGGCCGGCCTTAGCATTCCCGTAGGTTTTGTAGGCAACCTGATCCTCAATCGAAGCCGGGATTTTATTGGCAAATCACTAGACGACCAGATTGCCGAAAATTTAAAATTTGACACCCTGGTGGGTGATACCTGGAAACAGCTATTTGAACCCATTGCGGTAGCACCAGAATACAACGCCTGGCTGGTGATCCATCCATCGAAAATTGGTATGACCCCGCTAGAGGCTAATGAGGATGCCCTCCAAAGTATTTTAAAGGTAGAAGCCCTTCCCAACATTGTACTAGGAGAAAAGCCAGAAGTGACCATTCCAGAGGCCCTCCCACCTTTCCATTACGAAGCAGGTGATGATGAAGATATCGAACTGCATTTAAAAACGGCAATTTCCTTTCAAGAAGCCAAACGAATTGCCCAAAATCAACTCGTAGGAGAACGCTTTGAGCAGGGAAAAAAGGCTGTAACAATCGAAGACATAGATCTTTATGGGCAAGGAAATAAGATTGTGGTCAACACTAAACTATCGGGCAGTTATAATGGAAACATTTTTCTAACAGGCAAACCGGTTTTTAACGAACGTCGTAGCGCCATTGATATTGAAGACCTCAATTTCACATTGGAAACCCGCAACTTCCTCTTTAAATCTGCCGGATGGTTATTGCGCAGTACCATCAACAATAAGATCAAGGACAACCTCAATTTTCTATTAGATTATAATTTGACGGAAATCCAATCTCAGATCAAGCAGCAGTTAGAGGATTATGAAATCACTAAAGGGGCCAATCTCAAAGGAAAATTAGATGAATTGGCCATCACCAATGTATACCTGACTCCGGACGGCATCAGGTTGGATTTGGGCATCACCGGAGAAATACAATTGCAGATTAGCCAACTACTTCCAGAAACAGGAAAATAAGTCGTCTACTTGCGTACCATTTTTAAGAGGCGTTCCTTGCCAGTATCCATCATTTTAAGTTGGAGAGAATCCTCCGTCAACATGATGATTTCTACGGCTTTTTCCGTCGAAGCCTGATTTATAGTATCGGTAGTGAATAAATATTTTGAATCGAGGTAGTAGCTTCCACTTTCTCTATAGTTCAAAGTGCTTTGATAAGCATATGAGCCATCCGGAGTGAAAGAGATCTGTATGACTTCGGTTTCAATATCCAATGGTTTTCCTTCCTCCAGCACACTCACAGCCTGCCAGGAACCAATTAATCGATCTTCATTGTATTCGGTACAACTAATCATGATCAAACTCAATACCATTGAAAAACAATGAATTTTCTTCATAGTATATCCTGTGATTTTTTAGACTAACTACAAGCCTTCCTAATAAAACTAGTTCGTTGCCTCGTCAACCATTTTTCAGGTTCAAAGCAGTTAAAAAATTATCCCCAAATCAAAGGGTTGATAAAAACAAAGAAAAAGGCCCCGGCCAGGAATCCGAGCAACGCGAGCCAGGAAATATTTTTGAGGTACCAAATAAAATCGATTCGTTCCATACCCATTGCAGCAACGCCTGCTGCTGAACCAATAATTAACATACTCCCCCCTGTGCCGGCAGAAAATGCAATGAAATGCCAGAGAGTACTGTCCATCGGATAGGTCGTCATCGGATACATCCCCATTGATGCGGCCACCAATGGTACATTGTCAATGATGGCGGATAAAAATCCAAGTATTAACACCACAATGTCCTGATTTGGAATACTGGCCTGCAAGCGTTCGGCCAAGGACATCAAAAAGCCAACTTTATGACCACCTTCTCCGACCACCACCATGGATTCCAATGCGGCAACTGCCATCAAGATGCCTAAAAAGAAGATAATGCTCGACAACTCAATACGAGACAAAGCCTTATGCGCAGAATACGCATCTCTTCGCTCTTCTGAAAAATCTTCTTCCGGATGAATATACTCTGAAACCAACCAGACAAATCCCAGGGATAGCATCATGCCCACATACGGTGGCAAGTGGGTAATCGACTTAAAGATAGGCACAAAAATAAGGGCCCCAATACCCACAAATAACATCGCGCGGCTACTAAGTAGTTTTTCCTGTGAAATTTTTGCGCTAAAGTCTCGGCCCGAGGGTTTTATTTCTCCTTTAAATACTTTCAGTCTGGAGGCCACCAATAAGGGGACTAGAATACATAACAGAGAAGGAAAAATCAGATGTTCGATCAGACCAAGGGTACTAACCTTCTTGCCAATCCACAACATAGTAGTTGTTACATCACCGATAGGTGACCAGGCACCACCAGCATTGGCTCCGATGACGGCCATAGATACAAACCACAGCCTTTCTGTTTTGTCTGGAACCAATCGGCGTAGCAGAGACACCAAAACGATGGTGGAAGCGAGGTTATCCAAGGTAGCGGACAGGAAGAAAGCCAAAATACAGATTAGCCATAGCATTTTGGTCTTACTGCGAGTTTGGATACGATTGGTAATGACCGAAAATCCCTTGTGCAAGTCAACCAACTCAACAATGGTCATTGCTCCAATCAGGAAAATGAGGATTTCTGCTGTTTTTCCAATATGATGGAGCAATACATTATCCAGAGGAGCCACCATATGATCGTGATTGACCACTTCCAGGTGTCCCAGGGAAACCATCGCCCAACACAAGGAGCCCATCAAGAGGGCTGGAACAGACTTATCTAATTTCAGGGGGTGCTCAAAAATGATAGTAATGTACCCTATGATAAAACAAAGGATGACTCCGATTAGCATGTAGTTAATTTTTAGCAGGCTTGTAAACAGTGATTTTATTGCATAGCAATAGGTATCAGCGTAAAATTAAACTTTTCTAAAAGCTTTCTAAATTTTTGCCAAATAATTTAATGTTAGCTTGAAAGATTCTGAGTTCCATCAAAATCCTTGCACCAATATTAAAGTGTCTGGCGAGAAAAGCGTATTTTTGCGGGTCGAATACGACAGTAAAAAAAAACATTTTGTCAAAGAACCGGAATAGATAAGAGATGGTCAAGATAAATGATATCGAATTGGGGGAATTTCCACTCTTGCTAGCACCTATGGAAGATGTTAGTGATCCACCATTCCGGGCACTGTGCAAAACACAGGGTTGTGATATGATGTACACTGAATTTATCAGTGTGGAAGGCTTAATTCGAGACGCCAAGAAAAGTGTGCAAAAACTTGATATATACGAGGAGGAGCGGCCCATTGGCATTCAGATCTTTGGCGCAGAGCTAGATTCGATGCGTCGGGCAGCCGAAATTGTCGAGGAAGCTCAACCGGAAGTACTGGACATCAACTTTGGTTGTCCGGTAAAAAAAGTGGTTTGTAAAATGGCCGGGGCTGGTATTTTACAGGACATCCCAAAGATGGTGGAACTAACCGATGCCATCGTAAAAAGCACCAACCTGCCCGTAACCGTCAAGACTCGCCTTGGCTGGGATGATCAATCCAAATACATTGAAGAAGTTGCCGAAAGGCTACAGGATGTTGGCATCAAAGCTTTGAGTATTCACGGCCGTACCCGCAAGCAGATGTACAAAGGAGAAGCCGATTGGACGCTCATCGGAAAGATCAAAGAGAATCCACGCATCCATATTCCCATCTTTGGCAATGGCGACATCGACAGTCCGCAAAAGGCCAAAGAATATCGGGAACGCTACGGTGTTGATGGCATCATGATTGGAAGAGCAAGTATTGGTAATCCCTGGATCTTCCGTGAGATCAAACACTATTTTGCCACTGGAGAGATGCTTCCGCCACCAACTATTCAAGAGCGCGTAGCTGCCGCCAAACAGCACCTCAGCCATTCGGTGCAATGGAAAGGAGAAAAATTGGGCGTATTGGAAATGCGTCGTCACTATACCAATTACTTCCGGTCCTATCCTGGTATTAAAGTTTTTCGCCAAAAACTGGTAACAGAAGACCGGCAGGAAGTACTTTTGGAAATACTAGATCAGATTGAAGAACAATACGCTGGAGCATCCATTCTAGCGTAATGAAATAAAGCCTTACTTGTGGTATTTAACATACAACAACACGAGCGAAAAATATTTCAACTCATTAGTGAAACTGCCAGTGAACTGGGCTATCCCGTTTACGTTGTTGGCGGATATGTACGCGACCGCTTGCTAGCTCGTCCGTCAAAAGATATGGATATTGTTTGCATTGGCAGTGGTATCCGGCTGGCGGAAAACCTGGCCGCCAAATTGCGGCCAATTCCTCGTGTTGCGGTCTACCGCCGTTTTGGAACCGCCATGCTTAAACACGGTGACCTGGAAATTGAATTTGTGGGTGCTCGCAAGGAATCTTATCGACACGACTCCCGTAAACCCTCAGTGGAGGAAGGCTCTTTGGAAGATGATCAAAACCGCCGGGACTTTACCATCAATGCGCTGGCGGTAAGCCTAAATGAAAATGACTTTGGCATGATCATCGATCCTTTTCAGGGATTGCAACACCTGGAAAGTAAGACCATCAAAACACCGCTGGAGCCAGGCAAAACCTTCTCCGATGATCCATTACGCATGATGCGTGCCATTCGTTTTTCCAGTCAATTGGATTTTGAGATCGAACCAGTGACATACAAAGCTATCGCGAAGTATCGCAATAGAATCCATATTGTCTCTAAGGAAAGGATTACCACAGAGCTCAATAAAATAATCTTATCTGACACCCCTTCAGTTGGGTTTAAGAAGCTTTTTGACACAGGACTGCTGCATATTATTTTCCCTGAAATGACGGCCTTGCAAGGGGTTGAGGTTAGAAATGGCATTGGCCATAAGGACAATTTTTATCATACCCTCCAGGTTTTGGATAACCTTAGCCGTAAAACCAATAATCTTTGGTTGCGCTGGTCCGCCATTCTGCATGATATTGCCAAACCGCCCACTAAACGTTTTCACCCTCAAGCGGGATGGACTTTTCATGGTCATGAAGCAGTGGGTGCAGCCATGGTTCCCAGAATATTCCGCCGGCTGCGTTTGCCGATGGACCATAAGATGAAGTATGTGCAGAAGTTGGTACAATTACACCTTCGTCCCATTAGTCTGACCAAGGAGAATATCACAGATTCTGCCATTCGCCGCTTACTTTTCGACGCCGGTGATGATATTGACGACCTGATGTTGCTCTGCGAAGCAGATATTACCTCCAAAAACAAAGAAAAGGTAAAGCGTTATTTGGAAAATTACGAAATGGTCCGGGATCGATTGGTAGAGGTGGAAGAAAAAGACCATTTGCGCAATTGGCAACCTCCAATTTCTGGAGAGTTGATTATGGAAACCTTCAACATTCCACCTTCCCGGGAGGTAGGGGTCATCAAAAATGCCATTCGTGACGCTATCCTGGATGGAAATATCGAAAACAGCTACGATGCCGCTCATGACTTTATGTTAGAAAAAGGTAAGGAACTAGGACTGACTCCTTACCAAAGTCCAGCGTAAATAGCGGCCAAAATCATCAGTATAGCCATAGCTGCCAGATTAAATGATTTGGTCGTTTTAAACAGGTCACGATCAATTTCGATGGCTTTTGCATTATCTCCCTTGCGTTCTATAAAGATCAAGCCGACTGTTAAAAGTGCTAAGGCCAGGGTCAATACTCCGGTGAAATCACTCACATTTGGAATGTCTTCCACAAAAATCTTCAACCCCGTTGCTGCTGCAATGACCAAGATGGCGATCACCAACCCCATACGCATGGGCCGGTCTTTTACTTCCGTAACGGTTTGTTTGTTTTCCCACAGGGAAAGCCCTACCAAAGTCAAGGCACAGAGTAAGAAAGTGATGGCCATACGATCAATAAACGGTAAATCCGGATAGAGAAATTTAAAGGCTACCGACAATGGAATAGCAATTAATACTACAATGAATGCCGCATTGGCCGTAGTACGTTTCCAGAACATACCAAAAATAAAAATAGCCACAACACCGGGACTAATGAAGCCGGTGTATTCCTGGATGAATTGGATTACCTGCCCAAGGTTACCCAGCAATGGGCCAATAACCGCGCCAATCAATAATGCTACGGCAGCCGATATTTTTCCAACATTAACCAAATGGGTTTCGCTGGCATCTTCTTTGAAGTGTTTGTGGTATATGTCTAAGGTAAATATGGTAGAGGCACTGTTGACCATTGAGCTAATGGAAGAGCCGATTGCTGCAACCAGGGCCGCAAAAGTCAGGCCTTTTAGCCCCGTTGTGACATAATTATTGAGTACCCAAGGAAATGCCTGATCAGCTTTTTCAATGTCTGCCTCCAATACAAAGGCCGCAATACCTGGCAGCACTACAATCAAAGGCATAAATATTTTTAGAAATGCCGCAAAAGCCACCCCTTTTTGTGCTTCTTTCAAGTTTTTTGAAGCTAACGCCCTTTGAATAATATACTGGTTATTACCCCAATAATACAAGTTGGCAATCCACATCCCTCCCAGTAATACACCGATGCCTGGCAGCAGGTTGTAGGAAGATTTCACCTCACCGGTCAATTGTTCAACATAAGTATCATTCGGATTAAAGACCATGTTGAATCGTTCTGGTGTGCGTTCGAATAGCTCAACCAATCCACCAAAAAAGCCACCATCTCCGACCGAAGAAATAACCATATAAGCGGCAATTGTGCCACCAAAGACCAGAACAATCACCTGGATCACATCAGTCCAAACCACCGCCTTCAATCCACCAAAGATGGAAAAGGAAGCCGAATAAATCACCAGGCCAAGAATCCCGACAATCAAATTTACCCCCATCAGGCTTTCAATAGCCAGTCCGCCTAAATAAAGCACAGAGGTAATGTTGACAAAAACGAAAAGGATCACCCAAAATACCGACATTAATGACCGCACCCGACCGTCATACCGTTCCTCCAAAAATTGGGGCATGGTAAAGATGCCTTTTTTGAGGAATACCGGGAGGAAAAATTTAGCAACAATGATCAATGTGATAGCTGCCATCAATTCGTAGGAAGCAATGGCCAATCCCAATTCAAAACCAGAGCCATTCATGCCCATGATTTGCTCCGTAGAGATATTGGATGCAATCAGTGAACCACCGACGGCCCACCAAGGCAAGGTTTTGCTAGCCAGAAAATAGTCTTGCGTATTTTTCGTTTTTTCCCGGTTGGCGATCCATACACCAAATCCCATCATACAAATGATGTATCCAAAAAACACCGTCAAATCAATGGTAGAAAAGTTCATCAAGCTTCGTTTTTACCGTAATTTATTGCTTCAAAGAATAAAAAAATAGAAGATAATTTGGATTGGTTGAGACGGCAAAATAGTCACTTTTTTTAGAAATCCATGTGGTTCTCTAAAAAATATCCTCCATAGAGCATCATAGAAGGCAATCAAGTCTAAATCAATAGAGCACCTACTCGGTAGATATGCCGATATACCGTTTGATATCCAGGTACTGATCATCCGCTTCCCCGTCGCCATCCCAATCGAGTTGAGCTGTGAACTCAGCGAGTCCTCTATCAAAGGCAACTTGATAACTGTAGGTTGCGTCTGGTTCGATCAGCATAAGGGTATCTCCAAAGGTATTCCAAACCCCACGGGTAGTACTCAGCAGGCTGCCATCCAGCGCACGGTGTTCACGACGATATTTGTTTTCCGGTTCAAAATAAGTCCGGAGAGGGGCAATTTGCATACGTTGTTCCCAGTTCTCTTCTTTGATTTCAAAAACGAAGTTGGAATCAGCATTCATATAGGAATTGACTGCTACACGAATATAAGTCGTTTCCCAACCACCGGGCAACACTTTAGGCAATTCAACAGAAGTGGATTCCCTTCCGGAATCGGTACTGGCGTTTTCCTGACAGGAAAATAGCACGCCAACGATAAAGAACAGTAAAAGGATCAGTCGCATGGATTTATTGATTCGTCAAATGATGGGCTCAAAAATAATAATCTGCGGCTGATGAGGAAAATTAATTTGTAGGGACGGGTGGATATCCGTCCCTGCCATTTTACTAGGACCGAGATTCCAAACCTCCAGATCCAGAAATTTTGCTGGAAATCCGTGGCTGTCCCTTATAAAGTACATCACCCGAACCGGAAATGCGGACATCCAGATTTTCTTTGACATCGACCTGGCAATTGCCAGAGCCTGAAATGCGAATTTTGCAGTCACTTACATTTAGCTCGTAGGCCTTCACGCTTCCAGAACCGGAAATCTCGGCATCTAAAACACTGGCATTCCCTTTCAAACGGATGGATCCAGATCCACTAATGCGACCAGTAATATCTTCGGCGTTGATGTCCAACACGATATCTCCCGAACCACTCACGGTTACCAGAAAATCACCTTTCGCATTAAAAGAGGATTCACCATTGATGCTGCCCGAACCACTCACAGAAGCTTCGGTCAGACGAGGTACGGTAATGTATAACTTGATGCCAGAATGATTGCGAATATTTTTACTGAAGCCGATTTTCCAAAGGCCATTTCTCACTTCTGTTTCCAACAATTCAATGATGTTTGCTTGTGCTTCAACAGTAACAGATTGGGTAACGCCTTCTTTAATGTAGACGTCAGCACCACTCGTCACTTTGATGCCATCAAATGGATCAATCTTCAACGTTTTACTAACGACAGGTCCTTCTCCACGTACGCCGTTGCCCCACCAAGATTGGGCTTGTGATGTGGTAAAAACAAGACTTAAGGCAAATAGTACAACCAGTGATTTTGCAAATTTCATGATGCAGTTTTTTATTTAAATGAATCAAGTGATTTATTAATAGAGGCTTTTTAGGTCCTCATCCCCCTACTAAGCAAGATATCTTTTTGTCAATAAGATGATGCTTTATGCTAAAGATGGTACAATCAAAGGATTGTCTATTCATTTTTTTGACCAAGAATACACCTGAATCGACCGAAATCAGGTATTCTCTAAAAAAACTTGGGCAGGATTGAATTTTTCGAGGGAATTTGGTTTTTTTAGCAGTCCTTAACCATTAATATTCATGATGCCCACAACAAAATTGATTTACCTCTTTGCTTTCCTTCTGCTGATGATCGGCTGCGAGCAAGCGGTATCCACTGATTACTCTAAAATATCGGCTAAGACCGAATCCGGAAAGGCCGTACACGTGGTAGTCGAAATACCTGCCGGCACCAACCACAAGATAGAATACAATTACGAAAATGGGCAGTTTGAAACAGATACCATTGATGGCCGTCCCAGAGTTATTGACTTTCTACCCTACCCTGGAAATTATGGATTTATCCCCTCTACCCTGATGGATGAAACCCGTGGCGGGGATGGAGACGCCTTGGATATTCTCGTGATTGGCGAAAGCCAACCGACCGGCACGGTGATAGAAGCCATTCCCATTGCGACCTTGCGGCTACTCGATCAAGGGGAGTTGGATACCAAAATCATTGCTGTCCCAGCGGATGAAATGCAGCGCGTAATCAAAGCTACTGACTTTCAATCCTTTCTCATCGAATACGACGCAGCCAAACGCATCATAGAAAATTGGTTCCTACGTTATAAAGGTTGGCAAGTTGTCGAATTCCAAGGTTGGGAAGACGAGCGCTACGCCTGGAAAGAAATCGAAAAATGGATTTTAAAATCGAACTAATGCTGCCTACTCTGGAGACAAGTCGATTACGCCTAAGAATGCCCACGATGGATGACCTAGAGGACATCTATTTGCTTGGTAGTAACCCGAAAGTGATGCAGCACATCAATGGAGGCAAAGCCGAAACTCGGGAAGAAGCAAAAGCAAACCTGGAAAAGCGCATCCGTATTTCAAAAGACGTGTTGGGCTATTGGGTTACCATCGCCAAAGACCAGAATAAAACGATCGGCTGGATGGCCTTAAAGGCCTTGGAAGAAACTCAGGAAATAGAAATAGGCTACCGTTTTTTGGAAGAAGCCTGGGGAAAGGGCTATGCGACCGAAGGCGGCTCTCGTCTATTAGAATATGGATTTCTACAACTCAATCTCCCTCGTATCGTTGCCGTCGCCCGAGTTGCCAATAAAGCTTCTACCCGCGTTATGGAGAAACTGGGTATGCATTATGAGAAAACAGGAAAGTTTTATGGCGTAATGTGCGCCTATTACGCTATCAACTTGGACGAATACCTCGGACACACAACTGTCCCTTAGTGCATGTTTGAAGGTAGGCATTCAGTCCCGGTAAAACCGGGATTCTGGAACCTCTTTTCGTCCGTCTCGGCTCAGCCGAGATGGACTCAAAAATGAGCCTCCCGAGAACCCCAAACATGCACTTAGCGGTCATATACAAGAATTCCGGAGTGACAACACCGAATTTTTCCGTCCAAATAAAAATGTTGTCAACTATTCTTCCATCCAATACGTTTAGGAAAACATAAATACACTTTGACGCTAATGAAAGACCGTACACTTGGAATACCTGTGAAGGAATGTTTTTTTAAGCAAGCTTCCGACCACCTGACACTACTACTTGGAAGTAAACCCGCAAAAATCAACTTGCCGCAAAATAAACCATTGCAACAGCTCTCTCTTTTTGACGATTACCAAGTTCTCTACGCTCAACATATTGAAACCTTCCGCCCTTATTTCAGCATTCTACACCAAAATGGCAACCGCTTTTTGCAACCTACCTACCTCCAATTGATGGAAGACTATCCTCCAAGAGGCATGAGGTTTGTCTATTTGTTGTTTCAAAATAAAGGCAAAACCATTGGCTTCGCAGTCGGGCAAGTGCTTAATTTCAACCTTAAAGAAACTCTGCTTTCTGAAAATTCGCAGGATGCTAGTTTTTGGAATTCTATCAGAAATAATGTGGCCAATCATTTTAACTTCCAATTGCTGGTTTGCGGCACAACCACAGTGACTGGTCAACACGGCTTTTTCTTCCGTCCCGAAGTTCCCAAAACGCTCATTCCCCAATTGCTGACCTTAGGGTTCAACACCTACATCCAAAAAGTGGATTCCAGGGTAGATACGATAATGATCAAAGACTTAGGAAAAGACAATCACGATTGGCACAAATACTGGAAGGAAGGCAATTTTAGCCAAGTCACCTTTCAGCCCAATATGATTTTTGAAATTGATCCCTCTTGGTCTACCTATGGAGATTACCTCAATGCGATGACCTCCAAATACCGGGTGCGGGCCAAGCGGGCACAGAAAAAGGCAAAGGCCATTCAAACACGGATTCTTAGCCTAGAAGACATTGCTTTGTACGAAGATCGAATCCAAGGGTTATACCTCGATATTGCTCAGAAAGCGGATTTTAATATGATCACCTTGCATCCCGGTTATTTAAAGGCATTAAAAGAGCGTTTGGGAGATCATTTTACGATGTCTGGCTATTTTCTGGGAGAAACGCTGATCGGCTTTTGCACGACCATTGAAAATGGAGAAGACCTAGAAGCACATTTTCTGGGCGTAGACCAGGAGGCGAATTTTGAATACCAATTGTATTTGAATATGCTTTATGATATGGTCAAACAAGGCATTGAAAAAGGAACAGTGAAACGCATCATTTTTGGACGAACGGCGCCAGAGATAAAGAGTTCGGTAGGCGCCCGGGCGGAGCAAGTTTACTGCTATTTCAGGCATAGAAATGCCCTAATCAACAAAATGGTGCCTTCCTTGATCAGTTGTTTTGAGCCCAAGGTGGAATGGACACCCCGCCATCCATTTGGGCACTAATTTAGATTTCTTGCCGGCACCAATTTTTTACCTTTTTGTCCCTCATTCACGGTAGGCTTCGCCAGACGATCCTGATAGCGACGGCTAAATTCCACCACCTTCAATATTTCTTGCTGATCGGCTGAGGCCGTGAGTTGTTCCATTTGAGAAGGCACGGCCTCAACAGCTCCCGCTTGCATTTCTTTTTTGTGATTGGTAAGGACACTAATCACCGTAATCGAAACGACCAGCAGCAGGATGGCCGCCACCATACCCAAATGGCTGGAAAACCAGGACTGACGGTGCCGGTTCTTGTGGGCATCCAGCCGTTGCTCTAGCTTCCGCCACGCTTGTGGAGAGGGTCTTTCTGATAGTTTATGTTGATTATCTCTAAACAAATCGAAAGGATCTTTTTGTGTTTCCATTTTATGTTAATGTGTCGTTCTTTTAATCTTAAGAGCCACTCACTCCCGGATATCTGACATCCTGGAGTAAGGTTTGCATTCGTTTTTTTGCTAAAATCAGTTGCGATTTGGAAGTATTGATGCTGATATTGAGCATATCGGCAATCTCTCGGTGTTTGTACCCTTCTAAAACATACAAGTTAAAAATCGTGCGGTATCCTGTTGGCAATTGGTCCAGTAAGTTCAAAATGTCCTGCGCCTGCAATTCTTCTTGAACCGTTAAGTTCGTCTTTGCCATTTGCGGATGAATTTCCACTGTCAGGTTAAAATTGTGTCGCTTGCGCAATGCCATCAAACATTCATTAACCATAATGCGCCGAATCCAGCCTTCGAAGCTTCCTTTTCCACTATATTGATTGATATTGGTCAGCACCTTAAAGAAGCCTTCAATCATTGCATCTTCCGCGTCTTCTACATTTTTCATGTATCGCTTGCATACTCCAAACATAGTTGGTGAATACCGCTCATAAATCAGACGTTGGGCCTGCCGGTCTTCCTTTTTACAAGCTTTAATGAGGTCTTCTTCCGTCACGCGGCTGCTTTTCAAGTTAAGTGTTCGATCTGTGGCATTTCTGGTCATACGCTCGCTATTTTTTCGGGAACAGCGGTCGTATTCCCACAAATTAGCAGTTTTATTAAATAGGATGCAACTTTTTTCTTTTTTGGTGGGTTGTCGAGAATATTACGGTCTCTGATAGTATAAAAAAGTGGAAAACGCTATCTTTGTGCATTAATAAAGAACAAAAAAGAACAGCCATTAGCCTGGTGACCAACGATGACTCATTCCTTTAGCATATCCGATCAACCAACGAGTAACAATAGCGTGTCAGGCTTTTCCCATTTTAATTTTCTCAAACCCATTTTCAAATTTTTGTCAATTTTCCGAAAACGAAAGACAAATCCCCTAGTCAAGTCCAAACACCATTGTTGAGAAAATTAAAAGGCTATATGCCCGCCAAATTTATTCTTTAACTCAAAATTTTGATTGATGACTTTGGAAAACAATCGCTACCTACTCAGCGGTGGCATTGATCCCCTCGAATTGTGCAGTAAGTATGACTGCCCCTTGTATGTTTACGATAGCGCCGTAATGGAGCGCCAATATAAACGCATTCAAAGTGCGTTTAACGTCAAGAGTTTAAAGATAAATTACGCTTGTAAAGCGTTGACTAATATCAACGTACTCAAGGTGTTCAATGAAATGGGCGCGGGTTTGGATACAGTTTCCATCCAAGAGGTATTACTTGGCTTAAAAGCCGGCTTTGCTCCTCAGGATATCATTTACACGCCCAACTGTGTCAGCTTGGAAGAGATTTCTTTGGCCGTCGAGCAAGGCGTAAGAATCAATATCGACAATACATCTATTTTGGAGCAATTTGGCCAGGCGCATCCTGATGTCCCAGTATGTATCCGTATCAATCCACACATCATGGCGGGCGGCAACGCCAAAACTTCAGTGGGGCATATCGATTCTAAATTTGGCATTTCCTTTCACCAGATGCCCTTAGTACACCGCATTGTTGAAGCGACCGGAATGCAAGTCGAAGGATTGCATATGCATACCGGTTCTGGTATTCTGGATGCGGAGGTATTTCTCATTGGTGCAGAAATCTTACTCAATCTTGCCCGTGAATTTGACGATCTGGAATACATCGACTTTGGGAGTGGGTTCAAAGTGCCCTACAAAGAAGGTGATATCGCCACCAACATCGAGGATTTGGGAGAAAAAATATCCAACCGCTTCAATGAATTTTGCGAAGAGTACGGCCGTGACCTGACGCTGATGTTTGAACCGGGGAAATATCTGGTGAGCGAGGCAGGGTATTTCTTTGTGAAGGTCAATGTGATCAAACAGACCACCTCTACCATCTTTGCCGGTATTGATTCGGGCTTGAATCACTTGATTCGCCCCATGTTTTACAATGCCTACCACGAAATAGTCAATGTAACAAAGCCCGATGGCCGACAACGTTTTTACACGGTTGTGGGCTACATTTGTGAAACGGATACCTTTGGTATCAACCGACGCATCTCCGAGATCAATGAGGGCGATGTGCTCTGCATGGAGCACGCCGGAGCATACTGCTTTTCGATGGCCTCCAACTATAACTCCCGCTTCCGTCCCGCAGAGGTCCTAATCTACAAGGGCAAAGATTATTTGATTCGAGAACGGGAAACGATGGAGGATCTACTGCGCAATCAGGTGGATGTACCCATTTTTGAAAAGGAGCAGGTGGTGGAGTAAGGTCTTCTTTTATGTAGAAAAGCAGCGGAGGACTATAGACAAAGAAGCCTGCCGGAAAACTGAATTCCAGCAGGCTTCATCATTATTGAACTCCAGAACTAATCAGCGGGTTGCTTTCACAACCCTTTCAGTGATAATATATCCTCCAAGGTGCACTTTAAGCATATACATGCCGGCAGGGAGCGCATCCATTGAAATCTCATTTTGATTGTAGACACTCGGGGCCACCTGCTTACCGGTAGGATCCAAAATGTCCACTTGATCGATCGGCAATTGATATTTGATGTCAATGTACAACCTATCAGAAGTAGGATTCGGATAGACCCGGAGGTTGCGCATCAAGTCAATTTTACCAATTGGATCATCTGTGGTCGTATTATCGATGGTCAACAAAGCCGCAGGATTGCGCAGTGGGATCTGTTCTTCGTCTACACTAATGGCTTTGATCGCCTCAGTGCGAATCTCCGTATCGTGAATACCGGCGATGTCATCAATAATGCCACGTAAGATGACGATAGGTCCAAAGCCCGAGACGTTGTTGTGATCGGTGCGTACCATTGCTATCTCCAGAATGCCTTCGTCCAAATTTTTCCGGTCCAAAGAAATCAGGTTCACATTTGGTTCCCCCATCCAGCTGATGGGATATTCCACCTCCAAAGTGGCTAGATCGATCAAATTAGGATCAATTTCAATTTGGAAAGCAATGCCGTAGATGTCATCCACCGGAATAGCTTCTGTACCTAAATTGACGGGAATTTCAAACGTTAAGTTATTCGGTACTTGATCAGGCACGTCGATGAAGATGGCCGGGTCAAGATCCGTAGCAGGAAGTGGCGCAAAGGATTCAGGCGTACCGTGCTCCTGGCCGTAGTTGAGCAAAATAGCCTCCCTATCCGCTTCGTCGACGATCCCGTCACCGTTACAATCTGCGTGTTTAAAGTTGGTGCCATTGGCAAAATCGCCTTCCCAATCTTCAGCCCCCCATGCCGACCATTCAATCGTGCTGGTGTTCCGGTCCGGACCAGTTGCATCGTAGGCCACTCCAATATTGAGCAAATCAAAATGGCTGGCCACGTTGTCAAGATTGGCATCACCGGGCCACACATCAACGGGCTCTGGTGTGGTGGTTTCAAAACAACCATTATCAAGCAAGAAATTGCCATTGCCAAATAAAGTCAAAGTTTCTATCATGCCGTTAAAGGTCATGGTACCATTTTCTACGTCAACCATGAGGGTCACGCCAGGAGCAATATTCATCGGCAAATTTTCGGGGCTATCTGCCTGCATCACATCGCTGCCATTCACCGACACTTTGACTTCGGTTCCAGAGAAATAATAATCAAAAGTAATGCTGGCTAATACCTGATTGGTGGTGGTAAAATCAAAACCAATGCCAGAGTTAAAGAGTGCCACAATATGTCCTGCGCCACCAGTAAATGCAGGGAAGGTATTGGCATCCACCACAAATACGTAGCAGTTACATTCATCCCCGGGGAAGCTTTCGTAAGTCATCAGAACGTCATTCTCCTCCCCAATTTCATCCCCCGCATTGTACCCGGTATTCGGGCCATAAAAAGTACCTTCAAATCCTTCAAACTCTAAACAATTGTCATTATCGCAATACACTGATTCCAAAACAGTGGAGGTTTGACAAAATAAACTTTCATCCGTCGCCTGGAAGTACCAGTTTGTGGCATTATCTCCATCAAATGGACCAATGGTAATGGGCAATTCATCGTAGCTGAATACCTCCGACGTCAAATCCCCATTTTGCGGGCCGTAGACCAATGTGAATAGGTCGCCGGTATTTCCGTAAAGGAAGTCTACATCCACGTAGAACGTGCCATTGTCTTCACAATCATGTGCTTCCACTACCATATCGCGGATAGAGCAGCAAGGCAAAGAGAAATCAACCGTAGTGCAGCAGTTGTCTATTCCGTAGTCACAAATAGTCAGCTGTTCTCCCATGCCCAATTCCAGCGGCAGTTCGATGCTGAGCGGTAAAGCCGAATACAAGAACTCATCTACCAATTGATTGCCAATTACCAGGTCGAAGTAGTCACTTTGTGGACTTTCCACATTAAAGTCAAGGTGGAGGGTAAAGAATGGCCCACTGTGACAATCGACACTGTAATCCACATCTGAAATTTGACAATCCGGGCAATCAATCGGTCCTATTTCCGTAAAGCTGGAACAGGTTTCATTGTCATTATCCACTACAATAAATTCATAGATCGTTTCGCCATCACCCTCAAATGGCCCCAAGGTGATAAATGGTGCACTGTATTCAAATGTACCGTAAATTTGGCCATTGCCTACTACGGTAAAACCATGCTCTCCGTGGTTTTCCGCCGTTACCACCAAATCAATCAGGAAGGTGCCATTTTCGCAGTCATAAGCTTCTGCAGATACTTCTGTAATCTGGCAGGGATCACCGGTACAATCAGGAGCGGCAAAGGATGTGGTGGCGCAGCAATTGGATTGATCATTGATACATACCTGAAGGAAATCTACCGAACCACCGTTTCCTGCAAAATGTCCTATGGTGACCGGTAATTCTTCTAGTGAATAATAGCCGATAATCTCTCCATTGGCGTCAATAACATCAAAGAATTCATTCCCTGGATTTTGGTACTCAAAATCAATCACAATGCCATAAGTGCCATCAGGGTTACATTCCTGTGCATCGACCACAAGATCGTAAATGCCGCATTCCTGGTCGCAGTTGTAGATCCCCAATTCGTAAAAACCAAAACAGGCAGGATCAGCAATATCTAGGATCGTAAAGTTGTAGAAGGTTTCGCCATCGCCAGCAAAGGGCCCAATCGTGATGTAGGGTTCGTTGTAGGTAAATGGACCAAAAATCTGACCGCTGACAAAGACGTAGTAGCCCAATGGACTGGTATTTTGTGAATCAAAAGCGAGATCTACCATAAATTGGCCATCGTTGCAATCATAAGGCTCTACGATGACTCCCGAAATGCCGCATTCCGAGCCCATATCACAGTCCACGGGGCCAAAGGTTTCCTGGATGTAGCAGTCCATAATAGGATCTGTCTGCAGGATACCTACGGTATAAGAAATTTCGCCATCTCCATCAAAAGGACCAATTTGGAGGGGTAAATCTCCCAGGTTAAAATCTTGGTATACTTCATCATTTACATACAAAAGAAATCCTACTCCAAATTGATTGAAATCAAAATCTACATTGATGTAGAAATTGCCGGCATTGTCACAATCTGTAGGGCCCCAACTCAAGTTGGTAAATTCACATTCACTACCGCAATTAGGATGCAATTCCACCTCAATGCAACAGTTGGGAAACGCATTATCGCAAATGGTCAAGTGGTCAACATCGTATACACCATCAAAGCCTCCTTCATAGAAGCCGGTATTGGAGTAGGGGAATTCAATGGATATTCCTTCTGAATTGGTAATCGTGAATCCTTCTCCATGGTCTCCTTCTACCCCAAGATGAAAGGGAAAAAAGTAAGCTCCATTTTCACAATGAGGTGTTTGTAGAAGTTCAAAACTAAAGATAGGGCAGTTACAATTCACCGGTGCCAGATGCCCGCTTGTGAAACAACCATCCCACTCCACATCAATGGCTCTAAATTCCATGGCCTCAGACGGACTGCTAAAAGGCCCAATTTCGATGGGGAGATCTACATAGGCAAAGCGATCGTACAATTGCTCATTGATCAGCAAGGCAAAGCTATCGGCTACGGTGTGTTGATAACTGAAGTCGACCGTAACCAAGAAGGTGTCGTCATCGGTGCAATCATTGGCCACCAGAATCATTTCACCCAATTCGCAAACGGGATTGATACAAACATTATCAAACCCTAAACCAAGTCCCCCTATCAGCAAGGTTTCGATAAATGCCTCCTCATGGGTGAAGGTCAAGACTCCTTGTACAAAATCCCCATTCGATTCCGTGATAATGACCTCAAGGGTCACGCCATTGCCAAGGTCATAGGTGCCGCTTTCAAAAAATCCAGTATCAATGATCACATCCTGACCATTAACTGATAAATTGTATAAACCACCATTGTGAATAAAATCCATGGTAACGGTGTGCACGTCGGCCGTGTACCCGGTAAAATCCATGAGAGTGCTAATACCGTCATTATACAGATATTGGCCAACAGCCGCTTCAAAATCAAAACCAGGATCATCGGCCGAATGGCGAACTACCACGTATTCGTAAAACGGTACTCCTTCATCACTATAGAGGTTATTCAGGCTAAAATCTACCTCCTGTTCATGATAGAATAGCACTCCTGGAAATATACTATTGGGTGTACCATATAAGTGTTCCTCAACATATTCAAAGCTGATGCACCCTTCATTGGAACAGGGAAAGATTTCCACATCTACACTGCGACAACAATCGGGATTGTCATTATCACACACGGTGACCGTAATACCCTCACTATTGGCATCCAGCTGATATTCTTCTATGATGAGCGGAAGGTCTCCTTCGTAATTATAAAAGCCATAAAATTCATCATTGACAAACAAATCAAAGCTGGTATTGGTCGCATTCACTGGTACAAAATCCACCAAGATATTGTATAGATTTTCTTCCACACAATTGATCGTATATGCCTGCAATTCATCCATCACACACGGGCCACCATCGCAATCAATCGGCCCTAATTCATAAGCTAGTCGGCAATCCTCATTTTGATTGTCAATCACTACAAATTCAAAGGGTGTCGTGCCATCGCCCACCAGCGGACCGATGGTAATGAAAGTTTCGTCGTAGCTGAAGGTACCATAGTCGTTACCATTGCCTCGCACTGTAAACCCATCATTCCCCGGATTATTGGCCTGCACCTCGACATCTACATAAAAAACACCATTAGGTGTACAATCGTGGGGCTCCACGATGATTTCTGTAATTTGGCATTCATTGGAACCTACGGGCACAAAACACACATTATCCAAGCCAAGTTCGAGGCCACCAATGGTCAAGTCTTCAATGGTGCCAATCAAACATAGCGTACCCGATTCCACATCGGTATTGTTCAGGGTCAACTCTATCGTAACACCGGGAGCTACCTCCTGCGGAATCTCTGAAAAACCATTAAGAAGAAGGACATCTTGTCCATTCACTCCAAGGTCGATTTCTGGGGCCAGGTTGACAAAATCAAAACAAACGTTGACTACGTTTTGGTTAGTAGTCGTAAAATCAAAGAACAGATTGGAGCTGTTCAAAATAGAGTACTGTCCAACAATCTGATCTCCCATGATAGGATCATCAGTGATGGTGGCCCCCAGGAAACTTGTAGAATTGAACTCAGCAAAACTGACAGAGACCTCCTGTTGACTAAAAAAGAAATCACCGGCTTCATATCCAGTATTTGGGCCATAAAAGCCTTGCTCAATTGATTCAAAATCAATGCAAAATAAGTTCTGCCCCCAGAGAGAAGTAGTGGCAAAACCGCTCAACAAAAATAACGTAAACAAATAGGGTCTTAACTTTTGGATCATGGTTTGCTTGATTAATTAACCTATATGGTTTCTTCACGCTACAAAAATGTTCACTCCTTGCCAGGAAAAAAAATACTTTTGCAGGCTATTTTTGATTTTTTTATGTATTTTTACAAAAACACATCAAATATAAATAATTGATAATCAATATTATATATCATTACTTTTTTTGAAAAAAATATGCTTTCGCACAAAGTCTTCACCCTACTTAATCGGTTTTCAAAGAAAGAAATGACCCGTTTCGTAGAAATGGTTGATTCTCCGCATTTCAACAAGCACCGAGATACTCAGCAATTGGTCCACTACCTCGCCCGCATTTATCCCAATTTTGATCAAAGCCGTTGTCATCGGGAAAAGCTCCTAAAAAAACTCTTTCCCAAACACCCAAAAGGCCAGTCGCACTTAGCCTTGGTTTTTACTTATACCCGCCGGCTGTTGGAAGCTTTTTTGGTTCAGGAACAATTAAAAGAAGAGCGAGCCTACCACCGTATTTTACTGCTGCGTGACCTACGACAACGCAAGTGTAACAACCTGTATGAAAAGCTATTAGAACAGTGTATTCAATCCGAACAAAACCGCCCTACCCGGGACGCTACCTATTATTTTTGGCAAAGTCAACTGGCTCAGGAAGCGGATATTTATTACACCCAAGTCCTGGAACAACGCAAGAAGGACCGTAGCCTGGAACTCAAAGAGCACCACCTGGATCGCTTCTATATGGTTGAAAAATTAAAGGATGCCGTAGAAATGCACATCCGGAAAAACATCTTAAAAGTGGATTACTCCGCGCGGATGTTGGAAGCCGTATTGAAAGAAGTCAGAGACAACCTGGACACCTATGTTCAAGTCCCCGCCATCTACATCTATTTCTTACTTTATCAAATGGTGACGCGAAATGAGAATCCCTACTATTACGAAGTTTTGAAACTGCTCGAAGAGCATCAGTCGCACTTTAATCAAGCCGATTTGGTCAACATTTATACTTATTTACAGAACTATTGTATTTCCAGAATCAACCAAAATGATAAAGTCTTTTTAGGTGAACTCTTTAAACTCTATCAGGCTCAATTGAAGCGGGAGGTCCTCATTGAAGATGGCTATTTGTCGGAATGGCATTATAAAAACATTGTCACCACAGCCATTCGACTTGATGAATTGAGCTGGGTCAAGACCTTTATTGAACAGTATAAAAACAAGCTTTCTCCGCAAGCAGCCGACAATGCCTATCGCTTCAATCTGGCAGCCTATTATCACGCTACCGGTCAATATGACAAGGTATTGCCCCTCCTGATCCGCGTAGAATACAGCGACCAACGCTACAACCTCGGAGCAAAAGCTTTGCTATTGCGCACCTATTACGAACTGGGAGAATTTGAGGCACTGAATTCACTCACAGACTCCTTTAAGCAATATCTACACCGCAATAAACTCATGGCCGATTCGCGGCGAAATGGATATTATAACTTGTTTAGGTTCACGCGAAAAGCTGCCCAAATCAGAGCCAACATTGGGTTTGTATCCAATGGTAAACTGCTGAAGGACTTTGAGAAGTTGCGGCAAGACATCGACAAGGCTGCTGCCATTTTCAACCAAGGTTGGTTGGAAGAAAAAGTAAACCTATTAGAAAAAGTAGTTCGGGAATGTTAAAATTAAAACAATTGCACAAAAGCAGCCGCTATTTTCCGATCTTCGGTGAATCGCATGAAATGAATAAAAATTAAACACCATGAATATCAAATATCTTATTTTAAGTCTCTTTCTATTCTCTACTAGCCATCTCTTGGCTCAAAATGTAGAAACGGGTCTGGCTATTTTTTATGGAGATTATTTGGATGGACAATCTACTGCTCTGGGAGAAATTTACCACCGTGAAGAAATGACGACTGCCCACAAAACCCATCCAAAAGGGACCTTACTCAAAGTAACCCGAATGGATAATCAGCGTTCGGTCATCGTACGGGTAAACGACCGCGGGCCATACTGCGGGGGATGTGTGGTAGATTTATCCAAAGCAGCCGCTGATTATATTGATCTGATCAAGGTGGGAAAAACCCAAGTCACAGTGGAAGTGGTGGGTCGCTCCAACCACAATCCAGAGAGCCCCTACCGGGAAAAATTCCTGGCAGAAAAGATACCATCGTCTTACGGCAACTATCAAAGTGGTAACCTTACGGCAAAGGGCGGTGCAGGCAGTAGTCTGGCGGATCCTTACACCATCAAGCAAATGCCAAATGGACAGCAGGGGTTCGCCATCCAGTTGGGTTCTTATAGCGAATCATCCAATGCAGAACGGCACATCATCAATTTGCAAAAGCGGGGTATTGACCACCTCTATATGTTGAGCCAAAATTCTCGTTCTGGCACCCTACTCTACCGAGTGGTATTGGGGCCTTTTCCAACTTATAGTGAAGCACAGCGCTACTTAGTCGGCGTGGAAAGCCAGTATAACCTCCAAGGAGTCGTCTCTAAGTTGCGGTAGAACTTCCCGTCCAATCGGATCTCAACAAAGCGTAGCAGTGCTCGTCACGGAGTTCTCCATTTTTGAAAATCGCTTGCCGCAAAATGCCTTCTTTTTGGAAACCTGCTTTTTCAAGCACACGCATTGACCCGGGATTATGACTAAACACTCGGGCATATAACCGTACGATTTCCGGTTGATTTTCAAAAATATATGCACAAAAAATGCGTACCGCTTCGGTCACCAGGCCCTGCTCCCAAAACGGTTCTCCCAACCAATAGCCAATTTCAAATGACTTATGGTAGATCTCATTTTGGGGAATAAATCCAATTGCGCCTACAGCCTCTCCAGCAAATTCTAAGGCAAAATCGCATACAGGCCGCTTTTCACTGGCCAACCGGATAAAATCCAAGGCATTTTCGGTAGAATAAGGATGCGGAAAAGCATCTCGTAGATTCAACCAAATCTTGAAATTATTGGCATACCGCGCTATAGAATCGGCATCGTTCCGTTGAAATGGCCGGATGGTGATTCTCGGGCCTTTGATGTTCATGGCAAATTATCGTTTAATAAACAATTTCGACTGTACCTGGTCTTTCGACCGGAGGCGGCAGACATAACTTCCCGAAGGCAGATCTTGCAAGTCAACCTGTAGTTGCCGACTACCTTCAGGTAAATTACCTCGGAAAACTGATTTTAGTTCCCGACCACTTAAATCAACAATAGATAGAACGATACTTTGCGAAGCCTTTAGCATTAGATCTATATGAAGCAAATTCTGGCAGGGATTAGGCCCGAGGGACCAATTCCATTCGGCCACACTTGGCACATTGCTTGCCAAAGGAGGTACTATTTGTGTTTTATACATGGAGCGGCCATAAGTACCCGCCACCAAGGTTTGGGTCGGTTGATGATAATCCAGCGCCGAAACAACTACATTGGGCATGCCATCTGCTAGTACCTCCCAATTTAGGCCCTCATCCCAAGAAATAAAGACACCCACATCTGTAGCCACATATAAGCGTTCCGGCACATCGGGATCAACGATAAGGTCATTGACTGGCGCTTCCGGTAATCCACCAGAAATATCCTCCCAGTTTTGCCCATAATTGGTCGTTCTAAATACATGTGGCAGGTATTCGTCATGACGATACCCCGAAATAGTTACATAGGCTGTGGCCGGGTCAGTAGGGTGCATCGCGATACTGGTGACCCATCTTTGCGGCAAATCAAAAGTCACCTCTTGCCAGCCCAGATTTCCTTGTAAGGTGCGCCAAACGCGGCCATCATCCGTTCCCGCAAAAATCACATCGGGATCCGCCGGAGAAACGGCAATAGTGGTAATTGTGCCAAAAACCAAATTGCTCCCAACCGGAGCAGAGGTAATTACCGGGCTCACTGGCAGCCAACTTTGTGCCCGGTTGGCCGAACGAAAGACCCGATCCGTCCCCAAATAAAGGATGCTAGGGTCATTAGGGTCAAAAATCACCGGTGTATGCCAATTTCGGGGACCATCTACGCCAACGGTGGCTCCCGAAAAATCCGCCCCTCCGTTGATGGATCGAACAAAATTGCCATATTGCGAAGAAGCGTATACATAAGCATTGTTAGAAGGGTCTACCAGATTGACAAAACCATCCCCACCAAAGATGCGTTCCCAATCGTCGACATTTCCCGTAAGGGTGCGATTGGACCCATTATCCTGTGTTCCCCCATAAAGGCGTTCTGGCTGACTTTCATCTATTTCGCAGGTGTAAAATTGGGTGATAGGTAAGGTTTCGACCTTGGTCCAACTATTCCCACCCGTATTACTGAGATACACGCCGCCATCATTGCCTAAAACCACAAATTCCGGATTAGCCGGATGAATATACAAGGCATGTTGATCCACGTGTACGCCCGGAAAGCTATTGAACCAGCCAGCACCACCATTGGTACTTTTGAAAACATTCAAACTAAACACATAGGCAATATCAGGATCGGCAGGATGCACAAATATTTGGCCAAACCACCACATAAATGATGCTCCACCAATACCATTGCTGGGCAGCGCTTCCCAGGTATCCCCTCCATCTTCCGTTTTGTAAACCCCTTCAAAAGAACCATCCCCAATGGAGACCACTGCATATAAGATATTGGGGTTGGAGGCAGCAATATCAATACCAATGCGATTGAGGTTGCCAGAAGGCAAGCCGGTAGTCAACTTGGTCCAAGAATCCCCGCCATCATAGGACCGGTAGATGCCGGAAGTAGGGCCGGAATAATCCCGTCGGTTGGGGCGGCGAATGCGCTCCCAGGTCACCGCATAAATAGTATCGGGATGTAGGGGATGAATGGCCAGATCAATGGCACCAGTAGAATCACTTACATACAACACATTTTCCCAGTTGACGCCGCCATCATTAGAACGATAGACCCCCCGTTCAGCATTGTTGCCAAACAAGTTTCCCATAGCCGCCACAAATACTCGATCCGGGTCTTGTGGATCTACCTCTACTTTTCCAACACTACCTATATTTTCAAGCCCAAGATGCTGCCAATTTGTTCCACCATCCACTGACTTGTAGACTCCATTGCCATCATAAGCCAACGAACCGCCACCTGCATTGGCTTCACCGGTTCCTACATAGATCATATTGGGATCAGAGGGGGCAATATCCATATCACCGATTGCCAGGCTAATGGCATCATCAAAAATAGGCACCCAATTAACCCCTTGATCTTCCGATTTAAAAATACCGCCGGATGCCGTTCCTGCATAGATCACCTCCATACTGGAAGGATGCATTTCTACATCCGTAATACGTCCTCCCACGTTGAGGGGGCCGGCATTTTCCCATACCAAGTTATTTCGGAAGGATATCCCTTCTTGCATGGCTTTTTTTTGCCGAACGGCCGCTCGGTAATGCTCCTGATCGATAAATCCTTGTGGATAGGCCCGTTGCCGAAAATGCCAATCAGTCGGCTCTTTTTTCGGCATTGACTCCTTTAATGTAAGAGGTGTTTCACTACAAGAGAGCAGGAAAAACAAAAACAATGAGGCACCAAAAAGCTTCATAATAAAAGAGGGTTTTTATTCCAGTTAGAGACCCTTAGTGTATGTTTGGAGGTGGTGCTTTAGCAGCGAAAATTGCAGATTTTGGGTTCTCACGAGGCTCATTTTTGAGCCCATCTCGGCTCAGCCGAGACGGACGAAAAAATAGCCGAAGTGAGGTTCCAGAATCCCGGTTTTACCGGGACTGAATGACCTCCTCCAAACATGCACTTAACGATGACACTCCGCACTAAAGCGGATGCCCAGTTCTAACCATTGCCTCCAAGTTTTAGAAACAATGGATTGACGACGGAAAAGGTCCTGTAACAGGAGCCGGTTATTCAATTGATGATAAGTAATCCGATCCTCCAGGTGCGCAGCGGCTCGAAGCGCTACCACTGACGGGCTTACCCGCTCCATGACTCTCTGATTTTCAGATACGTAAGCAGGAGGTTCATCATCGGGAAGATAATAAGTAGCAGAGGCCCAAGACAACATAAAATTATCTTTAAAATAGTGTTTATACTGCCGCCAAATGTCCTTAGCAAAGGGTCTATTGAGGTCGGCAACATATGCCAGCATCCACGCCAGGTGATTGCCCGTAGGCATGACTTCACATTTATTGGTTGTCGTAAATGCACTGCAAGGTAGGGTTGATCTTTCATAGATCAGCTCTCGGTTGACAAATGCCACCCAATCCTTGACCGGGCCGGCACTTAAACTCGCCTGCATCTGTCGATCAAAACAAGCCAAGCCATAGAGTACTGCCGCATTATCGCAGGTCCAGTATTTGATACCTTTGGGAAAGCTTAGCAGGTGTCGGTAAGGGGAACGGGAAATTTCCCGGGCCAGATAGGTGGTCACTTTTTCTTGAAAGGCGGTATAAACGCCCGCCGTATCATTTTGTGCGAAAGCACCCAAAATAATACTCAACTGACTCAGGTAAAGGCCCTGGTTCTTCCAATTGCCACTTTTATTGATCTCGGGGAAAAACTGCTCCTGAGAAACATTAATGACAATTTTTTCCAGCATTTCCTGCACTTCAGTGCGTTTGTCCGGATACCTCGTGCCATAATCGGCCAACGCTTCAGCAATGGTACTCATGGCCAAAAGACTGGTTTCCCAATGATCTGCATCGTAATCGGGCAATCGCCATTCCGTCTTCAAAAATTCCGAAACCTGACGATAGTGGTTGTGCCGCAGAGCACCGCTCACATCGTAGACCCATAGCCCGATAAAAAAGAGGGCCAGTATCCCTCCAAAGAGCAATGCGCCCCAGGCTTGTTTGATCTGCAAACGCTTCAAAGCATACCAAACGGCCAGCGGAACGGCCAAAACGGATAGCAGTATAATTAAAAGGGCGATAAAATTCATGTGCTGAGTGGTGTAATATGCAATTTAAACAATCCAAAGATAACGAACCCCAGATAAAAAGCGACATTACTGTTTACTGGCTCGAAAAATAAATACGTAGACTAGCCAACCTGCCAGTGTAAAGATAGCCGCCGCCAAAAGCGGGAAATTGCCGTTAAGGGTGTTGAGATAGCCCGCTAGAAGCGGTGGAAAAATTTGACCAAGCGATTGCATCGATTGATTGATGCCCAAGATTTCTCCCTGCTGGCTGGCCAATGCCTGTTCGGAAACTACTGTGGTGAGATTGGGAGAAGTAATACCCTGGGAAATAGCAATCAAGGGATTGATAATATAAAACCAAAAAGATTGATCGGGTAAAAGGAGCACACCGATCGAAAGCGATAAGGCCAGGATAGAATAATTCAAGACCACCGCACTAGAAATTCGGCCGCTCATCCTTCTAACAATAAAACCTTGGGTAAAAGCTAGCCAAATGCCAATCCACCCGTACAAGAGGCCAATGCTCTTTTCTGTATATTCAAACATTTGAATGAGATAAACAGAAAAGAACTGGGTAAAGAAGGAGAAGCCCAGAGAAAGCAATAAGATAACCGTAAATATCACCCGCAAATGTGGCTGGCGAAAGGATTTGCTTACATTGCGTAAGCCCCTAAATAGATTGACCGGAGTCTCACTTTTTTCCTGTAGGGTTTCAGGAAAACGAAATTGTACGATGATTAAATTGACTAAGGTTAGCCCTGCTGTCAACCAAAAAGGCGTCGCGTGATTAAACCAGGAGACAATCGTATTGTCCGCCAAAATCCCCCCTAAGGCAGGCCCCAATATAAAGCCAATCCCAAAGGCAGCTCCCACCAAACCAAAGTTTTTAGCTTTAGATTTGGCATCGCTGATATCCGCAATGGCCGACAGAATAATGGCGATATTACCACCGGTAAATCCCGGCAACATTCGACTAAAAAACAACAAAAAGAGATTGCCTTGCAGTATGGCATAAGCAAAAAGCAAATAACCGACCATGGTGCCAACCAGCGAAATACTGAGCAAGGGTCTTCTACCGTAGCGATCAGATAATGCCCCCAACATCGGTGCTCCAAAAAGTTGCATAAATGGATAACAAGCGACAAGGATACCGTAATAAATTGACCGTTGATCCATGGTTACCGTGGCATCAAAAAATCCTGAGGTATCCTCAAAAAACAATGCGGGAATAACGGGAATAATAATACCGATTCCCAGCATATCAATAAAGACCGTTAGGAAAATAGTCAGTAGCGGAGAAGCAGAGCGATCTTTTGCCATGAATATTGTCAATTAATGGTGCAAAAGTAATTGGATTCAGCATAATTGCGTTATGTGGTCCAACTATTTTCCTGCTTTTTTAGCTATTTTGACCGGTCAATAAATTTAAAAATTACCATCATGCAGTACTTCGCCTTAACCACACGATTTCTGTTCCTCTTCCTTGTAATTGGAATGACCACTTTTGTTCAGGCACAAAAGAAAAACACACAAAAAACAGTCACTGCCAGTGAAAACCTCTACCCCGAAACCCTCTACAACTCCATCGAATGGCGTTGCATCGGGCCTTTCCGCGGTGGACGCTCTGCCACCGTGACCGGTGTTCCCGGAAAACCCAATTTATTCTATTTTGGATCTACAGGTGGTGGCGTTTGGCGCACCAAGGACGGCGGACAAACCTGGGAAAACATTTCCGATGGATTCTTTGGTGGCTCCATCGGCTCGGTAGCAGTCAGTGAATACGACAACAATGTGATCTATGTCGGCGGCGGAGAAAAAACGGTCCGTGGCAATGTCTCATACGGCAATGGCATCTGGAAAACAGTGGATGCCGGGAAGACCTGGACACATATTGGTCTAGAAAACTCCCGACACGTCCCACGTATCCGCATTCATCCACGCAATCCGGATATCGTATATGCAGCAGTACTGGGAGACCTTTATAAATCAAGCGAAGAACGAGGGGTCTATCGGAGTAAGGACGGGGGAAAAAATTGGCAAAAGGTCCTTTTTGCGAATGCAGATGCCGGTGCCATTGACCTCCTTCTGGATCCGAATAACCCGCGCATTATTTACGCCACTACCTGGCGAGTAAGAAGAACGCCTTATAGTTTGGAAAGCGGCGGCGAAGGGTCGGCCCTTTGGAAAAGTACTGACAGCGGGGACACCTGGACCAATATTTCTAAAAACAAAGGATTGCCGGAAGGGACTTGGGGCATTGGCGCTGTGGCCGTCTCTCCTGTCAACTCCAATCGCGTTTGGGCACTGATTGAAAATGAAAATGGTGGGGTTTTCCGCTCTGATGATGCGGGAGAAACCTGGAAGAAAATCAATAGCGACCGGGCCCTTCGCCAGCGTGCTTGGTACTATACACGCATTTATGCCGATACCAAAGACCAAGAGATTGTCTATGTCATGAATGTCAACTACCAGAAATCCACGGACGGAGGCAAAACCTTCAAAGCCTACCGGGCTCCTCATGGCGATCACCATGATTTGTGGATTGCGCCTGAAGACAACCAACGAATGATCATTGCTGATGATGGAGGTGCGCAAATTAGTTTTGATGGGGGTGACAATTGGTCGACCTATCACAATCAACCTACCGCTCAATTTTATCGAGTAACCACCGACAATCATTTCCCCTACCGCATTTACGGAGCACAACAGGACAATTCAACGGTTCGTATTGAACACCGCACGGAAGGTCGATCCATTGGCGAGCGCGCTTGGGAACCTACCGCAGGAGGGGAAAGTGCCCATATCGCCGTAGACCCTCAGGATAATGACGTCGTTTTTGGCGGTAGCTACGGCGGATACCTGACCCGATTCAATCACCGTACCCGCCAACGGCAAGCGGTCAATGTGTGGCCCGACAACCCCATGGGCTACGGTGCCGAGGGTATGAAATACCGTTTTCAATGGAATTTCCCGATCTTCTTTTCACCTCACAATCCCCAAAAGCTCTATACCACTTCCAATCATGTACACATCAGTTATGATGGCGGACTTAGTTGGGCGCTGAGTAGTCCGGACCTCACTAGAAATGACTCCAGCAAATTGGTTTCATCCGGCGGCCCGATCACCAAGGACAATACCAGTGTAGAATATTACTGTACCCTTTTTGCAGGGGTAGAATCTCCCTACGAAGAAGGCCTCCTTTGGGTTGGCAGTGATGATGGCTTGATTCATGTAAGTAAAGACGGAGGTAAATCGTGGACCAATGTCACGCCTAAAGGTATGCCCGAATGGATGATGATCAACAGCATTGATCCAGACCCATTTGTCAAAG
>CAXHCA010000029.1:0-54907 GCA_964015035.1 uncultured Saprospiraceae bacterium
ATGATGCAGACAACGATCCAACTAACGAAATTGAAACCTGGACAACCTTGGCCGGCATCCCTGCTGATATTGCCGATGGCGATGATGTGGATGATGCCGACGCTGATCCCTCTAATGAAATTCAGCAGCTCAGTCTTAGCGGGGACCAGCTTAGCCTAAGCAATGGTGGTGGCAGTGTGAATCTACCGAGCGGGGGTAGTGATGACCAAACCCTCAACTTAAGCGGTACAACCCTAAGTATAGAAGATGGTAATTCGGTTAACTTAAGTGCGCTACAAGATGGTGTTGATGATGCCGATGCCGATCCAACCAATGAAATTCAAACCATCAGTAAGAGTGGTAGTACGGTCACTTTGTCAGACGGCGGTGGCTCCTTTACCGATGCAGTGGATGATGCCGATGCCAATCCAACCAATGAGATTCAAACCCTGAACCTATCCGGCAACAGCCTAAGTTTGAGCAATGGTGGTGGCAACGTTAGTTTGGCGCCATTCAGCAATTTATGGTCGCAAAACGGTAGTGAAATTTATTATAACACCAATGGAGTAGGCATCGGCACCGACGACCCGGAAGATGGCATTGGACTTCATCTCGCGGGCGATTTATTCGTGCAATCCAATCTGGGAACCATACATTTAGGATACCCCAACAACGGCAACCGGTGGGAATTAGCAACGATCAATTCAGGAGCTGATATGCTCTTCCGTTCTAAGCCCGATGGCAGCAATACCTATACTACTCGCTTCTCCATGGAACAATCCGGAGAATTTAAGATGGGCAATATCGCCACACCACGGGGCTGGATGCATATCCGACAAAATTCAGGGGTCACTAAGCCACAACTTTTTCTGGAAGAAACCCAGGATGAATTTGCCAGATTAGGCTTTGGCAATGCCGTACACAGTGGTGCTCAATGGAATATTGCTGCTACCGCAAAAGACGGTACTACCGGATCCACTAACTCCCGCATGAACTTTTGGTTTAGTAATGACCAGGGATCAGCTGATCGGTTGACCATTTTGGGCAATGGCCATGTGGGCATTGGCAATACCAGCCCCGATGAGAATTTTGTGGTAGGTAGTAACCTCGGCTCAGGCTGGGCAATTCCGGCAATTACCGTCGGTGGGTCAAGCGGTGGCGCGCTAGAAGCAGGGACTCCCAATGTGAATATTTCCTTAAGTGCCAGCACCAGCTTCAATCGTACTCGTATGATCGCCTCTGATGCCAATGGCTTTGGACAGGGATTGATCGAAATGCGCACCCGTCAGTTGAATGTAGGTCGCAGTCCTGGCGTAGTCACCACTCAAACCTATCCATTTCGGGTGGTACAGAATATATCCGGGCAGGGAGGCGAGTACGGTATGGCATTATACAATGGCGTAAATACCAGCACCCGGTGGGAATTTTATGTCACCTCCTTAAGTGCCGGTGATGGCGACCTCAACCTTTATTACAACAATATCAACAGAGGCCATTTTGATTCTGCTTCCGGCAACTATTCTGCCACTTCCGATAAACGCCTAAAAACGGACATTCACCGCCTGACGGGCGTTTTACCGGCATTGTTACAATTAAACCCAAAAACTTATCAATACAAAGGTCACCTGGGTCGTGAATACATCGGCTTTCTGGCGCAGGAACTGCGGCAGGTTTTCCCAAATCTGGTCTCGGAAACCAAACCCCGCAACGAGGGGGAAGAAAGCGTATTACTGGTCGATTACAACCAGCTCACGGTATTGGCAGTTACCGCGCTACAAGAACAGCAGGAAGTGATTGAGGCTCAAAATGAGAAGATTGAAAATCTGGAAGAGCGCCTGGCCAGATTGGAGGCGTTACTGGAGAAATAAATCGGAAATGAAATTACGTTTACGTTTACTAAACTTTAAAAGTTTAGTAAACGTAATTAAGTTTGGGTGACTTAGTGCATGTTTGGAGGTAGTACCCGAAGTACATTCAGGATCAGCTATTTTTTTGCTATTTTTTCGTCCGTCCCGGCTCAACCGAGATGCACTCAAAATGAGCCTTGCGAGCACTCAAAATCTGCATTTTTCGCTGCTAAAGCACCACCTCCAAACATGCACTTATTGAGACTGGGCGCAGCTGCGCCCGGGAGAATACAGGTATAAATGAATATTACAATTAGCGACACCAGAAGATAAAATTTAATTTACACGCCAATTAAATTCATTTAACAAAATCACTTTTCCCAAATCCCTACATCCAATTACTCCGCTAAAATCACCCGATTCCACAATTCCTTGCCATCTACATCATAAATCTGGATTTTCAGTTGCCGCTTGTCTTTAGGCCCACTAAAATCCAGAATGCCGAAGTTGCGCTGGGCCACATAGGTATTGGGCACACGCATGCGGTTGTCTTCCGCTTTATTATTGGCCGGTCCGGAAGTTAGTGGTGAAACCGTCAGATCATACACTACATTGCCGGCACTATTGACGTAAGTCGACAATTCCGTAGCGTGGCGGTCGCCGGTGAGGAAGATGACGCCCGTAATACCCTCTTCGGCGATGCGGTTCAACAAGTACTGCCGCTCTTCCGCGTAGCGATTCGCGTAGTTCTCAAACGTCGCTGAAGTGTTGAGTACCTGCCCGCCGATGGCGACCATTTTGAACGGAGCAGCGCTGTTGACCAGAGCATCAATCAACCATTCCAGTTGATTTTCACCCATTATTGTTGCCTCCCCACTTTTGCGATCGTTGGGGCTGCGGTGATAACGATTGTCCAATAGAAAGAAATCGATATCCCGATACTGGAAAAAGGAGGTAATACCCGGCTCTCTGTTGACGCCATAGGTTGGGTTGCCCCAAAAGAGTTTGAAGGCTTCCAGGGTTTTGTCTTTGTGGATAAAACTTCGGTCGGAATTGTTGGGACCAAAATCATGGTCATCCCAGATTGCGTAGTGGTTGGTAGAAGCGAGCAAAGCCTGTAGCTCCGGGATCTTCCGAAATTCGGTATAGCGGTGCAAAATACCGGTGCGGGTAAACCAATCTACTTCACGCAGATAGATGTTGTCACCCAACCACAACATGGCATCTGGTTGTTTGGCATTGATCGTTTCATACATCTTATTCTGGCCGCCGTAAGGCGTTCCGGGGCGGTCGTACTTAGGTTCGTTGGTATAGGCGCAACTACCTACAGCCATCTTGAAGGGCGGCGGATCAGTGCGCCATTGCCACAACGGCTGTGTCTGAAAAGTAGTGGGATAAGGTCGATCTATTTTTTTACCGTTAATCCGCAGCTGATAAGTATAAGTGGTACCGGGCTCTACCTCATCGGCGATCAGCTTGGCCGTAAACGCCTGGTCTTTATGGGTCTGAACTTTAGTCGTTTTGTGAATGACCTTAGGCTTATCCTCTTCCCAGTATTCAAATTGTACCGTAGCCGGTTCGGTAGTTTGTACCCAGAGTAAGACTTCCCGCATTTCAGCGTAGCCCAACATTGGACCAGATTGGAGTAATTCGGCTTGCGCCCAAAGGGTGTTTCCCCCAAGTAGCAAAAAAATAAGCAGACAAAAATTTTTCATATTGATGGTTTTGCCCTAAAGCTACAAGGAATGGAGAAATTTCAGATGATTACTCCTTTAAAATTAACGTTAAGAAACAGCCTGCGCACACAAAAAAAAGGTGCAAAAACGCTCGGTCTTTGCACCCTTTCCAATATGGTTGATGTAAAAATTCTTCTTTCTTAGTTACTTTCCAAAGCCGCAGCACCACCCACGATCTCGAGGATTTCGTTGGTAATGGCCTCCTGACGGGCTTTGTTGTAGGAAATTTTCAGGTCGCGGAGCAGTTCTTCCGCATTTTCTGTGGCCTTATCCATTGCCGTCATCCGCGCACCATGCTCAGAAGCATGAGTATCCAGCACATATTTGTGGAAGGTCGTCTGAATAATGGTTGGCACCAGATATTCGAGCAAGTCCTCTTTATTAGGCTCAAAGATGTAGTTGGCCTTCAAGGAAACATCCTCATTTGCTTCTACCTTTGGAACCGGAAGGAACTGTTCATAAATAGTGAACTGAGTCGCTGCATTTTTGAATTGGCCGTAAGCCACATCCACGCGATCGTATTCCCCCTTCTTGAATGAATCCATCAAACGTTGAGAAACTTCGGCTACCGTTTCAAAACTCAAATCATCAAACAACGCCACATAGTCCGTAATCATGTTGACATCGGAATAGCGTTTTTTGAAATAATCGTACCCCTTTTTGCCAATAAATAACAGGGTCAGATTACCATTTTTACGCTGCTCTGCAAAATTATCATTGATCGTTTCGATGGCGGCCTTAATAATATTGGTATTAAAAGCACCGGCCAGGCCACGATTGGAAGTGACAACCACTACGCAAGCTTTTTGTACAGGTCGTTCCTGCCCAAAAGTATTGCTCGCACCACTTTCCAGGTTGGCGAGAATATTACGCAACATCTGGTTCAGCTTATTGGCATAAGGGCGCATTTGCGTGATAGCAGTTTGCGCTTTACGCAACTTGGACGCCGAAACCATTTTCATAGCCTTGGTGAGCTGCTGCATATTCTGTACAGACTTGATCCGGTCGCGAACTTCTTTTAGATTAGCCATGTATGATGACGGTTTATCTTAGTCAGGCAGAGCAAAGACACATTTGCATGTGTCTCTGCCCATAGAATGTTATTATTTAAACTGCGGAGCCAACTCGGCAGCTAGTTTCGTAACAGCTTCGATAGCGGAATCATCAAGTTTACCTGCTTTAAAAGCAGCCAATGCTTCTGGGTGCAACTGTTCCATCTTCAGCAAAAACAATTCTTCGAATTCTTTCACTTTCTCAACGGGTATATCGCGCAGTAAACCTTTAGTTCCCAGATAAATGATGGCCACTTGCTTTTCTACCGAAACCGGAGAATATTGTGGCTGCTTCAAAATTTCTACGTTCCGCTTACCTTTTTCCAATACCGCGGTAGTGGCCGCATCAAGATCAGAACCAAATTTGGCGAAAGCCTCCAATTCACGGTACTGAGCCTGGTCGAGCTTCAAGGTACCAGCTACTTTCTTCATCGACTTGATCTGTGCACTACCCCCTACCCGAGATACCGAGATACCTACGTTAATGGCTGGACGCACACCTGCGTTAAACAGGTTGGATTCGAGGAAGATCTGACCGTCCGTAATCGAAATTACGTTGGTTGGAATATAAGCAGAAACGTCACCCGCCTGTGTTTCGATAATCGGTAGGGCAGTCAAAGAACCACCTCCTTTTACCAAAGGCTCACCGTTTTTGTCTTTTGCGTTTTTCAAAGAATCCGGCAAGTCATTCATCTGGCGAGCAATCTCGTCATTATTGATCACTTTTGCCGCACGCTCCAACAAGCGAGAGTGCAGGTAGAATACGTCACCAGGATAAGCCTCACGACCGGGAGGACGACGCAACAACAGTGATACCTCACGATAAGCTACCGCCTGCTTTGACAAATCATCATAGATGATCAGGGCAGGACGACCGGTATCGCGGAAGTATTCCCCGATTGCAGCACCCGCAAATGGTGCGTAAAACTGTAGTGGTGCAGGATCAGCAGCAGAAGCCGATACGATTACGGTGTAATCCATCGCACCATTTTCTTCCAAACTCTTGGCAACCTGAGCTACGGTTGATGATTTCTGACCGGATGCTACATAAATGCAGTATACGGGCTCACCTCTTTCGTAAAACTCGCGCTGGTTAATGATCGTATCGATCGCGATTGCCGTTTTACCGGTTTGGCGGTCACCAATGATCAATTCCCGCTGACCACGACCGATTGGAATCATCGCGTCGATGGCTTTGATACCCGTTTGCAGCGGCTCATTTACCGGCTGACGGAAGATAACCCCCGGTGCTTTACGCTCCAGCGGCATCTCGTATCTTTCTCCTTTAATTTCGCCTTTACCGTCGATAGGCTCTCCCAGCGGGTTAACTACCCGGCCAACAAAGCCTTCTCCAACCTGCAAAGAAGCAATACGACCGGTACGGTGTACGCGAGATCCTTCATGAATGTGCTCAGAAGATCCCATCAATACAACCCCTACGTTATCTTCCTCCAGGTTAAGAACGATTGCCTCAACCCCGGTCTCAAATGTCACCAATTCCCCCGCCTGGGCATTGGTCAAACCGTATACACGGGCAATACCATCACCGACTTGCAATACAGTACCATACTCTTCCAGCTCGGTGGCGTCACTGAATCCGGAAAGCTGCTGTTTAAGTATCGCAGATATTTCATCAGGTTTTACATCAACCATATCTATTCGGATTTATAAATTACGAATTATGAATTTCAACTTTTAGGCAACAATCTTTGAAATATAAAGATTGTCAACAAACTCTTTTTTCAACTGATCAAGTTTGTGAGCAATACTGGCATCGTATACCTTGTCTTCAAACTCAATGACCAAACCGCCGATCAAGTCAGGATTGACAATCGTGACAATCTCCACTTTTTCGTCGGTGTCAGTACTTTCCTCCAATTTTTTCCGCAGAGCCACCAAGGCATCATCCGTCAACGCCACCGCTGAAGTGACACGTACGGTAGAAATATGTCTTAGCGTCTTATACTGATCAATAAATGCTTGCGAAATCTCGGGCAGATAAACTTCCCGGCCTTTCATGAACAAAATATTCACAAAGCCCATAGTCATTTTATCAAAATGATCTCCGAAGATTTGTTTGGTGACTTGGGTCTTTTTGTCAGCATTGATAATCGGACTTTTCAACATCAAATAAAAGTCGCGGTTCTTTACTGCTTCCCTAAAAGCCTGGATATCTTCCAGTACCCGTTCCACTTTGTTTTCTTCTATAGCCAGATCGAGTAGTGATTTGGCATAACGAGATGCAATTCTTTGTACGGACATATCGTTTGGTTTGGTCGCTTTCTATCCACCCGGCAAAGCCGGGAGATGAAAGCTGGACTAATTCATCTTAATTTCGTCAACGAGAGACTTCACGTAGCTTTCCTGGTCCGCTTTGTCTTTCAACTCCTTGCGCAGCAACAACTCAGCAATTTGGATTGCCATTTTACCAGACTGATTTTTCAAGTCAGTTACGGCAGCCATACGCTGGTTTTCAATCTCTTGCTTAGCGTTAGTCACAATTTTCTGTGCCTCTTCTTTCGCTTTTTCCTTCGCCTCATTGATAATCGAATCCTTTACCGCTTTCGCTTCTTTCAAAATCTTAGAGCGTTCTTCGCGAGCCTCGGCCAGCAATGCCTCATTTTGGGCTTGCATATTAGAAACTTCCTCGCGGGCGCGTTTGGCTTCTTCCAAAGAATTGCGGATATCGTCTTCCCGCTTTTTCAATCCCTGCTGGATGGGTTTGAAAGCAAATTTTGACATCAAAAACCAGAACAGTGCAAAGATGAGAATAGTCCAGATCAACAATCCTGGTTCAGGACGAATTACTGAGAAATCAGCCAAAAAAAGAATATTTGTCATGATCGTTTGATTAAGCTATAGTGGGGAAGCAAAGCTCCCATTTTAATTCTTAATGAGGGGTCATCGCGCAACCAACCGTTACGTCGATGACTCCAATCTTTTGCAGATCTTACTTACTTTACGAAGAAAGCAAGGATGATCATGATCAAAGTAGCACCCTCAATAAGGGCGGCCATCAAGATCATGTTAGAACGGATATCTCCAACCGCTTCCGGTTGACGAGCAATAGCTTCCATCGCTTTTGCACCGATGTTTCCGATTCCCAATCCTGCGCCGATAACGGCTAAACCTGCTCCAATAGCTGCAATTGTACCAGTCATTAGAATCTAATTTATGATGGTTAATTAATGATGTTCAGTATGGTGTTCTTCCGTAGCAGCACCCAAATAAGAGGCCGCCAAGATACAAAACACAAACGCCTGAATGAATGCTACCAACAATTCGATAGCCATCATAAAAAGCGTTAATGGTATGGCGATTACCCCGCCACCAACAGAACCGGCAACACTCTGTCCAGCATCACCAAATATAAAAATCAAGCTCACAAAGATAATGATTACAATGTGACCAGCGGTGATGTTGGCAAACAAACGCAACATCAGTGTAATCGGCTTGATAAATACACCAAGAATCTCTACCGGTGTCAAAATAATTTTCAACCAAGCCGGCACACCGGGCATCCAGAAAATATGCTCCCAATAGTGCTTGTTACCACTAAATTGTACCAGAAAGAAAACAAATAAAGTCAATGCCATCGTCACTGCCAAGTTACCGGTTACGTTACCGCTGCCAGGAAAAAATGGAATCTGACCAATTAGGTTCAAGCCCAAAATGAAGAAGAAAATCGACATCAAAAAGGGCAGGTATTTTTCGTATTTGTCGCCCAAGAAGGGAATAGCTACTTCGTCGCGAATAAACACAAAGATCGGCTCTAGTAAAGACTGAATGCCTTTTGGTGCTTGTCCGTCGCGAGTAGTATAGGCCTTTGCTGCCGTACCAAACAACCACAATAAAAGGATCAACCCCAAAAGCATGGTGAATACATTCTTGGTGATGGAGAAGTCGTAATAAGAAGTGATCCCACCCCCCAAAACGCCACCGTCCAAGGTGCTCTTCTTATCCAGATCGTAACACTCCCCTTTATAGATGACTTGATAAATCTGTTTGTCATCAGCTTCGCGGTGCGTAAAACAGTCTACCGCTACTTCTCCCATTGGAAAATTGGCATCAGCTACCCGCATCACGGAGCCGTGATGCATTACATAGCGGTCAATTGCCTTGTGGCCGTCACCGTGGTGCCCCATCTCAAACTTGCTACTCATGAAGGTAGACAGGCCGGTTTCGGGTGCGTACAAAATACAGGGCAGGGGCATATAAATATCTCCCCAAATGTGGAAAGCATTGGCATCAGCAATGTGATGAAATGCCGTTTCACCGGCGTCGTAATCATCGATACTTGCGTGATGGCAAGCACAGCCTTGATGGCCTTCATCTCCCTGATGATCGTCGTGCTGTTCAGTGGCGTGACCATGGTCAGCATGCTCGTCGTGATCATGACCTTCGTGCCCCTGTGCAGAAAGCACAAAAGTGAACAACAAAGCGGAAAAAAGAGTAAGAAAAATCTTTTTCATCCAATGCAGTATTTAGTACGGTCGTTCAAAATCGCTGCAAAGGTATATATATTGCCCTTTTTATAAAAGGAGTTTTCTTCTTTTTTCTAAAATGAACGATCTTTTTTGAAGGATTGATTTACAAGTAGTTATGAGAAAAAAAAAGTAACACTATCACGAATTATCCAAAGGTCATCAATTGGCAAAAATTGTTCTTCAAATACAAGTGTTAACAGAATATTAATTTGCAGAAGTGCTAAAAATGGGAAATTTGGCAAATTACGTTCTTAATCAAGTAGGAGGAGCCCTTTTTCTTTTCCTTCGTAACGAAGCATAAATATTTTTTCTGATCCAATGCGCCGATTGGCCGTAAAGGAAAGTGGAGGCAATAAACCGGTGTCCAATTGATAGGTATTCTCCAAGGTAGCGACCAATTTTTCGCGCGTCAGGATGCGCCCCACTCTTTTTAATCCGTCCACCAGCAAAATCGCGCCGGCCAGTGCCGCCCACTGGCTTTGCTGATAACGGGTACTCAATTGATACTTTTGTTGCAAATAGGCCACCATGGCACGCCCCTTTTCTGAGGCAGAGGAAATCCATTGCGGATAAGCCAACGTGATGTGTCGATTCCAGATGGAAGGCAGTTCGTAAATGTTTATGGCGGTAAAACTTCCCAAAAGCAACAATTCCGGAACCGCTCCACCTAAGGCCAGGTGATCGCATACCTGCTTTTCTTCAACGGGTTCTCCTAATAGAAAAACTTGCGCCACTCCCTGCTCCTCTAAATGGGAGACAATGGCCTCCGGTTGAAGTTCATCGGTTTGCAGCATAATTATTTTGGTATTCTCCCGATTGGGAATTCCTTGTAGAAAGGCATCAACTAGCGTTTCCCGAGTCGGACCTGCCCGGTATACAATAGCGATTTTGTCCTTGGTCACTTGCTTTCCCAACGCCGTAGCCATTTGGCGCAAGCCGGGCAATAAATAAAATAAGGATTGATTCTTGGAGGCATCCTCTTCCGGAAATGAGGCCATACCGCCCACCACCGGCAAACCTTCCGGCAAATGCGGGTCAACCTCCACCCAACTACTGACGAGGGCAAAAGGGGGGGTATGATCTAAAGATTGTAGTGCCTGTAACTCCAATTGGCGATTGAAAAGCCCTCCCTGTCCATTGATTTCTGCAAAGTAGGCTCTGATGATTTGACCAACCACCTCATTCATTTCCGCAAAACCTGGCTCGGATCGAAAAAGCGCACCTATTATTAAAGTGGTATCGGTCACCCCTTCAACTGCCTCTTGTCCCAAAACCTGCAAATAGGCTACCAAATCATCCATTTGCTGCTGATTCATTTGATACTTGGGCATGGAGGCATTCAACGGATTACCAGCCGGATCCAAACCCATTGCAATCGCTCTTTTGAGATAGGCTTTATTATAGGCGGGATGTTGACGACCATTGGAACGCTTTCCATCGTAATTTTTAGTAAGTGCCTCCCAGGTAATGTTGGATGGAACAACCCCTCCTTCCGGTCGCCCCCTGCCATCCATTCCATGGCAACTGGCACAGGGTAATACCGTAGCCGGAACTTGAGTACCCGACATCAAGGCCATGATTTTTGAATCATCTTCACTCATCCCCTTACGGAAAATTTCCCGCCCACGTTGGGCCGCTTCATTCATTTGGCTCCAGCCTAAAAACGGTAGCAATAACAGAAGAAGTATTCCCTGAATGCTGACCTGCAACAGATTATCCTTCATCATACAATACACTTTCCACCACTTTGACAATTTCAGTAATCGGGGCTAGACCATTGGCTTTTTTCCAAAGTCGGGTCGGTAAATTGCCGACCATCAAAATGGTCTTGTGGGCTTCCGGTGTCGGCGATTGATTGCCCAATTTCCACAGCGCCATATCGATATTCTCCCGGGTGCCCGTCAGTAAATACCAGCCGCGTTTTGCCCCCATAGCCTCAGCATAAGCCTTGACCTTTTCCGGGGTGTCGTGTTCCGGATCAACGGAGATGGAAATCAGGTGCACATCCTTCCCTACCCGATCACCAAAATAATCCTGTAAATTTTTCATCATGCCGTTCATGATCGGACAACTTCCTGTGCACCTCAAAAAATAAGGATTGATCACCACCACCTTATCCCGTAGCAGGTCATCAAACAAACTCATCTCCTCGCCGTATTGATTGATGAGTTTAACATTCGTGAAGTAGTTTTCTTCTGCGGTATAATCGACTTCTGCCAACTTAGCATTCGTCAATAAGGGCCGAATGTGGGCTTCTAATTGATCCACAGGTGCCAGTCCGTTCGTTCTGATCCAATGGTTGGTGCCCTCCCTGCCAATCAACATGATCGGAGCATGCTCTTCTCGTAAGGGCGTGAATACATTGAGGCCTTTTAGTAATTCATTGACCCGGGCGGGATCACCCGTCAATAAGGTCCAACCGGGACCCGCTTCAAATTTTTCACTCCAGGCCGCCAACCGCTGTGGCGTATCCGTCACCGGATCAATACTGATCGATAGAATGATCAAGTCTCCTGAAGCAACTTCTTTGTCCATATTTTGCTTCAACTGCGCCAAATTAGCCCCCATCGGCGGACAAATGGTGGTACAGGTGGTGAAGATAAAATTCATGGCCACCACTTTTCCTTTCACCAAATCATAAAAGCGGACCGTTTCCCCTGCTTGATTCAGCAAATACACATCTGGAATCTGCATATCCGCCATTTTTACAGTAGCTTTTGGCAATCCGGCACAAGTGGGGGCCGCTTTTTCACAACAGGCCGCCGATTTCCCTTCCACATGATGATGCTGAGCTTCGGCAAATGAGGCGGTCAACAAACACCAGGTCAATAGCAAAATTCCTTTTGAATATCTCATCTTTAAATTATTCTTTTCATGAAATTGTCTAAGATGCTCTAATTCTTACTTACGCACGAAGCATTACGGCTTTTGACTTCGGCTTTTTTCGCCTCCGACCTTCCATAGCCGGGTCTCAAAAAAAGCCTCGCCAGTAATATACGATCACTCTGTCGGCACTTTTACCAATAAACTCGGAGATAAATGCATCGGAAACCCTTGTGATTGGCACTCGACAAACACCTGAAAAGTGGTAGCCACCGGCAATGGCATTTGTACGGCATACCATCCGGGGTGAGCCGTGGCTTCCGCCCAAAAACGATAATGCTGATCTCCTGCCGGAGTCGTTGCCAGGATTTTGATGTCGGTCAAGCCAGAAACGGGCTGCCGACTCAAGCGGTCCAGGACTTCCATTTGTAGTATAATGCTTTGACTTTCGTCAACAATGGGTTCGTGGTAAATAATCTCCAATGGCCCTTTCGCGGCAAGCAGCTTTTTTTGCTGTACCTCCGGATCGGGTTGAATGTCCAGTTGAAAGCAATGCACCAACCGAGGCGCATTCATAAAAAAGGCGAGGTCATAAGTTCCCGGATCGCGCAATTTTACAGCGGTTTGGTAAATACCGGGCCCTTTTTCCTGTAAACTGCGGTCCACCACCATCACCGCGCGAGGTTGGCGGCCGTAATTGCTAAAATTACCCATCGGTGCAGCCATGCCTTCCATATAATAATAGATGGTCTGATCCAGCGGATTGGCCACCAGCACAGCATTCTCCCCAACTGCGGGTACAATCCCGGGTGCCGGAGTCGGAAAATCGGTTTTTCCAGCCGGATACTGTCCCCCGGGAAAATCCACAACATTGACCGGTCCTCCGGGTATCCCGATGCCTTCCAGCGGAACCATTAAAATGGTGGCACTATTGCGATGTCGTACATAGGCTATGCCATCCGTAAAACTCACTCGATCAGGCTCTGATTCCATATCGGCGGTCTGAATCAGGCGATTACTCACAGCATCAATAATGTGTAACACATCTTCTCCGGGATTGACCACAAAGGCAAATCGTTCGCCAGGCGCAAAACAGACTTGCTCAATGCCAGGTTCTGCCTCACATTCGGCAATAAGCGCAGATTTTTGCCCCCCAATTACGGCTATTTTTCCAGAAGCTTTATGACCTACATAAGCGGCCTGCGCCAGAGCAGACCAGGCAATGGCTGTAGGTTGATCCGGCATGATCACATCCTTGACTTTCGACAATTGCCCGATATCGATCACGCTCGTGGTTTTAGACAAGGAATTGGTCACAAACGCTCGGCTATTGTCATCAGCAATAGTTAATTCATGCCATCCAGAGCCAGTGATTATCTTTTTCACCAACTTCTGATCCGATACATTAATGACGCCAACTCCTGTTGCGGACTCATCCTTGACATTTTCGGTTACGTAGGTTACCCAGAGGTAAGCTTCATCGGGTTGTAAAACCGTATGGACCGGCACCCCCGGCAAGTCTATATTCCGCACAAGCGTCCAGGTTTGTGTTTCAATCACCGCCACCTGTTTCACGGCGGGCATACTGACAAACAACCATTCTTGGTCATCGGTTAGTACCCAATCCATACCCGGGCTCGGTAAGGTAATGCGGTTGAGCAATTTGGTATTGCCGTAGCCAAAGAGCGGATCAACCACATTGATCGAAGCGTCATCATTTAAGGTCAACACGTAATAAACATTCAAATCCAAATCTGCCTGATTGAGGATACTACCGGTAAGAAAAGCTTCAATCTTTTTACCACAAGATGATTGTTTACCTAGTTCCTCACGGGCCAACCATGCTGCCGGATAAACACCCGACAAGCCCTGGCCAGTAACCGTATCTGTGATCGTAAACTGAAACAGTATCTCCTCCCCTTCCCGGAAGATTTCCGGTGTCATTGTGGGTTGCAGGTGCTGCAGGTCGCAAATGACCTGTAACCCCTGATAATTCACCTGCTGGGGGAAGGTAGTCTGTGCCTGAGCACACAAAAACAGACAACAAACCAAACAACTTAATGCTATCTTTTTCATAAAATGAGTCATTGGCTGTTCATTATTCCGACTTCAAAGTTCTCGTCGGTTTGAGGAAGCGTTCCTGATTAAAGTTGGCTTCAAACTGTAAATTGAGCAGTTCCATCGGGTACACTTCCGGCTGATCGGTTTCCGGTAGGTACAATGGCGCAAGTTCTCCATTGTTGTAGGTTCGACTGCCTCCTGTATTGGTCAGTACCGTCACACTTGCCGCCCTTCGCAAGGTCAGTTGGGGCACATTGGCTACGGTCCATTTCACAATGCCATTGCCATTATCTTCTCTGCCCGTAGCAGGGTATTTTCGGCCATTAACCACCAAGGTCACCGCTGTGGGATATTTGCCGGTTGCCGGGTCAACGGTGGTGGTCACTTTCACTTGGCTGCGGCCTTTCCTTCCCTTTGCAGGTGGAGTAATGCGTGTCAAGGTCACCGCATCGTGGCCCTCGGTAACTCTCACCAACCCCCACATGCCCTGAGCAAACGGACCAGTTTGATAGATGCGGTAGAGGTAGTCGCCAGTCACTCCTTTTTCTCCTCCCGCCCGATCGATTACCACGTCGAAGCAATTCACTCCTGCCAATTGAGGTCGGGAGCCCAGGTATTGTGATTCGGGGTTGTTTCCAATGACCGAAGAGCCTTCCTGATACGGTTCTTCCTGCCAACCATGACCGGTCAATAAAAAGGTTTCCGGATTGCCGGCACCCCCGGGTTTTAAGAGCCGCAGTCGTACTGGGATGCCTTTTTCTGCTACAAAAATGGCCGTCTCCGGATCCGCAAAAATGCGTGGCATATTCACGCTGTTATTCGAAGTACCATCGTAGGTTAGCTGAAAGGTCATTTCCGCATCCGTGGTGGTTGGGCTGCTATAGGTCAAATCCAAGATATCAAAAGTAGGATTACCACCTGCCTTTTGCACTGCCTCTGCATTGGCAAAATAACGGTACAAAAGTGGCTCCGTACGGTAATTGACCGCAAAGGTATTATTAGCTGATTCGGCGGTTCCGCTGTTGGAATTGGTTTTCTGTGCCACATTATCCTGGTGAAAGATGACAAATTCTCGAAATTGTTGATCCTGATTATTGCCATCTTTATAACTCACTGTGGCGGAAACTGCTGTCCCCTGATCGAGTGACCAGCTAGCTCCCTTCGGCTCGATGATCATGGCGCCAAACAGACCTCTGGCGTATTGCTCCATCACATCAGAACTGGTCAATAGAACGGTTCCATATTCCATGTCAATGGGTGTCCCTTTTTCCCAACGTCCGGCATACCAGGTATATTTTTTAGATGCGCCGGGTGCTACCGATTGGCTATCATTCATCCCCACATTCATGCCATCACTCTTATTGGGGTCGTAGGAAAGCAATTGCGCGTGCATGCCCACATTGGAAGATGCGGTAAAATTCAAGTGAAAATCCCGACCATCTCCAGATTCCTGAGCATTGGCGTATCCCACTTGCACAATTTCTTCAAAATATGGACTCTTGGGGTCAATCTTATTTTGCAAAGTGACTTCAATACACTCTCCGGCACGTGCTCTCAATACCAAGGGTTCAAAATGACCAGGCGGCATTAACTGCACGGGTAGCGGCTTGCCATTCAGCGATTCACCTCGCTTGACATAGATCATGGCATTAGGATCAAAGAGCGTATCTCGTTTATTGTATACCAAAGGATTGCCATTATTCAAAGCGGCCACTAAATTTGCTTCTACGGTGAAAGAACGAACCGGTGCGCCATCCGGGCAGCCGCAGTCTTGTTTCACGGCCGAACCAATCGGATTGGTACTCAAAGCAGCCAGGCTATCCTGGGCCGCATTTTTTTCGTAAGAGCGAAACATTCCCCAAACACCCCCATTGATGCCCGCATTGTCAGTACTGGCATTGTACAGATAGTCGGCCGTAGCATGGCCATTATTTCCCGGAAGGGTGAAATTCATTTCAAAATGCTCCGAAATGCTCATCATTTGGGAAGCGCGATAGCCTGAATTTTCAAATGAAGGTTCAAACAACCAAGGCAACCCATTAATGGCCAAGACATGAGGGACTTCATGCGCGCCTACTAAGGTTCTCAATTGAACACGATCGTTTTCATAAGCCCGCAACAACGGTGTAAATGGATCCTTGGCCGCCATGCCAGGGGTCAATGGCCTTTTGGGATACTTGACATTATTATATGGTGAGATATAGCTTCCTGGCTCCGGTTGCTCATTAAATACCGGATCGGCACGCTCAATTTGTGAGCTGTAGCCAAATGAAGGATCTCCCGCAGGATATGCCGCCGCATTGAATTCGCCCAAGCGCTGGGTTGAGGGATCGGCTAGGCGTAAGTAGAGCGGTTCATTGCGATAATTAACAGAATAAGTGCCAATACTTCCACCTTGAGAGATAATTTGTGGTGTTTGTGGTGGGCTGATCGCAAAAGGGGTATCCATCCAGCCATTATAATAGTCAATGCTATCCTGGAATTTTTGATCACTCTCCGGTTCATCCGGAATGGTGGGATAAACGGAGCGTTCAGCTTTACTTTCTGCGGTATAAGCCAACTGTAGCTCCTGAAATTCCAAGGCAAATTCCCGGTAAGGTTCCGTATCAGAACCTGGGCCGGTTTCGATGAGCGCCTGGAAGCTCGTAGGTCCGCCATCTTCCCGTTGGCCCATCTCCTCACCCGTTTCGGCATTCAGCCATTTGGAATTGCGCGGTTCGACCAACAACCCGGCATACAACCCCACCTGTTGGTGAGTAGACGGACTAAAGTGATCGTGAGTAAAGACTGTGCGAATGGTGCGATCTTCTCCTTCCAAATCAAACAGCGGATCGGCGTACCAGCGCTGCAAGGTGGTCTGAGCGCCACTCCAATCCTGATACGCTGGGGCTTGCCCCCAAACGGGTAGCGGTGGTGTTGGTTTGAGTTTGGCATCACTCCCCACTTGGTCGGGTGCGGTCAATACAGAAGTCGTTGCGGACCAACTGTAGTCAATAAATTTCCCCTTATTAATACCCGCAATCCGATCGCGGACTTCATCCGGACTAAAGGTGCCATCTTCGTAGTTGAATCCATTGGCCGCCCCATCAGAAGAAGTGACATCAAATTTTACTAAATGGATGTGTTGTCCCAAAATATCAGTTGGCGTTCGCACCTGGAAGTTATCGAGTTCAAAATAGGCGGGCACCAGGTTACTGTGCCAGAATTCGATGTATTCATTAGAATTGGCCCGGAAGAAGAAAGGTTCTGGCGGGCGGGTACCATCGAGAGTAGGTTTGACATCCTGCCAAAGGGCAATGAGCCGCTGCTGAGGATAGTGCCAGCCTTTTTTGTTGAGTACCACATCCATCTGAATATTGGCCGCTTTGTAGGTTCTTTTCGTAATGGGCACAGGGTTAGGTTCACCCGGAATCCGCTCCATTGTATCCCCGTCTAGGGTCACTACAGGATCGGCGAAAGGCGCGCCAGGGGCAGGTGGACGGCCGTTGAGCGTAAAATTGGCTGACTTCCCATCGGGTCGATACGTGGGGTGGTTTCTGGTAGCGTGGGCTTTCATGGCTACTTTCTCCACCGGAGTACCGTCCTCCGGCAATTTAACAGCGATGAGAGAGTCGGCCTCCTTGGTCCAATCATAAATCGTGTGCCGCTCCCAGGTAATGACACCATCCTTTATAATATGCCTTGGCAATCCACCATCCAGATAGGTCGTATCTCCTTTTGCATCGACCTCATAAGCAAAATCAAGCGGTGGATGAGGGGGGCGTCGTCCTGCAATCCCCGGGATAAAGAATGGGAACCCCGGATTTTTTTTCAAATTTTTCACTACCGGTTGTCCTTCTTCAATAACCACTTCCCCGGGGACTGGCGCCATCGCCTTGGTCGGCATCGGCACCAGTCCGGGGATAGGCGTGCCGGCAGCAATTTCACCATCCGGCAAAGCTCGGCTTCCCGGTATCGGCTGGCCTTTACCATTGACTCTTGTTCCTAGTTCCAGCACATCGTGCGCGCGGAAAAGCGCCCACATACCTGCCGCAAAATGTGGATAAAAATGGCAATGAAAAATATTGTCCCCAACCGTAAGGTTTTTATTGCCGGTGCCGTTGTGCACGAGTTCTAACGTATAGGAAGCCCCCGGATTGAGGGTTTGGCTATCGAGATAGTGCCCCTTGTCGCTATTCGGTGAATGCAGCCATTGGTGGGCGTGAAAGTGATGCACGTGTGTGACCCCCTGACTCGCGTGGTGGATGCGAAATTTGACATGATCCCAAATGTAACTATGGTAGACATTGGAAGGATCATCCGGATATTTGGCTAGTGTGGCTTTAATCTTTTTATCGGAACGGAGGCTTTGGGTGGCATTGACATCTACCACCATTGCCGGATCACCGACCGACCAAGAGCTGAGAAAGAATTCTTCGTATTTACATTCCACACAATCGGCCATCGGTCCCACTTTCACCCGATTGGCGAAGATTTCATTGGAAATTCCGGCACTACCATAATTAAAGGCAAAGGCTTCTCCACCTGTATTTACCGTTGCCGGCAGATAAGCCATTTCTTTATCAAAGGCCTGCACGGCCGAAAAGATGTTGTGGTAATGGATACAAATTTCCCGAAAGGGTTGGCGACGGTCCGGAGAGGCAGGAATCGAGTCAAACAACGGCCCTTTGTCCGTGGCCGGGAAGCGCCCTGCGTTGGGCCCCGTGATGATGGCGGTCAAATCGGTATAGACCAGTTCATTTTTATCGCCCAACATCCGTAGGATGTATTGTCCCTGTTTGGGGTGTCCCGCGGGATATTTTGCTGCATAATTGATAATGGGGTAGCCCGCGTTTTCTAGCAATTGATTGTCTTTCACATATTGCGCGAAAGCGGCATCACTCCGATTGACCAGGTTGCCATTTTCCAGGCGGATGCCCGTGGTTGCATAATACAAATCCTGATTGGTCACCTGGCTGCGGTACCATTCTGCGCCTTGTGGTTCAACCACTACGGAGCCAAACAAGCCAAAATTGGAGGTTTCCGCAGCATTGAGGGCATCAGAGGCCGCATCCCGAATCAGGAAAGTCCCTTCTTTTTTCGCCAATAGCTGATAGGTCTTGCTTTCACCTGGTGCGACTTGATTGTCACTATTGGAGCTCACCCATGAGCCATCATCGGCAATGCCCTGTACAAACTCCATTCCGTTGACACTGAAGCCCACTTCGGGTAGATTAAATTTTGGTGCCTTGACATTCGATTTTGGATTGGTTTGCACTTGACTGGAGACGGAAGCGGCGGCATTCACATTGGGCATGATCAAATTGGTGAGTATCACTTCCAGCAGGTCGCCCTCATTGGCTCTAAGCACGATGGGCCGCGGCCGCTTATCGGGGCGAAGCTGCACACAACCCGCACAGAAATCCTGCCCTTTGGCTTTGGCTTCCGCCAATAATTCCTTACAACTCTTGGTAACTTTGTGGCCATTCTGTTGCACCGTGATCAGGCGATCATTAACGGGCACCACATCGGACTCCAGGGCATACATCAAACCTTCAGGTTGCATAGACCCCAAGCGATTATACACCAGAGGTTGCTCCAGCACAACAATTTTTGCAATGACTTTCGAGGGGGCCCGGCCTTTGGCTGGTGCCTGACCGATCAGACTAATTGTACAGGCAAATAGAAAAAGGATCAATAGGGGCAAATACCTTCCCCAATGATGATAAAGGCTTCGGATTTTCATTAGATGTGGGTTTTAGGTGTTAATCTTGCTTAGTGCTTGTTTGGATTTATAACTGTTGGTGTTATAGGTAAAATTAGCAATAGGTCATGAGAAAAAACACCTATAAATTACGTGAAAGCCAAAATCAGGTATTTTTACGCATACCTTGCTACCGTTGGGCATTTACCCAAGCTCCTCTTTTGAGATAATGCTTAAAAAGACTTAATTTGAGCAGCAATAAATCGATTAACTATATGAAAACGGCTCTCCTTAGTGGTATTTTTTGTCTACTATTACTTTCCTCTTCCGCACAAGATCGCGTCACCGGTCACCCCTTTGCTACCCGCTCAGAAGTGATTGGGCAACACGGCATGGTAGCGACCAGTCATCCATTGGCAACGCAAATCGGCATTGACATACTCAAACAGGGGGGAACCGCTGTAGATGCAGCCATTGCGGCCAATGCAGCACTAGGCTTGATGGAACCTACCGGATCGGGCATCGGTGGCGACTTATTTGCTATTGTGTGGGATGCCAAAACCAAGAAACTACATGGCCTGAATGCCAGTGGTCGTTCCCCGAAAAAGCTCACTTTGCAATATTTTAAGGATCAGGGATTGGAGAAGATCCCCTCGCATGGACCGCTGCCGGTGAGTGTACCGGGTTGTGTGGATGGGTGGTTTGAGTTGCATGGAAAATTTGGCAAGTTAAAGATGGAAGAAATATTGGCCCCAGCCATTCAATATGCAGAAGAGGGATTCCCGGTTACCGAATTGATTGCGTATTACATGGGATTATCGATTCCCTTTTACGATCGCCAGGGATTTCCCAATGTCAAAGAGACCTACACCAAGCAAGGTAAAGTGCCACAAAAGGGAGATATTTTTCGCAATCCCAATTTGGCCAATACTTATCGCAAAATTGCGGATGGAGGACGCAATGCTTTTTACAAAGGTAAAATTGCCAAAACCATTGCCGATTTTGTCCAGTCGCAAGGTGGTTTTTTATCCGAAGAAGATCTAGGCAGCCACTGGTCGGAATGGGTCGATCCCGTGTCGGTCAATTATAGAGGGTATGATGTTTGGGAATTACCCCCTAATGGACAAGGTATTGCCGCTTTGCAAATGCTGAATATTTTGGAAGGATATGACTTTTCAGACATTCCCTTTGGAAGTGCGGAGCATATCCATTTGTTTGTGGAAGCTAAAAAACTGGCCTTTGAAGACCGCGCGAAGTACTACGCCGACATGAATTTCCGGAAAGTACCGGTAGCCGAACTGATTTCCAAGACCTACGCTAAGGAAAGACGCAAGTTGATCAACCGCAACCGGGCAGGCGATTACGAAGCAGGGACCATTAGTGCAGGAGAAACGATCTACCTCACTACTGCCGATCAATACGGCAATATGGTGTCTCTTATTCAGAGTAATTATCGGGGCATGGGTTCTGGCATGGTGCCGCCCGGCCTAGGATTCATGCTACAGGACCGTGGTGAGCTATTTAGTCTCAACGAAGAAGATGCCAATGCCTTTGAACCGGGCAAGCGGCCATTCCATACTATTATTCCCGCATTTGTCACCAAAGACGGTGCGCCTTTCCTAAGTTTTGGAGTAATGGGCGGCGATTTTCAACCTCAGGGTCACGTACAAATCATTATGAATATCATCGACTTTGGCATGAACTTTCAGGAAGCAGGTGATGCTCCGCGTATCGACCACGGTGGCTCATCTAGTCCTACCGGCACGGCTGCAGAAGGTCGTGGCGAAATCCATTTGGAAAGCGGTTTCGACTATGATGTAATCAAACAACTGATGGGGATGGGGCATCGCATTGGTTACGCCCGAGGCATCTACGGTGGCTATCAAGCCATTGCCTGGGATGTCGAAAAAGGGGTTTATTACGGAGCATCTGAATCTAGGAAGGATGGTATGGCGGGGGGATATTAGGCGGTTGAGGCGGGGGAGCTGTAGGACGAACGTCGGTTCTTGGTGTTTCGAAAATAATTTGATAAATGCGGCAATGCTAAAGCCACCGTACCTACCTTTGTATCGATTGAAGTATACTCGCGATGAAAATATTATTGATTGAAGACGAACTACCTGCGACGCGCCAATTGACGAAGCTCATTTTGCAGTGTCGGCCCAATGCAGATATTCTGGCGGCATTGGATAGCGTGGAGAGTGCCACTCAATGGCTCAATACGGAAGCGCCTGCCGATCTCATTTTTATGGATATTCAGTTGGCGGATGGCTTGAGTTTTGACATTTTTCTGCAAGCGGACGTGCGCACACCGGTCATTTTCACTACTGCCTATGACCAATATACCCTCAAAGCTTTCAAGGTGAATAGTGTCGATTATCTCTTAAAACCGGTCGATCCGGAAGAATTATTGGCCGCTTTTGACAAATTTGATCGCTTTTATCAGCAATCTACTGCTCCATTATTGGCCCAACAGACGATTCAACAGCTAATGGCCTCTTTTCAAAAGCAAGATTACAAAGAGCGCTTTATTGTAAAAGTAGGGCAACAACTCACATTTGTACTCGTAAAGGACATCGCTTATTTCTTTTCAGAAGATGGGTTGGTTTACGCACAAACAAATGCCAATAAGAAGCATCTAATTGACTACACTTTGGATCAGCTAACAGGGCTCCTTGACCCGGCGGATTTTTTCCGAATTAACCGCAAAATAATCCTTTCACTCCGTTCCATCAATAAAATACACCCTTACTTTAACAGCAGATTAAAGCTGGAATTGAAACCTAATGCAAATTTTGACGTAATAGTAAGTAGAGACCGAACCAATGACTTTAAAGCCTGGTTAGATAAATAAATCATTGAGCTAACCGGTAAATGAATGAGTAGAAACTTGACAATCTGCTTATTTTATATAATTTTTGCAAAAAATTATCCCATGAAAATCGAGAATCCCAAAACCGGTCATTCCTATGACCTTATTCTAGCCTTTGTAATCTTCCTGGTCTGTGTCCTTTTTTCCTTAATGCGCAGTAATTTTCCGGATTTTACCCTGGTAGGAATGTGATCGAATTAAACAAAAAAAATAGAGAATAGCTGACAGCTATTCTCTATTTATCAAGGAACTTAAAATACAATACTCTTCTCTTTACAATACGCAACAGTCGTTTCGTATTGCTGGAAAGCTGTTTTCCTTATTTATTGTACGACAATCTTTTCTGTAAAAACTTTTCCTTCCTGGCTAATCTGTAAGAAATGGGTTCCTTTTGGAAAGTCCTTCAAATCAATCTCTCCCGAATATTTGCCATCAAAATTAGACAAGCTGCGTTTGTAAACTGATTTTCCGGAAGCATCAGAGATCATGATCTCCGTAGGCAAAGGCTCCGCTTCGAATCTTAGTTGAATCTGACCATCGGTTGGGTTTGGGAAGACCTCAAAGTTGTTGACCTTCAAAGCAGCCCCTCCTGTTTCCGGAAAGGATTCCATTTCCCCAAAAGGCGATTCCTCCACCCCTACGGTTACCTCCATGTCTTCCGGCGAATGGCCAATTTTACCTGTTTTTTTCAATATGATGATTTCTTTGATCATATCCATGTCTCCTTCGTCATCAGACTGGAACAAGAACTGGTTGCCATCTCTAAATTCAAATTCGAAATTGTCGTCCATAAAAGCCCCCATGTCTTCTTCTCCCATCTGGATGACAAATGGATGGTCCTCATCAAAAAAGGCCATTTTCATACCTTTGGCTTTAAGCTTCTCCTTGATCTCTTCCGGAATATCGCCATTGCCTTCCCACTCAATGACCTCGCCTTCTCCGTCATCGGTTTTTAGCTTTAACCGAATGGAGCGCTCGCCACCTTCTTCATCTACGTCATATTCCCGGATCTTCACATGGATATCTTCCAATATCTCCTCCCCGTTCTCAAAATGCAAGACTCGATGCTTCACATCATCGCCAGCTACGATGACTTCTACTCTCTTCTCTATATCACCCTCAGCATTGATTCGAACCTTTACATTTTGGTCCTCATTCGTCCATTCCATATTTTCTGCATCATCGCCATCCAATTCGATATTTTCAGTCAAGACATTGCCTTCATCATCTACGACCTTTTTAATGATGATTACTTTTTTATTTTCCTCTTGTTTACTTTCTTGAGCCTGCAACTGGGTTGCGCCCAATAACAGGACCAATACTCCCAGGAGTATACATTTTACAACTTTCATAAGTCGGTGTAATTTTAATTGGTGATTAAAAAAATTGTCGGGTGATTTATTTTAGTTTAGGGTGTAGAGTTTAGAGTTTAAGTACTCTAAGCCCTACACTAAAATGCTACTCTTCGCGGTACAATCGAATGTTGTGTTCTTTTTGTAGCTTTTCGAAAAGATCATGGTATCTTTCAAAAACCTCCTGCGGTACCTTTTTACCTTTTAGTTTCAAAAAATCATCGGTGAGTTGAATGGAGTATTTATCTCCCTGGTCTAAAAGTCCGTCCTTGACCATTTCTTCTCGCATGCGACTCATGATGGTATTGTCTTGCAACAAAAACGTCCCCTCAGGACCAAACCAGGTCGCGTTACCATCCAAGTCCGGTATTTGTATTTCGTAATGCTTGGCGTCTCCTTTAATTTGTGCGAAGACCTCAGGAAGGATGGTCCCCTTCATATCTTCTGGAAACTCAAAGTCGAACGCTTCGCCATCTTTGCCAAAAGCAAAAACCTGGCCGTCCTCAGAAAAGAATTGGGCAATATGCGGATCCGTTTCTACAAAGACATTGAACCTCATCGAGTCTAACTTACCATCTGATACGATGAAAGGTTCTGTATTGGTTCTAAACCTCAGGACCATAGGTTTTTCTCCCTTTTCTGAATCAAGGAGAATGACCTGGCCATCATCGCCCATTTCCTTATGCCATTTTGGAGCCGGAGGTGCAGGCGGAGCCGGAGGAGCAGGAGGAGTACCGGGAGGTGGTGGTGGTGGCGAAGCGGAACTCGGTGCTGATGGGGCCCGTGGCGCTCTGGGTGCGGCCGGAGGTGGCGGTGGCGGCGGAACATTCCGCAGGGTTTCAGCTACTTTTTCCTTGTATTGTGCATAGTCACTGGGCGGGATTACCTTACCGTCAATTTTGAGGTGATGGATCTCACCATCTTTTAATTTTACATCAATACTTTCCCCATTTCTGGTCATTTCAATACGTTTGATGCCTTTTGGCAAAGTATCTCGAACGACCTTAATGTGCTGAATGACCGCCGCGTCCTCCTGGTCATTGACGTCGGCGACTACTTTCACATCATAAACAGTGGTTGCGTCTCTTTCTGGTACAGGTGTTTCTTCTTGCAGGTTTTCAATCGTTACTTTCACTTCAGTGGGTGTATCAAAAGTCAGTTCTGAGGTTTCTTCCTCAGGCAATACCGGTCGGTTAGCACTTATCGAAAGCACTAGCACGGCCAGCAATAGTAAACAAGTGGCGGTGAACTTTTCCATAATGTTAGATTTGTTTTGTGGTTGTTTTAAAACTCGTTTCACCCGGTTGAGCAGCTGGTCTTTATTGCGCGCAAGCGTCATAGCCATGGCCGGCGAAACCAGGCTCATTTCCTGCAAGCTTACCAGTGCCTTCGCATAGGTGATCGAATTTCCACAGAGTTCAACCGCGATATCATCACAGCAATTTTCCCGCTCGGTACGAATGTTAGCAGAAATCCACCAAACTGCGGGATTGAAATAAAAAATAACTTCTACGATAGATTGTAAAATATTTAGCAAATAATCATGTCTATAAATGTGGGCCAGCTCGTGGGCCAATATCGCCTCTACCTCTTCGGGCCGGAGGTGATTGATAGCACCAATGGGTAACAGGATAACCGGCTTGAGCCAGCCAATCACCATTGGGGTTTGGATTAAAGCTGATTCCAACAATTGAACCGAACGCTTTAGCCCTAATTTATTGGTCAGATTAGTCAGTTTTTGATCCCAATCATTGGAAAGTATGGTGGTACGATGGAATTTGAGGTGGCGAACATAGGCCAATCCACCCAATACACGGATGGTAAACACCCCAACTCCAATCAACCACAAGGTGACGATTAATGGCAGGTGTTGTTCAAAATATTGGTAAAAACTGGTAAAGAATTGCACCGCTGTTGCCGTCGTTTCCGAGGCACCTTCGGCAATACCCGTTCCCTGAAATAAAACGTTATCAGCTCCCTCCTCTACTGACCAGTATTTATTCAAAAAAGTATAAACCGACCAGCCCATGACGGACAATAAGCCAACATTAGCCATGCGATATCGTAGGCGAGCGGAATGGCGCTGGGTGACGACCAAAAGTATCCCCAATATCAACGCGACTACCATCGCCTGCCAAAGAGAGTGCAAAACAGTCCAGCCCAGGGCGTAGACCAATTTTTCGGATATATAGGTTTGTATCAAATTCATTTCGGTTGGTCTTTTTCCATTTTTTCAATAAGGGCCTTGATTTCGTCCAGTTCTTCCGGAGAAGTGGCATGATTACCCAGCGTTTGCATCACCAGCTTCATGGCCGATCCGCGGAAGGTGGCATTGAGGAATTGCTTCAGCAATTTTTCCTGCGTATCACTTTCACTGACCGCCGCCGAATAGATGTGTGTACGGCTCTCGGTATTGCGAATCGCAAGTCCCTTATCTGCCATAATTTGCATCAGCTTCAAGGTGGTGGTATAGCCCACTTCCCGCTTTTCATTCAGTTGGTCATTGACAAAGCGTACCGTCGACGGGCCGTGCGCCCAGAGAATTTGCAAAATCTCCAGTTCGGATTCGGTAGGCTTCGAAATTTTACGATCGGTCATTTGATCTTGATTAAATTCAGATTATTGGCAGGAGCCTCTTGCTCCCCTTTCGCCAAAAATACCTTGCAAAATGCAAATTTAAAAAGCTGTGATGTATCGCCGCGAACTTCTACGAAGAAATTCGTACTGCAATTATATACGAATCATTTCGTAAAAGCAAGTTTATTTACGAAAATCTTCGTAGAAAGTAAAAAAAGTAAGGATTTTCGAAGTAATCTTCGTCGAGATCAACTGCTTTCACTAGATTTTTAGGAGTAAAAACTTGCTATTACCGCACCAGCAGTACCTCCCCGGACTTCCTAATCGTCCTTCCATCAATCAGCACCGCCTCTAGCTGCCAGACATAAATTCCTGAGGGTAGTACCTTGCCCCGTGCCGTACCATCCCAGCCATTACTCAACTGATTGGGTTGGACTTCCTCACTTTGGAAAACCATTCCGCCCCAGCGATCAAAAACCTGCATACTTAAAATTGCCTCGATTTCAGGACCGGTAAACACCGCCAAATGGTCATTAATGCCATCCCGGTTGGGACTGAAGGCATTGGGTACAAAAATGCGTTTCGGTTTATTTATTGAAAAAGACACCTGAGCTTGTTGTTCACAACCATAAATATCGGTCACTGTCAAAGTGTAATGATTGACACTACCCAGGATTTGTACCTGTGGATTAGGACAGTCCGTACAAGTTAGCCCCTCCGAGGGTTGCCATTGGTAATTCGCAACAGGACCGCCGGAAATTATCGGTTGAAAAGTTAATACCTCTCCAAGGTTAACCTCCTGATGAGCGGGAAGGGTCACCCTTAACTCCGGTGCCGGTTGGACCTCAATGGTTTTAACCAACGTACCGCAGGCATAGGAGGCCGTAACAGCATAGGTGCCAAAACTAGCCGGAGTAATGGTTGCCGTAGTATTGCCTGTACTCCATTGATATTGATCAAACCCCGGCCCCGCATCCAATAATAAATCATCGGGTTGACACACCAATGTATCTTCGGGAAGAGATACAGCCAAAACATCCTGCTGCTGGATAAAAATAGAATCACTTTGGGTACTACAAATATGCTCCGCCGTCAGGCCATACCAGCCCGGTTCCGGAACCAATATTTGGGAAGTAGTTTCTCCCGTATTCCATTGATAATGGGCATAACCGGCAGGGGCATTGAGTTGAAAATCAGCGGGTAGAGGGCCACAAAATAAGGTATCCGGCCCTAAGTCCAGGGGCTGCCAGTCCTCCACACTTACAAAAATACTATCCTTGGCACTGCCACATTCGTAATCAACTTCCAGAATGAGCCACCCCGGAACAGTAATTTGTATTTTTGCCGTAGTATCTCCCGTATTCCAGCGGTAGGTATCCAGTCCAGATGGGGCGGAAAAAGCATAGGGCAACTCCTGCGGGCACAATTCCAGGTCAGGCCCCAGGTCAATGCTATCCGCAGGTAAATACTGCACCACTGCCGTATCCCGGATAAGAAATTCCTGATAATAGGCTTCCAGCACATAAATACCCGGCTCAGTCACCGTGATACTTTGGGTGGTATCTCCGGTACTCCAAAGGTAGCCGCTGTGCAAGCCGCTGGCTTCCAGAGTGACTTCAAAGGGTGACTCACACAGTATAGTATCCCGGAGGCCTAAGGTAGCCAGCGGATAAGCTAGTTTTTCCAGGCTGACATCGTCGATGTAGTAATAAGTGGCTAATCTTCCCGGGCCATCAATTTGAAACCAGTTAATTTCATAGGGAGATCGAAAAACCCCCATAGTCATATAAGCTTCTCCTCCTCTGGCCTGGTACACCCAGCGCAGAGGGGTCCAGCCCTCATGATTGGTGATAAAATTGCCGGGTTCATTGGTCAGTTGTGGCTCAGCATAAATGATTAGACTCGGCGTACTGATTTGGGTGGGATCGTAAAAAAAAGTATCGGTAAACAAAATGCTGAATTCATCGGTTGCCTGCACAAAGTCATCGTTAAGGGACACAAAAAGCTCCAGAAGATAAAAGGAATCCTTTTCCAAAATTGAAATCAAAGGGACCTCTAAGTATTCGGCTCCATTGGGAGGAACAGCTATTGGGCCTGGGAAAAAAAAATATCCTGCATAAGCCTCCCCGGAGTGAGCATATTCAAAACCAGTATTTTCAGGTACACCTGTTGCATAATCGCCACATACATTAAAATAATCCGTGGAAGAAGTAGGCGTGGTCCAGGGTGGGGCTAAGTCAATCGCATTGTGTAGTGATTGAGTATTTAAAACTGTTGGGCAATCCGTATGTTCCTCAAAGCTAGGATTGGGAATCAAATTTTGAGCAGAGACTGTATAAGTCAAAAAGATACCTATCCAATAAAGCAGCCATGGCTTCATGGTATAATAAATTAAGCCTTGCAGTAAGCAGTTTTTGCTTACTGCAAGGCATTTAAAAATTAAAGTTTAACTATTTTCCCCTGAAAAGTTTGTTGTTCGCTTTGCCACTGGTAAATGTAAGTACCAGGGGGTAAAGAAGTACAGTCAATAATCAGGTGCTGGTCTCCCTCTCCGAGTCCGTAAGAGTGTTGAAATACGGATCTACCGGTCTGATCCAAAAGAACTAAAAGACCGTTTTGTGGTTTGGCTGTTTCCCAGCGCAAATGCACCAAGTCCGAAGTTGGATTGGGGTAAACCTGTACAGCTGCCAAGGGGGATTGCCAATTGTAATCATTTTCCGCTTGCCACAAAGGCATCGGTTCTTCTATTTCCCGGAATGTTAAATAGCTATAATCCGTTGCGGTACCACAGTTATTGCCAATTTCAACGGTGACAATGATACAATGTTCAATAAAATTGTTTAACTGAAAATAATTGGTGGTTCCGTCAATTTCCAAAGCGGCCAGGTTAAAATTCAGTTGGGCAGTGCTGCTGATTGCCGTTGGGCCGCTATCATAAAGGTCGTCAATAACGGCTCCGGTGATACAATCTACTTCTGAGACTGTTAGGTGATAAAAAGTAATATCGCCGCTACTATTGGAAAAATCAACGGCCCCAAAATAGGTCACCTTGGCTGGACTGGCAATATCATTAAAAGGACCAGAATATACCGGACCATCACCGGCATATACATCAAACTTGATATCGTTAGGCCCGGAAGGCGCGCCGAAAACCTTAAAATATCCAGAGATGGTAGGCTCACCGCATCGCCCATCAATAGTCACCGTAATTAAAAAGGTTTGCCCCAAATAGTGGTCAAATAAATCACAACTGATTGGGTCATCCAGACATCTCAGGTCTATCGTCCCTGATGGAGCACCGCCAAAATTATCCTGATAATCCAGGTAGGGGGCTCCGTATACCGGGCTGCCCGTCGCTGGATCGACACTGACAATTTCGATAGAATAATTGGAGGGTAGGCCATCATATTCTACATTCAACTCAATCAATCCACAATTGTAGAATACCGGAGGATTATTGCCAATATCATCTGGCAAAACCAGTTCGTTAATATCCAGACTGGTCAGCTCAAGCGGTGGTAATCCATAGAAAAAGTCATCTCCTTCTCCGTCTACCTGGTCGGGTAAGGCATAAGTATCCGTCGTAGCCCCATACAGATAAGAAAAAACCGGAATTTCCTGGCCTAAGGAAATAATCATATCAGAAGCAGAATCAAACCCCCACAAGGTGCCATTACCCGTTTGTTCCTTTTTTACACAATAGATTAGGTCAGCATGTTTGGTTAGCTCCAGCTGAGACCAACCATAGGCTTCCATTCCTGATAATAGAGTCGTACTACTACCTAAAAAATCCCAGCGATAAATCCCCTTTTTGGGCTGCGTAAAATATAACCGGTCACAGTTCACTGGAAATTCCAAGCCAGAGATTACATCGTTTCCACCTATATTATTGGAATACAGGGTGCCAGTCGTTAAATCTTTCACATAAGCTATCTTACCCGAACTCCAACCCAGATAACGTCCACAGGGGGATAATTCCACCTCACTTTCGAAACCAGAATTGGTAGTTGGAAAACTAAAAGCATCCGCTGTGATTTCCGTATTTCCGGTAGCCGACATTCTGATTTTACGTACGGTACCAGCATCATTATTGACATAATAGATGTCCCGATCTGCCGTAGTGCCTGACACAATCGGAGAAACGGTCAATCCGCCATATCCGCCAAAATCAGCAATTTGCACTACTGGACCGTTGATTTGGGTGATCTGATCATTGTCGTTAACCACCACTTCCGAGTAACTAAAATTCATGACAGCTAGTGGAAATATTTCTATAAAGAAAATGCAATAGGTGCGGCACTGTCCGGGCACCGGGGCGATACCTACTTCTTTTTTGATGGCCCCGCCACTGGTGTAAAAATCTTCAAAATTTCCATCCTTGTCAAAAATCATGTCATCTTGCAAGTAAAATAACAGATCGCCATCCTCATCAAAAACACTGTTTTCCACAATGTATGGAGTATTCAAACTTGTGGAAGGATTAGAAAAATTGATAGTCTGATAGGAAGGGCCCGCATCAAAATCCACCACTCGGGGATACAAAACCCAGTGATCTTTTTGGGACCAGGAGAGCAACGGTAATAGCAGCATCAGTAGTAAAGGTAGTAGAAAGCGTGTGTGTGTGTGTGTGTGTGTGTGTGTGTGTGACACACGATCAGAGTAGCAATCAAAAGTTTTCATAAATAGATTTTATAGGTGAATAATAAAAAGCGCGAATAATGCAGGGAAAGTTTTATTGTTTTTAGAAAACCCAACTTAATTAAATTTTGCCTCTAAATCAATATTAACATTAATTTTAACCATTGTTAACAACCAATGTCCGCTCCATAATTTCAGAACAACAAATTCCCCTAATTGTACTACCTTTGCAGGAATTGTTAACCAAAAATACCTTTAATGAGAATTCTTTCCTTTTTCCTTCTGGTAACGATCAGTACGTTGTTCTACTCCTGTGGTGGTGAGACCGGCTCCAGTTCAACCACAGAAACTACTACTGAGCAAAATGACACCACCTCCACTGAAGGAGATATCATTGATACGCCCACCACGCACAATTGTGAAGTGGAAGGAGAGATTCTGGAAGGCAACCAATTTTGGATTCGCGACAGCGAAACCCTGATCGTGATCAAAGCCGATTCAACGACCAACGATGCAGATTTTGGTCCCAGTCACCGCATCCTGGAAGTATACAATACCCAAAACTGCGAGCGGGTTTTCCGCGAAGTATTGCCGGTGAATGTCAGTCCCGACTTCGCCTATTTTCTGGCGCAAATCCTCTATAATAAAAACAGTCAATTGGTGGGCATCCGTGGCTTCGGCAAGATTTATTGCTACGATGTGGAAAACCACAAATTACTGGAACCATTGACCCCTAAATTCCAATCCGAGCGCTTTGCCGAAGATGCTCAGTCGGGCATGATTCAGCGACTGGAAGTGTGGGAAGATTATCTGGTGGGGTATTCTCAAGATAAAGGCACCTTTGTATTCAACTTTAAAGACAAAAATAATCCGCAGGCCGTCATGCCTTTTGGCGAATTAGCCCTTACGGAAACGGACTTTGCTTCGCTGTTCCTGCTGCCTTCCAGCAACGGCGGCATGCAGGCCATTTTACCCAAATATGATCCCAACACCAGTGAATTTTCGATCAACCCGCTATTAAGTACACCCACTGAACTGGAAACCAATATTCCCCAAAGTGCTCGTAATAACCGCTTTCTGGTCATCAAAGCCAAAACGAACGGTCAGGAAGCACTGGCCATTGATATGCAAAACTTCCAAAGCGTAGATCTGCCGGCAGATGTAAAGGATAAAAAAACGCAGGAAATCCTCACTTGGATGAAAGGGAATGTGCAGTAGAAGTGCGGGAGTGGTTGAGGGTTTAGGCGGTTGAGGGTTATGAGGGTTATGAGGGTTATGAGGGTTATGAGGGTTATGAGGGTTATGAGGGTTTATGAGGGTTATGAGGGTTTATGAGGTTTAGGCGGTTGAGACGGGGGAGGAGGTTTAAAGTGACGCGTCCTTTCAGGACGCATTATCGGTAGCTCCACGAGCGGATAAGAGAAAATAAGATTAAGCTGCGTAGCAGCGACACACCTTTTCGTTCTGCCCCGGGATGTTTTTTCGATAGAAGAGTGAAGTTGATACGCGGGAGGCGGTTGAGCGTTTAGCAATTACACCGTCCAAAATCGACCTTTCCTTGGCGTAAAGCTACCTTTCCTTGGCAAAAAGTAAGCTTTTTCTGAATAAATCGGTCATTTCACTTTGATCAGACCTAATTATTAGTTAATTTTGCAAGTATAATCATGAGATAGAAAGACTGACCCCCCTCCAAAAACTACACCATTTAATAGATCACATTCACAATCCATTCGTCGGAAAGTCCTCTTTTGTTTGTAGCTTTGCAGCTTAAACAAAAGTAGATATTAGGTATGAACCTAGAAAATTTGATTGCTGTTAGTGGATTGCCCGGAATTTTCAGTCTGGTGGCAAACCGCAACAACGGGTTAATTATTGAAGATCTTGATTCGGGTAAAAAAAGATTTGCCCCAGCGAGAAAACACCAATTTACCCCCCTGGCCTCTATTGCTATTTACACCGACGATGGAGACTCCACAGAATTGAAAAATGTTTTCCGCAACATGCTGGATCAACTTGAAGATAATCCACCGGTAAACCCGAACGGAAGTACAGAGGAAATCGTAGAATATTTCACTGATGTACTGCCCAATTATGATCGGGATAAGGTAACTATGGGGGATATCAAGAAAGTGATAAAGTGGTTTACTTTCCTGCACGAAAAAGACTTATTATCGGCTGACGAGCAGGAAGAGACCAGTTCTTCTGACGAAGAAGAATAGATGTGCTCAGCGGAAAACTTTCTGTTGTAGCTCATCCAAATAATTTTGGTTCTTGGACAAATTTCGTGAATCAATGTCCATTGAAAATGTAAACCAACGCTTCTAAAGGCACTTTTGGCTTATATTTTAATTTGACCACAAAATTTGTTTAAGAACGATAATTTTAAGAATAGAGCTGGAAATCTATTGCCATGTATGAACACTTTTCCAGCTCTGTTCTTTAGCCGAAGTAACCATTTTCAGGCTGAGAAGTGAATCGGCTTTGCTTTGGATTTTGATGAATGATTGAAGTGTGGCGTTTTTCAAATCATTGAAAACCCACCAACATTCAATTATTTATTTACACCAAGGGAGTCCGATTGAGCTTCAAAACAGGTATTATGAGAACTACAGAAATTCCGCTACCACGTGCACAAAAGTACATTCCTAAAGATTTTACCATTACCACGTGGGCGAAATTAAAGCCCTTTTATGACGATTTGGCTATTCGCCCCATCGACAACATCGAAGATTTAGAGCAATGGATCAGTGATCGAAGTGAACTGGATGCTTTGCTCAGCGAGACTTATTCTTGGCGATACATCAATATTACGGTAGATAGTGGCAATCAAGAAGCTGCTGAATTGTATCAATACGCCATACAGGAGTTGTCTCCTCAGATTTTCTCCTATGAAGATGAGCTCAACAAGAAATTTGTTGCTTCGCCTTGTCTTGACCAACTCGACCACGATAAATATTTTATTTACCTCCGCGCCATTCAGAATGCCGTGGATTTATTTGAGGAAAAAAACATCCCACTCTCTACCGAGGTGCAGATGAAATCCAAGGAACACGGCCGCATTTTTTCGGAAATGACGATTGGCGTAAATGGGATGCAAATGACCCTGCAAAAGGCAGGTACCTTACTCGAAGAAACCGACCGTAGTTGCCGCGAAGGTATCTACCACAAAATCAATCAGCGCATCCTACAGGATACCACCTACCTGGAAGTGCTTTTTGACGAGCTACTAAAAAAGCGCCACGAAATTGCGCTAAATGCCGGGTTTGATAATTTCCGCGACTACAAATTCCGCTCGCTCGGCCGGTTTGATTATTCCGTTGAGGATTGTCTCGATTTTCATGATTCCATTGCCAATGAGATACTCCCTTTGGTGGATGAGCTCAATAATTACCGTAAGGATGCCCTTCATCTAAACCACCTTCGCCCTTGGGACTTGCACGTTGACACCAACGGCCAACATCCTCTACGCCCATTTGAAACAGTGGATGAACTGGTTGAAAAAACCATTAATTGCCTTTCCAAACTACATCCGCAATTTGGGGAAACCATTGCCATCATGCAGGAAATGGGGCATCTCGACCTGGATTCCCGCAAGGGCAAGAGACCCGGAGGATATAACATGCCGCTACACATCACCGGCGTGCCATTCATCTTTATGAATGCGACCAATTCCCTGAATGATATGCGTACGCTCATGCACGAAAGTGGCCATGCCATCCATGCTTATCTCACCCGGGATTACCAGTTGGTTTCTTCTAAAAGAGTACCATCGGAAGTTGCAGAACTAGCCGCCATGACTATGGAATTACTCACCATGGATCACTGGGATGTATTCTTTGATAATGAAGAAGATCTAAAGCGCGCTAAAATCAGTCAGCTCGAAAATGTACTCAAAGTATTGCCATGGATCGCAACCGTTGACAAATTTCAACATTGGCTATATACGCATCCCAACCATTCTCCGGAAGATCGAAAAAATGTATGGATGCAGATCTTCAAAGAATTTAGTTCTTCCGTGGTAGAACAAGATGGTTTGGAACACTACTCAGAATACCTCTGGCACAAACAACTGCACATCTTCGAAGTGCCATTTTACTACATAGAATATGGAATGGCCCAACTGGGTGCCATCGCTATCTGGAAACGCTACCGGGAAAATCCGGAACAAGCCATTGAGCAGTATACCAATGCCTTGAAAATGGGATACACCCGTCCTATTGGAGAAATCTATCAAACGGCAGGCATTTCGTTTGACTTCTCTAGAGAATATGTAGCGCAACTGGGTGTTTTTGTTAAACAAGAATTAGAACAACTGATTCATCAGTAATGGAAAAATCCTTTGTTACTGATCGAATGTCCCTCGCCCTTGAAACACTATGATTCAAATCAACGGATTTCTTTGAATGGATCTTCCCCCAGTGACATTTGTTCCAAGGATGAAGCTGCTTTTAAATTGCTGATGTCTAGGTCAAAAATCGGTCCTTTGTGCCATTGGGCAATCTTAGCACCTGTGGATAAGGTGATCCAGTCTTCCCAGGTCAATTCCAGTCCCCCCACCGGAATAATGGAGACCCACATTTTCCAACTCAGCGGCAACCCCTGTTCATCCAGCTTCCAGAGATAGGCGTCGCCCGGGGTTACGCCTCCTTGTCCGTATTGCACCATCAATGCTTGCTGCCCGTTTTCCAATTCCACAATGCTCCTTTCCGTGCCTTCATCCATTACTTTTGCCGGCGCATTGAGCCAGAAAGAGTCATTACAAAAGAGAAACCACGCTTTATCTAATGCTTTTCGCAGGGCATCCTGTTGCAATTCCACCCCATCTTCCCAGGCCTTCCCCGTTTGGTCCCCGATACGCAGCAGCACTTTGGTATCTCCCCACTGCACACTCACCAGGTGATCTCGCCGATCCCATAAAAAGGTATGCATGTCTTTGAAGGTCCACTGAATGGCCCCAGTGCTGTCCCACTCTGCTTTATGAATAGCGGCCAGCATCTTTTGTGCCAACGCCTCCGCTTCCGGTCCCGGTTGGCCGACAGGTTTGGATTCGTGCAAGTACCAGCCGGTGATTAGCAGGCTAAATACCAGCACACCAATTACAATCAGCACCCATTTAATGATGTTTTTTATCATAACTTTGATTTTAATTTTACTTTCAGCGCATGCTCCAAACATGCACTCAACCATTTATTTTTGGTATAGTTCACCCAGAATCACTTTTATTCCTGTAGACCAGCCTTGCCAGCTAGCTTGCATTTATGTCTGCCATTTTTAGACAATTGCCCAGCGTTATCTATCTTTGCCGCACAATTTTGAAAGCATGTATAAAGGCAAAAAAGTAATTGTTGTTTTACCGGCCTATAACGCCGCACCAACATTGGAAAAAACCTACAGGGAAATTCCGTTTGATTTAGTCGACGACGTGATCTTGTGCGACGACGCCAGTAAAGACAATACCGTTGACCTGGCTCGTAAAATCGGCATTCAACACATCATTGCCCACGTAAATAACAGAGGTTATGGTGGCAACCAGAAATCACTGTATAACAAGGCATTGGAGCTAGGCGGCGATATCATTATCATGTTGCACCCCGACTACCAATATACCCCAAAGCTGATTCCGGCAATGGTCAACATTATTGGTGACGACCTGTACCCCGTGGTTTTGGGTTCTCGTATTTTAGGTAAAGGTGCACTCTCCGGAGGCATGCCTTTTTATAAATATGTTGCCAACCGGATGTTGACCATGAGTCAAAATCTATTGGTCAACTACAAATTGTCTGAATACCATACCGGTTATCGGGCTTTTAGCAAGGAAGTCCTTTTGGGCATCAATTTCAACCAAAATTCAGATGATTTTGTATTTGATAATGAAATGCTTTCGCAAATTATTTATCACAAATACGAAATTGCAGAGGTAACTTGTCCAACCAAATACTTCGAGGAAGCTTCATCGATCAATTTCTCTCGCAGTGTGAGATACGGATTAGGGGTGCTAAGAGTGTCGTTATCGCACTTCTTGCAAAGATGGGGACTAGCAAAATTCAACATGTACAAAAAGCCCAAATAAATGCTTATTCCTGACCGGAGATGGCCAAGGCCTTTCTGCCGAAGTAGATTGCTGCCAAAACTAACGTGTATGTAAGAGTTGCCGTCATAGTCTATCCTATCATTACAAACGAGCTTTTTGTTTTTAAAGTCTGTGGTCTTTAAAAAAATTGTCAGAGAACCAAATAATTTATGCCATCTGATCTTCAAAACATCCTGGACCACCACGTTGACCAATACAACCGACCCACCTTTATAGACACCGATCCGATCAGTATCCCCCATCGGTTTTCCCAATTGGCGGATATTGAAATCACGGGTTTTTGGGTAGCCATGTTAGCATGGGGCCAACGAAAGACCATTATCAACAAAGCCAGTGAATTAATTGAACTTATGGACGGTGCGCCGCACCAGTTCATTGTTCAGCACGGAGAAAAAGACCGCGCGCGTTTTGCTAGTTTCAAACATAGAACGTTTAACTATACCGATACGCTCTACTTTTTGGAGTTTTTTCAAAAATTTTATCAAAAACACGATTCTCTGGAAGACGCTTTCGCGCAATTTATCACACCGGAAAGTCCGCATATTGGCCCTGCCTTAGCAGGCTTCCACGACCTGTTTTTCTCCCTGCCTGATGCGCCACATCGCACCCGCAAACACATTGCCACACCGGCCCGAAAATCCAGCTGCAAGCGGCTCAATATGTTTCTGCGCTGGATGGTCCGCAAGGACGAAGCCGGGGTAGATTTCGGATTGTGGAAACACATTCTACCGAGTCAATTACTCATTCCGTTGGATGTACACGTAGATCGAGTGGCTCGACATTTGGGCCTTTTGACCCGAAAACAAACGGATTGGCGTGCCGTTTTAGAATTGACGGAGCAGTTGCGGCAATTTGATCCGCATGATCCCGTTAAATATGATTATGCCCTGTTTGGAATGGGTGTGCTCCGATATGATGAGTTTAAGAAATAGATGAGGGGGAATGGTGCGTTGAATTGTGGGAGAAAAGGTTTACTTTTATTGTGGAAAAACAGCTTATGAAATTATATTTTTTGCCTTTACTACTGGGAATTACCTTTTTCACCGCCTGTGGCCCGAATTATGTCATCGATGAGGACTATGAGGTGCCTAATGATGCCTGGACCTACCAGGATACGGTGGATTTTGTTTTTGAAATCCACGATACCACCCATATTTACAACCTTTTTCTGGAAGTAGAACACGATATCAATTATCCTTTCCAGAATTTATACACACAAATTTATACTAGATTTCCGACGGGAGAAAGGATCAAAGAATTACTGTCTTTGGAGCTGGCCGATCAAACCGGCCTCTGGATTGGTAACTGCAACAATACTTATTGCACCCTCAACATTCCGATTCAGCAAGGAGCCTATTTTAATGCTATGGGCCAGTATATGATTACCATCGAACAATTCATGCGCCAGGACCCGCTCCCAGGCGTACGCAGATTGAGTTTTAGAATAGAAGACACCGGACAAACGCGTTAATTATGCACCGCCGAATTCCTGTTATCGCCGGAATATTGGCCTTTCTGCTTTGGTTTTGCACTCGGGAAGCGCCAATCCCCTCGGCTCCTCTGGCTTATCGCAATCTGACGGAGGGCGTAAAGTATATGGGTATGGAAACCTGCCGTTCCTGCCACAATAATGTACACCAAACCTTTATCCACACGGGTATGGGAAAATCATTTGGCATTGCGACAAGAGAAAAGAGTGCGGCAGAATACGGCACCCATGCACTGGTATATGACGAAAAGTCTAACTTCTATTACAAGCCTTATTTTCAAAATGACAGCCTTTACATCCGTGAATTTCGCCTGGAAAATGGCGATACGATCCACCAGCGTACCGAAAAAGTAAATTATATTGTCGGTTCCGGGCAGCACACCAATTCTCATATCGTCGATATCAATGGCTACATTTATCAAGCCCCCATCACCTATTACACCCAGGACCAACGATGGGATATGGCGCCTGGTTTTCGCGAAGGCAATGAACGTTTTGATCGCTTTCTGACTACTGAATGTATCACTTGTCACAATCACTTTCCTGAACCCGTAGCGGGCTCACTCAACAAATACAGTAAAATGCCCACCGGGATCGAATGTGAGCGCTGCCACGGGCCCGGTGAAATTCACGTACGGGAAAAACTCGCCGGCCAAGTGGTTGATACCGCCCAATTTATCGATTATTCCATCGTCAACCCACGCGATCTACCGCGCGATTTGCAAATGGATTTATGCCAGCGGTGTCACCTTCAGGGCATCGCGGTCTTGGAAGATGGCAAAACCTTTTTTGATTTCAAGCCAGGCATGGCCTTACACGAGGTGATGAACGTCTTTTTACCTCGCTACTCCAATTCCCACGAGAAATTCATTATGGCCTCTCAAGCTGATCGGCTGCGACTCAGCCCTTGTTATCTGCAGTCGGATATGACTTGCATTACCTGCCACAATCCACATAAGAGTGTAGAAGAGACTGGACCGGATTATTTTAATCAGGCTTGCGCCAAATGCCACCAGCCGGGAGAACAAGCTACCTGTTCAGCGCCCGAAGCCGATCGTCTGGCGGAACAAAACAACTGCGTGAGTTGTCACATGCCCAAAGTGGGCAGTATTGACATTCCCCACGTTCGCATTACTGATCATTATTTAAGTCGCCACAATACCAAGGCCCATCCGCTTTCAACTGCGGGAGAAACCTCCGACGGAACATCCGCTTTTTTAGGTTTGGAAATGCTGACCAAAAAGAATGCCAGCCCACTGGAAATGGCGAAAGGATATATTGCATTATACGACAAATATGTCAGCTCTTCCGTGATGTTGGATTCTGCACGTTATTACCTGGACCGTTCCACTGAAGGTGAAGATAAAACCTTTAAAACGGAAGTGCATTACCACTTTGCCCGCAAGGCCTACTCCGATTTGTTGGCGCTAACAGCCAATAAAAGAGCCGAGGAAATTGAAGATGGCTGGACGGCTTATCGCATCGGCGAGGCACATTACCATGCCGGGGAATATCCGATAGCGCTGGCATTCTACCAACGCGCAACCGAATTGATGCCGTACAACCTTGATTTTCAGGAAAAAATGGGTACTGCCTACATTCAAATGCAGCAACTGGATAAAGCGTTAGAGACCTTTCAATGGGTGCTCAAAGAAAATCCAAAGCGCCAGATGGCACTCACTAACCTAGGCTATGCCTATGTGCTCAAAGGTCTGCTAGAAAAGGCCGAGCAATACTACGACAAAGCCATTGCCCTCAATCCGGATTACATCCAGGCGCTGCTCAATAAAGCGGCACTCCGTTACCATAATGGCGACACCAAAACGGCGCGCGACCTGCTAAAACGCACCCTACAAATTGAACCCGATAATGCTCGCGCCCGGCAGTTGTTGTCGGCAATTGGATTTTGAAAATTTATTTCGCCCAGAGCGCCGAAAAGCTCCATACATGCTCGTAGTCAAAAAATGGTCTGCCCTGAGGTAAAGTGCGGAGATCTATTGGTCAATTAAATATTCGGAAATACCCGGTTATCCGCTATTTCTCCATTAATGCTAAGTGCATGTTTGGAGGCAATCATTCAGTCCCGGTAAAACCGGGACTTTGGAACCTCACTTCGGCTATTTTTTCGTCCTTAGCCCCCTTAAGCACTCAAAAATGAACCTTTCGAGAACCCAAAATTTGCAATTTTCGCTGCTAAAGCACCACTTCCAAACAAGCACTAAAACAACTTCGTTTGCCCGTTGTCCTCCATATCAAAGTCGATGCTATCTCCAGCTTTGAGTTTATCGGGTTGGTCCTTTTTTGCTTTTGGCTTTGGTGGTGAAGCACTAACTTCCTTGATGGAAGTCGCCTTTGCTTCGGTCAGCTTATTGCCAATAGCTTTCCAACCTTTCACATCAATAAACTCCGTAAGATCGACCTCTTCTTCAAACTTCTCATTCTTCATCCGGTAGCTGTATTTCACCTTCGGATTTTCATTGATGCTAGCGTAGAGCAACTTAGTACTCCGGTGTTCCGTGAGGAAATTGAAACGTTGATTAAGCGTATTGGTTTCTACCTGAAAGCGTTTGACCATCGTCCAGCCCTTACCGCCTTCGTAATAGATCGCGTTGATGACAATTTCCGGATCAAATTTGGTAATGGCTTCGACCTCTTTGGTATCAAATTTCTTATTTAAATCCAGTTCCAATACTTCGTAAGAACCATCTTTGTAAACCGCCAAAAGATGATCGCCGGTATCGAAAGCACCTAAATAAATGCCACGTTCATCGGTATTGAGGCGACCACTTACACTATCCATCCACACTTCCAGTGCACCGAGTGTAGATTTCCCTAGTTCTTTGAGCGTAATCTTCCGCACGGGATAACGGGTCATGATATTCCCTTGTGAGCCCCGTCCCTTGATCGCCAATTCGCCAAAATCAAAATCAAAAACCTTCTTTTTCGCTTTGCTGCCCTGGCTAAGCTGCACCGTCACGATCTCCGCCTCTCCATTTGGATTGGCGCTGAAATAATGCATTTTGGTCCCCTTTGTACCTTTTGTCATATCATATTCCCGATCTCGGGTAATGGCTGTGACATTAAAGCGTTTGACGTAAGTCCTCCCCGATTTTCCGTCTACGTAAGCCATATTGTAGGTCGTTCGGTCATCCCCTTTTTTCCACACATCCACATGGATAATATCCTTCCCAACAAACACCTTATCGGCAATGCGAGACACTTGAAATTTACCATCCTTTCGGAAAACGATAATGTCATCAATGTCGGAGCAGTCACAAACGAACTCTTCCTTTTTCAGGCCATACCCGATAAATCCTTCTTCGCGGTTCACATACAATTTGGCGTTATTGGCCACCACTTCAGTGCGTTCAATATTGTCAAAGGTAGTAATCTTCGTACGGCGTTCTTTGCCCTTCCCATATTTATCCAATAAGCGCTGGAAGTAGTCAATGGCATATTCCGTAAGGTGTACCAAGTGGTGTTTGACCTCTGTCAATGCCTCCTCCAGTTTGGCCATGATTTCATCGGCCTTGAAGGCATTGAATTTGGAAATTCGCTTGATTTTGATTTCCGTCAAGCGAACAATATCTTCCTCGGTTACATCGCGCAACAGGTGAATGCGCTTGTCCGATGGCTTTGGTTTATCACTCGGCCCCACCACGTATTTCTTCAATTCCCGATCGATGGTTTCAATCACGGCCTCCCAGGTCTCACATTCTTCTATTTCGCGATAGATGCGGTTTTCGATGAAGATTTTTTCCAGACTGGCAAAGTGAAGTTTTTCCTCCAACTCATTCTTCTGAATTTCCAGCTCTTGCCGCAGCAATCCCTTGGTGCGCTCCGTTGACACCTCTAAGATATCCTCTACCGACAAGAAATGTGGCTTGTCATCGATAATCACACAGGCATTGGGCGAAATCGACTCTTCACAACGGGTGAAAGCATACAATGCATCCACGGTCAAATCAGGAGACACCCCGGGAGCCAACTCAATCAACAATTCTACATCTTTGGCCGTATTGTCTACGACCTTCTTAATCTTGATTTTCCCTTTATCGTTGGCTTTGAGGATGCTATCGATTAGGTTGGTTGAAGTCACGCCATACGGCAATTCCTTAATGACCAGACTTTTTTTATCAATTTGCTCGATAGTCGCTCGGACTTTGACCCGTCCCCCCCGTTTTCCACCATTATAATCACTGACATCAATCATGCCTCCGGTCTGAAAATCCGGATAAATTTTAACCTTTTTCCCTTCCAGTATCTTGATGGAAGCTTTGATCAGTTCGACAAAATTATGCGGTAGAATTTTGGTGGATAACCCCACCGCAATACCATCAGCCCCCTGCGCCAGCAAAAGCGGAAACTTCATGGGTAATGCCACCGGTTCCTTTTTACGCCCATCGTAAGACAATTGCCACTCGGTGGTTTGCGCATTAAATGCGACATCCAGAGCAAATTTGGTCAGCCGCGCTTCGATATAACGCGCGGCAGCAGCACTATCACCGGTGCGCACATCCCCCCAGTTTCCCTGAGGATCAATGATGATGTCTTTTTGTCCCAAATTCACCAGTGCATCTCCGATCGCTGCATCGCCATGCGGGTGGTATTGCATGGTCTGACCAATGATGTTGGCCACCTTGTGGTAACGGCCATCATCCATTTCCTTCATCGCGTGCAAGATACGACGCTGTACCGGCTTTAATCCATCATCGATACCGGGAACCGCCCGCTCCAAAATCACATAAGAAGCATAGTCCAGGAAATAATCCTGGTACATACCTTTCAGCGGGGTTACATTCTCCTGCCCATTAACACCAGTCGTCTCCGTGGAATCACTCATCGCACTTAGATTTTCAGGTTCTTCGACCCAAACACGTTGGTCAAAGAAAGCATTTTCGAAACAAAACGGAAAAATAGGAAAAAGCAGCGAATTCTTTTGGATGAATAAATTTCCAGATTTCGCCACCAGGCAAAAATAAACAAAAGTTTCTATTAAAAGAAGTAAAAACTTTTTGTTTTGCCCGTAATCCTGCAATTTACATCCCTGCCCGCCGCTTCCAAAAAAATGGCTAAATTTGTAACCACACGAGTCTGTGTCCTGTTATAAAAGGAAAATTTAGCACGCCATGACTGACGAGGAAGTACAAGTATCGGCATTACTTAAGGGAAAGAATCTCAGAATTACGCCTACCCGTATTTCTATTCTGGAATTGTTTAACCAACACCAGCACGCTCTGGCGCACAGCGACCTGGAGACACTCACCGATCAGAATTTTGATCGGGTCACCATATACCGTACCCTCAAAACGTTTGTCGATCACGGCATCCTGCACGAAGTCATTGACGATGAGATGAAAATTAAATATAGCCTTTGTTCCAATGACTGTACAAGTGAAGCTCATCATGATAATCACCTGCATTTTAAATGCGAGAAGTGTGAACGTACCTACTGTTTGACCAGCACCCAATTCCCCCAATTTGATATTCCCAAAAATTATCGCGCACATACAGTCCAGGTTTTGATTTCCGGGCTTTGTGAGTATTGCGTATAAGGAAGTTTGGGACGCAGACTAAAGATTTTATCTAGTTTCCACATTTAATGTTGCAACTTTAATGTTTAAACTTTATCTTTGCACTATTGTTATTATTACAACATGAAAATAAAAGACGCCATACAACAGAAGAAACCATTTAGGAATGAATACCACGAGGCAGCGGTAAACCTGATTTATACGCTGAATTGGTTAACAGACCAAATGAGTGGGGTCTTTAGGCCTTTTGGCCTAACGATGAAACAATACAATGTGCTGCGTATTCTGCAAGGATCAGGAAAACCGGTCAGTACTTCCGTGATCCGAGAGCGGATGCTGGATAAAATGTCGGATACCTCACGTATTGTAGATCGCTTGTATAAAAAGGGGTTGGTCTGTCGGGATACTTGCCCTAATGACAAGCGCCTGGTAGATATCTACCTCTCTGAAAAGGGAAAACAATTGCTCGATCAAATGTGCGAACTGGAAAGCAACCTGGATCAAATAATGTCTGGCATATCCAGAGATGAAGCTCAGCAGTTAAGTCACATTTTAGACAAAATGCGCAAATAATTTTTTTATACCTATCAACGTTGCAACATTAATGGTGGAACGCTGTTTTTAATTCAATCACTCATTTTTGTCATTATTCAACAAATTGAAACAAACCATGAAATCTGTAAGTTTAATTTTCGCTTTAGCCCTAGTTAGCCTTGCATTCACCACTCCGAATGCTGATGTAGTGACCTACAAAGCTGATGTTTCAGCAAGTGTCATCAGCTGGAAAGCCTACAAAGTTACCGGAGAGCATGCCGGTACAGTGCCTTTGAAATCAGGTAGCGTAGAGTATACCGACGGCAAATTGTCTGGTGGATCTTTCGAAATTGATATGGCCAACCTGACGGTTACCGACCTCGAGGGCGAGTGGAAAACCAAATTGGAGGGACACTTAAAGTCTGCCGACTTTTTTGGTGTAGAGAAGCACCCTACCGCAAAATTTGTGATCACGCAAGTGGTATCCCGCGGGACTCCCGGCGACTACAAAATCGTTGGTGATTTGACCATCAAAGAAAAGACCAATGAAATCCGTTTCCTAGCTAAAGTAAGCGAAGATGGTGATAAAATTACTGCAACCGGTGAAACCACCATTGACCGTTCAAAGTATGACGTGCGCTATGGTTCTGGTAGCTTCTTCGACAATCTCGGAGACAAGACCATCTATGACGAATTCGATCTGACCATCAACTTGGTAGCGAAAAAATAAGTAGTGCTTTTTTTCTAATAAAAAAGTCATTTCTGAGTGTTTCAGAAATGACTTTTTTATTGCTCTCTAATGCTCGTGTTTCAATGCGCCCGCCTTAGATTGTGCATATACATAATAGGCTCCTTCCGTTACAATTTCACTGCCTTCCGGCAATGGATTCACCAATTCTACTGCCGTAAAGCCTCCATCACTCGTACCTGGAATCACCATCACTTGCTCAAAAGCGACTGCCTCTCCTTCCCCATCGATTTCCCTGGTCACATAGATGTAAGAGGATGCCCCATCTTTGATAATGGCCTTTTCCGGTAAAGCGCGAACGGTCTGGTCATTCAGCCAGATTTTGGCCTCTACAAACAGATCTTTTACAAATCGCGGCCGCTCTTTTTCCAAATGTCCGTGGATGCGCACGGTTTTATTTTCTGTGTTAAATTCTTTACCGATGACGTGCACCTCTCCTTCGTAAACTTCGTTCCCCAACGCCGGCACGGTATAGCTGATGCGTTGTTCTTCTTTCACCTTGGCGATGTCCTTTTCAAAAATATCCAACTCCAGATGTAGGTGATCCTCACTGACAATTTCCATCAACTCCTCCTGTGAAGTCACATACATCCCGTTGTGCATATTGATGGTGGTAATAAAACCCGACATCGGGGAAACAATCACGATGCGTTCCACAATATTATCGGGTGTCAATTGATCTGCACCAATGCCCCAATAGGCCAATTGTTTGGCCAGACCTTTGAGCGTTGCCGTTTTTCGGTTAACCTCTGATTGCAACTTTTGAACTGTTTTTTCTACACCCGCTTGCTGATCCAACAAGGTTTGCTGGCGCGCCAACTCCTGCTCCAGATAGGTCATGTCTGCCGCGATCTCCAAGTATTCCTGCTGTCGCTGAATGAATTCCGGGTTTTCCAGGTAAGCCAGTCGTTCGCCTTTATTGACAAAATTGCCCTCCACGTATTTGTTGCTCCCCCGGATAAAACCGTTGGCCTTGGCACTCACTGAAGAATAAGCATTTGGCGGCAGCCCCAATGTGCCCGTAGCGCTGACATAATCGTTGATTTTCATCTCCGAAAAATGGCCAAATCCGATCTTCATGGTCTTCATTTGCTCGCGAGTCAGGTGAATGCCTTCTTCGTGATCATGCCCCTCCTCTTCGTGATGTTCTGCCTCCGCTGCTCCATGCTCATGCCCATCAGTGCTGGAATGACCGTTGGTACAACCGATGAGCAAAAGGCCGGCACACAACACTAGTATTCCAATTATAAGATGTATCTTTTTCATTTAAAATGGTATTTTATTGATGGTTCTTAGACCTATATCGCGTTTTGTCTAAGAAGCTTAGTTCATGTTTGGAGGTTGGATTTGCTGGCGAAAAGCATCATTTTTTTGATGATACAAGGCGTTTTTGAAATGCATCTCGGCTGAGCCAAGACGGATAAAAAAAAGAACGATGTGTCATCAAAAGAGTGCTGTTTTGTAGCCCAAAGGTTGACCTCCAAATATGCTCTTATTGATTAAACAAATACAAATAATCCGTTACTGCCTGCTGATGAGCCAACACTTGCCCCCAGTACTTCTGCTCCTGTTCAGCCAATAATTTCAGCGTATTGAGCAATTCCAAATAAGAAATGGTCCCCGCCCGATAATTGAGGGAGGAGACGCGCTCCAGTTCTGGGTTGATGGATTGAATCTGCTCTTGGTAAAACCGTACGCCCTCGGCATAGCGGGAGATGGTATTGAGTTGTTGCAATCGTTGTTGTGCAAAATCAACTTCCGCCGCTTCCAGCCCGGCTCGTGTGGACTCAATCATCAACTGCTGCGCCTCTATTTTTTGCTTCACCGGCCGATTGAACAACGGAATTTGAATGCCGGCCTGTAATCCGCTCAGCCAGCCGCCTTCAAAATAGTTTTGTGCGGCATAACCTACTTTGAAACCAGGTTTAGTTGTGGCCTTGAGGATGGAAATATTGGCTTGCTCCACTTCAATATTTTGCCGGGCCAATTCCAGCGCAAGTGCGGCGCTACTATCCGTCGCGATATAAGGTTTAAAGCTAAAGGAATCCGACGTAGTAATGAGTTCTTCCGTTTGCAGTAATACCTGCAATTGTTTTTCCAAACTACTCACCTCCATCCTCGTTTGTTTCAGCAATAATTCATACTCCCGCAGCGTCGATTGCAGGGTAAGTTCCTCCATTTTATTGGCTTCTCCTGCGCCTACCCTGGCCACTGCGATATTTAAATATTGCTGATATAGCGTGGTGAACTCCTCATATAGAGCAGCCAATTCCTTTTGGTATTGCAATTCATAATATTGTTTTCTAACCGTACGCTTCAGGGCACTTTCCGTCCATTCTTGTGAAATTTGGCTTTTGGCCAATAATTCCTCCTGTAGGGCATTTTGTGCTTTGGTTGCCGCCAGATTAGGAATATTTTGCAGTACGCCAAATTGATTGACCCGTTGCCCATTCTCTCGAAACAAGCCCTCTCCCTGATAGCTAATTTCGGTTTTGCCCAGGCTATAAGGCAAATTCCTTAGGGCTTCATGTTGCTGAATTTGCAATTGCGCTGCTCGCAGTGAAGGGTGGTTTTGCACTGCAAGTTCAAGCGCTTCATCCAGCGAAATGGCTCGTGGCTGTGCTACCCCCAAAGTGCAAAAAAACAGCAGCGGTAATAAGAGCAACAGTCCTTTATTCACCCCACTCTGCGAAGACTTTCCTTCCTGCCAACGGGCCAACCAGCTGTACAAAATGGGTAAAACAATCAACGTCAGGAAAGTCGCACTAATCAGGCCGCCAATCACCACCGTAGCAAGGGGTCTTTGCACCTCCGCTCCACCTGAAGTCGATAGTGCCATTGGCAAAAAGCCCAATGAAGCCACAGCTGCCGTCATCAACACCGGCCGGAGCCGCACACTAGTGCCCAAAATGATGCGTTTGCGGAGATCGCTGATGCCTTCCTGTTTTAATTGGTTCAAATAGCCAATCAGTACGATACCATTGAGTACCGCCACACCAAAGAGCGCAATAAAACCAATGCCCGCAGAAATACTAAATGGCATTCCCCGCAAGGTCAACGCCCATACGCCACCGATGGCAGATAGTGGGATAGCTGTAAAAATCAGCAGCGATTGGAGAACGGAGCCAAAGGTGAAAAACAGTAGAATGAAGATCAGTGCCAATGCGATAGGCACGGCAATTGATAGTCTTGCATTGGCCGCTTGCAGGTTTTCAAATTGTCCGCCAAAGGTAAAGAAATAACCTGCCGGCAATTCCACCTTAGCATCGAGTTCGGCCTGAATATCAGTCACCAACGTTTTGACATCGGTCTCGCCCACATTGACCCCGATCACGATTCTGCGATTGGTATTTTCCCTGGAAATCTGCATCGGTGCATCAATTAACTCCACATTGGCCACCGCTTGTAGGGGCACCTGCGTACCATTTTCCAAAGTGATGTATAGATTTTGTACATCGGCAATGCCATTGCGATAGCTCTCGTCCAATCTGACCACCAGATCAAAGCGGCGTTCGCCTTCGTAAATGATCCCGGCAGTTTCCCCCGCAAAAGCACTGCGCACAATGCGATTCACATCCCGAACCTGCAAGCCATACTGAGCCATCTTGTCGTATTTAAAACTGACAATGATCTGGGGCATACCTACCGTTTGTTCCACATTGACCGTTCCCACCCCATCAATTTGGGTAATGATCGCCTCCGCCGCCTTCGCTTTCTCATAAAGAACGTCCAAATCCTGACCATATAACTTAATGGCGATATCTGCTTTCGACCCCGTCATCAATTCATTGAATCTCAACTGAATAGGCTGAGAAAACTCCAATCCTACTCCGGGGATACTTTGCAGGGAATGTTCAATTTTTTCAAACATCTCCTTCCGGCTGTGGGCTGAGATCCATTCCGCTTTGGGTTTCATCACCAGGGTATAATCGCCGATCTCGACGGGCATCGGGTCGGTGGGAATTTCTGCCGCACCGATATTGGTGACGATGTCCTCAATTTCCGGAAATTCGGCTAGTAGTTTATTCTGAATGATCGACGCCATTTCGATGCTTTGTGAGAGCGAAGTACCCGGTGGTAAAATCTGCTGCATGGCCAGATCTCCTTCTTCCAGGGTGGGGATAAACTCTCCTCCCATGCGCATAAACTGAATCAGGCTGACGCCAAATAAGAGAACCGTGGCCAGGACAAATGCCATTTTGAATCGCAGGGCGGCATTCAAAACCGGGGCGTACATTCTTTGGCAAAAGCCAATAATGCGATCAGCAATAGTGATTTTATTGGAAATACGTTTGTTGAGACACAAGGCTGCCATCATCGGTACATAAGTCAGGGAAAGGATCAAAGCACCGCTGATTGCCAGCATCACGGTTTGGGCCATGGGTTTAAACATCTTGCCCTCGATGCCCACCAAAGCCAGGATGGGGATGTACACCATCAAGATGATGATTTCTCCAAATGCGGCAGAATTCCGGATTTTGATGGAGGCCGTTTTTACCTCATCATCCATCTGCTGCTGACTGAGTTGCTGTCCGGCAAAACGCCCCTGCAATCGATGCACGATGGATTCAACAATGATTACGGTCCCATCCACGATCAGACCAAAATCGATGGCTCCCAGGCTCATCAAATTGGCAGAAATGCCCAGGATATTCATCATGGAAATGGCAAACAGCATAGCCAGCGGAATGACCGAAGCCACGATGAGTCCCGCCCGCCAATTGCCCAGCATCAGTACCAGAATGAAGATCACGATCAAACCACCTTCAATCAAATTGGTCCGCACCGTGCCGATGGCCGTAGAGACCAACTTATCTCGTACCAAATAAGGTTCAATCACAACGCCTTCCGGCAATGATTTTTGAATCTGCTCAACACGTTCTTTTACCCTTTCGGTTACCTCAGCAGAATTGGCGCCTTTGAGCATCATCACACGACCACCAACCGCTTCTTCTCCGTCGCGGACCAAGGCCCCGTAGCGAGGAGCCTTGCCGTATTGTACCGTGGCCACATCTCTAATTAAAATGGGCCGTCCATCACGCACATCCACTACAATGTTTTCCAGATCAGCCAGGCTTTCTGCAATGCCATCCGTACGGATGTAGTAGGTGTTAGGATTTTTTTCAATGTAGGCTCCTCCGGTATTTTCATTGCTGTTTTCCAGGGCCTCAAATACCTCAGTAATGCTGATGCCCATCGATTTTAACAAGCTGGGGTTCACCGCTACCTCATATTGTTTGAGGAAACCGCCCATGGTATTGACTTCCACCACTCCTTCAATGCCCGACAGCTGTCGGCGAACAATCCAATCCTGGATGGTGCGCAATTCAGTGGGTGGAAATTGGTCTTCATACCCGGCCTCCGGGCGCACCACATACTGGTAGATTTCTCCCAATCCGGTAGAAATAGGGGCCATTTCCGGAGTACCCAGGCCCGGAGGTATATTGCTTTCGGCTTCTTTCAGGTGTTCATTCACTAGCTGTCGTGCCAGATAAATGTCCATATTTTCTTCAAAAACAACGGTCACCACCGATAGCCCAAAGCGCGAAACAGAGCGGATTTCCACCAATTGTTGGACATTCTGTAAAGCCAATTCCACCGGAGTGGTAATAAACTGTTCTACTTCCTGGGTGGCCAAGGTGGGGGATATAGTAATGACCTGGACTTGATTGTTGGTGATATCAGGAACGGCATCAATCGGTAATTGCCGCAGGGAGAAAATCCCCCAAACGATCAGGGCCATCACCAGAAGCCCAATGACCAGCTTATTCTGTATCGAATAAGCGATTATCTTATCAAACATAGATTCTTTATTTAAACCAAAAAAAATGTAGCATGCAGGCAAAAGGATCCTGCCGATTGGTTTAAATCAATTTTGGGGGTTGCCAGATATCATGAATGGAAGTGAGGTCAGGAAAGGTAGCTATTTGAGGAGAAAATGTGTAACCATGCCCTTGTGGAATGGCAATAGTCAACGCTGCTTTTTCGGGCAAACGAATGGTGATTTGGCAGCAGCTACAGATACAAAACGGAGAACAGTGATCACCACATTGCTGCTCGTGCTCATGGTCGGCATCCTGGTGCAATTCAATACCAAAGGTCGCCTCAATATCAAAGATGCACCACTCCGCGTCATCCGCACAGGGCAGGATGGCGATGGCCAATAAATACATACTCAATATGGTGCTCATGTATTTCACTGGGCGCAAAAATAGTCGAAAAAGCAGTGCAATGCAATTGCATTTCGAGAGAACCCGCCAGCTTATCCGCTATAATACCGCTTTCGCAGCCAAAAAGCCACATTGACTAGCGCGATTAAGGCCGGCACCTCCACCAGCGGGCCGATAACGCCCGTAAAAGCCTGTCCGGAGTTCAACCCAAAAACGGCGATAGCTACGGCAATGGCCAATTCAAAATTATTACCTGTTGCCGTAAAGGCAATGGCCGCATTACGCGGATAATCGGCGCCCAGGGCTTTGCCAATAAAAAAGCTGATCAGGAACATCAAACCAAAATAGATCAATAGCGGCAAAGCGATGCGCAGCACATCCAGTGGGATTTGTACGATCAACTCCCCTTTTAGGCTAAACATCACCACAATGGTAAAAAGCAGTGCAATCAAGGTAATGGGCGAAATCAGCGGTATAAATTTATTTTGATACCAATCTTCACCTTTGAGTTTAACCAGGATGATCCGACTGAGAAATCCCGCCAGAAAAGGAATGCCCAGGTAAATGGCCACACTTTCGGCTACGGTGGCGATGGAAATGTCCACAATGGCTCCTGGAAAACCAAATAAAGGCGGTAAAACCGTGATAAAAAGCCAGGCATAAAAAGAATAGAAAAACACCTGGAATAAACTATTGAGTGCGATCAATCCTGCACCATATTCGCGACTACCATCCGCCAAATCATTCCAAACGATGACCATGGCAATACAACGAGCCAATCCAATCAAAATCAGGCCAGTCATATATTCCGGATAATCCCGTAAAAAGGTAATGGCCAGGATGAACATCAGTACCGGCCCTACGATCCAATTGAGCACCAGCGATAGACTCAGTATTTTTACGTTGCGGAAAACCTGCGGCAGCATTTTATAATTGACCTTAGCCAGTGGCGGATACATCATCAGGATCAAACCAATGGCGATGGGGATATTGGTGGTTCCTTTGGTAAAGGAATCTACAAAATTGGCCGTCTGCGGTAAAAAATAGCCCAATCCGACACCGATGGCCATGGCCAGAAAGATCCAAAGGGTCAAGTAACGATCGAGAAAAGACAGCCGCTTTTGAGGTTCAATAGTTTTGTTCATGTTGGATTAGTTTTGTTCTTTCAGCAAATTTATAGCATAAAAAATTTCCCGCCCAATCTGTCGGACCCGTTCATCATACCGCTGCTGTTCTTCAGGAGTATCATCCGCAACTTTTGGGTCTTCATAGGTCAATGGAAGCCGCAGTTCTACACCAGGAATGAACGGACAGTTTTCATCCGCATCCGAGCAAGTCATGATCGCCGCAAAATTCCGCTGCGGATTTACCGGATCATCAAAGGTTTTGGAAAAACATTCCAGGGGAGGGTGATCTTTCGAAAAAGAAACCTGATAGTGTGGGTTTTCTCCCCCGGGCTTTTCGATTTGAAAACCAACCCTTTCCAGTGCTGCGACCGCTCTTGGATTAAAGGCAGTCGCTTCTGTACCTCCTGAGTAGACGTGGATTCCTGGCATTCGGAAATAAGCCACTGCCGCTGCTGTCCAAATCTGACTGATCAAGCTACGCCGAGAGTTGTGGGTACAGATGAAATTCAGGTGCACCTCCTTCCCTCTTTGCCGCTTCTGCTGAATATAGGCGGCTAGCTGTTGCAGTAGCACCTTTCGCTCCGGAGAAATCTGCTGGCCTTCCAAAAGTAGCCGGTTAGAATATGCTGTGAGTTCGGTGTAAAGTGTCATTAGATGTTTTAATTATCGCTTTATTGCTATATAGTAATTAATTAAGGCAAAAAAATAGGCTTAACAGCAATCCTGATCTGCCACATAGGTATCAAACAGACCATTAAACATTGATTGGGTGGCCCGCCATTTGGTAGCATCGATGCAGTAATTGACACGAGTCCCTTCAATCGTTCCTTTGATGATGCCTACGGCTTTGAGTTCTTTCAGGTGCTTGGAAATCGTCGGCTGTGCCAATGGAATTTCCTCTACCAGATCGCCGCAAATACAGCTATTCATTTTCAGCAATTGCTGGATGATCGCAATGCGTGCCGGATGCCCCAGTGCTTTGGCAATGGCGGCCAGCTCGTTTTGCTCCAGCGTAAAATTTTCGGTTTTGGTCAGTCCCATACTTGTGCTTTAATTGCCATATTGCGATAAAGGTAACTGTTTTGTAGCCAATTACAAAATTAAATCTTGATCGTGAGTGTCTCCGACACGATACGTCGCGTCCTCAAGTCTTCGACTTGCCTAGACTTGCCTGGTACGAAATAATGTGTCGCTCCTATGGAGCTTAATACTATACATACACCCCTAGCCAGTGGCCAAGACCACTGGCTAATGTGTGTCGCCACGATGTGGCTATCGCTGCCGCAAATCGCTTGCAAGTGTCCCGGACCCGGCGTATTGTGTTTTTATTATCACAGCACTATTATAATATGGTTTCCCATAGATGAAAGTTCTCTTTCAACTCTAAAAAGCCTGATTGTTGATTTGAGGTATACAATTCTGCAAAGATAAGATTCTGCAAATCTGCCTTAATAATGATGTAGCTACCATTACTTAAAACAAACCGCAAAATATGCTCTAGATCCACCACGTGTTGAATAGAAATTACATCACCTGGAATCAACCCTTTTGATTGGTAAAATTTGATTTGATCTTCCTCCCACAGCCTCATATCATTCTTTATCCCCCATATCTCAACGCTCTGTACCTGATCTTGAAATCCTTCAATTTCTAAAGAAGAATTGTAAGGTCTATTTGCTACATTTCTTTTCGACAGCAACAAATATTTCAGCCCTGTATTATATACACTTTCATGGTAATGGTTTACAATTTTCAACTCAAAATCAGAAAATTCGATTACAATTTGTTGCGTATTTAACTTGAAAATTTCATCATGAAAGATAACCTTCAAATTATGGGGAAACGATAGTGATCGAATAGATTTATTAATGATCTTAGCAAGCAATTCCCTATCGTATTCTCTAATCTGAGTACTTTCCTTGATCTCCATATCAAAACCTGATTTTATACTTTTCTGATCCATTTTTTTCAATAATTATTGAAGGGCCGCTATTATTAAATAGAGCAAGTTTTAATGTAATACTACCCACCTGAAAATATTCAACACTCCCAGGGTGCAGTTGGGATTAGTCCCCTTGTATAAGGATAAGACAATCTTCTTTATTTT
>CAXHCA010000030.1:0-54201 GCA_964015035.1 uncultured Saprospiraceae bacterium
CCTGTATAGTTATATATTTATATATTATGGCGATGAAAAAACTCTTCTTTATCACACTGTCAATTTTTATGGTCTCTTTTGCTGCAAAAGCGCAGGAAATCTATGATTTAAAATCAATCATGGAAATCCGATTGACTTTTGCCGAAGACAATTGGGAAGATTTGCTGGATTCTCTCAAACAGAGAGGATATGACGAAAGACTAGTTGGAGATGCGGTGATCAATGGCAAATCCTATCCCCAAACGGGGGTTCGTTACAAGGGCAATAGCTCCTACTACAACGTGCGCAAAAGCGGTTCGAGCAAATTGCCGTTCAACCTCAAAGTTGATTTTGTCAATGATGATCAGAAATTACCTGGTGGCTATGAGACGCTCAAATTGTCGAATGTTTTCCGCGATCCCAGCTTTTTACGAGAAGTATTGGCTTATGAGATTGCCGGGAAATACATGCCGGCACCACGGGCCAATTATGCCAAAGTCTATGTCAATGACGAATATCTGGGGTTGTACAATTGTACAGAATCTGTAGATGATCTGTTTTTGGATAAATTTTTTGGTCACGACAAAGGCGCACTGGTCAAATGTGACCCCAACTGGCACGGGCGTACTGTTTCGGGTTGCCCGGAAGGGGATAAAGCCTCGCTGATGTATTTGGGCGAAGATTCCGTTTGTTACTTCAACCTATACGAATTAAAAGATAATGCCGGGTGGAGAGATGTGATAGACCTCACAAAAGCCTTACGGAATAAGCCGGGACAACTGGAAAAGATCTTAGATGTCGATCAAACAATGTGGATGTTGGCTTACAATAACGTATTGGTTAACTTAGACAGCTATACCGGTCGCTTGTGCCACAATTATTATCTCTATCGGGATACTTCCGGCATGTATCATCCCGTATTGTGGGATATGAATCTTTGTTTTGGCGGTTTCCGCTATACGGGCTTGGGAATACCCTTGTCTAACGAGAAAATGCAGACCATGAGCCCGTTTTTGCACTACAGTGAAAAAAATCCCAAGCGGCCACTCATCACCAACTTATTGGGCATCGACTTATACCGTAAGATTTATGTGGCCCACATGCAGACCATCATCAAGGAAAATTTCATAGATGGCCAATTTGAGAAAAGGGCGCTAGAGGTGCAAAAATTGATTGATGAGTTGGTGAAAGACGATGAAAATCGACTCTATCCGTATGAAGATTTTAAGAAGAACCTGACGGAAACGGTCAAAGTAGACAATTCGAGCATTATTGGACTCACCGAATTGATGAATGCGCGTGCGGAGTATTTGACCAACCATCCTCTTTTTAAAAAGGAGACCCCGCAAATTACAGATGTCAACCACAATGCCTCTAATGAGGATGTGACTATCACGGCGAGTATTGAAGGGACTGAAAAAGCCTGGTTGTTCTATCGCAACGAAACCTATGGGAACTTTACGAGGGTCCAGATGTTTGACGATGGAGCGCATGGCGATAAAGAAGCCACGGATGGTATCTGGGGCGTAACGGTTGATACGGTGGAAGGATTACAGTACTACATCGTAGCAGAAGGAGAAAAAACGGCCGCATTATCACCAGAAAGGGCTTCATTTGAATTTTACGAAATACAATCCAATTGATGTATGCCGATTATTGAAAAATCCAGCTACCCCGGTCCTCCAAACTGGATGTTCAATGGTCATCTGCAAACGATCCTACCGGCTTTCCGGAAGGTCTCTTTTTATTACGAAAGGGAAAGAATTACCACTAGTGATGGCGATTTCCTGGACCTGGATTGGGCGGAAAGCGGAAGTAGGAAATTGTTGATCCTGACCCATGGACTGGAAGGAAATAGTGAACGTCCCTATATGATGGGAATGGCCAAGCGTTTTTTTAAAGAAGGATGGAACGTACTGGCCTGGAATTGCCGTTCCTGCAGCGGTGAATTGAATCTAAAACCACGGCTCTACAATCACGGAGAGATCGGAGATATTGGCGAAGTGATCGCTCATGCGTTGCGTACCAAAGACTACGAGCGCATTGTGCTGGTGGGATTCAGTATGGGGGGCAGTATCACCTTAAAATATCTGGGGGTACACGGCAAGGAAATTCCCGACCCTGTGGATCGCGGTATTGCTTTTTCTTCGCCCTGTGATTTGCGCGAAGGCGTAAAGGTGCTGGGCAACTGGGATAATGCCTTTTACCGCCGCAAATTCAACCGCAGCCTGCGCCCGAAGATTGAAGCAAAAGCCCAACAATTTCCCGACCTGGTGGATGTCAATAACTTTGGTAAAATCCGGATCTGGGAGGATTTTGATCAATATTTTTCCGCCCCCCTCAACGGCTATACCGATGCCGATGATTTCTACGAAAAAGCTTCCGCCAAAAACTTTATGGCCGGTACGAAAGTGCCCACCTTATTGGTCAATGCCCATAATGACCCCTTACTCAATGAGCAATGTTCCCCTTCTGAAATCTGCGCCAATCATCCCAACCTCTTTCTGGAAACGCCACAAGAGGGTGGCCATGTAGGCTTTCAGGTGCCTAATAGCCACCACACCTGGTCGGAAGATCGGGCGTGGGAATTTTGTCAATAACCCGGTTTGGTGAAATTTTCTATAGATGTTAGCCCTATGCTGTTTTTCTTTTGCCCCGAAGTTTGGTTTCAAAACAGCTTCTTGGGCCTGTGCTTGCGCTCTGCTTTGCTTTGAGGGTTATTTGTAGGGGGCTGGCTTTTTTATTTCAGTTCCTATTTTATTCATTATTACACTCCAATAAGCTTTCATTTCAGCTCTTTGCTCAGCATTTAAAAGTTTCTCTTGATGGATAGCTATGGTTGTCTTTGTCTGATTTCCAATAACTCTAATTTGGACGGTTGACGTATTTTTCCAATGGGTGGGTTTCCAATTCAGTCGAATATGGGAATTTGCTTTAAAAACACGGACAAGTCCTGTTATGCCATTTTCAGTTTCGTATTCTTTTTTAATTTCAAGTTCATTTTTCAAATTGCCTAACCAAATTTTTAATCCATTCTCGGAAAATAAAAAGTCCCAAACCTTCTCACTCGAAACAGGAAAGGTTTTCCTTATTCCAAATTGAAATCCTACATCTTTGGTTTTTCCGAGTTGATTTTCCATTTTCTTATTTTTCAGGTTTAAATGCGATTGCATCAATTTCAAGTAAAAAATCTGGATTTATTAGTCCTGCAACATACAAGACTGTAATAATCGGTGGGTTTGGGTTCTGTCCTAAAAATTTCTGCGAAACTTGAAATGCACCAAAAGCATTCTGCCCTTGGACAATGTGAATGTTTAATTTCACTAAACTCTCAAAATTTACTCCACAAGATTTAAGAGCAATTTCAAGGTTTTTCATTACTTGCTCGGTTTGTTGTAAAATATCATTTTTCCCTACAATTTCTCCGTTTCCGTTTACTGCATTTTGTCCACCGATATAAATTGTCTTTCCATTTCCTTCAGTCGTTATGATTTGAGAAAATGCAGGATTTTTTATTAGTCCGCTTGGATTTATATGTTCTATTTTATTCTCCATTGTTCGTTGTTTTTTAGCTTGCAGCGAACGGCAGCCCGTGCAAAAACCGCTCCTAAAAATACAAAATATACCCAAACATAAAAGGTTTGGGAAAATTCGTATAATAGCATCGTGAAAATCGAACTACCATCCGAAGAATTAGCAGAGCTGAAGAAACTTCAGAAAAAGCCAAGTCTGCATCGGCGCCGATACATTAAGGTAACGGTGCTGGTTATGTTACATCAGGGCTTTGAAGTGACAGACATAGAAGCGGCCTTGGGGATCGACGATAACACAATATATCGATATGCCCAAGCCTACCAAAAAGTAGGTCTAAAATCCTATATTGAGGATGGCTACGTTTCTTACAGTGGTAAGCTGACGGAGGAGCAATTAGAGATTTTGGACGAACATCTGGAGGAATATTGCTACGCAGAAGCTGCGGAGATCTGCCACTACATTGAGCAAGAATTTGGCGTGAAATATACGCCTGGAGGCCTGGTGCCTTTGCTACATCGGTTGGGTTACGAATATAAATGTACCAAAGTGGTGCCAGGTAAGGCCAATGAAGCTGAACAAGTGGAGTTTTTAGAGCAAACACTTCCTGAATTATTAGCAGAAGTGGAAAATGGGCAGGCCGAGGTTTACTATGCAGATGGGAGGCATCCTACACATAATACCAGAAGTACCAAGGGCTGGATCAAAAAAGGACAGCGTTTTGAAGTCCTGGCTAATAGTGGTCGTAAGAGGCTCAATATCAATGCGGCGATTAATGCCTTGGACCCCACCAAACTGGTCTTTGATACGCCACAAAGCGTCAATGCACAATCCACTAAAAACCTGTGCCAGCAACTGCTCAAAAAACACCGGAAAAAGACGATCTACCTGATCTGCGACAATGCACGTTACAATCGAAACCGGAAATTGCAGCAATGGGTGGCCGACAAAAGAATAAAATTTATCTTTCTACCTCCCTATTCTCCAAACCTGAACTTAATTGAACGGCTCTGGCGGTTTTTAAAGCAAAAAATTATTCATTCATACCACTTCGAGCAATTCTCAGAATTTAAAGATCATATTCTCAGCTTTTTGCATAACATTAAGCTATACAAAAAGCCATTACAACAGCTACTGACTTTAAACTTTAGGACAGTGGATGGATACTCTTTTTATTCCCACTCCTCCTAAGCTTGGGTATAGATACTTTAAGCGATCAAAAGTGTTTTGGGTAATTACCCTCTCAAAACCTTTTATTGGTAAATAGTTTGTGGCTATCCTTTTCTCAAACTATTTGATGTTGAGGGTACAATATCAAATTGATTTGACCAATTTTCCATTTCATGCATTCTACCGCTCCAAGCACTCATTCCAACAAAATTATGTATGATTTCCTGAATTCCTCTCTAATAGTTCCTAAATTAAGCCCAATATTCCTAAAACTATGAAAGTGTTGCATACCTCAGACTGGCATCTGGGGCAGAAATTCTTGTACAACGACCGGGAGGAAGAGCACCAAAAGGCGCTGGACTGGCTCTCAGATACCATTCGCGACAGGGGAGTAGATACCCTGGTCGTAGCCGGAGATATCTTTGATATCGGCAATCCGCCCAACTATGCCCGAAAGATGTATTACCGGTTTCTGACCGGTTTACTGGGCAGTTGTTGTCGGCACATTGTCATCACCGGCGGCAATCACGACTCTCCGGCGATGTTGAGTGCGCCACGAGAATTGTTGGCTGCCTTGAATATCCAGATTGTGGCAGCAGTAGGAGAGACCCCGGAAGAAGAGTTGGTGTTATTGAAAGACCACGAAGGCAAGATAGAAGCCGTCATTGCTGCCGTTCCCTTTCTGCGTGATCGTGACCTTCGGTACAGCGTGGCGGCGGAAAGTGGTTACGACCGTGAAGCACGTCTTCGCGAAGGCATCATCAACCATTACCAGGAATTGGCAGCATTGGTTAAACCCTATAAAAAGTTGGACATCCCCTTGCTCGCAATGGGACACCTCTATGCCACCGGAGCGGAAGCTTCCGCCAAACAAGACAATATCTATGTCGGCAATATTGAAAATATTGACGCTGGGCAGTTTCCGGCTATTTTTGATTACATCGCCCTGGGCCACATCCACCGGGCGCAAACGGTAGGTGGTCAGAATCACATTCGCTATTCCGGCTCTCTGATTCCGTTGAGTTTCAGTGAAACCAAAGATGAAAAAGGCGTATTGCTGTTGGCGTTTAACGGCAAAAAATTAGAACAAATTGAGACGATCCCCGTCCCCGTTTTTCGCAGATTAAAAACCATTCAGGGCAACCTGAAAGAGGTCAAACAACGCCTGAAAGCCTTTGCAGATAAAGAAAGACCCGGATTGGCCTCCTGGCTGGAAGTCATTGTGGATACCGATGAAGTCATTCCCCTGTTGGATCGGGAATTACGTGATTTTACCAAGGAAATGGACCTGGAAATTCTCAAAATCCGGGTCAACCGCAGTTATCAGGCACTGGAGGCCAACGCTGCTCCCGAGGCGGATCTGGACGATCTGGACGTGTTGGAAGTATTCCGCAAAAAGTGTGAAAGTTTTGGTAGTCCACCCGAAACTATGGCTGCCTTAGAACAAAGCTTTTTAGAACTTAAAGACTGGATGGAGGAAAGAGAAACCCTATGAAGATTTTAAAGGTCACCCTACAAAACCTCAATTCCCTGCGTCTCTTGCAGGAAATCGACTTTCTCAGCTCCCCGCTGGGCGATACCGGCCTTTTTGCCATTACCGGAGATACCGGTGCCGGAAAAACGACCATTTTGGATGCCATCACCCTGGGTTTGTATGGCAAAATTCATCGCAATAAAGATGTCAAGGAGGTTTTATCTTATGGCTCGGTAGAGAGTTTAGCCGAAGTTGAATTTCAAACCAATGGTCAGGTGTATCGGGCACATTGGAGCTTGCGCAGGGCCCGACAAAAAGTAGATGGCAATATCCAGCCCCCGGTGAGGCAATTGTCGCAGGAGGTGGAGAAGGATGGGGAAGCCGTTTATAAAATTATTGCCGAGGGACAACGAGAGGTGGATAAAGAGGTAGAAGCCATCACCGGTTTGGATTTTGACCGGTTTAGCCGCTCGGTACTGTTGTCGCAAGGCGATTTTGCCGCCTTTCTGAAGGCCAACGAAAAAGATCGTTCGGATCTTTTGGAGCGCATCACGGGTACTGACATTTATTCCCGATTGTCAAAGGCGGCTTTTGAGCGCCATAAGGAGGAATTGGGTAAGTTGGAAGACTTGAAAAAAGAGCTGGAAAGTCTGCGGCTGCTCGATGAAGAAACGGTGACACAAATTGAGGCGGAGCTGGGGGATAAAAAAGCCGGCAACCAAAAAATGGCCGTCGCGTTAGAAGCCCTTCGCCAAAAGAAACAACGGGTGGAGGCACTGGCTGGCTTGCAAGAAAAAAAAGACCTCCTTGTGGAAAAAATGCTGGCGAACGAGGCAGCTATAGCCGAGGCGGCGCCAGATTTTAAGAGATTGGAGCTTTCGCAAAAAGCGCAACCATTTTCAGCAGCCTTGGCTCGTTTGGATCACCAGTTGCATGCAAAGGAACAGGTCGAGGAGGCTTTAATTGCTTTGGAAAAAGAGGTCGCAGATACCAAAAAGCAGCAAGCAACACAATCGGAATTAAATGCTGTAGTGGCGGATACGCTGGCCAACTTAGAAAAAGAAGGTGTAGCAAAACGCAAACTCTGGCAACAGGTGGAGAAGTTGGATGTGCAAATAGAGGAAAAGACGGGGCCATTGCAGCAAAAGGAGACAGCCTGGAATGCACTACAAGCGCAGTTCAAAGCCCAAGAGCAGCAATTGGCTACCTTGATGGAGGCTCAGGAAGCCTTGGGAAAGGCGATCCAAACGGAAGAAAAATGGCTTTCGGATCATACACAATATGCCAGCCTTAGCACAGAGTTGGGACGTATTGAGGATCAACGGGACAATTTGCGAGAACTTTTTCTGACCCGTCGCCAAATGGAGAAGGAATTGGCGGCATTGAGTGAGCAAAGGGAAAAGCAGGAGGAGAAATTAGCGGAGTTTCAAAAGCAAAATGAACAAGTTCAAACCGAATTAGCGGCATTGGAACAGCAATTTGCCCAGGCTGTCCCCCCTAATTATCCCAAAAGTAAAGAGGAGCTGATTGGTTTTCTGTATAAAGATATTGAGCAACTACGAGAACAGCAGAAAAACCTGGGGCGCTTGAGTCAGTACAATGAAGAATATCAACGGGCACTGCTCGAATTGTCTGCCCAGGAAGAGCGTCGGGAACACCTGGAACGTGCAGAAATGGATGTCAATAAGCAGTTGATGTCGTCCATGGAATTGATGGATGTGATGACCAAACAATTGGCCTATAAGCGGGAAATTTATGAACAACAGCTGTTGATTTCCAACTACGAAAAAGACCGCTCAGAACTCCGGGAAGGCGATCCTTGTCCGCTGTGTTTTTCCAAAAAACATCCCTTTCGGCAAAAGAAAATCGTGCCTTATGTCAATGAGGCCAAAGAAGAGTATGAAGCGACTAAAAGTCGTTATGAGTTCGTATATAAAAACCATCGACAATTGCTGAACCGGCAGTCTAGCCTGGCCGAAGAGATGGAACAATTGGTGGGCGATGAACTCAAAAAAGCCAGTGGGCAGGTGCAGCGGCAATTGGATCGAATCTTGGAATACGAGGATAAAATTGCGGAAATTGCACCGGGCTTTACCCCAGAAGATTTTGCCAGTGCCCGAGGTAATTTGTTGGAGCGCAGACTGATGGATTCTGACCGTTTGCTCAATGAGCGGCGCAAGGCGTTGGATCAATTGAATGCCATTTCCGGTATGTTGTCGTCAAAGGAAAAATTGCAAAAAGACATTCAAGAAAAACTCCGGGCCGTAGAAGCGGAAGTGAAGGTGATGCAAAGCCAGGAAGCCTCCATGCAAAAACAGCTACAGGAACAGCAGCAAGCTTTTATTTCGGCAACGAAGACGATCAATCAGTTGTTAGGTTCCTATGGCTATACGTTTGAATTGGATACCGCCAAGGATACCTTTACCGCGCTTCACACACACAAAACAGCTTACCTTAAAGCGGAAGCGCAATTGATTAAAAGCAGGGAAGATTTTCGCCTACAGGCGCAATCCATCGAGGAAAAAAAGAGCCGGTTAGCAGAACTGAAAGCAGCGGTTGAAAATCAACAAGTCATTTTGGAAAAGGAAAGTGAGGCCTTAGCCCAATTGCTGGCGCAAAGGAATGCCTTGTTTGGTGAAGCCGATCCGCAAGAGGAGAAAGAAGTTTGGGAAAAGCAATTGACCACCCAACGCCAGGAATTGACGGCCGGACAAGCACTTTTGTCAAAAACGGTGGCTAGCTGGGAGTCGGCAAAAAGACTACTGACGGAAAAGGAGAAGGAAAAAGCAACTTTGCTAAAAGCCATTGAAAAAGCCAGTGACGAATTGCGCAAAGCCATCGCTAAGGCAGGATTTGACTCCATTGAAACACTCCGACAGAATATGTTGGAAGAGGAAGAAGCCCGGACCATAGAACAAAGAAAGCAAAGGCTGGAGCGAGAAGCCACGGCGCTACAACAATCCGTCAAGGATACAGAAAGTGAGTTGGATAAACTATTGGCCGAAAAGGTCAATGAAATTGATGTTGAAGCCCTGCACGAGGAATTATTGGCGTTGGATCAGGAATACCAGGCGTTGCAGCAATCCATAGGTGCGTTAACGGAGCAGTTGAAGCAAAACGAAGCCAGGAAAGAAGAAGCGGCTCAATTGGTCCAGCAACTAGAGGCGCAACAAAAGGAATACCAGCGTTGGGCCAACCTCAACGACCTCATTGGTCAGGCCGATGGTAAAAAATTTCGCACCTTTGCCCAAGGACTGACTTTGCAAAAACTGACTTTTCTCGCCAATCAGCATTTGCAAAAGCTCAATGACCGCTACTACATTCGCAAGCGATCCGACGAAGATTTAGAATTGGAGATCGTAGACACCTTTCAGGCCGACAACCACCGTTCTATGAATACTTTGTCGGGAGGGGAGAGCTTTCTCGTCAGTTTGGCTTTGGCTTTGGGCCTTTCGGAATTGGCCGGTCGGCATTCAAAAATCCAGTCGCTTTTTATAGATGAAGGTTTTGGTACCCTGGATGATAAAAACCTCGATATGGCAATAAGTACTTTGGAAAATCTACAGGCTAGTGGAAAGACCATCGGCGTGATTTCGCACGTTAAAATATTAAAGGAGCGCATTTCCACTCAGATCTTGGTGCAAAAGACCGGTAATGGGTTTAGTGAAATTAAAATTTTACACTGATTTTTGGGGTAAAAATAGGCGGTCGTGCCGCAAAATGAGTGGAATATCGAAGCTAGGCCAAGGAATATCGAAAATTAGCGGTGTTTTTTTCTCATTTTACGTTTATTTGTAATTGGAACTATTTGAAAAACTGATACGATGCAAAAGAAATTGAAAAATCTGTTTGGAGATTCTCATGGATTGGATGAAAAGAGTGTAGATTTTCTGACCAATGCGTTGAATAAAAGCAACCTGCCAGGCTTTGATTATCTCGAATTTAAACAGTCGCTGGCAGCATTGATGGAAATGGATATGGAGGAAGGCATTGCCATCAAATCTGCTTTCGCAACGGCAGCCACCATGGGGTTGACCAAAGAGAAGTTGTTGAAGACGGCTATTCATTATAAAAAAGTATTGCAGGAAGAGAAAAAACAGTTTGATGCTGCTCTACAAAAACAAATGAAGCAACGGGTAGATTCAAAGCTGGCCGAAGTGGAAAAACTGAAAAAGCAGATTGAAGACTACAAATTGAAAATTAAGCAATTGGAAGAGAAGATTGCCGCCTCTCAGTCAACCGTGGATAGTGCCGATGAGATCATTCAGGCTGATAAAGAGCGGATTGTGGCCACCGGAAATAATTTTGACCATACGTTGCAAAGCATCGTCAATCAAATTGAGCAGGATATGGAGAATATTGAGAAATTTTTGTAAAATAGTAACCCTAATTGAAGCAACAGCTTTGACAAAACTGATCGTCGAATGAGTTTTGTCAAAGCACAAATTATTGTTTTATGGCAGACGTAGTGCAATTTGAAAACCCCGAAGGAGGAAAAAAATCCTTCTGGAAACGCCCGGAAGGGGTGACCGGACTAATCTTTTTGGTTGCCCTGATTGCAGGAGGAGGACTCTTGCTGTATACCTTTTTACCGGCTTTGATCGCCCTTACCAAAAATGTGCTGTACCTCAGCTTGATGTTGGTGGCATTGGGAGGCATCGTTTATATGATTCTTGATCCTAAGATGCGCAACTTGATTTGGTATATGTACAAAAGTGTGATGCGCAGCATTACGGGCTTGTTTGTACAAATAGACCCGGTCGGTATTTTGAAGTCTTATATCGAAGACTTGCAGGATAACTTAACTAAGATGCGTAAACAGATTGGTGCGATCCGCGGTCAAATGCGCAAGTTGCAAACCTTGATGGAGAGCAATGAAAAAGAAATCAGTGATCAGATGAAATTGGCCAGCGCCGCCAAAGCAAAAGGCGTAGATAATCAGGTGATTTTGGCTACTCGTAAGGCTGCCCGCCTCAAAGAGAGCAACCAAAAATACAATGTCTTGCACCAGAAGATGCAGGTTCTTTACCGCATTCTAACCAAGATGCATTCCAATTCTGAAATTTTATTGGAAGATACTAAAGATCAGGTCAAACTGAAAGAAACCGAGCGCAAGGCCATCCGTGCTTCCCATTCCGCTATGAAATCTGCCATGAGTGTGATCAGCGGCGATCCAGACAAGAGAGCGATGTTTGATATGGCCATGGAAGCCATTGCCGACGATGTGGCCAATAAGGTGGGAGAGATGGAGCGGTTTATGGAAATGTCTTCAAATTTTATGCAATCTGTTGATTTACAGAATGGTATATTTGAAGAAGAAGGCATGCAGATGTTGGAGAAATGGGAAAAAGAGAGCACACTGTTGTTGATGGGAGATGGTTCTTCTTCCTCAGATTTGCTTGATTTGGATAGCCCAACTTCTTTGCCCGAAGCAGATGGTGAGCGTAAATCCAGTGGGGGTAATAATTATGATAATCTCTTTGGCTCGTAACTGCCAATTAAAATTGGCAGTTACGATACCAATATTTCCGGGGCATGTTTTACCTGGAAATTACAGGAATTAGCAATAAAACAAAGTCCATTGGCCTGGTGATGCAGGGCAATGGCTTTTTCTTTTTGAGAGGCATCCGTAATGGTTACTTTTGGATGTAAGGTCACTGTTTTGAATTTGCCGCCGCCATCACTGGTTTCTTCCATGATTCCGGTGGCCTGATCGATGTATTCCGTCACTACAATTTTATTGACTGCACAGAGGTGTAAATACCATAACATGTGACAAGCCGATAGTGAGGAAACAAACAACTCTTCGGGATTATAGCGGGTGGCATCACCTAAAAAGGAAGGATCTGACGCGCCGGGAATGGTGATGGATTTTCCGGGGGCAGCAATCAGGTGGTTGCGGGAGTAGGCTTTGTAGCTTTCGGTTCCTTTGCCTTCATTGCCGGTCCATTCTAGATTGATTTGGTAGTGGTGTTCTTTCATGGCGTAAATTTAGAGAAAGGCGGCAGAAATCAATCACCAAATTAGTATTGATTCATCTTTGCTTTTCCTATTTTCGCCAGACAAGTATTTGTCTATGAATCGAGGTGGACTGGCGAAGTTGTTTTATCAAGAGTTGCTAAAAATTGAACAGAGTGCTGCACTTGAGCAGGCGGGCAAGGTGGAGGCTTTGTACCGGCTGTTGAATGTATTGTTTGTGGAAATGACCAAAAAGGAGCGGCTGCAATTTGCTACGCTCTTTTCCCGTATCGCTTACGTCAGCCATAAGTACCAGTTGACTCGATCTTTACAGTTTTATCTACACCGTTTTCGCTGGAAAGCTTCTCAGCAGCTGGGCGAAACAGAGGATGCCACCGATCTTTATGCCTTAGGCTTTAAAACACTGACCGTCAGTATTGAAGCCCTGTTGGGCGAAGGACCTCCAGCGGAGGTGTTGAATTGTTGTCCCTCCGATTGGCCCTTTCCGTATCAGCAGGCAGGTATTAAAAATTATTTGGCTCAAGTCAAAGTCCTGCTGATTGGGGAAGAGGAGGAATTGTCGCAATTTTTGGCGAAAGCCGAAACCCATGCCGAGGAAACCATTCGCATCCAGTACAATATCCCCGAAAGGAACGAGCACTTCAATCCGACCGTACGGGTGATCCGGCGCATCTTCGATTTTCCATTGATGCTGACCTTGCTAGATGTAGAAGTAGATGATGAGGGCATCTACCGGCCGCGGGCATTCATTATCGAGCCAGATTATTTGATGGATGTCTCCGCTATTGCGGAATGTTTTAGTGGGAATAATACCGATCCCTGGCCATATCTCTTGAAGAAATTTTTGCCCTTCACCAGCTCTATTCCACTGATGGTGGGAAATATTGCTAACTTCTTCCTGGATGAATTGATGACCAATCCCGATGTTACCTTTGGGGAGCTTAAAAAGCAGATTTTTCAACTCAATCCGCTGGTTTTTTGTCTGTACGATGACCGGCAGATTCGGGACATCATTGGCCGCAGCCAACTGCATTTTGTCAATCTCAAACAGATGGTGAAGGAAGGCTTTGCCCGGGAAAATATTGTCCGGGAAGACAGCTTTTTGGAACCTACTTTCTATTCGGCGACTTACGGATTACAGGGACGTCTGGACTTCCTCTATCGCGATATTGATGCTGGAAAAGGGGCGATTGTGGAATTGAAAAGTGGCAAACCATTTATGCCCAATATTTATGGTTTGGGGCCCAATCACTTTATGCAAACCTTGCTGTATGACCTCTTGGTGAAATCGGCTTACGGCAAGGCGCTTGATGCGGCTGCTTACATCTTATATTCCGGGTTGGAAGAGCGACAATTGCGTTTTGCACCGGCCACCAAGGCACAGCAATACGAAGGTTTACAGCTTCGCAATCAGTTGCTGGGCATGGAGCGAATGCTGGCTAAATTGGGCTTGGGAGAGGAGGGATTGCTCGACCAGGGGCAGTTGCTTTTTGGTCGCTTGAATTTGAAGTTTTTTCCACAGCTAAAAGGCTTTGGTCGGACGGATATGGCTCATTTTCAGCAAGTCTACGAAGGTTTGAATCCTATTGAGAAGGCCTATTTTATTGCTTTTTCCGGGTTTATTGCACGGGAACATCAATTGGCCAAAACCGGGGAACAAAGCATTGATCACATCAACGGACTGGCAAGCTTATGGCTCAATAGTCGCGCCGAGAAGCAGGCCAATTTTGACCTGATGAGCCGTTTGACCATTGTGAAGAATGAATCAGCCGAAGAGGAACCATTAATTTGGTTTGCCCGACACCCGGAAGATCAGCTAGCCAATTTTCGACAAGGAGATATTGCCATCTTGTATCCCGAGGTTGCCGACGGCCCGTTGGCGGCACAGCTGTTTAAGTGCACGCTGGTTGAACTGAATCAAGAACAAATTGGCGTTCGTTTGCGGAGCCGCCAATTTAATAAGCGCACGTTTGAAGATTATGAACATTGGAATTTGGAACACGACCTGTTGGATAGTGGTTTTGTTTCGATGTATCGGAATTTATTTGCTTTCGCAGCATCAGCCAAGCCGAAAAAGGCACTCTTGCTGACAGAACAGGCACCGCGACAGGGCCAATTGTTACCACTAGAGCCCAAATCAGGAATGACGGAGGAGCAGGGGCAAATCTTACAGCAGATTCTGGCGACAGAGGATTATTTCCTCTTGTGGGGGCCTCCGGGCACCGGCAAAACGAGTGTGATGCTTCGTCATTTGGTGGAACATTTATTGGTAAATACGGAGGATCAATTGTTGTTGTTGGCTTACACCAATCGGGCCGTTGATGAAATCTGTGCTTCAATTGAACGCATTGGAGGGGACATTCGAAACCAATATTTGCGCATTGGGTCCCGTTATTCAACCGGAGAAAGCTATCAGGATCAGCTATTGAGTTTAAAAGCCCGAAAAGCCGCTTCGCGACGGGAATTGAAGCAATTAATTCAGGAGAAGCGCATTATTGTGGCTACGGTATCTTCCATTGCCGGGAAACCGGAATTATTGCAATTAAAAACCTTCCAATGGGCGATTATTGACGAGGCTTCCCAGATTTTGGAACCAATGTTGGTCGGTATTTTGCCCCATTTCCAACGATTTGTCTTGGTGGGAGATCATCGACAATTGCCCGCTGTAGTGGTGCAACGGGAAGACTTAACTGCCGTGAAAGATCCAATATTGCACCCCATTGGATTAAAGGACCTGCGCAATTCGCTTTTTGAACGGTTGTACCACCGCTGCCAGCAAGAAAACTGGCATTGGGCCTATGCTCAACTCAGTCACCAGGGACGGATGCACCATGAAATTATGGATTTTCCGAATCGCTTTTTTTATGACGGAACATTAAAAATTTTACCGGAAACGGTGCCCGCTAGAACTCGCCAATTGGAGCATTCACCCTTTAAGTCGGTGATGGAAGATGAGAAGCTAGAGCAGCAATTGTGTCAATATCGCACCCTGTTTTTTGATACTCCGATTGATGAAAGTAGTCCCACGGCAAAAACCAATCAATACGAGGCGGAGCGCATTGGTCAATTGGTGTTGAGTTATCAAAAGTTATATCGCAAGATGGGCAAACCTCTAGATGCGGAGAGCATCGGCATTATTACTCCTTACCGCGCTCAAATTGCGACCATTCGGGCGGTGCTGGAAAAGGCTCAATTGGACCCTGAAACGGTGACCATCGATACGGTAGAGCGGTATCAGGGGGGCGCTCGGGATGTGATCCTGATTTCGCTTTGTACCAATTCTCCCCACCAGATGCAAACCCTTTCCTCTCTTTCCATGGATGGCGTTGATCGCAAATTAAATGTGGCGCTGACCCGGGCGCGGGAGCACTTGGTGTTAGTGGGCAATGAATTTCTGTTGCGCAGCAATCCCATCTACCGCGATCTGGTCGAATATTTGCAACGGCAGTCCGTTTCTTGATTTCAAACATTTGCGGACTGATTTTCGAGGCAATCGATTTTGGTATAAAGGATTTTTAGTATTATTACTCATCCAATTAGAACTGAAATACCAAGCCAATGACCTTTAAGAAGGCAATTCTATTTTGCATATCTTTGTATGTTACTCAATTTGCTATTACTCAGGATTTTACGGCCATTCCTCTTCACGATCTTTCCGCATTTGACAATCCGGGAAAGAGTTGGAAAATCGTAGGCAACGTCATGTCTGATCTGGAGCAGCAGGGAGACCTGGAAACCAAATCCGGGACTGGTGTTCTGGTCAATCTCCCCGGTTCAAAGCATGGGCAAGACCTCTACACCCAACTGAAACATGGTGATCTGGACCTGGAGCTTGAATTTATGATGGCCTATCATTCCAATTCCGGCATTTATCTGCAAGGCATTTATGAACTGCAACTACTAGACAGTTGGGGGGTACAATACCCTAGTTATGGCGACTGTGGTGGCGTTTATGAGCGTTGGGACGAAAGCCAGCCGGAAGGGCAGAAGGGTTACGAAGGGTATGCCCCTCGACTCAACGCTTGTCGGGCTCCGGGGCTTTGGCAGAAATTGGAGATCTCCTTTCAAGCCCCTCGTTTTGATCAATATGGTCAAAAAACGGCCAATGCTCGTTTGCTCAAAGTGGTGCTCAATGGGTGCATCATTCACGAAAACCTGGAATTGACCGGTCCAACGCGGGGTGGGGGAGATGAGGAAGTCGCTTCAGGCCCGCTGCGCATTCAGGGCGATCATGGATCAGTTGCTTTTCGCAATATTCGGTATCGCAGTTTCAACAATCCGCCGTTACAACTAGAGAAAATGACCTTTGAGGTGTATGAGACGGACAGTTATGAATTGGATGATTTGTCAGCAAAAGCCTTGAAAAATAAAGGTAAGACGGAAAAATTGACCCATGAAGTAACGGGTGAAACCTCAAAGTTTGCCCTACGCTTTCAGGGAGAGCTGGTGATTGCAGAGGCTGGCCGTTATGATTTTGAGATGGACAATTATGGCATGGGGTTGCTGCTGATTGATGGCCAATCAGCAGTAGCTGAAGGGTGGAGAAAGCACCAAGGATCTGCTGTGTTGGCAAAGGGAAGACATCATTTTGAAATTAGATACGCCAAGGTAGATTCATGGTTTCCCAATGGACTGGCGTTGTATGTCAGTGGCCCAGGTTTGCGAAAGCACCCGCTGCATGTAATCAGTTCGGAACCGTTGGGGCAAATGCCACAGCCCATTTTGGTAGACTATAAAAACGAGCCAGTGTTATTGCGCAGTTTTGTGGATTATCAAGATCTATTATTAGATACCACCTATCGCATAACCCATGCCATTTCGGTGGGCTTTCCCGAAAGGATGAGTTACCATTACAATCTGTCAAATGGTGCCCTGTTTGAGGTTTGGCGGGCCGGATTTCTGGATGCTACGCCAATGTGGGACAGCCGAGGAGATGGAAGCACCCGAGCGTTGGGCAGTGTAGTGAAACTGGGTGATGCCCCGGCAGTGGCTATTTTGAGCGATCCTAATAGCCAATGGCCGGAAGGTACATTTGGCGGTGCGCACTTTCGCGGAAAAGGATACCGATTGGATCGAGATGGAATACCGACCTTTAACTACCTACTAGGGGAAACGCTGGTTCTGGACAAAATTACTCCCAAAGGAAAGGGGACCCATTTTCAGCGTCAACTCTCCTTGGAAGGCGCATTGGCTAATGGCTACCATCGTGCGGCTAAAGGAAAATTGATAGAATCGATAGATAAACTGCGCTATCGTATTGATGGCACATACTATATCCAATTACTGGAAAAAGCAGCATCTAAAGGGATTATCCGTCAATCGGGAGCTTTTCAGGAGTTGTTGATTCCGTTTGGCCAGGGAACCATTACTTATGACCTTATTTGGTAAAACAAGAGAAAGATGTCGAATTTAAAAAAATACCTTCACCAGACTACTTTTCTACTGAGCATGTTAGGGCTTCCCTTCTTGATTAATGCCCAGGGGGATCAAACGGATATTTTACCAACAGAAGATAATTATTACAAAATAGTCGATTTACCGGTCCCCTCGGACATCGTTTTGGAGGTTGGCGGATTGGTCACCTTACCCAATGGAGATTTGATGGTTTCCACCCGCTACGGTGAGGTGTGGAAGGTCGAAAATCCGTACATGCGCAATGGGCAGTTGCCACATTTTCGCTTGTTTGCCCGGGGATTGCATGAAATTCTGGGGTTGGCTTACCAAAAAGGAGCCTTGTACATGGCGCAGCGGGGCGAGCTCACCAAGCTCATTGACGAAGACGGCGATGGACGGGCAGATGTTTATGAGACGGTTTATCAATGGCCACTTTCCGGCCATTATCACGAATATTCTTTTGGCCCAAAGATCGCTCCTGACGGCAGTATGTTTGTCACCGGCAATGTCGCTTTTGGCGATCAAGAGTGGTGGCGTGGGGAAAGTCGGGTACCCTGGCGGGGCTGGACCATGCGCATTACTTCAGACGGGGAGATGGAGCCTTGGGCAACGGGTATGCGCTCGCCTTGTGGCATCGGTTGGGTAGACGGCACTTTCTTCTATGGTGATAATCAAGGGGATTGGATGGGGTCTGGTTTTATTATGCCGGTTGGAAAAGGAGACTTTACCGGCCATCCGGCTGGATTGCGCTGGAGTGAACGACCAGAATCTCCGGTGAAGCTGACTACCAATGATATTTATTATCGGGCAAATCCTCGTTTTACGCCTCCAGGGCAAAAGCTGATTAAGCCTGAAAATATTGAGGATGAAATCCCTCAACCCCTCTTTGAATTGGCAGAGGAATTGCCCGTGATCAAGACCCCGGCAGTTTGGTTGCCACATGGGATTCTCGGCATTTCTACTTCAGAGATTATTACGGATGAGACCGATGGGGCTTTTGGTCCTTTTGCCGGACAGCTCTTTGTTGGAGACCAGGGACAGAGTAAAATTGTACGTGTCTTTTTGGAACAGGTGGATAGCGTTTATCAAGGAGCCGCTTTCAATTTCAGAGAGGGCTTTAAGTCGGGCGTTTTACGCATGAGTTGGGGCAAAGATGGATCATTATTTGTTGGCCAGACCAATCGCGGCTGGGGCTCTAAGGGAAAAGCTCCTTTTGGATTGGAACGCTTGATTTGGACGGGTAATATGCCGTTTGAAATGAAAGCCGTGAGGGCAATGCCCGATGGTTTTGAAATCGAATTTACGCAACCGGTCGACAAAGCGAGTGCCGCTGATCCTGAATCTTATACCTTGACCAGCTTTATCTATAAATACCACCCAGTGTACGGCAGTCCGGTGGTGAACCAGCAGAACTGTCCGGTGCGGGGAATTGTCGTTTCTGATGATGGCTTGAAGGCTCGCTTGGTGGTCGATTCATTACGCATCAAATACATTCACGAGATCAAAGCAGAAGGGGTGAAAGCATATCAGGGAGATTTGCCTTTATTGCACAATACGGCTTATTATACATTGAATCGCATTCCGGAAGGAGAGAAATTGGTATTGCCGGAACCGGTGGTCAAAACGCCCAAAAAAGAGATGCCTGAAATGGACCATAGCCAGCACCAGATGCCGGCCGCAGAAAAGGATAACCCCGATGCTGTGGAGAAGCCGGTGGTAAAGCAAAAGGCTAAAGCCAAACCTAGAACCACGGCAAGTAATAGTAAGCGAGTCACTTCCATGCCATCCAATTGGAGGAAGGTAGATAAAAGTTTGATCATCAGTACCTTGCCGGGGTTGCGTTACGATCAGAAGATGATGACGGTCAAGGCAGGCAGTAAGGTGAAGCTGACCTTTTACAACAACGACGACATGCCTCACAATATCGTATTTGTCAAACCAGGAACAGCCGATGCAGTAGGCAAAATGGCTTTAAATATGGGATTGGAAGGCTCTGCCAAGAATTATATCCCCAATTCGGCAAATGTATTGCATCATTCTAAACTAATGACTCCGGGTAGCTCGGAAACCTTGTATTTTGAAGCGCCCACTGAACCGGGAGATTATACGTATGTGTGTACTTTCCCGGGGCATGCCTCGATCATGAGGGGGGTGTTTCGAGTGGTACCGTAGCTACCCCGGAAATTGCCGTTTCATAAAATCCACAATCAAATCCCGATAAATGCTGTTTTCGGCAAAGGAGAGCTCTTTCCACAGGCCTCCATGGGAGAGGTGGTGGGTATAGACGACTTGCATATTTCGAAAGTCGGTAGCGCGAATGCGGTCCTCGAAAAGACGGGTATAGTTGTAGCGTGTATTGCCACAAATCACCAACATGGGAGCGGAAAGATTTTCCAAATAGGTAACGGGAGAGGCGGCTTGCCAATCTTGAGCGATGGGACCAAAGACAGCCTCCACGTGTAGTTCAGCCAATTCAGGACGGTTCCCATCGGCGAAGACTTGATGGTAATTCTCAATGATCAGCGTTTTTTTTCATTTTTTATTTGATTGATGCTGATTGCCTAGACAGGAAGTGAGAAGGAGAGGAGAGGGTTGGTTGAAACGCATTTTGTTGGTTAATAGATAATTACTTTTCGAGTTAGAATGGTTTTTTTATTTTGACAATGGATCACGTAAAACCCAGTGGGCAACTCGATCTCTATTCCTTCTGGTTGAAGGTGATCTACCGTTCTGGATAAAATGGGCCTGCCTGTATAGTCAAATACAGTTAACCAAACTTTTCCTGAAGTCTGAGGTAATCTAAGAGTAATATTACCCGAGCTGGGATTGGGGGAAATTTTAAAAAGTTCTTCCTTGAATGGTTGATGATTTTGCAGAATGGTGTTGCAATCAAAATCACCTTCGAGCATGGGCATCCCTTCAATCATGGTTAGGGAGTAGACCAATTCCATAGATCCCCCAAAATAAGAGCAGAGATTAAAATGGCGAGGACCAGGAAATGAACGCCTGGGCAGTCTTGATCCTAACAATCCGTTGTAGGAACCGAGCCCTTCTATCCAGAAGTCGTGGGAGAATTGTTGATCCTCGGTCCAAAATCCGAAAATGATCCTTTTGGCACTCGTGCCATCAATTAACAAAAGGGAATCAATGTCCTGCACCACCTTTGTTCTTGAGCCAAGATGAATGGTATCTCCAACTTCAACATCAAAATCATATAATAAAATCTCCTGACCTGGTATGAAATCATCAAATGTATCGTACTGATTTCCGTATTCCGGAAGTTCGATTTCAGGTAGATACATCACTTTGTTGGTTTCATGTTTTCTTAGAAACCCATTCCGGATGAACTCGGTTAATATCGATCCACGTCTTCTTTCATAAACCATTTGGTAATTTTTACCAGCTATAATAGTATCCCCTTCAACTCGGTATTCATAATAGAATCTTTGCTGATTTTGATCCATCAATCCCAACATAATCTCGGCTTGTAAAAAAGAGGTTTGATCTGGTACAAATTGCCAAGGTTCCAATTGACTGTATAATTGTCCAATAAAAATAGCGTTGAGCACTAGGAGAAGTGGAATTTTAGATCTCATAAAACAAATAGCTTTTACATTGTAATTAATTACAAATCAAAGATTTGAAGAATCTACGTTTTACGTATAGACGCTCGAGAGCGATACATGGCAATTAGCCACTTAGGTAGCATATCGACCAATTAAGTTCCCTTCCCTCCGTTACCTATGTATCCCAGCTTTCAAAATTACTCCTTTACCACCTTCCGCATCCAGGGAACCCGCTCATCCATAAACCGGAGGTAATAGATGCCGCTTGGCAGTTCGTGCAAACTGATCTGGTTGGTCAATATCTGATCATAAGCCACCAGACGCTCGCGCTTGAGCAGGCGGCCGGTACCGTCATAAATGACTAAGGGAAGGGTACTGCGATCTTGCAGGCCATGCACGTTAATCCGCAGAAAGCCATCCGTTGGATTGGGCAATATTTCGATGTAGGTGCCCACAATATTGGGCGATAGCCCCACCAGTGCGTCCACCGTGACTTCGAGACTGAGTTCGCAGCCCAGAGAGTCTCTAACGATTAGGGTGTAACCATTGGACATCAATTCGCCAAAGAATGGATCAGATTGGTAGGTTTCGCCATCCAGGCTGAATTCAAAGGGAGGAATGCCGCCATTGACCATTGCGGTAATAGAACCATCGTTGGTGTTATTGGTGGAGGCATTAACAATCTCAGCGGCCAATTCGAGGGTACAGGTGATAACGGTCAAAGTATCGCGGTCAACGCAGTTGATGGCATCCCGGATTTCCACGGGGTAAACCCCTCCCGGGATATTGTTAAAGATACCGACGGTCTGATAGTTGTCTCCCCCGTCAATACTGTACCGATAAGGCGGAGTGCCAGAATTACCGGTCAAAACAATGCGGCCATCATTCATGCTCGGACCCGTTTCGTTGAGGACAAAAGTGCCTAGTGAAACAGCGCATTGCTGATCGGCACAGAATTCACTGACTTCTTGTTCTCCAAAATTGATGTTTTGAATTTGAGCCAGGATAATACCCTCCATATTGGTGATGCGGTAACTACCATTAGCGGTGAAGCCTGCCAACCCATCGCCGTACGTATCGTAAATGGTGAAGGTATAGCACTCATCTTCCAGGCACCATTCTTCAATGATGCTCGTATTCGCCTGCGTGTAATTGTTGCCACTGTAGATGATATTGCCATTTTCATCGGCCAGTTCCCAACTGGTCTCATTGGGGTAATCATCGGTGAGTAGTTCAAAAATAACGGGAATGCCTTCGCCAACCAAAGTGAATTGACTAGCCCGACTATTATTGGTCATGTCTTCATCCTGAACGCCATTGGGCAGCAGCAAATTGACGGCAATGTCGTGGTCTCCAACCGATTCGGAAATGGAAACGGTCACTACTTCGGTCTCTCCCGGAGCCAGATTACCCGTCCAGTCGATAATGCCTATAATCTCATCATCTACCAGGTATTCAATACGTACACTGGAGAGGGTATCTTGTCCTTCATTTCCAATGACAAAGCCTATTTCGGCGATGGTATCACAGATTGGAAATTGGATGCCTTCATAGCTGACCATCGCAGCGTCATTGCGGGGAAGTTGGGAGACCACCCGGCGTAGTGTATCATTAAAGGGAGTAACATCCGTAGCCAATGTAGAATAAAGAAGGAAGCTATAACTGCCAATAGCTGAAAGATCGACCGTTGGTACAAAAGTGTGTAAATAGGTGCTATCAGGTTGGATGGTATCGTTAATGATTTCAGTAATGGGTGCACCACCTTCAAAGCTATAGCTGATGCCTATATTATGCTGTGCGTTATATCCAAAATTGCGTACGGCCACAGTCACCGGCTCACTGGTGGTCAAATAGCCGGAATTAACTGGAGTAATCAATGCGACCACCCCCACATCATTGGTATCTCTTCTCAGTTGTACTTTAGTAATTTTGGTGCCCCAAATGGCTGATTTCCGGTATTCACCGGTAAACCAAAAAGTACGTTGATCAACAGGATCTATAGTCATGGCGGCATAGTCGCCCCAACGGGAAGAACCTTCGAAGCTGGCCCCGGTGCCAAATTCGAATTCATCAATGGTCATTTCACCAAGGGGATCAGAAGCCATCCGTCCGGTATAGCTCAGGGAAAGTTGTTTGTCAACGCCCATCACGGAGTACCCCATCAGCAGGTTGCCTTCTGCATCCATCCCTATACTGCCCATGAAGCGATTGTTACCGTCTGGTGAATAGGTGCCCTCCTGATGCAATTCCCAGTCACCACCCGAGGGACGCCGCAATTCACACCAGCGAACCCCACTTTGGTTATTGCCGGTAACGTCTACCGAGAAATTCAGGGCGATGCCTTCGTAGGTGCCAAAATTTCGGTAGGGAGTACCAAACATGACGACGTGTTCTAGTGCAGAAATGGTACTGCCATCTCCTTGGGTAAGACAGTCGAAAATACTGCCATTACACAAGCTGGCATCAAACGGAGCCACTGGTATTTCAATAGGGCCAATCGTTTCAGAATTGTCTGGGTTGTTCCAATCAATGGCTATTTCCCACAATTCCAATTTGTCATTTCCTCCGTCCCAGGCGTCATCGTAAATTCTGACGACATAGGCAGGACTGTCATCAGGCGGTAAATTATTGCCTTGAAAATGGAGGGGAGCGGCTACTTGAAAGGCATCGGCAGTCCCAAATTTGGGGATCCCCAATCGTTGCAGATTGGCATCTGCTTCTCCAGCCAACATGGCTTCCCGATCCAGGCAATAGATGGGGATAAATTCTTCTTCGGGTTCATTGGTGGTGATGTAGTAGCCATTGGGCCACATTCCATATTTGGGGTAATCAGGCAGATTGGGGGCTTGAATTTCATAGACATACCATTCACCTAAAGGATCGCTGGTAGCAGAAATCCCCATGAGCATGGTGTTGGTGCCAAAAATGCCCAATTCACTGAGTAGCCAACGATCGGCTAAGTTGTCATAAATGACAATGCCATCACCTAATCCAGTGGCCGCAAATTGTCCCCAGATGGTGGTCCCGGCAGCGGGGCCATAGAGGACGTTACCATCTTTGTCAAAAATCTCAAAAACACCTCCGTCAACGCTGTTGATCATCTGAATATAGTGATCGTGGCCGATGGCGCCTACCGGATCAGGCGGAAAGGTTCCAGAATTGGATTCATCCATACCGTCAATGGTAATGAAGGGTTCAATCGGATCGAAATCTTTTTCATTGAATAGCTGACGCAAGGGGTCTCCATCCTGAGGTAAGGCTGTAGCGGCAAAAGGGGAGGGCATCATCTTATTGCCTCTAAAATTTTGTACGGCCTTTGGTTTGTAGCGTTTGGCTTTGCTTTTTAGTTGACTGCTCATGGAAACTTCCTGTGGTGTGATATCGCGCAGTGGTTGGGTTTTTCCCAACAAACGTGCACTGGATGTAGAAGCAGGAATTGACTGTGAAAAAAGAGCAAAGGAACAGAGCAATAGGGGAACAGAAAGAAAGAGCACTCGCATTGGGTCAAGGGTTTTATTTGGTGACTAATGAGGTTCCCAAGATAGCTAAAATCCTTTTTCCTCGAGATGAAAAATACGCAAAATATACGACATAACCCGGCTACTTGTCCAATTAGGCGACGATATTTCCTGCTTCGCCGCGCAAAAAAGCTTTAATGTTTTCGATGGTACCATCCAGAAGACGTTGGCGAGCTTCTACGCTTGCCCATGCTTGATGCGGAGTGATCAAACAATTAGCGATACCGATTAATGGATGATTGGCTGGTGGTGGTTCCTGGTTTAACACATCTAATGCGGCTCCGGCAATGTATTTCTCTTGTAGGGCTTTCGCCAAATCCTTTTCGGCAATTAACCCTCCACGACCGGTATTGATGAGGTAGGCTGTTTGTTTCATTTGCCGTAAGGCTGCTTGATTGACAATGCCCGTATTTTCTTTTTGTAGAGGAGCGTGCAGACTTAAAAAATCGCTTGATTTGATCAGGGTTTCCCAATCGACAAACCGAACGCCAGGACGGGCATCTCTTTCGGGGTGGCGATGGGTTGCCAAAACTTTCATGTCAAAAGCCAGAGCCAATGTAGCGACTTTTTGGCCAATGCGCCCAAAGCCGTAAATGCCCAGTGTTTTTCCTGCCAATTCCCGGATGGGAAATAAGGAATAACAAAAGTCGCGGCAATTGCTCCAGTCGCCTTTTTGCACACTTTGGTGATGACTTTCGACCTTGTTGGTGAGGGCCAACATTAAGGCAAATACATGTTGGGCTACTGCGGTAGTACTGTAGTTGTTGACGTTGAAAACTTTGATCCCCAGTTCTTTAGCAGCTTTTGTGTCGATATTGTTGTAACCTGTTGCAGTCACACAAATACATTTCAAATGGGGGAGTGCTTTCAATGCGGCTTCTTGTAAAACAAATTTATTGACCAGTAGAATCGTTGCATCTTTGGCTCTTTCCTCAAGTTGTTCCGGTGCGGTGTAATCATAGATAGTGACCTGCCCGATGGCCTTCAACTTTTCCCAGCTCAGGTCTCCGGGATTCATCGTATAGCCATCAAGGACGATAATATTTTCAGGAGTTTCAGTCATGTTTTTTCGTTTTTGTGTATTTTGCTGATCAAAAATAACCATTTACGTGAATCCACTCAACAATTGGACATTTGTAATTGTCGCCTGCCTCACGCTAGGCCTGACACCCTATTTTCCTGAACCCCACATTTGGGGTAAAATCAAATGGATTGCCGGTGGCGCTGTGGGCATGGGTTGGATCGATTGGGGTGATTTTATTATGCACGGAATTCCTTGGGTATTGCTGCTGCGTTTGATCAATCGGAAATTATCGGGAGCAGCATGATCAATTCACTAGTGTTTTTGTAAGCGTTAGTGCATGTTTGGAGATGGTGCTTTAGCCGCGAAAATTGCAGATTTTGGGTTCTCGAGAGGCTCATTTTTGAGTGCATCTCGGCTGAGCCGATACGGACGAAAAAATAGCCGAAAAGAGGTTCCAAAATCCTGGTTTTACCGGGGCTGAATGGCTACCTCCAAACATGCACTTACATTTTTAGAAAATTGACCAATTGCTTCACATCCGGATTTTTAAATAGGCAAGCTTCCATCACGATCAACTCCATAAAGAAATGCTGGCGATCGAAAGATTGGGTGTAGGTTTCATTGAAATAAAATCGAAGGTCGTCAAACTGTACACAGCGGTGCAGCAAGAAGGTGTTTTCGCGGATATCGAAGACAGCCATTAAAAAATGTTTGGCATCTTTTTTTGGAAAGCAATGGACCAGGATAGGGTAGTCGAAATAGGGAGCACGCCAGAAGCCAAAAAGATTGGCTTCAAAAAGCGGATAATACAGGACTTGCGCTTCAATGCCCACTTCATTAAGGTTTTGGCAAAGCATCTGGAGGTTTTTCTCCATTCTTTTTAAAGGAATATCTTCCTCAGTGAAGTCGGCAAAGGGTAACCATTCGGCCGTCCTTAGCTCGTAGTATTCCACTTCTCCAATGCGCAATTTATAATCGAAACGCGAATAGCCCGGCACCACATAACCCGGGTAATAGTAGAGCAGCTTTTGTTCCTGGGCGTACTGGATTTCCTTAATCATGGTAAAAAGTCCCAAACTGTGCTTTTGATAGCTTGGGTCATAGACCCCAATAATGCTTGCGGCACTTTGATTTCCCAGATCAAAGAAGCTAAAAGCAATGAGCTTATCCTTGTCGTAGACAGCTACTTCGTAGGTGTCGAATACATTAAAATCTTCACCATCAAGTAGGGAGTCTCGCAAGGACGGGGCCAATAAGCCAGGGAAAGTTGCCCGATACACCTGGTACAGTTTTTCCTTTTCTGCATCCAGGCAGGCCCGGCGAAATTCGGTGTGAAATTGGCTGTCGTTTCGACGTAGTAATTTGCGTAAGCTTTTACTGTATTGGTAGGAATCCAATGGCAGGCGAACCCAGATGGCGGAATAAAACTGGTCATCAAAGCACAAGAAATGAGTGGTAAAAATGGTTTGTCCCATCCGATACCATCCTTTGGAAAGATAACTATCCAATTCTTCCGGCAAGATCACTTCCGGATAGTGCTTTTCTGCAAACATGTATTAGAAAAAATTTACTCGGTGAACAAAGGTAAGCCTAGTGCTCCGATTTCGCCAAAGAAAAGACAGACTAGTTTCAACTTTTGGCAATTGCGCTTACAGTTTTCCTAAATAATTGACGACTTTTTCCCATTGTTTGTCGTGAAACAAAGGTTGGGTACAAATCAGGGGGACCGTCAAATTCTGCCATTTTTGAGCGTTTTGAATCATGCTGGGAACCAATTGACCACCTACGAGCAAAACTTGGAGGATTTCGTAAGTTTCTTGCACGGGATTGAAAACGGTGACAAAGGGGCTGAATTCCTGGCGGGAAGGACTGGTGGTGATCAAAATAAAAGGATTGTCTAAGTAGGGCAGGGATTCCGGCAGACTCAATTTAATGTCAAACTGTGGATAGGTGAAGAGGCCAGCCACCGGTAGTTGGGGTGGCAGATTGTCATAGACCTGTTCCAAAGAATGTTTCATTTGTTGCAATGGGGTACGGCAGGGGTCTAGGAGATGATAAGGCCGCCACTGGTTGGTTTGTATTTCATAGTACTCCAATTGACCGATACGGTGCTTGTAATCAAAAGCGGGGAGGCCGACCGCTACATAACCCGGATAGTAGTAGGAGAGTCCCTGATCCAGTCCCACCTGGATTTCTTCGAGCATGGTAAAAATGCCCAGACTGTAATTGCCGTATTCCGGGTCGTAGAGCCCAATTTTGCTGTAAAGTGTGGTTGCGCCGATGTCGTAAAAGCTGAATGCTACCATTTTTTGACCATCATAAACCGCAATTTCCCAGGTCTCAAAAACCCGTTCACCTCGATGGTTTTCCAGGTAAAATCTGATATCCGTTCCCCCTTTATCGGGAAACACCTCATTGTAGGCCTCTGCCACTTTTAGGATGTCCTTTGAAAGGGCCGCCTTTCGAGCTTTCACGGTAAATTTCTTTCGGTTTCTTTTAAGGAGCTTTTGCAAACTTTTCCTGAATGAATATCCGTTGAGCGGGAGGCGAGTGCTGAAGGTACCATAGATTTTGCCATCTTCTGGCCGTAAAAAATTGGTGGTATAAATACCTTGGCCCATTGGCCGCCATCCTGATTCCAGGTACTGGTCGAGTTCTGTTGCACTGATCTTATGGGGAAAGCGAATACCTGTTAACATAATGGGTCACCCAATAACATTAAAAAGGCTAAATTAGGAAACAATACAAAATGGAATAATAAAAATGAAATGTTTTTTATTTTTATTATAAAAACTTTTTGTTAAATTGCGATGTCATTGACCCATAAGCTTCGCCGGCGATTCTGTAGATGCAATAAAAGCAACCTACCCTGACAGCTTTATGCTTGTGCATCAGCTGTACGTCAACATTTTGGTGGCCTGGCGGAAGTGGGCGGGCTCTTTTTATTCCCTCCCAACATCTACCATACTGAAACAATATATCCTGGGGAGCCGCTCCATTTTGGCAGTTGGTGGCCTCTAATTCAATGGCCTATGCCAAGATATCTTTTTTCCCGACCTTAACTTGCCCCTACTAGCCATTGAGAAAATCTAAAGCACCTCCCTTGGCAAATAACTGATCGACCTTTTTACTAACCTCCGGATCGGGAATCAATGGGGGAGCATGGTGGGGCTTGATTCTAGCATCAATGATCAATGGCCCTTCGCATCCCCAGTGTTTGTGATGGATAAAGGATTTTACACCGTGTATGTCATGAGAAGGATTGGCTCGGGTAAATGTCACCCAGACAAAATTATTGAGGGTCGCACTTGTAAATTCAGCATCATCTACCAGCAGGATTAATGGCCATTTTTCCAAGTCGAAGTGCTCCAGGTGCTGGGCCAGCTGCTTGGCTTGCTGATAGGATTCCGGGCCAGTGAACGCCGGGCCATTGACTGCTAAAATACCAGGAAGTACCATTTTTGCGTCGGAAAAACCATCAGGTAAGGTGAAATCAATTGGTATCTCCGTGGCCAATGGCCGAACCGGATCGCCACAAGCGGCCATTACTACTTTGGAACCTGCATTCCAGCCAGATCCTGAATAATCCAGCGTGTCAATGGTGGTTTTGGTATGAAAATGCAGATCTCGCCGCCAATCAATTCGTCGCAAGACATGGTCAAAGAAGTCGGCAATATCTCTGGTTTTTAAATTTTCATTATCTGCACGAGCGGCAATGATCAAAAACTTGGCCAATGAAGTTTGCCCTGACCCCAAAATGCGATTGGCCTGAGTAAGGATTTCTTCAGGACGGCGCTCGCGGAAAGGCATGTATCTTTCACTACCAATTGCAAGTAGCAATGGATGGACTCCCGCTGCATCTACCGCATGAATCTCTTTGATCCCCGGAAATTCCTGAGGGGTCAATAGCTTGACCAATTGATGAATCAGATAGCCAAAACTGGAGTCTTCCATCGGCGGTCTCCCAACAACGGAGAAGTGCCAAATGGCGTCCTTACGGTAGTAAACATTTTCGACTTCCATGACTGGGAAATCGTGTTCGAGGCTATAGTAGCCCAAGTGGTCACCAAAGGGGCCCTCGGGTTTCTTTATCCCCTTTTTTATAATGCCTGTGATGACAAAATCAGCATCAGACGAAAGGTGGAAGCCATTTTGGGTGGTATAGCGGAATCTTCGGCCACCCAACATTCCTGCAAAGGTCAATTCAGAAAGCCCCTCGGGCAACGGCATGATAGCCGAAAAAGCATGTGATGGTGGACCACCCACAAAGATGGAACAACGGAAAGGTTCCTCCCCCTTGTTATATAAAGTGTGATGTACCCCAATACCTCGATGTAGCTGATAGTGCAACCCCACCTCTTGATTCATCACATATTCATTTCCCGAAAGCTGAATGCGGTACATGCCGAGGTTAGATTGCATGACGTTCTGACTGCCGGGTGGTAGGGTGAATACCTGCGGCATGGTAACAAAAGCACCGCCATCCATCGGCCAGGACTTTACCAAAGGCAATTGATCAATGGTAGTGGTTCCATAGGTAATCGGTGCTCCGAAGCGACTTTTCATCGGCAAAGCAGAAAGCGCCGTAAAAGGGGCACTTAAATAGCGCAATGGATTTTTAAAAAAATGGGTGGGGTCGGCTTTCAGCTCAATCACTTTTTGTACCTTTTCCAGGGTATGCCGAAAGAGGAAATCCGTTCTTTCGAAGGTGCCGTATAAATTGGATAGGGCAGGGAAGGGGCTGCCTTTGACGTTCTCGAATAGGAGGGCCGGGCCTCCCGCTTCGAATACCCGGCGGTGAATTTCCGCCATTTCTAAATTTGGGTCAACTTCCGTTTTTATGCGCACTAGCATTCCGTGCTTTTCCAGATCATCAGCGCATTGTTTGAGGCTGCGGTAACTCATCTTTTGTCTAGTTTGATTCTCTACTAATCGTACGATTGAAGTGGTGAAACAAACCAATTTACACGAAGTTTTGTAATATTGCATTATTTGAAAGTCAATTCCTGTTTTTGATGAGAAACTACCTCGACCTGCTCCAGCATATTCTCGATAATGGCACAAAGAAGGACGATCGTACTGGTACCGGCACCTTAAGTGTCTTTGGATACCAAATGCGGTTTGACTTGAATGAAGGATTTCCGATGCTTACGACTAAGAAACTGCATTTAAAGTCCATCATTTATGAATTGCTCTGGTTTTTGAAAGGAGACACCAATGTCAAATATTTGCAGGAGCATGGCGTGCGTATATGGAATGAATGGGCCGATGAGAATGGAGACTTGGGCCCGATTTATGGCAAGCAGTGGGTGTGTTGGCAGTCACCTGATGGTAAGACGATCAATCAAATTGCCAAGGCGGTGGAGCAATTAAAAAACAACCCCGATTCAAGACGGATTATTGTCAATGCCTGGAATGCCGGAGAGCTGGATGAAATGGCTTTGACGCCTTGTCATGCCCTTTTTCAGTTTTACGTGGCTGAGGGCAAATTATCCTGCCAACTTTATCAACGCTCAGCAGATGTCTTTCTCGGCGTCCCCTTTAATATCGCTTCTTATGCCTTGTTGACCATGATGATGGCACAGGTCTGTGATCTGGAACCAGGAACATTTGTACATACCTTCGGAGACGTACATCTTTATCTCAACCACGTGGAGCAAGCCAAGCTGCAATTACAAAGAACACCCAGAAAATTACCCTCGATTCATATAAATCCGAAAGTAAAAGATATATTTGCCTTCCAATTTGAAGATTTCACCCTGGAAGATTATGATCCGATGCCACACATCAAAGCAAAGGTGGCCGTATAATTAATCTATCTAAAAACAGGGGCCGTACCTCACCAACATTTTCCCAAAAACAAACGAATTGCCCCAAACTAAAATGAAAGCTGTAGCCTGATCGCTGATGAGCTCAGGGTCGTACATACCTATATCTCGACAATATTTTTTAACACTGAAAACTTTTGTCAGATTAAGGTCAGGAAAATTAAAAGCGGATATTCTCTTTGATTAAGAAATAACAAGCGGCCAATGGGCCAATTTTGTCAACGAAATTTTGGGTTCATTTTCCGGAGGGAAAGACACGTTGTTTAGACGAAATCTAAATAATGTCAGCATTTTAAGATTTATTGTTAAAAAAAGTTAACGAATCATATCTTTGCGTCAATTCCGGAAATGACCGGTTAACTAAACTTTTAAGAGCATCAAAACATCTGTACGAGATGATAGATAAGTCATTGATTAGTCGGGTACTAGCAGTATTGTGCTTGACCTTATTCTCCTTCTCCTCATTCGCTCAGGAAGCTGACATTGAGGCTGGTAAGACGCTTTTCCGAAACAATTGTGCCTCATGTCACAATAAAAACATGAAACAGGACCTGACCGGTCCTGCCCTCGGTGGCGTTGAGGAACGTTGGGCTGATTACCCCGAGGAAGATCTCTATTCCTGGATCCGTAACTCTCAGGCAATGATCTCAGCTGGCCACCCACGTGCCACTGAAGTATGGGATCAGTGGAAGCCCGTACAGATGCAGAATTTCCTGAATCTATCCGATGAAGATATCGCTAATATTTTGGGGTATATCAATTGTACCTTTGAAGGAAATTGTCCTGGTGATCCAGTGGTTGCAGATGGTCCTGGTCCGCTACTTCAGGAACCGGAAAGCGACAACACTGCTCTTTTCATCGTCCTCGCGCTGATCCTTGGTATCCTGGCAGTTGTTTTGGCCCGTATTGCTTCCAACCTTAATTATATGATTAAGGTGAAAGAAGGAAATGCGCCTGAGCGTCGTCGTACCCTGGTAGAAATTCTGACCAGTAAGGGGGTGATCGCCTTTGTGATCTTCGCCTTGGTGGTACTCGGTGGTTATACAACCGTTAATAATGCCATCATGTTGGGGCGTCAGCAAGGATATCAGCCAGAGCAGCCGATTAAATTTAGCCACGCCACTCACGCGGGCATCCAGCAAATCGATTGTCAATACTGTCATGATGGAGCTCGCCGTAGTAGACATTCCGTGATTCCCGCGGCCAATACCTGTATGAATTGCCACAAGGCCATTGAGGTCGGTTCACAATATGGTACGGCGGAGCTGACCAAAATCTTTGCTTCCATCGGTTATGATCCTTCTACCGACACTTATATTGAGGATTACGAGAGCATGAGTGAAGAAGACATCAAGAAAGTTTACTCAAAATGGATTGCTGATACCTATATTCAAAATGACGGCGATGCCAGCCAGGTAGAAGAGGTCATTGAAGAACAATGGGAAGGTATTGTAAAGGCCCTCACCAATCCGGAAAATGGCGATGAGAAAATTGCCGGACCGATCGAATGGGTGCGGATCCACAACCTGCCGGATCACGTATATTTCAACCACGCTCAGCACGTTTCTGTGGGTAAGGTCGAATGTCAAACCTGTCACGGCCAAGTTGAGGAAATGGAAGTAGTTGGTCAATATGCCCCATTGTCTATGGGCTGGTGTGTCAACTGCCACCGTCAGACGGAAGTCCAGTTTAAAGATAACGAATACTATAAGTCATACGCAAAATATCACGAGGAACTCGCCAACGGCAAACGGGACAAAGTGACCGTTGAAGAAATTGGTGGACTCGAGTGTCAGAAATGCCACTACTAATATTTAAGGTATTAGGAGATAACATTTGCTAAATCAAGGATTGTCATAAACTATCATAATGAAGGACCAAAAGAAAGGAGTTTGGATTGGCGTAGAGCAGTTGAAAAATACTGAATCCTACCAGCAAGCTACCAAAGAAGAATTCGTTGAATTGCCTATAGTAGATCAATTGTCTGATCAAAAGTTTTCTGACGTGGAGACCAACCGTCGTGACTTCCTCAAGTACCTCGGTTTTGGACTTGGAGCAGCTACCATTGCGGCTGGTTGTGAGATTCCCGTTAAAAAGGCGATTCCTTATGTGGTTAAACCAGACAGCATCGTACCTGGTGTGGCCAGTTATTATGCGTCTTCTTTTGTACAGGGCGGCGATTATTGTGCCGTTTTGATCAAAACCAGAGATGGAAGACCGATTAAGATCGAAGGCAATACTCTTTCAAAAGTAACCAAAGGCGGTACCAGTGCAAGAGCACAGGCTAGCGTTCTTAGCCTTTATGATACGAGCCGTTTTACAGGTCCTGCCAAAATTGAAAATGGCAGTGTGGCAAAAGATGCCGGGATGACTTGGGCGGATTTGGATAAGGAGATAGGCGGAAAACTCAACGCTGGTTCTCGCATTAGAATCGTTTCCAATACGATCCTGAGTCCTACTACCTGGAAGGCTTTGGAAGACTTCAAAGCAAAATATCCGAATACCGAAGTGGTCATTTATGATCCGGTATCTAGTTCTGCTATTTTGCAAGCAAACCAGGAAAGCTTTGCTCAACAGGTCATTCCCAGCTACCACTTCGATAAGGCGCGAGTGATTGTGAGTTTTGATGCCGACTTCTTGGGCACTTGGATATCTCCGGTAGAATATGCTGCACAGTATGCCGCTAATCGGAAGATTGATGCTGAAAAGCCTAGTATGTCTCGCCACATTCAGGTGGAAAGTCACATGACATTGACCGGCTCCAATGCCGATAACCGGATTTTGGTAAAACCTTCTGAGCAAGGAGCGGCCATCGTCGCTTTGTATAACGAAATTGCAACTGCCTCCGGCCGTAGCCGGGTAAGTGGGCCTGAATTGTCAAGCGACAAAGCGGCTAAGATCAGCAAAGTGGCCAAGGAATTGCTGAGCAGCCGTAACCGTTCATTGGTCGTTTCTGGTTCCAATAACGTAGGCGAGCAAGTTTTGATCAATGGTATCAACGACATGCTCGGAAGCTATGGCAATACAATTGATTTTAATAATGCTTCTCTGCAACGTCAGGGATTAGATAGCAACATCCAGGAGCTGATCCGCGAAATGAATGGCGGTTCGGTTGATGCGGTATTTGTATTTGGAGATGCCAATCCAGCCTTTGATGTCCCTAATGCGGATCAATTTGTGGCCGGTATGGGTAAGGTTGGTTTGAAAGTAGCTATGTCTACAACTCCAAACGAAACCAATATGCTTTGTGACTACATTGCACCTGTGCACCACTACCTGGAAAGCTGGGGGGATGCACAACCCAAGCGCGGTCACTACAGCTTGATTCAGCCAACGATCACGCCCATCTTTGCGGCGGTTGGTATGGAAGGTACTCGTCAGGGGGAAGAATCCCTGTTGCGCTGGGCTGGTGCCGAGAATTTGGATACGGAGGCCGAGCAACCTTATATGGAGTACTTGAAAGCGCATTGGCGGGAAGTTATGTTCCCTACCCAGGGCAGCTATGCTACTTTCCAGTCTTTCTGGGACAATACCTTGCACAATGGCGTTTTTGAAGTAGAGCAATCTAGTATTGCCACGGCTTTCTCCGGCGATGTTGTCAGTGCTGCAGCTAAGGTGCGGAAGCCTTCTAATAGCGAAATGGAAATCTCTTTCTTTGAGACCGTAAATATGGGAAGTGGCCAGTATGCCAACAACCCTTGGTTGATGGAAATGCCTGATCCGGTAACCCGTTGTGTTTGGGGCAACTACCTGGCTGTTCCGGTTTTATGGGATGGTGGCAATGAATTTTCTGCCTATAAAGACCTGAATGGAAGCGAACACTATAGCGAAGCTGATCGGGTTGAGGTTGAAGTAAATGGCGTGAAAAAGGTTTCTACGGTTATTCGTCAATTTGGTCAGATGAACGGAACGGTTGCCCTGGCAATCGGGTATGGTCGGACCCTGACAGGTAAAATGGGCAGAGCTCTGGGCAATGAGGTCGGGGTAAATGTTTACCCATGGTTGAGCCTGGATGAAAATGGCAATACGCAGTATTACGCGACCAGCGTCAATGTATCTGATCGGGTAGAAGTGGAGGATGAATTTGCTTGTGTGCAATACCACCACACCATGGGGGTTACGGCTCGCGATGAAAGTGGCGAATTGGTGAAAAACCCTGATAACCCAGAAAAGGCCTTGAATGTTGACGAAAAAACCGTTATGACTTTGGGCGCCGGTTTTCAGGGAGGATTGACGGATAGATCGATCATCTACCAGACAAACCTGGATGAACTGAGCGAACTGACTCACCACATGGCTGAAAAGCGTGCGGAAGCAGAGCACCTCAACCAACAGACATTATATCCTTACGATAAATACACCGAAGAATTCTATAGCCAGGGCCACCACTGGGGCATGTATGTTGATCTGAATGCCTGTATCGGTTGTGGTGCTTGCCAAGTAGCTTGTGTAGCAGAAAACAACGTACCGGTTGTTGGTAAGCGAGAAGTACACCGCCACCACGAAATGACCTGGTTGCGTATCGACCGTTACTTCTTTGGTGATTATGAAAATCCTAACACGGTTTATCAACCAATGATGTGTCAGCACTGTGATAACGCTCCTTGTGAGAACGTTTGTCCGGTTGCTGCAACTAACCACAGTTCAGAAGGTTTGAACCAGATGACGTATAATCGTTGTATCGGTACCCGTTACTGCGCCAACAACTGTCCTTATAAAGTACGTCGTTTCAATTGGCTGGATTACACCACAGGTGATCTTTTTGCCGCCAATGAGCCTAGAGTTAATGGCGAGGAATTGCCATACGGAGCAGACAACCTGACGCGCATGGTACTCAACCCAGATGTGACGGTTCGCTCTCGTGGTGTAATTGAAAAGTGTAGCTTCTGTGTACAGCGTATCCAAGAAGGTAAACTGACTGCCAAGCGCGAAGAACGTCAATTGCGCGAAGGCGATGTCAAATCGGCTTGTCAAACCGCTTGTCCTACGGGCGCTATCGTTTTCGGTGATATGAACAATCCTGAAAGTGAGGTTTCCAAGCGGGTGAAGGACAATCCGCTGAATTACCTGGTATTGGAGGAAATCAATACCCGTCCTTCCGTAAATTACTCTGCGAAGGTGATTAATCGCAAAGAAGAACTGGACGTATAAAATTATTTTGATTAGTAAAGAATAGCCCTGCTGGGGCCCACGGTATAAAAAAATCATTATGAGTGCAGTAGTTTCTCCAATTAGAGAACCTTTAATCGAAGGTAGCAAATCATACCACCAGATTACGGAGGATATTTGTTCACCTACGGAGAAGACGCCAAGTTTAACCTGGATCATTGCCTTCATTATTGCAGTATCAGGTTTGGCTTTTTACGTTTTCTGTGTAGCCTGGACCATTTGGGTTGGAATCGGCTCTTGGGACCTGAATCGCACCATCGGCTGGGGTTGGGACATTACCAACTTCGTTTGGTGGGTAGGTATTGGTCACGCCGGAACCCTGATTTCCGCCATCCTCTTGCTTTTCCGTCAAAAGTGGCGGACCGGTGTAAACCGTGCTGCGGAGGCCATGACAATCTTTGCGGTAATCTGTGCCGGACAGTTTCCGTTGATACACATGGGACGACTTTGGCTCGGTTTCTTCATTTTCCCTTATCCAAACACCAGAGGACCATTGTGGGTGAACTTTAACTCACCGCTGCTATGGGACGTATTTGCGATCTCGACTTATTTTACGGTATCGCTCTTGTTTTGGTATACTGGTTTGGTACCTGACTTTGCAACTGTACGTGACCGTGCTAAGGGGCTCAGAAGAAAAATTTATAATGGATTGTCTTTCGGTTGGACCGGTTCTGCTAAGCACTGGCAACGCTGGGAGAGTTTGTCGCTCGTCCTTGCCGGTTTGGCAACACCACTGGTACTTTCTGTACACACCATTGTATCCTTTGACTTTGCCACCTCTGTTATTCCGGGCTGGCACACTACGATCTTCCCACCCTACTTCGTAGCAGGAGCGATCTTCTCAGGGTTTGCCATGGTGCAAACGCTGATGCTGATTACCCGAAAGGTTTTGAATTTGCAGGAATACATTACCATTGCGCATATTGAGAGTATGAACAAAGTGATCCTGTTGACTGGATCAATTGTAGGTGTAGCTTACCTTACGGAATTGTTCATCGCTTGGTATTCCGGGTACATTTATGAACAATTTGCCTTCTTCAACCGGGTGTTAGGCCCCTATTGGTGGTCCTATTTTGGTATGATGACTTGTAACGTATTGTCTCCACAGCTATTCTGGAGCAAAAAGATTCGTCAAAGCTTATTCTGGACTTTCTTCATGTCCATCTTTGTAAATATCGGTATGTGGTTTGAGCGCTTTGTGATCATCGCCACAACCCTGGCTCGTGATTATTTGCCATCTAGCTGGAGTTACTACAACCCAACTTGGGTGGAAATTGGTTTGTTTATTGGAACCTTGGGCCTTTTCTTTACGCTATTCTTGATCTTCAGCCGGGTTGCACCGGTGGTGGCTATCGCCGAAATCAAGAGTATTTTGAAATCTGCGGGTGACCAGTATACGGGACCAAAAGCCCACCTCCACGCAGAAAAGGCTGAAAAGGCGCATTAATCATTATCCTAATTGAAGAAAGAGAATCAACATGAAAGATCAAAATAAAGAAGTACTCTACGGTTTATACGACGACGAGGAAGATTTACTGAAGGCAGTAAAGCAAGCAAAGGATGATCACTTGGAGATCATGGATGTTTATTCGCCCTTCCCCGTGCACGGTTTGGATCCCCTTTTGGGACTAGCCGAAAGCCGGTTGCATATTACAGGCTTTATCTATGGAGCTATCGGAACCTTGACGGCCTTTTTATTCATGACCTGGGTATTTACGCGCGATTGGCCCATTATTTTCGGGGGTAAGCCATACTGGTCTGTTCCCGCATTTATTCCCATCACCTTTGAGGTAACGGTACTTTTTGCCTCGGTAGGGATGGTAGTTACCTTCTACACGATTTGTGGAATGGCCCCGGGAGTCACCAATCCAACGCTGGATGACCGGATTACAGATGATAAATTTTGTATTGCCTTCCAAACCAATGGTGCCGGAGAAGAAGAAGTGAACAAGCTGCGCGGTTTTTTCAGCAGCACCGGAGCTTCTGAAGTGAATACAAAGACCATCTAACATTAAAAAACGATCGGACAACCGTCCATAAATTCGATATGATGAAAGATTTAAGAAAATGGTTGATTATTGCGGTTGCTGCACTAGTGTTGAGTGCGTGCTCACCTGCCGATGAAAACCATACGGGACATGAATATATGCCGGATATGGCCCATTCACTGGCTTATGATGCCAACGTGTATTCCAATTATTATTACAACTCTTGGAATGACGAGAGCACGATCAAACGTAAGGATTTGAGTAACCTGCACAATCCTGTGCAGGGGACTATTCCGCGTGGTTATGCAGGCGTTTACTTTGCTTCCAATGTTACGGCTCAAAATGCTATGATGGAGCACATGAATGGCCAAACCAAGATCAACGAAATTGCGGTGCCGATGAATGGTAGTGTTCCTTTTTATTATGAGAACACAGAAGAGGAAAGGTTACGGGCCACTGCAGAGATCATTGACAATCCGTTCCCCATTACTGAGGAAGGCATTTCCAGAGGTAAAGACCTTTACATGATCAATTGCGCTATATGCCATGGTAGTAAAGGTGACGGACTGGGGTATATTGTGAACGATGACGAAAACAAAAATGTGAAGTATCCGGCTCAACCGGCTAATTTCCTAACCGATGACTTCATCGCAGCCTCCAATGGTCGCTACTACTTTTCTATCATGTATGGTAAGAACGTAATGGGGCCTTATGCCGACAAACTGTCTTACGAAGAGAGATGGCAAGTGATTCACTACATTCGTACGCTACAGGCAAAAGAGAAAAAACTCTCTTATAACGAAGAGGTCAATACCTTGAATCCAAGCTTTGGCACTCCATTGAGCCAATTTACTACTATTGCTCAGAATGTCAGAGACGAAGAAGCCATGGCAGGTGAAGGAGCAGCAGAAGGACAGGACGGTGGCGAACAACACTCTGACTCTGAGAATGCAGGTGAGCAGCACGGAGAGGGTGGCCATTAATTTTGTGCGGTACCTGAAGAGGAATATTAATTAAGAAGCAATTTAAAGAAGAAATAAAACAGAAATGAACCAATTTACTTTTGAATCGAAGCAAAAAAGCGTCCTGATAGGGTTCATGATACTAGGACTGCTGTGCCTGGGACTGAATTTTGCATTTTTTGACGATTCTTTGCATACCCGTTTTTGGTCCAATTTTTTGCATAACTCGGTATTTTTTACCGGTATTGCCTTTATCTCCCTGTTTGTCCTGGCTGCCTTTACCACGGCTTACGCCGGATGGCATACAGTGCTCAAAAGAGTGTGGGAAGCCTATTCTCTGTTCTTGATTCCCGGACTTGTGTTGATCGCTGTACTGATCGTTGGATTGTGGGGGCATTTTCACCACCTATACCACTGGGCGGATGCCGAGGCTGTAGCTGAAGATCCGATTATGAGTGGCAAATCGGGCTTTTTGAATAAAGGTTGGTATACCTTTGGTACGCTGATCATTGTAGGTAGCTGGATTTTCTTCGCGACCAAGATCAGATCATTGTCTGTACAAGAAGATAGTGAAGGTACTTCTGATTTTAAATTGCACCGCAAGATTCGTCTTTGGTCGGCCATATTTTTGCCAATTGCTGGTTTTACCAGTGCAGCAATGATCTGGCAATGGGTCATGTCCGTAGATGCACACTGGTACAGTACGATGTTTGCTTGGTATGCAACTTGTAGCTGGTTTGTAGCGGCTATGGCGCTGACTATCCTGACGATCATTTACATGAAATCTAAAGGATATTTTACCAATGTGACACCAGAGCACCTGCATGACTTAGGTAAATACATGTTTGCATTTAGTATTGCCTGGACATACCTGTGGTTTTCTCAATATATGCTGATCTGGTATGGCAACAACGGAGAAGAAACTATCTATTTCCGTACTCGTTTGGATCATTATCCAGTATTGTTTTACGGCAACCTGATTATGAATTTTTTGCTTCCGTTCCTCATCTTGATGCGGAATGATACCAAGCGTAAATATGGTACATTGGTCTTCGTTTCAATCCTAGTGTTTTTTGGTCACTGGTGGGATTTCTTCCAAATGATCAAGCCTGGTGTATTGCATACAGCACAAGAAGCTATGGGTGGTCATGGCGCTGAGGGTGCTCACCACGCTACTGGATTTATGATGGGTTTTACCATTCCGGGATTGCTCGAGATAGGGATTATGCTGGGCTTTTTAGCGGGCTTCCTTTATTTTGCTTTTTCTCATATGGCGAAAGCTTCATTGGAACCCAAAAACGATCCATACTTGGCGGAAAGCCTGCACCATCATGTTTAGTTGTTTAGAATTATTCTAAACAAAAAAGGTTGGAAATAGAATCCAACCAGCTGAATGTTTATAAGCTTAATTTTGAAAGCATTACGAATTTTAAACTATAATTGACAATGACGTCATTACTCGTTATTTTATGTTTGATTTTGATTGCTATAGTTGCCGTTCAGATCGGAAAGGTAACTGAGCTGGCTTCAAAAATCAGAGGTGAAGAGGAGGTTCAGGAAATCAATAACAAGCGCCAGGCTAATTTATCAATGGTCTTTATGATCTTGTTTTTGGTTGCTTGTATTTGGTCTTTTTTCCACTACCGTAACTACATGTTGGGATATGGCCCTCACAATGCGGCTTCTGCTCACGGAAGTACGTTGGACTATATGTTTAACATTACCCTTATCATAACCGCAATTGTCTTTTTTATCACCCAAGTGCTTCTGTTCTATTTTGCTTATAAGTACAGGGCTGAGAAGGGGAGAAAGTCACTGTTTATGCCACATGACAACAAATTGGAAGTGGTTTGGACGGTAATTCCAGCAGTAGTAATGACCTTTCTGGTAGTAGGTGGTTTGGATGCCTGGAACGAGGTAATGGCCGATATTCCTGAAGATGCCAAGCCTGTATTGTCACCAACCAGTGAAGATGAATTTCTGGAAGTAGAAGCCATGGGTTACCAATTTGCCTGGAACCTGCGTTATCCCGGCGAGGATGGTTTGTTGGGAAGCAGAGACTACCGGTTGATTTCTGGTAATAACACCGTTGGACAAGATTGGACTGACGAAAAGAATATTGATGATTTTCAAGCTAGCGAATTGGTGCTGCCTGTCAATCAAACGATTAGAATTAGAATCTTGGCACGTGATGTGCTGCATAATTTTTATCTGCCACACTTCCGTGTAAAGATGGATGCGGTACCGGGCATGCCTACTTATTTTGTATTCAAACCCGTCTTGACGACCGAGCAATATCGTCAGCAACTGAAAGGTGTTCCTGAATACGAAGTACCTGATCCCAACCAACCGGATAAGAAACTGTGGGAAACGTTTAACTACGAATTGGCTTGCGCCGAATTGTGTGGAAAAGGACACTTCAGTATGCGCCGGGTGGTTAGAATCGTGACCCAGGAAGAGTACGAAGCATGGTTGGCAGAGCAACAGTCTTATTATATGTCGACGATCCGTGGTACGGAAGACGACCCAAGAAAGGATGAACTGTTGGGTATTGAAATCAAGCAAAGAAAAGAAGAGTTTGATAGCAAGGTCACCACAGCTCTGGCTTCCGATAACTTAGCTGATAAGGTGTTGCGTTTTGATTATGTTACTTTCGAAACGGGGTCAGCATCTTTGACCAAGCTTTCTCACTATGAGCTGGACAATCTGGTAGAGGTATTGAATAAATACCCAAGTATGACCTTGGAAGTAGCGGGGCATACCGACAATACCGGTGAGCCGGAAGCCAACCAACTTTTGTCAGAAAATAGAGCGAGAGCAGTATATAACTACTTGACTCAAAATGGAATTGACGCAGAGCGTTTGAATGCAGTTGGTTATGGTCAAACCAGACCTGTTGATACCAACGATACCGATGCAGGGCGGGAAAAGAACCGTCGCACTGAGTTCAAAATTCTGACCCAATAGAATTTTTTATTTAAATTGGGAAGATTGTTGAACAATCTGCATTTGTGCATTATTTAGAAAACTGGATTTTAACCAATAAATATTACAGAGAATGGACAAGGTTGTAATTAAACCGACAACAACCGAAGACGTAGATCTTTTAATTGAAGAATACGGCTATGATGATCATTTTCATGAGCATCATCACGGGGACAAGTATCAGTCTAACTTCGTCACAACATACATCTTCAGCCAAGATCACAAGGTCATTGCCCGTCAGTTTTTGATTACAGGTATGATCTGGGCGATTATCGGTGGATTTATGTCCATCGTATTTCGTCTTCAGCTTGGTTTTCCCGAGGAGAGCATGGCTTGGTTGAAACCTTTGCTTGGCAAATGGATCATCCTTGATGAAGCCGGAATCGGTACACTTTCTTCTGAATTTTACTACGCCCTGGTGACCATGCACGGTACGATTATCGTATTCTTTGTATTGACAGCGGGATTGAGTGGAACATTCAGTAATCTCTTGATTCCCTTGCAGATAGGGGCCCGAGATATGGCTTCGCCTTTTCTCAATATGTTATCTTACTGGTTCTTCTTTATGGCTGGTGTGATCATGTTTGCTTCTTTGTTTCTCAGTACAGGACCTTTTGCAGGGGGATGGACGGCTTATCCGCCGCTTAGTGCTTTGCCACAGGCTTCGTCTGGTTCGGGGGCAGGTATGACACTTTGGGTAGTGAGTTTGGTACTGTTTGTAGTCTCCGTACTGCTAGGGGGGATCAACTATATTACCACTGTATTGAACTTGCGGACCAAAGGGATGACCATGTGGCGTATGCCACTGACCATTTGGGCGTTCTTCATTACAGCTATTATTGGTTTGTTGTCTTTCCCTGTATTGGCTTCCGGTTTCTTCCTATTGATGTTTGACCGGGGATTGGGAACCAGTTTTTATTTGAGTGAAATTTTTATTGGCGGTCAGGCGCTTGATTTTGTGGGGGGTAGCCCCATTTTATACCAGCATTTATTCTGGTTCTTGGGACACCCTGAGGTTTACATCATCGTCTTGCCTGCTATGGGTATCGTATCAGAAGTACTTTCTGTACACTCCCGCAAGCCGATCTTTGGATACAAAGCGATGGTATACTCCATTCTGGCTATTGCTTTTCTGTCTTTTATCGTGTGGGCGCACCACATGTTTATGTCAGGGGTAAATCCATTTATTTCTAACTTCTTTGTGATCTTCACCTTGATCATTGCGGTGCCATCGGCTGTAAAAGTATTCAACTGGATTGCGACGCTATACGGGGGTAATATTCGATTCAATTCCGCCAGCTTGTTTGCCATCGGTTTTGTCTCCATGTTTATTTCCGGTGGTTTGACGGGGATATTCCTCGGTAACTCTGCCATTGATATTCAATTGCACGATACTTATTTTGTTGTTGCCCACTTCCACATTGTAATGGGTGTTGCGGCCTTCTTTGGTATGTTTGCGGGAGTTTACAACTGGTACCCTAAGATGTTTGGCCGTTTCATGAATGAAACATTGGGTAAAATACACTTCTGGGGGACCTTGGTTGGCGCTTATGCCATTTTCTGGCCAATGCACTATTTAGGTATGGCCGGGGTACCTCGTCGTTACTATAGCTTTGATGTATTTGAAACTTTCAGCCACTTTGCTGAAATGAACAAATTTATCTCTATTGCGGCCATCGTGGTATTTGCCTTGCAGTTGTTGTTTGTCATCAACTTCTTCTACAGTATCTGGAAAGGTAAGAAGATGACTACCCGCAACCCTTATGGCGCTTCCACACTAGAGTGGACCACTCCAATTCACGCGGGTCACGGTAACTGGCCTGGTAAGATTCCAACCGTTCAGCGTTGGGCTTATGACTACGGTAAGGATGGCAAGGAGTTTATTTCCCAAATCCAGCCATTGGGGCCGGATGAGACGGAAACTCACTAAGGGATTTGCAGGAGCGTTTTTTAACAACATTGAAATATTAGGGGATATATACCTCCCCGCAGAATAGATAAAGTGTCACTAAAAGTAGTAGATAACAAGGGGAGTTACTCTGTACTGCAGAAGGTGAAGGACTACCAGATGCTGGTAAAAATTCGATTGACAGCTACAGTAGTTTTTTCTTCGGTACTGGCCTTTTTGATCGCCAGTCAGGGTGCTATCAACTGGGAGGCAGTGGGTATACTGGCTGCCGGAGGTTTTCTGGTTACTGGTGCTGCTAATGCACTAAACCAGGTGTTGGAAAAAGAATTTGATCGCCAGATGAAACGCACGGCAGACCGGCCGCTAGCTGCTGGTCGCATGAAAGATTCTGAGGCTGTACTGGCTGCTGGACTGATGAGCCTGGTGGGAATTTTGCTACTGGCTTTGTTCAATCCGTGGACCGCATTTTTTGGAATGGTGGCTTTATTGAGTTACGCCTTCCTCTATACGCCAATGAAACGCATTTCGCCCGCAGCCGTTATCATTGGAGCAGTGCCTGGTGCATTGCCAACATTGATTGGCTGTGCTGCGGCAGAAGGTACTTTGACATTATTGGCCTTGTCCTTATTTACCCTGCAATTTTTATGGCAGTTTCCTCATTTCTGGTCTATCGGTTGGCTAGGGTTTGAGGACTACCAAAAAGCAGGATACAAAATGGTTCCAACCCTCAATGGAAAGCAGGATCCAAGCATTGGCATGCAATCGTTGATTTATGCCTTGTTTTTGGTGCCAGTGGCTTTTCTACCTTACTATTTAGGGGTGAGCGGGTTGATTTCAGCCGTTTTGGTGGGCGTGTTGGGAGTGGCTTATGCTGGATTTGCCTGGAATTTTTATAAAAAAGGCAATCGCAAATCGGCCCTTCAATTGATGTTCTTTTCCTTCTTCTACATTCCTGTTTCGCTGATTGCATTTTTGGCGGATAAGCTATAGTAGGAGTATAAAAATGTGAAGCAATGGACTTAACAGTGGAGAATAATTATAAAAGAAACAAAATCCATCCGATGAAGTTTGCCCTTTGGGTAGGCTGCGCCAGCATTCTGATGATGTTTGCGGCACTGACAAGTGCGTACATCGTTCGTCAGGCTGGAGGTAATTGGTTGGAATTTCGTTTGCCTAATATTTTCTTTTTAAGTACAGTAGTGATCCTGTTGAGCAGCATTAGCATGCACGGTTCTTATCTGGCTTTCAAAAAGGGGAACCAAGCATTATACCAGGGATTGCTTTGGCTTACTTTAGTACTGGGCATCGGATTCCTGGTTTGCCAATATCAGGGCTGGAGCGCACTAAATGAAATTGGAGTGCCGCTGCGTATCAACCCATCCGGAGACTTTATTTACGTGATTTCCGGACTGCACGCCGCTCACCTCTTAGGGGGAATCGGCATATTGTTGGTGGCACTGGTCAATGCGTATACGTTAAAATTTAATCAAACCCAATCGCGGAAGCTTCGTTTTGAATTGTCGCTGACGTATTGGCACTTCGTAGATTTGCTTTGGGTTTATTTATTCGTCTTTTTTACTTTACAACAAGCTTAATTCATTGAAGTGCTCATTAAGAATGAGTCTTCGGGAAAACAAACGAAAATCTAAAAATAATTACTAATGGCGACACACGAAACTGTACTGGAGCACGAGGTAAATGAGCAGGAGGCATGGGAGGGTGGAACAGAACCCTTTAAGGCCAGCTATGGCAAGTTGATGATGTGGTACTTCCTCTTATCGGATGCTTTTACCTTTGCCGGTTTTTTGATCGCATACGGGGCGCTTCGTTTCAGTAGCCCTACGTGGCCAGTGCCGGATTTTGTTTTCAAAACATTCCCATTCATGGGCCACACAGAATTGCCGTTGATTTTTGTCACGGTGATGTCTTTCCTTTTGATCATTAGCTCTGTGACTATGGTGCGGGCGGTACAGGAAGGTCATCGGGAAAATAAAAATGGCGTTGTCTTCTGGATGCTGCTGACCGTTTTAGGTGGCTTGGGGTTCTTGAGCTGCCAGGCTTGGGAATGGACCAATCTGATTGGTACAGAGCACATGACCGTACTAACGAATCCTTTCGGGACCCATACCGAAAATGGGGTTTACCTCAACGAGGATGGCAGTGAATCAAGTGAATCCTTCGTGGCTGGCAAATCGTATCTGCTACACAAAGCGGGCGGAGGTGCACACGGTGAGGGAGGTCATGGTGAAGTAGCTGAGCACGGTGGCGATCACGGTGCAGCAATGCCAACAGAACCAGGCGATTATAAGGGATATGTCATTGATGAAAAGGGCTTTATCCTGAAGAAATACAAAGTGACAGATGGTGTGGACGCAGGCATGATCAAGACAGAGGAATACGGTCCCAAGGCTTTTGGTGCATTGTTCTTCTTCATTACCGGATTTCACGGATTCCACGTATTTTCAGGGGTTGTCTTCCTGGTGATCATTATGCTGAATGCAGCTAGTGGTGTCTATGCCAAGCGTAAAAATGGCTATGAAATGGTCGAAAAAATCGGCTTGTACTGGCACTTTGTAGATTTGGTATGGGTATTTGTATTTCTGGTATTCTACCTGCTTTAATTTTGGGTTCTTTGACAGATCTCGTGATTCAGCGTCAATCGAGAATGTAAATCAACCCTTCTTTTTAGCGTTTGAGATTCACATTTTAGTTTGACCGCAGCTTTTCCCGATTTTACATCGGAGATTTGTGAAAGACCGTAATTTTTTATCAAAAAGACCGTAAATCATTCATTATATGTCACATTTAAGTTACGAAGAATCAATCAAGAACGTATATAAGGGGCTGGTGTTATTGGCTGGGGTAACGGTAGTGGAAGTCATCATCTCGCTGATTGGTAAAGGCCATCTTTGGGAAGGTGTACATGAATATCGTTGGATTTTGTACTTGGTTGGCTTTATCATCATCTTATTGTCTTTATACAAGGCTTATTTCATCGTGTATGAATTTATGCACATGCGCTACGAAGTGAAAGGCTTGGCGATGAGTGTGCTCTTGCCTACCATGCTCTTGATTTGGGCGGTAATTGCCTTTTTTCAAGAGGGGGATTCCTGGAAGAATCGGAGAGAACAAATTAAGGAGAAAGATGAGGTGCCTGTTGAAGAAGGCCAATCACCTGAAGGTATGTTGCTCGATGAGACCATTTACCGGATTGATCAACAGGGATAAGGCATTACAATGATTATGTCTCGGGGCGTAGAATGCTGACCTTTTTGGCTTTCTACGCTCCGGAATCATAAAATTGTCAGAAAACGATAAAAGATAATAGGTGAGTAATCAAATGCTCACCTTTTTTGTTTAATAGCTAAAGTTTTAAACAATTTCATTCTTTGACGCTGAATCGCAAGATTTGTCAAAGGACCCGCAATTTAATAAAATAGTCAACGAGTGAGTTCAAAAAAAATATTACAAACCATTGCACTTTTTTTGTTGCTGGTTGGTTTTCCTGCTATCTCCTGGTACTACCTCCGCACGGGGTTGGACTATCGGATGGAGGCATTGGGGGAACTGGGCGACCTAGGGAAAATTCCGGGTTTTGAATTGACCAATTACAATGAAAAAGAGGTGTCGAAGGCGGATTTGAAAGGCAAGGTAGTGGTGGCTAGCTTCCTGAGTTTAGACGCTTCGGAAAGCACCAGCCTTAAAGGCAAATACCTGGAAAAATTGCACGACCAGTTTGATGAGCGCAAGGACGTCGTTTTTGTCAATTACCTGGTGGAAGGTGAGATTGATACAACAACGGCAAAGGCTGCAGCCTTTGCAGAAGCATACAAACTGTCCGACCCCAATCAATGTTACTTTCTGGAAGGTACTCCGGATCAAATTAGGGCGTTGGCTACAGAAGGGGGATTTGCCTTGCCAATGGCGGAAGGAATGGCACTGGTTGATAATCCTTTTATGATCTTGGCGGATACTTCTCTGACCGTGCGTAAGATTTATGATGTACGCGAGCCAAGCCAGGTGAGCCGATTGGTAGAACACATTGCCTTGATTCTTCCATTGGAGACCAAACGGAAGACGGACGTTATTGAAGATAACTAATTTAAACAGATGGAACCAGATATACAGCTAGCTAAAAAATTAAATATCGGCGCTACCGTAGTAACGATTGTGGTACTGCTTTTGGTGGGATTGATGCGGCGGGTCAAGATTGATTTACCGGCCGGATGGGATTTTAGTTTTTTACCACCCTTTCACGCCACCTTAAATGCTTTGACGGCAGTCGTTTTACTGATTGCGTTTTATTTCATCAAACAAAAGAATATCGAGGCACATCGCAAGACGATTTATGTGGCGATTGGTCTGTCCGTCTTGTTTTTGTTGTCTTACGTAGTCTATCATTTTACCACTCCCGAAACGATTTTTGGAGATACCAACCACGACGGGGTGGTAGATGCGGCTGAAAAAGCAGCCATTGGGAGCATGCGCGCGGTTTATCTTGTGTTATTGTTGAGTCATATTGTCCTGGCGGCCTTGACACTGCCCTTTATCCTGTTTACCTTTATCCGGGCGTATACCAATCAGATTGAAAAGCACCGTAAAATGGCGAAATGGGTCTTCCCTCTGTGGCTGTACGTTGCGGTGACCGGACCAATTTGTTATTTTATGTTGATGCCGTATTACCCGTAAATACAATTCTTTGATTAGAAATTACGATCTTTGTCCTGGAAGTAATAATACAACGACAATGAAAAATAAACTATTTCGATTGATGACATTGTTGGCGCTTAGTTTGACCCTTTCTCTGGGAACAACGACTGAGGTAACTGCTCAATGCCCGATGTGTAGAATGTCGGCGGAAACCAACTTAAAGAATGGTGGTACGGCCGGTAGAGGACTTAATAACGGCATATTGTATATGCTGGCAACGCCTTATTTGATTATAGGCGGGTTGGCCTTTGTGTGGTGGCGCAATCGTCGGAAAGAAGAAGACGATCAGGAATTGGTGGAGACCCTTTAGGTCTTCTTTTCTCCCTGCGGTTGTAGAGGGAGATACAGCTGCGTGAGCGCTGTGCAGCAGCTCCGGCCTGGTGCCGGAGGCCCGTAGGGCTGAACGCAAGTGAACTGCGAAACATAGCGACCCCCGTATGGGGGGCACGCCCAAACATTTCTAAAAAATCCTAGTTTTTAGATTTCCCTTTCCCTCTTTGATTGTCCTGGTAAGTAGAGGTAAACAGCATCGCCCAACCGATGATGAATAGCAGACCTCCCAGGGGCGTAATGGGGCCTAGCCAAGGTGCATCAAAGCCTAGAATTTCGCGTGTTGATAACAGGTATAAAGAGCCGGAGAAGAGGACAATGCCACCTACAAAACACCAGCCGGCGTAGATCATGGTTTGGGTTTTGCGGTAAAACATCAGGATTCCCAGACCAAATAGGGCCAAGGCATGGTAAAATTGGTAGCGAACGCCGGTATTAAAAACGGCTAAAGATTCCGGGCTTAAACTCTCCCGTAGGGCGTGGGCACCAAAGGCGCCAAGTATCACAGCAAACATGGCAAGCAGCGCAGCCAGGCGAAGGAAATTTTTTCTCATTTTATTTGGTTAGTGCGATAATTATCACGTAGTTTTCTCCATTCTATCAAATAGAGCGCTATTTGCATGTAAAGATAAGGCGCCTCATCTTTGTTTACCTCATTTTATGGTCACAAAATTGATGTTAAAACGAATTATTCTTCTATTAATCAGTGTGTTGGCGGTGGCTGGTCTGGTGTATTGGTATTTCATTTTCAGCCGGTTAAAACCAGAAAAAGCGGTGGCTGCTACGGTGCCGTTATTTGTATCTGTTGCGGAGTTGGGAGCATTGGAAGCTAATGACCAAAACGTCTGGTTAGATCAGATCCCTCCAGAGTCGGGTAGGCGCAGCCAGAAAACCCTCTTGAATTGGATGCATGTATTGATGCCTGATAGCTCATGGAGACAGTATCCCGGGGTATTGGGGTGGCAAACTTCCGGTGGGACCGTTTCCAGTGTTTTGGTTTTTGATAGGAAGGGAGGGCATCAAGCCTTACAAAAAAAGGTGGAAGCATTGACGGCATTGACGGCTACTTTTAGGAATTATAAGATTTACACTTTGCAGCAGGATTCCCTACCATCGGTAGCTATTGGCATCTATCACAACCTGATTATTTTGGCCAATCTTCCGCTGTTGGTAGAGGAGGCGCTGGATCAATTAGATCGTCCTGATCCGGATAGTCGTCAATGGCTGAAAGGAGATGTAGCTGCCAAACCAGGGGAAGTACTGCTGTATTTAAGGACGGCCTATTTGGGGCAGTTGTACAAAGAATCGTTAAGTGCAGCAGGCTTGCGCCAAATAGAACACTGGCGTAAGGTATTTGACCACCTCAAAATCAAGATTACGGCCGACAGCGTGTGGCAAGGGCAGCTGTTGCCTAATGCCACCAATCGCTTTTGGGCTGGAATGACAAAGCAAGGAAGGTTGAAGCCTCAGCATCTACTGGCGGCCGTACCGGCCAATGCTTTTTATGCCTTTCTGTTTGCCTTGGATCAGCCGCAGGCTTTTCTCCGTGCTTATGACCAGGAATTGGAGGCTTTTTTTAAGCCTTGGGTGGGGACTTCGGGTGCTTTTGTATTGATGAGTCCGGTCAATGGAGATCCGGGAACAGGGATGGCTTTGGTGTTGGAGGTGGCAGATGAGGGCGGGTTGTTAAAAAGCTTTTCAGAACTGGAGAATAGGGTAGGCGGGTTGGAAACTTATGATTATGGCATGTTTCAAATTCGTCAGGTATTGGACCAGCAAATGTTGCAAGAGGTGCTCCCTGGACAAGAGGGCAATCTCAGTATGGTATTGTTAGACAAGGCGGCCATTTTCGCCAGTAATCCGACTACATTAGAACGCCTGTTGGATCAGGTACTTGTTGGCAACACCCTAGCTGGTGATCCAGGTATAGCTATAGAAATGCGGGACCCCGTAAAATTGTTATTAAATACCAGTAAATTTAGATACCTGCTCGGGACCTGGCTGACAGATTCGCGGATTCTGCAGGGCATTGAGCAGCTAGGAATAGGCGACTTTGATATGGGAATGGCGGGCCAACAGGTTGATTTTCAGGGGAGCTGGCAAATGGGCGAGCAAGAAGTCGTTGCGACGGAAACCGAAGTGATCTGGCGTACCGGATTGGATGCACCGGCGGCGAGTCAGCCCTATTTTTTGGAAGGGATGGATTTGATTTTCATCCAGGATTCGAGCCGCCAGCTCAATGCGTTAGATCGCAGTGGGCACCTGTTGTGGAGCAAAAAATTGGACGGCTGGTTGTTGTCTGCTATTCAGGAAGTTGACCATTTTTTGGATGGTACAAAGCAGGCGTTGTTCAATACGAATGGGAGTATTTACCTATTGGACAAAAAGGGGAATGCCGTTGGTCATTTTCCGATACGTTTACAGGTACCTGCTTTAAATGGTTTGGCGGTGGTGGATTTTGATGGAAATGGGCAGTATTTTCTGTTTTTGGCGGGCACGAACGGTCAATTTTATGGCTTTGACAAAAATGGCGGGGCGGTCAGTGGTTGGAATGCCCATCCCATGATTTTTGACCATCCGGTTTATTCCTTGCAGCATATACAGTTTAACAACCAGGACTACCTCTTAATCCTGGATCAATCCGGTAAGTTAGTGGTATTGAGTAAAAATGGGCAGGAGCGTTTTCCGGTGATGGACTTGGGGCAATCTCCTGCTGGGCCGCCCAGTTTTCAGGTAGATCAGGGGGAAAACCTCCCCGGGATGAACCGTATGGTTGCAGCTGATAAGAAAGGACAAGTGTTGGTGCTCAACCCAGGGGGGCAAAGTTTTAAATTGGCATTGCAGGTGGGAAAAAATCAAGATGTTGGCTTTCATTTTGCCGATATTATTGGCGACAAGCGAAAGGACTATTTGGTCAATAGTGGGGCAGCTGTTGCACTCTATTCCTACGATGAGAATGGGTTTATCAAACAATTTGAGACCACTTTACCAGAGGCGCCAGATTTTTGTTTTCCCGTCCCTTTTGTTGGCTCGCCAAAGAACCTGATTGGTGCTACGGATGCGCAGAGCGGGCAGATTTATTTGTTGCAGGAAAATGGTGAGAGGTGCCAGGGGTTTCCGTTGGCTGGAACAACCCCATTTACGATCATTGGTGGTACAGGGGCCCCTATTTTATTGGTAGGCAATCGGGGTGAAATTTATGCCTACCGCCTTCCCTCAATTGCGTTGACACCGGATTCTTGATGGGATTAAACCAAGGACCAATCAATCGGCTCAACGCCATGTTGTTGTAGATACGCATTGGCCTGAGAAAAGTGTCGGCTACCAAAAAAAGCTCCGCCGGCCAATGGAGACGGGTGTGCGGCTTCCAGGACCAGGTGTTTAGAGGCATCGATCAATACCTTTTTCTTGCGGGCAAAGTTGCCCCAAAGCATAAATACCAAATGCTGCCGTTTGGCGGAAAGTGTGCGGATCACGGCATCTGTAAAATCTTGCCAGCCGATTTTTTGGTGAGATCCTGCTCGCTTATGTTCCACGGTGAGCATGGCATTGAGCAGGAATACGCCTTGTTGGGCCCAAGGCGTCAGATCTCCATGATTGGGAACTTTGATATCCAGATCAGTGTTGAGTTCTTTATAAATATTTTTCAGAGAAGGCGGAATGCGAACCCCTTTGGGTACAGAAAAGGAAAGGCCCATTGCCTCTCCCGGATTGTGATATGGGTCTTGTCCCAGAATAACCACTTTTACTTTGCTAAAGGGCGTAGTATCAAACGCATTAAAGATCAGAGGGCCAGGAGGGTAGATGGTTTTTCCGGCTGCCTTTTGCTGTCGGAGGAAAGTGGCGATACCTTGAAAATAAGGCTGGTCAAATTGATCGGCGAGGGCTGTTTTCCAGCTCCCTTCAATGCGGACATTACTCATGAAACGGGCGGATTTTCGGTATGTAAAAATCAAAAATAAGCAAATTGCCTAAAATGACTCAGTCATTTCATTGGTGTGTTTGAAAAAAAGATATAAATTTGCATCGCTTTTGAAAAGGCGGGTTAAATTTTTTGGCCCCGCTTTTCTATCCAGGTCCCGTAGCTCAGCTGGATAGAGCAGCTGACTTCTAATCAGCAGGCCACAGGTTCGAATCCTGTCGGGATCACAAGGAGTTTAGATAACTCCGTGATAATCAGGAGGAAATAGATTTGATAATACTCCGAGTTGTCATTTGAGTTGTCGAATTTCAAAGTTAAGAAAAAAAGTAATAGGCTGGGCAGTTGTTGTTCAGCCTATTTTTTAATCCAAGTAATGGGCGTCCTTCCCTCCTTTTAGCGCTTTATCTTCCTCAACTTTTTTATTTTTGTTGAGTCCTTACTGAAGACTTTGAGCAATTAGACAAGGACTTATCATCATTCCCATGAAATTCTAAAAAATGCGCTTACCATGAGAAATACAAAACTAAAGGCTTTTACGCTCACCGAACTTTTGGTTGTGCTGGTCATTATTGGCATTTTGATGCTCACCGCCCTTCCTAATCTGATGCCGCTTATTTCCAAGACTCATAGTATAGAGGCTCAACAAGCGCTGACGACCATTCAGAAACTGGAAAAGAGTTACCATCAGATGCACGTAAAATATACCTCTATGCTTACCCCCAATATTAAACCAGTAGAGCCGAATATTTAGTTGGAATGAAAT
>CAXHCA010000031.1:0-53957 GCA_964015035.1 uncultured Saprospiraceae bacterium
GCAATACTAACTGTCCCTAATAATGACGGATATCCCGGCAGCTTTGGGCTCGGAGGAACCGGAGGAGATGAAATATTAAGTAATCAAAGTGACAGCAACACTGGTCCGACAGGTGCTAATGGAGGTGGATCAACGGGTGCAACGGCCAATTACGATCCCAGCAAGGATTGGACTGGAATGAGTGGAGCCGGAGGCTCTTCTTACATTGGAGGAGTGAGTAGTGGAAGTACATCGGCTGGGGTGCGTAGTGGCAATGGGTTTGTCCGCATTACCATAGCATGTGATAATCCATTGGATCCTCCAACAATAGATTGTTCTAATCTGACACCATCGGTAACCGTTAATACACGTACAGGATTCTGCAACTATGTGGTGCAGGGCACGGAGTTTGATCCTGCCGATTTTAGTTGTAATGTAACCAATATTTTGGTAGACTATACGGCAGCCGATAACCTTAATGGGGCTATTTTTCCGGTGGGTATCACACCAGTCACCTGGACCGTATCCAACAGTGAAAATGAAACGGCCAGCTGTACCTTCAATGTGATTGTGGAAGACAACCAAGCGCCAAGTGTAGGGTGTCAAGACCTTACTGTGCAGCTCAATGCGGCAGGTAGTGGAGCTATCTCCGCTTCAGATATGATTGGAGTCTTAAGTGAGAACTGTGGTATTGCCAGCTTCTCGGCTAACCCAAACACCTTTGATTGCAATGATGTAGGGTCCAATACTTCTTCGCTAACCGTAATGGATACTAATGGAAATTCCAGCTCTTGCCTAGGAACCATAACCGTGGAAGATAATGTGGCCCCAACTGCCATTTGTCAGAATGTGACCGTACAATTGGATGCCAACGGAAATGGAAGTATCACAGCTAATGAGGTGGATAATGGTTCTAATGACGCCTGTGGCATCGGTAACCTCTCAGTATCTCCCAATACCTTTGATTGTGATAATGTAGGGGCCAATAATGTAACCCTGACCGTAACGGATAATAACAGCAACACCAGCACCTGTACCGCGACTGTGACCGTGGAAGATAATGTAGCACCAAACGCTGTTTGTCAAAACATTACCGTGCAACTGGATGCTACCGGCTATGCATCCATTCACAGCGGCAGTATTGATGGGGGCTCCACCGATGCCTGTGTCATTGGCACCCGCAACACTAATCCATTTTTCTTTTCCTGTAATGATATTGGCGTCAGGACTTCAACCTTGACCGTCTGGGATACTCATGGCAACTCCAGCACGTGTTCGGCAACTGTGACCGTTGAGGATAATGTAGCGCCAACAGCTCTTTGTCAAAACATCACGGTACAATTGGATGGCACCGGCAATGTTTCCATCTCCGGAAGTGATCTTGATGGGGGCTCCACCGATATATGTGGTATTTTCGGCTACTCCGCTAGTCCATCTAACTTTGGTTGTACTGATATTGGTTCCAATACTTCAATCTTGACCGTAACGGATGATCATGGCAATTCCAGTACTTGTACCGCCACCGTAACCGTGGAAGACAATGTGGCGCCTACGGCCCTTTGTCAGGATTTTACCCTCAACCTGGATAATGACAGCACCACCATCCTTAGTCCTGCTTCCATTGACGGTGGCTCTTCAACGCCTTGTGGCACTTTCTCACTGCGTGTATCGCCGAATAGCTTTGACTGTGATGATTTGGGGGGAGGACCATTTACGGTAACCCTGACCGTTACCGATGATTCCAATAATCAAACGGATGATTGTACAGCCAATGTTACTGTAGCTGACCCCGATAGTTATTGCTGCGATGCTCCGGTGGCAGTCTGCCAAAATATTACCGTTCAGCTCAACGCCAATGGCGAGGCATCCATCACCGCCAATGATGTAGATGGTGGAAGTGAAGCTGATTGTGGTTTGCAATCGCTAGTCGCAACCCCTACAACCTTTGCTTGTAGTGATGTTGGAACCAATACAGTATCCCTAACCATCACGGATGTCAATGCCGACTCTGACAACTGCACCGCTACCGTAACAGTAGAAGACAATGTAGCCCCCAACGCCATTTGCCAGAATATTACCGTTCAACTCGATGACAACGGCGAGGCTTCCATCGAAGCAGCGGATATAGATGGCGGCTCAAATGATGCTTGTGGCATTGCTTCCCTATCAGCAGATATAACCACTTTTGATTGTGCTCAGGAAGGTCCACTAAATCCAGTCACAGTAACCTTAACCGTAACCGACAACAATGGCAAGACGTCTACCTGTTTCGCTCAGGTAGAGGTGGATGATCAGATAGCTCCAGTTGCTGGATGCCAGAATATTACCGTTCAGCTCGATGACAATGGTGAGGCAAGCATCTTGCCAGCGGATGTCGAACAGGGTTCAACGGATAATTGTGGTTTTGCTAATCCACTTTCCGTATCCCTTAACACCTTTAGCTGTGATGACCTAGGAGCCAATTCCGTGACTTTAACCGTTGGGGATGGAAATGGCAATCACAATTCCTGTATGGCTACAGTGACCGTGGAAGACAATGTAGTCCCCAGCGCCATTTGCCAGAATATCACCGTTCAACTCGATGACAATGGCGAGGCGTCTATCGAAGCAGCGGATGTAGACGGTGGCTCTACGGATGCCTGCGGCAGCACCTCCATTTCTGCCACCCCTACTGATTTTGATTGTGAAGATGTGGGTGGCAATACCGTTACTCTAACCGTTACGGATAACAATGGTAATGACAATACCTGTACCGCTACCGTAACGGTAGAAGACAATATCGCTCCTGAAATCACGCTGTGCCAGGGCAATTCCATCGATTTCAATGGCGAAGATGAAATTCTGTCATCAACCGGTATTGATTTTGAGGCAGAAGACGCTTGTGGCATTGCAACCGTAACTTATGATCCGGAATACATCAGCTGTGAGCAACTGGGTGAAACCGTTCCAGTAACCGTTACCGTTACCGATGTAAATGGCAACTCCAATGACTGCATTGCTAATGTATGGATTACCGGATTACCTTGCGGCTGGATGGACTTTGGTGATGACGGTATTGGCTGTGTAGACAGCAATAATGCCAGCTATGAGGTACCAACCGAAACCTTTACACTGGAAAGCGAAGGTTGTTATTCCACCAATTGGACTGCCGATAATGCAGCATACCTCAAATACGAACTCTGCGGCGATGGGGAAATCATAGCCCATGTAGCATCATTGAACCCGATTAGCGGTGGATGGGCTGGTATTTCTGCCCGCGAAAGTGAGGTCCCTGGTTCCAAGAAAGTGGCTTTGGCCACCAACCTGGGTAATTTGTTGCGGCGGGAAATCAGAACTACACCCAACGGTTACGCGGTAGCTCAGCAACTCTTTAGCCCAGGTAAAACCTGGTTGAAACTGGTTCGCAGCGGCAACTTGTTTGTAGGTTATGCTTCAACGAACGGCGTCAACTGGCAAAATGTCCTGGTCGCTAACGTAGCGATGTCTGAGTGCATTCAATTTGGTTTGTACGTCACCAATACCAATGCAGGGACCGCAACGGCAACCTTCGATCATGTAGAAGTGACCGAGAGCTATATCCCTTCCCTCAGCAGCCCAAATACGGAGCAGCAGGGAGCAAATGGTCAGTCCTTCGCAACCCAGGATTTCGGCATCTTCCCCAATCCGGCGACAGCAGAAATCCAGGTAGATCTGAGCAGCTACTACGGTGAGGAAGTGGAAGTGCAAATCTTCGATCAGTTGGGCCAGCCCGTTCTGAAACGTAGATTGAAGGAAGTCGGCTCAAATCCGGTACTATTTGACCTAAACAAGATGAATAGTGGCACCTACTTTATACGATTGATTGCCGATCATGGAGAACAAACCAAGAAGTTTTTGATTGTGAAATAAAGTGAATGACATAGCGTTTAAAACCGGCATCTGAGCAATTAGGTGCCGGTTTTTTTTCTTCGTTGCTCCCCAGGCATTCTAATGAGTCCTTCTCCGATAGAAACTGCCCAAGTTATTAGCGAAATAGAAGCAATTTTTACTACCTTTACTGCCCCATTTAATTCCTCAGATTTAGCTTAGTTCATCCCTTTTTTATTAGTCCAATAGTGCTTTTTCCAGTGAAGAACCAACATTATTCTTTACTGAAAGGTCCTCACATTGTAAAATGACCTAATTTATTTTTGCAATAATATCAGCGTAAATAAACAGCCATGAAAAAAGACATCCAAATGCATCCTCATCGAAATCCATCTATCAAGAATGGTTGCTGGTGTAGTTTCCTTTTTATCGCATTTCTGCTTTCGGCCACACAATTGACAGCACAAAACATGTGGGAGGGGAACACCAATAGTGATTGGGCCACTGCTTCCAACTGGAGCCTCTCATATGTTCCTCTTGACACACAGGACGTCGTTATCCCCACCACGGACAACGACCCAATCATTTCTGCCACTACAGCCGCTGTTGCCAAATCCGTATCGGTGCAAAGTGGCGCCACCCTCACCATTGCAGCAATGGGCAGCCTGACCGTTGACAATGCCTCCTATTATGGCTTAGGCAACGAAGGAACGGTCAATAATAATGGAACCATCAATCTGGGGACAGTCGCCAGCGTGACCAATCAGGGTATCCTAAACTACGGCACGATTACCAACAATAAAGATGGTGAGATCAATATTGACCGAGCTAGTGCCGGGGTGACAAATTACACAGGCACCTTTACCAATAACGGAATATTGAAGATCGGAGAAAATGTAGGTATCAGCAGTCCGGGTATTTATAATGAAGCTAATTTTATAAATGCCAGCGACGGCAAACTTCAAATCATAAAAGCTTCTTCTTCAGGTATTTACAACCTACCCGGAAGTTCGTTTTCCAATGATGGATTAATTGAAATCGGTTTAAACGGCAGTATCAACGGTCCTGCTATTTACAACTTTACCGACTTTCAAAACAATACTGACGCGGAAATTAAAATTGAAAATACCGGATATGGCATTGATCACCGAGAGGGAGCAACCTTTGACAACCTGGGCGCCATCACCATTGGGGCAAATGCTCCTGTGCAGTATTCGGCAATCTTTAATGAGGGAACATTTAACAATTCCGGAGACGGTATAATGATTGATAGCTCAAGGGTAGGTATCGACAACCGCTACACCGGCATTTTCAATAATGAAGCCAACCTCTATATTGGTGCAAATACAACTATTGAGGACATTGGTGTATTCAATCTGAATGAATTCACCAACGATGGCGGAGAGATTACCATAGATCGTGTAGAAAATGGCAACGGAATATATAATGACGATGATGCTGAGTTTGATAATAATAGTAAAATCACCATCGGTGGAGTAGCGAATGTCGCCGAACATGGCCTGGTCAATTATGGTATTTTTACTAATGAAACCACAGCAGAAATTTCGATAAATCGAATTACTTCCAGTTATGTGTACTCGAATATCAATGGTATTTATAATGGGAGTAATGCAACATTTCACAACTGGGGCAACCTTCTGATTGGCAACGAAGCAGGCAGTTTCAATCATGGCCTATTTAATGCGGCTACTTTCTTCAACTATGCTGACGCAGAAATTACGATTGACCGCATCACCGGTGAAGGCTATAGCAAAAATGGACTCTACAACGATAAAGCTTTCACTAATTATGGCAAAGTGTCGATCGGCGATGCCGTAAGTGCCGGAAATTTTGGACTCTTCAACGATGGCACCAGCTTTCTCAATGATGGTGGAGAAATCAACATCAATAATGCCAACAGTGGAGAAAATACCCACTGTTTTTATAATGACGCGAGCTTTACCAATAACGGTACTATTAATATCGGCAGCATTGCCAATGGCTCCGATTGGGGCCTTTTCAATACCAGTACATTCGAAAATACAGGAACATTAAACATTGATCGCACCGCTCTTGTCGGCTTCAGAAATCATTACGGCACCTTCAACAACAGTGGCACTTTCAATATCGGCCAGACTGCGGATATTGGAGAATGGGGCTTTTGGAATCAGGCTACTTTTAACAACCTGGCAACGGGAATCATTAACATTGACCGCTCGACGATAGGAGAACTTCTGGTTAAATATGGAAGCTTCCTCAACGAAGGATGGATCAGTGCGAGCACCAACACCAGTGTAGCCCAATATGGTTTTTGGAATGATGCCACTTTTGACAATGCCGCCTGCGGTACATTTGAAGTTTTTGCCGCATTTAGCAACAATGATGTCTTTACCAATGCCGGACTGCTGGTGGTCAACTCCGAGGATACCCACCTCAATAGTGGTTTTGACAATGATGGAGTAATTGCCTATTTTCAAGACAATCCGATTCCATCCGTGACCAATAACGAGATCATCACCACTCCGGTGAGCACAGATTGTGGTGCGGTGACCCCGGCGCTGGATTTGGCCGCCATGATTGATCTGACCATCGGCACCACCTGGTACCAGGATGAAGCCCTAACCATACCTGCCGGCAATTACGACCAGGGAACGAACACCTTTACCTTTACCGATGCTCCGGCCGGATTGACCAATACACTCTATTTCCCGGTAACAGATGACGCCAATACCTGCTCTATGACGGTGCCCATTATCGTCACTTTCACCGATGATACCCCTCCATCCATCTCCTGTCCAAACCAGCAAACACTAGTTCTTGAGGCCAATTGCATGGCAATGCTCCCCGACTATACCGGTCTGGCCACCACGGATGATAATTGCTCGGTAACAAATGTACAACAACTACCATCACCTGGCACAACCGTTACAGGTGTGGGGGAAACAGCCATCGAATTAACGGCGACCGATCTCAAAGGCAATGCAAACAGTTGTAGCTTCTCCGTAGTAGCCGTTGATAACACGCCACCCGCAGCAGTCTGCCAGGATGTAACGGTGCAACTCAATGCCAGTGGTCTGGCCACCATCACAGCAGCGATGGTTGATAATGGCTCCAGCGATGGTTGTAGTCTGGCAGCAGTTGAACCACTAACACTCGACATCACCGATTTTACCTGTACAGAATTGGGTAGCCATACGGTAGAACTAACGGTGACGGACGCCACTGGCAATGAAAACGCCTGTACCGCAACGGTAACTGTGGAGGACAACATCGCTCCGGAAATCGCAACCTGCGAAGGTAACGTTGCCGTATTTAACGGAGAAGAAACCATCGATGTAGCATCCTTGATTAGCCTTTCGGCAAATGATGCCTGCGGCTATACGACCAGCTTTTCACCGGCCACCATTTCCTGTGAAGACCTTGGGGCAAATGTCCCCGTACTCGTGACCGTAAGCGATGCCAGCGGCAATAGCAATACCTGCACAGCTACTGTAACCGTAGATGGATTGCCTTGCGGGTTCATGGATTTTGGAGAGGACGGTATTGGTTGTGAGGATAGCAACAATGTGGTCTATGATACGGAATCGGACAATTTTACGCTGACTAGCAATGGTTGTTCAACGGCCAACTTTTCCCAGGATGATGCCGCCTACGTACAAGCTGAATTGTGTGGCAATGGTGAAATTGTGGCCCATATCACTTCAATTAGTCCAACCGGATTAGGCTGGGCCGGCATCGCCATGCGGGAATCGGAAGCTCCTGGTTCTAAAAAAGTAGAATTATTGGTCAACTTGGGCAATATTGTCCGTCGTGCCATCCGCACCACCACCAATGGCTACGCTTATCCGGGCCAACTTTTCCGACCACAGGCAACTTGGTTGAAAATTGTCCGCACGGGAAATCTCTTTGTGGGATACGCCTCTACCGATGGCGTCTACTGGCAAAATATTTTGGTCGCCCAAATCCCCATGACCCCTTGTATTCAGGCCGGGTTAATTGTCACCAATTACAATGGTAGTAGCGTGGTTTCTGCCTCTTTCGACAATGTAGAAGTCATTGAATATAGCACGCTTAATGTACAGATACCCAATACAGCAGATGTCATAGATGAGGACATCCTAGCCCGAGATTTGGATTTCACGATCTTCCCTAACCCCGCCAAAGATCAAATCCAGTTGGATTTGATCAACTTTGTCGGCCAGGAAGTCAAAGTGCAAATTCTCAATCAATTGGGGCAACCCATTCTGGAACAATCCTTTAGAGAGATAAACCACAAGCCAACGCCCTTTGACCTGCAAGGCCTGAGTAGCGGCACTTATTTTGTCCGCTTGACCTCCAATTTTGGAGAAAACGTCAAGAAGTTGATCATAGTAAAATAAGTTGATCATATCGATGAGATACGAACCGGCATTGGAGCAGTCTGATGCCGGTTTTTTAAATAAAGTCTATCCTGACCTTGGAAATATCCCAGCTAAGGCCTATTTTCGGGGCACCATAGCATCAACATTTACGTTTTAATACTTAAATGCTGAGCTTGGAATCAGTATCATAAATATCAATATCCAATACCCATCCACCCTCTCCTATTGTCTATCTACAAAGAGCCATGCTATTGTCAGAGTTTATCTAGAATTTATACTCTGAAGTCGCTGTAATATTCCATTTTGGCTTTTATCATATTGATTTGCATACTTATAAACAATTTAAAATCCTTTAATTATGAATCTTAATTCCACATTCAAATTGGTGTGCTTTTGTTTGTTATCTAGCACCGTGATGCTCTCTTCTAGCTGTAAAAAAGACGAGACACCGGCAAGAGATAAATTTATTGGCTCTTATCAGGTCAATGAAAATTGTACTACCGGAACCTACAGCTATTCTCTATCTATTGTGGAGGCAGCAACCAGTTCAGATGCCGTAATTATCCAAAATTTTGGAAATTTCGCCTCTACAATCAACGTAACGGCGACCGTAAGCGGTGACAACCTCAATTTTAATGCCACTCAGGATGGTGTGACCATTACAGGCAGCGGTTCCATCAATGGCAATACCCTCACGATTATTTATCAGGCAGCAGGCAGTTTTTCAGATTCTTGCACCTCAACTTGTATCAAGCAGTAAGGTATGCGTAAACAGATATTGGTTTTATTACTAACGATGATTTACGGGGGCACTGTTTATGCCCAAACTACAGCAGAAGAGTATCTCTACGCTACTTTTGGATACAACGAACAGCTAGACAAAGGCCTTGATGATAAAAAAGGCTATTCCTGGAAAGCCCTCACGGATTACAAATTTGTCAACAATAAGGGAACCTTGATGTGGAAGAAATCCCAGGTCAGCAAATTTGAATTTGAAGGCCTGTACCGCGATGGTGAAAGCGCTCCTTGTGCTATTGTTGTCATTTACAAAGAAGATGAAGACATGAAGAAAAAAGATGGCGTTTTCATCTGTATCCCTCATCCGGATTCTGGACAGGAAATATTGGCGAAAGCCGAAAAATACTTCCGGGAAGAAATTGACCTTGACGCCGACGTCACGACTTATTATAGCCTCGCACTGAGCAAATTAGCCATTTATTTGGCACAATGTGAGCACTGATTTTTTTATTCCACACAAAAGGTATCGAATGAGCAGGTCCTGTTCATTCGGTACTTTCTTTATGCAACTACTGAAATTTTGGCTTCAACCTCTCGAGTCATTCCTTTTACGAGTCATTTATTTGACCGGTTCTCCCCCCTCTCCTCTCTGACCTCCGCAATTCCCTCCTAGTTGCCGCACCGTGGCATGGTCATTAGAAAGTGTTCGTTTTTAAACGGAAACAAACATAAATCAGGTCGTCCAGAAAATTTCCATTTGGGTAAAATTTAATGTTTTACATAAAATTTTATATCTTTATCATAAAAAAATGGACAACCGAATTATCCGGACGGCTCTAATTTTGAGTAACGGCGTTTTAGTTCTGGCCATGCTCTTCTTTGTGCTGTTCACCATCTTTCTCATCCACTGGCACTTTGACCCCATGTACTATTCCAGGGTGGAAGTCAGCAGTTGTTTTAATCCCGGGTATGGGGCCAATGGCTTCAACATCTATCCAGCTACAAAGGAACTGCCTACCAACGCCATTGTCCTTGCCACATTGAATCATATTATGGTGTACTGGCTTTTCTTGCGCGGTACATTCTTTGTAATGATTACCACTATGATATTAAAAAAAGTCATACAGGTTTTGCGGTCTATGCAAACAGTGAATACCTTCTACCAGGGCAATGTTGAGCACTTTAGAGCCATTGCTCTGTACAGCTTTCTCGGTTTTATTGCCAGTTGTTTCAACTTTTCTTATTTACAGGGCCATGTCAATTTCTCCTTTACCCTTGCCTTTGGTCCCCTCCTGCTTTCTGTGGCTGCGCTGATCCTGGGAGAGGTTTTTGAGGAAGGGAGCCACCTATTCGAGGACAAAAACCTGGTGATATGAGCATAGTCGTCAATCTGGATGTGATGTTGGCCAAAAGGAAAATGAAACTCAAGGAATTGTCGGAGATTGTCGGAATTTCGATGACCAATCTATCAATTCTCAAGACTGGTAAAGCGCGAGGAATCCGCTTCAACACCCTTTCAGCCATTTGTGAAGCTCTAGACTGTCAACCCGGAGATATTCTCGAATACACCCGGAAGTGATTAAAACCTAATAACCATGATTAACGAAATCATTTCTACCGTACTTCAAATTTTTGCTTTTTCTCTCATTCCATTGGTCGTCTGGATGGTCAAAAACAAATCAGTTAAAGGCTTTTTCCATTACATCGGCCTTAAAGCCTCTAATCGCCGGGCCAATTTGTTAGCGGTTGGCCTATCCTTGGTCTTTACCCTGCCCATTCTACTCCTGGTCATCCTGAATGAAGATTTTCTCGCCATTATGGCGCACCCGGAAAGCATGACCGGCAAATTCAAACTAATGGGTTTTAGTTTTTCCGCACTTTTATTGGTTTTGATCACTGCTATTTTTAAGACCGCTTTCTCCGAAGAAATTCTTTTTCGGGGCTTTTTAGCCAAGCAATTGATTCGATGGCTAGGATTTCGAAGTGGCAACCTATTGCATGCGGTCCTATTTGGGGCCTTACACACCGCCGTTTTTCTGTCGATCAGTAACAATGTGTTGTTTCTAATCATCATCTTTTTCTTTCCGGCGCTTGGTGCCTACCTCCAGACCTACCTAAATGAAAAAGTGGCACAAGGCAGCATCCTCCCCGGATGGATAGCTCATGCCTTAGCCAATGTAACTTCCTACAGCATCATTGGTTTTTGTATTTAGAAAAATCAATGGTCTGCCTGCGAACACGCCCCTTTCCATTTCGTTGAAAAGAGGAACAATGAACAAGTAAAACTACAAACGGAAGCGTTAAATAGAAATTGACCATGGGAAAAACTAAAAATCACGGACCGAGCATCAAAAATGATGACCAATACGAAGCACTGCGCGACCAGGGGTATAGCAAAGAGAAAGCTGCCCGAATAGCCAATACACCCAATGCCGGCAAAAAAGGAGGAAAGGCCTCAGACTACGAAGATCGGACCAAAGAGGAAATTTACCAGAAAGCCAAAGAGATTGGCATTGACGGCCGTAGCCAAATGAATAAGAAAGAACTCATCGAAGCCCTGCGCAATCACTAATAATATACTGTTGACACACTATACATGTAAGTGCCCCAACCTGTTTTGTCAGGATTGAGGCACTTGTGTTTTTATCTATGGTTTAGCCTTCACTTTCGGTGAAAAATCCGTGTGTCCATTTTCATAAAGCCCCTGTAATCCCGTCACTTTCCCTTCTTCTTTCACAATTTTCAACCGGAAATAAGGAACGGCCTCCAGAAAGAATAAATCTTCCTCCAAGGGCTGTAATTCATTCTCCGGATTGCCTTTGCGGCGATAATACAATTTTCCGTCTTGATACCTGATTTCCCGATCGCCGTAATCACCAACGTAAGTTTTTAACACTTCAGCACTCAATTCAACCGGATTCGCCTTGGCTTTCAACGCGGGTAAATGCCATTCGAAATAGGCTTTATCTTCCTCACTGGTGGCTTTTGGCTTTTTCCAACAGTTTTTCCATCGCCAGCACATGGGCTTTATCCAGTGCTTCAGGCGCAGGTACTTTCACATGAGGCTCTACCCCGGTTCCTTCCCAGTTGGTATTGGTAATCGGGTTGATGGCCCGCCCCTGAGGCACCCACACCAGAAATCGGTCTGTGGCCACTACAGACCCGCCAGGGTGGGCGCCACCACCGGTTGTTTCTCCCACTAAGGTCGCCCGTTCCAAATTGCGTAGGTTGTAGCTAAATTCCTCCGCAGCGGAGAAGGTGCGACTGCTCGTTAGGACATAAACATCTATATCGGGACGGCGCTTGCCATCTACATACGGAAGTGTCCAGGTTTGTGTGTGCTGGTCAGTAGGCCGCCAGTAAAAATTATTGAGGTGAACCGGTTCCGGTCCATAAAGATAACTGGTAATCAACTGGATCATCCCCGGGCTTCCTCCCCCATTTTGACGCAAGTCGATGATTAATGCATCGGCATTGGCAAAGTAGTTCATGGCGGCCACAGCAGTCTCTCCAGCATAGGCAGGATCGTTAAATCCCCGTAAATCCAGATAACCAATATTGCCATCCAGAATTTTCATTTCCTTGAAACCAAAGTTGTTGCGTGCCATACTCTTGAGCCAGGCTTCCGGGATTTCCTCCTCTTCATTTTCTGCCTGCCTTTCGGCAAATGCCCGTAATTCTTCTACTTGCTGAGGATTAAAAGATACGCGCAGGTGTTTGTCATTACTGATGGATTGAAGATCGGTGGTCAGGGTCATGGCAAACTCACTAGGATCATCAATGGCGTCGTACTTTTTTCCCTTTAGCTTTTTGGCCAACAAGGCGTTCATTTCAGTAGCCACTTCGGGAAAAATGTAGTTGCGTTCAAGTTGGGCACTGATGGAATCAATGACTTCTGCTTTTTCAGCAGCAGTCAGCGGTGCGGGTTCGGATTGTGCTTGCAAATAGCCCGAAAAGGCTAATAACACAAATAGACTTGTGGTTAGTGTTTTTTTCATCGGATGATTATTTAATTACTAAATACGAAGTGATTCGTACAATTAAAGGTATTGATTTTTTTGTGAATTCAAAATGGTTTCTGCTGTTGCTCGACCAAAACACTACATTGCTCGACTTTCAGCCAATCCAATATGATCCGTGGCTATTTTTGTGAAATAACATCACCCTGCTATGAAAATTAATAACTTAGTTCATGTTTGGAGGTGGTGCTTTAAAACCCAAAACCTGAAATTTGCAGTCTGAATAGCTTGCCCGAATATACTTCAGGGACTACCTCCAAATATGTGTATAACGTTCATTTCGGATTTCTTTGTAACTTATCGTCATTATATTAATTTTCGGCAAAAGTACGACTTCTCATTATCAAGCAGTTATCGCGAAACAACGCTATTAACATGCTTTGAAAATTTCCCCGATGTAAAATCGGGACAAGCCGAGGCAAGCTAAACTATAAACCAAAAGCGCCTTTAGTAACATTGTTTCACATTTTAGCTTGGCTCTGAATCACGAGATTTATCAAAGAACAAAAATTAGAAATGAACCGACTGCTTTTATCTGCGCTTCTCTTCATTTGTTTGTATCCACTCCACGGCCAAGACTCGACAAAGTGGAACACCAATTTTCAATTCGAACTCAAAGGGCAACACATTTTCAGCAATGCTGATCGCTCCTTTTTCAAGGATGAGTTTATCCAATCTGTACGCCGACAAAACAATCCGGGCTACGACAACTATTTTGGGTTCACGGGCAATCCCTTTAGCCACTATGCGACCTATGCAGGGGTGTTTTTCAATAGCTCCTATCAGAAAAAATACCACATTGATTTGGGGGCTTATCTGGAACAGCGAAGCTTTTCCGGGGGATCCAACAACGTCAGCAATATCTTTTGGTTTCCAAAAATAGTTTTGTCGGTTGAAGATACCCTGGCCATCTTTAAAATAAAGTTTCCGATCACCCTGAAAGTAGGCGATTTTTATCAGCCAGCCCTCGATGATTTCATTAGAATATACAACACTGATTTTCAGGGATTCACGGCTAAAATTGGTTTTAAAAACTTTTGGGTTCGACACCTACACATTGCCGACCTTTCCCAAAACATCGGCCTGGGGCTGCACGAATATTTCCGCACAGATTTTGTCTATGAACGAAAAACATGGCAGGCAGGCTTTAGGATTGACCAAAATTGGCTGTTCCAATTTCCGGAAATTGATCACAATTTTGGGCTATTTGCCCAATGGAAAGCCAACAACCTCCTTTCACTATACGCGCAATGGGACTATCGCCACAATCAACAGTTCACCACCCGCAATATGGCCTACGGACTAAAGGGTTCTTTGCGTTGGAAACACTTTGAAATAGAGCTTACAGGAAGGTACTACGAAGCAAATTTCAATTCGGGTTATTACTATCCCCGCTACATTGACTACCGTATTCCCAACAATAGTTACCTCGGCAAACAGTTTTATGCACTCAAAAACTACTACCGAAAGGTCAATCAATGGGCCCTATTTACGGAATATCAGGGGCTGAATATCGGCAATATTGAACTTACCCTAAAGTTTGATCAGCGCATCTACAAAAAGTGGTCACTCAAAGGCATTTTCGACTATAATCTACTGCTTTCCGAACGACTGCCGGTACACTACCCTGCCCTAACTTTAGCCATTTCGCTAGACCTCACCCCGGATCTAAGCCTCCAATACCTGTTCACCAATAAACACATGAATTTGGATGTGCATTATGAGACATTCTACATTTCCAAGCTCATGCACGCCGGAGTTAAAATTGAGAAGCGGTTGTAAAATCCGCTCTTGAGGGAATGAACTTTCTTCCTTATCTTCGCCGCATAAGCCAAAATTTATGATGCTTAAATTTCTAAATGAACCGTATCCATTAGGAGAGGAATCGCGTAAAGATTTCTTTTTTGCCTTGGCTACCGGTGCATTTATCGCCTTCTTTCTGATTGTCTTCCAGCCATTTGGAACCTATAGCTTTCAAATGACACATAAGCACCTTTTTTTGGCGGGTTATGGGGTCATAGCCAGTTTAGTTATAATCGTATTTAGGTTTGTGATTCCTTCGCTATTTCCCCAATTCTGCAAAGAAGAGAATTGGACTGTTGGCAAACAAATTCTCTTATTGCTCATTGCCTTTGCCGTAGGACTCATCTCCTGTTACCTCTACAAGTCCATTTTTCTGGGGGAGGTCATTTCTGTCCGTGGACTTTTTGGTTTTGTAATTGTGGTTTCTTCCGTACTAATTTTTCCCATTATGGGCTATGTTACCCTGGATTATGTGCGCCGTCTGAAACAGTATCAACAGGCTGCCCAACAGTTTAATGAACAACATCCTCTTAAAGCTGCCGCAGTTTCTCAGACCCCTACCCTCTCCCTTACCGATGAACAAGAAAAAGAAGTCCTGGAATTAACCGCTAGCAACTTGCTCTACCTCAAAGGGGCCGACAACTATGTAGAAATCTATCAGCATAACAATGGAGAAATCAAAAGAGATATTCTACGAAACACCCTAAAAAGTATGGAAACCCAGCTCGACCTGCCTCAAATTGTGCGCTGCCACCGCTCCTATCTGGTCAATCTACAACACGTCAACCAGGTTTCCGGCAATGCCCAAGGCTACCACTTGCATCTGGAAGACCTGGAAACCACCGTTCCCGTCTCCCGCTCCCGCAGCAAAGAAGTACTCCAATTGTTGGATAAATTCATTTAGGAATAAAAAGACCTCAATTAACCGTTAAACTTTCCCCCCCTTAAACCCGTTCGCCTTACAGCTCCCGCTCACTTCACTCTAAACTAAAATAGGTTTTGGAAAAACCAATACTCCCCAAAATAACCTTTCACCATTAACCCTTAAACCTCATAAACCTCCTAACCATCCCTCCCATCAACCTACTCCTTTAGCCATTCACCCCAGCTACCCCCCATTCACCCCTGGCCCTTATCAACAAAGGCCAAAACGGTTGTCATTCGTCCCTCTAACTTTACATTGACCCCATCTGCCAGCGGCCAATAATTGTGGTCATTACCTTTGTGGTATTCGAAAAATGATCCAAAAAATAAATAGCCATGACAAAGCGAATCATCATTTCATTAGTAGTTATCTCGGCCTTCATCCTGGCTGATCAGATTTGGGAGATCCATCAATTTTTGGGTTTGACCTTCTCCTCCTGGTCCTCTACTTTCATCAATATCTATATAAAGATTGCCTGGTATTGTGTTTTCCCCATCAGTATCCTGGCCTTGCTGTATGGCTACAAACGGGCCATCGCAGAAACCGGGCTAAAAAATGATATCGCACTGGCCGCCAAGGTCACTTTTCTTTGTACCCTCCCCATGCTCATTGGCTACGCCTGGATGTCGCACGGTACACTGCGTTTCGACCTGTTACTGGTGTTGACCAGCAGCCTTTTACCGGCGCTCAGTGAGGAGTTGCTTTTTCGTGGATTCCTGTTTGGACAATTGCACCGCCGTGCCGGTTGGGCCTTTGTGCCGGCAGCTTTGTTGAGTGCCGTCGTCTTTGGTTTTGGGCACCTTTATCAAGGTCACAACACCAACGAAATTATCGGTATTTTCCTTGTGACCGGTATTGGCGGCATGTGGTTTAGCTGGTTGTATAAATCCTGGAATTACAACCTGTGGATTCCCCTGGGCTTTCATTTCTTTATGAATTTGTGGTGGACCATATTCAGCGCCGGCGATACCGCCTTAGGTGGCTGGAGCGCTAATGTGTTCCGTGCAGTGACGATTATTTTGTCGGTAATTGCTACGCTACAATACCAGAAAAGACAACAAAAGGCTGAAATAGAGCAATTGGAAATGACTTAACCGAAAGGTGAACCGGGGTTTATTTTCCCTTCCCCCAACCGAGTCTGAGGAATAGAAAATCAAAGAGCAGAATGAGAAGGAGAATAATTGGTATTGTTTCTATACCTACTGGACGGATAATCGTTGTATACCAACCCGGAATGATTGATAAAGCATACCCCGCATGTTCAATTCCGTGCCACGCAATAGAAATGCACAGAAAAACGGGAATCATGCCTCCTAGAAACAACTGAAATTTTTGCTTGAGTCGAATACGCCGTAGCAAATTCAATGAAGTAAAAATAACAATCAACCACTCAAGGGTGAGATAAACCCAAAAGGGCGCAGTTGCGCCCTGTCTCAAAGGCGATAGCGGAAAATAGTCATCTTTAAGGTGACTAAACGCATAAAAAATGTCTACCTCCGCTATCAAGACAAAGATAGAACAAATTTTACAGACCTATATTTCAATAGAGTGGGAAACCTATGTTGACTTAGCGTTGAAAGGAGACCTGCTAAGCATGGAAGAAACGCTACGGTGTAACGCACATGATGCCATGACAGCGATTACAGACCAAGTAATAAAAGCGGTATCGGAAGAGCTATTAAAATGCCTGGAAGAGGAAACTCATCAAAAAGGTCATCGAAAAAGTGTTGTTTTTCAGCCCAAAGGTTGACCTCCAAACATGCACTAATTACTTCTACCATTCACTCGATCTATCCACAAATAATCACTCACAGTAGCATCAATATAAATTTTTTCTCCAGTTTCTAAATCGATAATCACATTGAAATCATGATCTCTGAAAAACGGATGATCAATGATTTGATGCAAATCCCAACCCAGGAAATCCATTTTTCCAACTAAATGACGAGCCACATAACGCCCCTCCCATCCCTGATTGATAATCAGCTGATTGGCGATGGCGTTAAACAGAGCCGCATAACCGATACAATTGGCTTGCCCCGTAACATAAATACTATTAGGATTGCGAGAAGCGTCACCTGTAGTGAATTTAAGCCGCTTTGTGGTCGCCCGTTTGGCCATGTTGATCATTTCCGAAAGGGACTTCAAATCGGTATCCAATTGAGCAAGAAGGTCGTCATTAGTCAGTGAGATGCCAGGCCTTTCGGCAATTTCATGGTAGTGGATGATATTGCGATAGATTGGGCCTCTACAAAGCAGAAAAAGTAAAAAAAGAAGGATCGCAAATCTAAATATTCTCATCAGAAAAGACTATTGGGTCATTTCCATATTAGTGCTTTTAAACAATGATTACAAATTTTTCTCAACATGAAGCTTCAAACAAAACCTGCCCTGTTGTGTTCGATTTGTAATCAATCTTCGGAAATGACCAACCAACAGCTGATTGCCAAAGGAAAACGTTGGTTTAAACAACAAAAGTGGAAACCTTTCCCCTTTCAATTGGAAAGCTGGGAAGCTTATCTTGCTGGCCATCACGGATTGGTCAATGCGCCTACCGGAAGTGGCAAAACTTACTCCCTGATCATCCCTATCTTATTGGAATATCTAGGTGAGCAAACAACTACACCTTCCAAAAGGAAGCCAGGCCTACGGGCCATCTGGATTACGCCTATTCGGGCCTTAACGCGCGAAATTCAGACTGCCGCTCAGCGGGCAGCTTTTGACCTCGGCCTCAATTGGGACATTGCCATCCGCTCCGGAGATACCCCCACCAGTGAACGGCAGAAACAAAAGCGCACCCCACCACAAATCCTGATCACGACGCCTGAAAGTTTGCAACTCCTGCTCGCCACCAAGGGTTATCCCAAATACTTTTCCGAGCTTAAAAGTGTGGTGGTCGACGAATGGCATGAATTGATCGGCTCCAAACGCGGGGTACAAATGGAACTCAACTTGTCCCGCTTGAAAGGCCTTTTACCAGCACTCAAAATCTGGGGCATCTCCGCCACCATTGGCAATATGGAGGAAGCATTGGCCGTCTTGATGGGCCAGACCTTGCATGATGGAAAGGTCAAGGTGATTCGCGCCGCTACCAAAAAGCAAATCGAAGTAAAAACCGTTTTGCCGGATGAAATTGAAACCTTCCCCTGGGCCGGACATCTCGGTATCAAAATGCTGGAAAAAGTCCTTCCGATCATCCACCAAAGTCAGAGTACACTGATTTTTACCAATACCCGTGCCCAATGCGAAATCTGGTACCAGAACATCCTGGAAGTAGCTCCTGACCTGGCCGGCGCTATTGCCATGCACCATGGTTCGATAGATCGCAGATTGCGTGATTGGGTGGAAAATGCCTTGCACGAAGGGACCTTAAAAGCGGTCGTTTGCACCTCAAGTCTTGACCTGGGAGTAGACTTCCGGCCGGTAGAAACCATTGTGCAAATCGGTAGCCCGAAAGGAGTAGCCCGCTTTGTGCAACGGGCCGGCCGCAGTGGGCACCAACCAGGTGCTTTGAGTCGGATTTACTTTGTCCCCACCCATTCCCTGGAATTATTGGAAGCTGCCGCCCTGCGCAGCGCCATTGAGCAAGGAGAATTGGAAAGCCGTATTCCCTATATTCGTTCCTTTGACGTCTTGATTCAATACCTGGTTACCCTCGCCGTTTCCGAGGGTTTTTACCCAAAACAGATACTTGAAGAGGTGCGCAACACCTTCTCTTATGCCAGTATCACCGAGGATGAATGGGCCTGGGTACTCAACTTCATCACCACAGGTGGCGCCAGCCTCCACGCCTATGAAGAGTATAAAAAAGTAGAAATAGAAAACGGAATCTATAAAGTCAATAGCCGCCGCATTGCTATGCGGCACCGCTTGTCAATTGGTATCATTGTCAGCGATTCTAACCTACAAGTCAAATACCTGAAAGGTGGCCGCATTGGCAGTATTGAAGAATGGTTTGTGTCCCAGCTCAAGCCCGGTGACGTTTTTTGGTTTGCCGGCCGCAGCTTGGAACTGGTGCGCATCAAAGACATGATGGTGCAGGTGCGAAAATCCAACAAAAAAACCGGTAAAATTCCCGCTTGGATGGGTGGAAGGATGCCGTTCAGTTCACAACTTTCCAATTTTCTTAGACAAAAGATAGACCTGGTAAGTAAAGGTAGATATCCAGATGTGGAGCTCGAAAAATTGCGCCCATTAGTAGACCTTCAACAGACCCGCTCCATTGTCCCTGCAAACGATCAGTTTCTGATAGAATACTTCAAAAGTCGAGAAGGGTATCACCTGCTGTTCTATCCGTTTGAGGGGCATTACGTACATGAGGGCATGGGGGCGCTCATCGCTTACCGGATTTCACAATTGCAACCTATTTCCTTTTCCATTGCTAAAAATGATTATGGTTTTGAATTGCTTTCCGATACGGAAATCCCCATCAAAAAGGCGCTTCAGGCAGACTTGTTTTCAACCAAAAACCTTAGTCAAGATATTGAAGCCAGCATCAACGCCGCCGAGATGGCCCGCCGCAAATTTCGAGATTTGGCCAGCATTGCCGGGCTAATTTTTAAAGGTTTTCCCGGCAAACAAAAAAAGGAAAGACACTTACAGTCTTCCAGCCAGCTCTTCTTTGAGGTCTTTAATGATTATGAACCCAACAACCTACTCCTCCTGCAAGCCTATGAAGAAGTGCAAACTTTTGAACTGGAAGAAAACCGCCTACGCGATGCGCTCAACCGGATCCAATCACAGGAAATCATTTTGAGCACCCCCGAAAAAGCAACGCCATTTTCTTTCCCCATCCTGATTGATCGGCTCCGCAGCAAACTCAGCTCCGAAAAACTCGCAGACCGCATCCAGCGTATGAAACTGCAGCTGGCCAAGTAAAAAATCGTTACTTTTATCATCACGATAAATATAATGATGATATTTGTAACGATTAATTTCTATAATATCCTTCTCCTTCACCAATATTCCCCATCATGACACCCTCATCCCGCATTTTTAACTTAATCGCAAAAATCCATCGGGCCAATAAGGTTTCTACCGCTAAGCAAAATGAGTTGTTGCAGCAACATGGACTTTCCAGATTGGATTGGGAAACATTATACAGCCTGTACCAAGATTCAAAGGCCTCGCAAGCCAGCTCGGTACACTCTATCGCCAGGGCACCATCGAATATCCATCCCCCCATTGAAATGCTGGGTGTCAGCCTATTTTCCACCATTTCTGAAAATCAAAAAAAGAAGTGACATCTACCGGTAGTCAGGTCATCCAATATCATCGTCAAACCCTGCACCTCCACCCTTTTCGCGCCATTTTCTGGCAGGAGAACGCTGCGCTGCTGTTGGCTGACGTACACCTGGGAAAAGTTGCCCATTTCCGTAAGGCAGGTATCCCCGTTCCTCAAACCGCAGAGGATGACAACTGGGATCGCCTGATTAGCTTACTACTTGATTTCCAACCCAAGCGAGTCCTTTTCCTTGGCGATTTATTTCATAGTGAATACAATCCCGCCTGGGAAGAACTCGGCAATTTCATCCACCAATTTAACCACATTTCTTTTGAACTCATCCCCGGTAATCACGATATTCTCTTCCCCGACGATTATGACCGGGTGGGATTAAAAATGCAGCCTCCAGAATATCGGCTTGAGCCCTTTATCCTTGCCCATCATCCGCCCGCTGAGGGACAGCAGCCGGAAACCTACCTACTGGCCGGACACATCCATCCGGCTGTTCGACTACAGGGTACCGGCCGACAACGGCTGCGACTTCCTTGTTTTTATTTTGGAAAACACTTTGGCCTATTGCCAGCCTTTGGCTCCTTCACCGGACTGGGGGAGGTTAAACCACAAGATGGCGATCAGGTTTATGTGATTGCAGAGGATACTGTGGTGAAAATCACTCCTTAAAATCCATAAATCCGCCCGCCTTTTCAATTTTACAAAATTGCTCCCAAGCCGCTTCCGCCAATTTATCCGTCAAGGTTTCAATGTAATAACTGCCGGCCGCCGGATCAAGCACCCGATCCAAATAACTTTCCATTTTTAAAATGTGTTGCACATTGCGGGCAATGCGGCGCGTAAAACCGCTACTGGGTGCTCTAAGGGCTGCATTGGCAGGCAAGACGTATAATGCATCTACCCCGCCCATTACGGCACTCATCGATTGTGTGGCAGCCTGAATCATATTCTGATGAGGGTCTTTTGTCTGTGATTCCAGCGCAAAATGACCAATAATCCTTGGTGCAATATTTAACTTTACCTGATAGGCATCTACCACCTGCTGCCAAAGCAAACGCAGGGCTCTTAATTTGGCAATCTCTACAAAAAAGCTGTTACCCACCGCTACAGAAAATTGTAGGTGGGGTAAAATGGCTTCGGGTTGTAATCCATATCGGTCCAACTGAGCCAGGTATTCACTGCCCTTGGCTATGGTGAAGGCGAGCTCCCGGCTGGTCTGATCTACTTCGCCGTGAAAAGGCCGGGCATTAATTTGCAAAAAGCGAAACTGCGGCAATTGTTCCCCACATAATTTCAATCCCCTCGCCAAATCTTCCATCGGAGGTTCCTCCCAATCCAGCAATGGATCAAAATCGATCGATCCGCGAACCAATGATTTATCAACACCGCTCTTCTCTAATAGATGCAACCACTGCTCCAACAATTTTAGCGGAGCGCGATCCGGATAAAGCTGGGCGAACTGAGTAGAGATGTATTGCACATTAATGCCTGCAAGTAATTGCTCCAACGCCTCCTCACCCAGTTCATGGCGCAGTACAAACATAGGAGCCTCTACCCCACCGGTAAGGCCCTCCAACGCTTCTTTATTGGCTTTTTTTACGTCGCTTACCACCGTATATTCGCCAACCTCCCAACCCGACTTTTCTCTCGCCTGTACCAACGGCATTGGAGCATTAACCAGATCATCCGGATGATAAAATGGGGTCAATTCAATCTTTTCCTCCAGCTGCCACGACAAATCCTCCAGGGGTTTACCCTTGAGGTCTTTGACCACCTTGGCCAACCACTCTTCTTTACTCGTTGTTGAAAATTCAGCAAATAAATCTTCCGTATTGAGGACCGGCATAACTTCAAGTCTTTACAGGTTTCAAACTGGAAAATTACCAAAATAAGCCCTTTTTAAGTCAAATTCTGCCCATTATTTACAATCTCCAGCTGATCCTCCCCCCCCATCCAACTTTTTCCAGGAAGATTCGTTAGTTTTAAAAAAGAAGAAACGAGTATTTATATATGGACAACCGCCTCATTTACCTCGATCACAATGCCACCACACCAACCGACCCCAGGGCAGTGGAAGCCATGCTTCCCTATTTTTACGAGCATCCGGGTAATGCAGCTAGTCGTAGTCATCCCTTTGGATGGATTGCCGATGAAGCAGTAGACCAGGCCAGAACACAAGTTGCCGCTTTAATCAATGTCGCCCCAAAGGAAATTGTCTTCACCTCCGGGGCTACCGAATCCGATAACCTGGCGTTGAAAGGGGTTTTTGAAATGTATCACCGCAAGGGCAATCACATCATTACCGTCAAAACGGAGCACAAAGCAGTACTGGATACCTGTGAGAAGATTGAAAAAATGGGCGGTGAAGTCACCTACCTCGACGTCAATACCGACGGCTTGATCGATCTAGAGGTCTTGGAAGCCGCCATCAAACCAACCACCATTCTGGTCTCCGTGATGTGGGCCAACAACGAAACAGGCGTCATACAACCGATGCAGAAAATCGGCCAAATTTGTGCCAAACACAGTGTGCTTTTCATGAGCGATGCGACCCAGGCCGTGGGCAAGATTCCCGTAGATCCCAAAGCCTTTGGGGTGCACCTCATGTCGTTTAGTGCCCACAAAATGTACGGCCCGAAAGGCATTGGTGCGCTCTTTGTCAATAGCCGTCAACCCCGCGTGAAAGTCACCGAACAAATGAATGGCGGTGGTCACGAAGGTGGCATGCGTTCCGGAACGCTCAATGTCCCCGCTATCGTTGGTTTTGGTAAAGCCGCTGAAATTGCAGGCCAGGAAATGCAACAGGACGAAAAAAGACTGCGAAGATTGAGAGACAAACTCGAGAATGCCCTGATTACCCAATTGGAAGCGGTCACCGTCAATGGCCACCAAGAACAACGGATGGGGCACGTCAGTAACCTCTCCTTCAAACTCGTCGAAGCCGAACGACTGATGAAAACCTTCAATCAAAATATCGCCGTCGCCACCGGTTCGGCCTGTACCTCAGCCTCCTTAGAGCCTTCCTACGTGCTAAAAGCTCACGGACTCAGCGATGACCTCGCCCAATCCGCTATCCGCTTTAGCTTAGGCCGTAGCACCACGGAACAGGATATTGACTATACCATTGAGGCCGTACTTAAGGGCGTGCAACAAATGCGGATGCAAAACCCCATCTGGGAAATGTATCAGGAAGGCATTGATGTTGAGAGAATCTAAACTAATTCGTATCTTGGTGCGTTATTAGCTCAGAACACAATCAATCAACGATGTTATTTGTATCAGACAACGCAAAAGCCAAAATCGATCAGATCAAAGCCGACAATGGTTATGGTGAGGACTATTTTGTGCGCGTATCCGTAACCAGCGGTGGTTGCTCGGGGCTGAGTTATCAAATGGATTTTGATAATGAACCCAAACCAGATGATCAAATCTTCGAAGATAAGGGCGTAAAGGTAGTCACCGATCTAAAGAGTTTCCTTTACCTCTGCAATACCACATTGGAATTTACCGATGGCCTCAATGGCAAAGGATTTCATTTCAACAACCCCAATGCGTCTCGCACCTGTGGCTGTGGCGAAAGTTTTGCCGTTTAATGAACTCCCTTGTCGCTAGAAAAGCTCCAGCCTTTAAAAAGCGGCTGGAGCTTTTCTTTTTTCTACCGGTCTGTTGGTGTTTTATTTGATCAATTCGAAAAAAAGCACCTATATTTATGAATATCATTTTTCAACATTTCTAAAAGGGAAAGCAAAAGAGGCAGAGCAGATTGCTGCTCTTCTTCGCCAAGCCACCAACATGTTCCGAATAGGGTACGACGCAAAACGATTGTTTAACAACTTCACCGGTCTCGGCAACTATAGCCGGACCTTACTCAAAGACCTTTCCATCTATCATCCCGATAATGAATTCTTTTTATTTACCCCAAAGGTGAAGCCCAATAGTGAAACCCAATATTTCCAGAATAGCCCCATGTACAATGTGCAAATGCCCAAGCGAGGCAATGGGGCCTACTGGCGCGCATTTAGCATCAAACGCGACCTGATAAAACACCGCATTGAGCTCTTCCACGGATTGAGCAATGAAATTCCCATGGGGCTGCAAAAAGCGGGCATACCCAGCGTAGTCACCATCCACGACCTCATCTTTCGTCACTACCCCAATCAGTATTCCTGGATAGATCGCCAAATTTACGATTATAAATTTCGCTACGCCTGTGAAAATGCAGATCGCATCGTAGCCATTAGCGAAAGCACCAAACGCGATATTATCCACTTTTACAATATCAACCCCGACAAGATTCAGGTCATTTACCAATCCTGCCACGAACGTTTCGTGCAGGAACGCTCACAAAAGACCATAGACGGCGTACTAAAAAAGTACAATTTACCCGAAGATTACCTCCTGTATGTGGGTTCCATTATCGAAAGAAAAAACCTTTTGGGCATTGTGCAAGCCATGAGTTTGTTGTCCGAATCCGAGCGACTTCTCCTGGTAGTCGTTGGTCAGGGTGGCAGCTACAAACGCAAAGTACAAGCCTTTATCCAGCAGCATGGATTGAAGGATCAAGTCCTCTTTATACAACCCGACTTTAGCGATTTACCAGCCATTTATCAGCAGTCAAATCTGTTCTTATACCCCTCCTATTTCGAAGGTTTTGGCATCCCCATTCTTGAAGCAATGCTCAGCGAGGTGCCGGTCATCACCTCCAGTGTATCCTCGCTGCCGGAAGCTGCCGGTCCCGATTCCTGGCTCGTTGACCCCGGCAGTCCGGAGGCCATCGCCGAAGGGATCCGCACCATTTTATCGGATGATGCCCGCCGCGAAAAGATGATCCGCAACGGATACACTTACGCCCAGAAATTTAACGGAGAAGACATCAGTGCCCAAATGATTGACCTATACGAAGAAGTCATCGGCAGAGATGAGGTAGAAATAATCATGTAACAATTTTCTCTAATTGATTTGGGCGCATCCCCACCCTTGACCTGAAAAAAGAATTTTTCGGCCGTGAGCAAGATATACAACGCCTGAAAGCAACCCTGGAGAACAGCTCGAAGGTGATCCTGATAAACGGCCTGGGCGGCATCGGCAAAACGGTTTTGGCAACCGCCTATGTCCAACTCTATGGCGATAGTTACGATCACCTGGCCTGGATTAACCGAGGAGAAGATCTGATTGCTTCGATTGCTTTTAACGAAGATCTGGCCGAGACCTTAAAATTCCCTATGCAAAAAGAGGAAGAAATGGAAGAGCGTTTTCGCACCATCTTGCGAAAACTCCATCATCTCCCCGGTAACAATTTACTGGTGATCGACAATGCTCAGGAACAAGTGGCACAAAAGGATGTTTACGATCACCTGCCGGGTCGTTACCTTAAACAATACAGTCAAGCGCTGTATTACAATCTAAAGGCCCTGGACATATTGGAGCCTAAACTTTATTCTCACCACCCTTTACTATCTGCGTCCTATAAAAATCTATCAATCATTTATCACCAATTAGGGAAAAAAGACAAAGCCAAAGAATATGAGGCAAAGGCTGAAACTTCTAAAAAGGCAGGTAATGAGTAAAACAAAACCGTCTCAAATCAGGAAATCCCTATCTAATCACCACTTTCCCACTATTCAATAATCGCCCCTGTCTATCTGAAAGCCGGTAAAAATAGATGCCTCCCGGCCAGTTTTTCACTTCGACTGTTTTGAGCTTATCGCCTTTGGCTATCTGAACCGTTTGTATTTTCTGCCCCCTGGCACTGAAGAACTCTAACTGCAAATACTCTGTAGCAGGAATTTCCAACTGGAATTTAAGAAAACCCGAAGCGGGGTTCGGATAGACATATAACTGATCGGCCACCGTAACGCTCTCGATTACATCCACGATCGAATCGCAGGGTTCCGCAGCCGCCCCCAGACGATAATTTGGGAAATTGGGGAGAGAAAAGAAGTTTAACGATGCTAACCCCACACAATGCTGACAGACATCACAGCTATCTCCTGGTAAATCCGGCTGGTTGATGACATGCAAAAAATTAACAGCATTGTTACTGTTGATGTAAATTTTACCATCTGGTGCAAGCTGAGCAAGATAGAAAGTGGTCGCAAAGACAGGAGGAATGGTAAAGCCATCCCAAATCGCGACCGTATCTTTAGATGCTTCAATGTTATCAGCCCAAAGATCATACTGGTAGAGGTACAAAAAGGAAGAGACGTATAAAAAACGGGAGTTGGGAGAAATGGCTAGACCACCGGCCCATGCACTATCAATGTAAGAGATCGCAATTTGGTTGCTCAATTCCCCTGTGCAGCGATCGACATCATAAATGTTAATGTAATCAGGGGTTCCAATTAATCCTTCTATATGTAAGTTAGCAAACTTGTTACCATCGGGTGAGAAGACAGCCTGGCCCACTCCTGGCGAAGGAATAGTATGCTCTGTAGCTGTAATTCCGTCTATACTTACTGTTTCCGGAGTAATAAGAATACGATAGTACTCATTAGAGGCAAATTTACGCACCAACATCCACCAGTCTCTACCATTATTGTGCTTAACAGCAGTTAATTTTCCGGGCTCCAAAAAATCATCTACTATAACCTGGTTTTTTTCAACTACAGCTCCTGATCCAGCATTCAGCTCCATATCAATCAGGGTATAATAGAGTATTTTGCTATGTCCCGGCATATCGGGCGTACTTAGGCGTCGATCTAGATGAAATAGATAATACAAGTGCTCGCTTTCGGGCATAGGAAGTGCCAATACCCCTTGATCGAGCCGATAGCCATCATTTCCAATAAAGTCTGCAAATTCCCCTGGATTGAGGTCAGCTCCATTGGGCATAGTATCATGACTGACATTATAAACGACCCGGCCATTGGTATAAAATAGTAGGTTGCCCAATGAATCACACATACTGGTATTTGTAATATTAAATTTCACGTCTCGAAATTCGTGGTAAGCCAGTGGAGGTTCTTCATGAAAATCGAGTACAGAACCGGCATAATACGGATCGCTTTGATGGTCCCGACCAAACAGCCAGATGAAGTCGTGATTTTGAGAGAAAAGGGTTATGCCCAAAAAAAGAAGACCGGTAAAAATTAGGAAACGCTTCATGTCTATTTAAAATAGTGGAGTGGCATACCTATTTTCAGATATGCCACTTAAACGCTAAATATATCAATAATTCTGGTATTACTCGATAACAATCTTCTTCACGACTTCCTGTTCCATCAAAAGCACACGTATAAAGTAAAGTCCACTCGGCACATCAGAAACATCTATTCTGAATACAGACTGAGTTGGTTCCAATTCGACGAATTTGATGACCTTGCCATCCACCCCAAATAAACTTACATTCAATCCATTTTGGGACTCGCTCGGTAACTTAATGGTCACTTCGTCTTGAGCCGGATTAGGAAAAACCTGGACCTCCTGAGTAAAAATAGTCGTACCAGTATCCGCCTCCCAGTGTGGTAGTACATCTCTTTTCGTTGAAGAACAATCTTCCACAATGTAGCGATCCACGTAGTACCCTGTTGCTAAAGATTGCAGCGCTCGTGCTTTAAAGACGGGCAATCCCCCTTCCAATACACATTGCTGTGCAATGCTCTCCAATGTATCCTGGTCAATTTGGTCGAATCCCTCCATGTCATTTAACAAGAAATGTATCCAAGTTTCATCAACAGCTTTTAGGTTCGAATCAAAAATGGACTGAGTACTAATCTGGTCATTATCTGTTTCAACAATTGCTGCTTCAGTTGCCACGGCTGCCCACTTGTTAAGATTTATTGATGTATTACTCTCGCTCAGAGACTTTATACTTTGTTCAATAGTCTGACGGTTAGGCCAAGAGGAAGCTAACTGTGTCCACCCATTTGCGACCAAGGTACTGTCAATTTCAATGATATCCTCCAACAAGAGTTCAACCTGGTCATTATTGGAAGATAATTGATTGGAATAAGAGGAAACGGTACTAAAAATTGCTAACAAATCCTCTTCAATTTCCTGAAAATCGCCGATTGAATTGCTTGTACTTGTATTGAAAAAAGCCTGAACATCAGGATCGGTAATGATTTGCCCTTTTAGTTTTCTAAAAATATAGCGTTTAAGCTCCCATTGAGAGGTAGCAGGAAATGGCCCAACCGTTACACCACCATTTGCAATTCGCTTTGTGTCTGGGGAGTCAGGATTAAACGGAGTCTCATCAATTGCACAATCATTCACTGAACATTCGAGCGAGGCCCCATTCGGGTCACTTCCAGGAGCAAACCAACCATTTGGCATTGCATTAGTAGGCACATTAAGTGGGTCAATAGGATCAACAGTGAATTGAGACTCCCCTGCCTCTAGAGGGGTTACGTCGTAAAAGGCACCTATCTGCATATTGGTAGGGAGCCACTTATTCTCAGTATGATATTGTTCTCCTAAAATAGCACTGTTCTCAAGCATCAACCCAATGGCATGCTCTTGAAAAAGAGTTTTCCTCAAATTGTTCTCACTTTGAGCAGGGCCAATAATTTGTAACCCCAAACGGGTTTTATTAATTGTATTGCAGCAGTAGACGATTCCAGGGGAAGAATAATTCTTGATACCTGTATTTACTCCTCCTCCTGTACTAACTCCTATAATTATATTTTCAAGCAAGAGACAATCCTGACTACCAAGTAATTCAATTCCTGTTCCAGCCAGGGGCGTATAAAGGTCGATTTCATTATTGTCAAAGAGCCCCTCTCTACAAGCCTGAACAACTATACCCTTTCCATAGTGAAAACCAATTTTATTGTCTTCTACAATAAATTGCTCCAAATTTTCATCACCACTTAAGGCAAAAAGCCCCATGGCGAAGTTAAATTCAGAAGTTCCTCCTCTTATTTTGTTATTTCGAATCAAAATTGGTGAGGTCGGTTCGCTGGAACGTACAGTCAAGCCGAATTGGCTGTAGTTTATTTCATTTTCACTACACTGTAAACCTCCACTGTTTACACTCTCTAATATCATACCCTCCACCACACTTTGCATCCAATTAGTAAAAACCCTCATCCTTGCACGCTTAAGCCGAACGCCTGCTCTACAATTTTCAAATTGAGGATTTCTTCCAACGATCATGGTTTGAGAGCCATCTCCTTCGCCATAAATACCGCAACCCGAAATGGTTTGTAAATGCGGGAGGTTGGTCAGAGGATATTGGTCATAGTTATTGACAACATTAACAAAACGATTATTAATGACAGAGAAGGCTGTATTTAAGAAAACCACCCCTGTCGTTAGGTTTTTGAATTGGTTTCCAAATAGATAGAGAGGAGAAGTATCTTCCATCCAGATTCCTGACCACGCTGCCGTCTGCTGGTCCGGGAATTGCTCTGGTGCAGAGCTTTGACCTGAATAAGGCGAAAGCAAATTGTTTTCCCCACCATCAAAGGTATTTCCACTACACAAAAATTGGAGCGGGCTATAACCAGGTTGCTTAAAGATTCCAACAAAGTTCTTGTAAAAGTAGGAGCCTAGAATTCTAACCTGTGATAACGCACCACTATGCAGGTAAACAGCGTATTGAGCATCTTGAATCAGGGATAAATTGAATATTGATAGATTTCCCCCTGCTTCCACTTCCACACCTCTCCACATCTTACCGCAACCATGCAATGTGGTATGGTTAAAGCCAACAGTTCCACTACCCTTAATTAAGATTTTGGCACCCTCTCCCATTCTGAGATTGCAGTTTTCGAATGTATAATTGTCGGTGGCTTCGAAAATTAAGGTGCCCTGGATGCATCGGGTAAGCCCATCGGCGCTATTTGCAGGCAATAAGCCTAACTGAATGACTTGCGATAGTGTCAATGATTGATTTGGGGTACCAATAGTCGTATTCCCATCACAATCATTACAATTTGCGCAAGCTGGAACAAGTACTAACCCATCTTCTGTTTCAGTACCACAGGAAGAGCTTACTGTATGATAGACTTGGTATATTCCTGGATTTAAGAAATCAACAATTGGTTCACTGACAAAGCTCTCACTAAAAAGTGGATTACCAAATTGCCAGTGGTGATTATCTCCCGCAAATTCGTTTGGAAAAAAGTTCACTTTTGTGTCACAGGGAGCATCTATTTCAAAAGAGAATCCAGCATCAATATCCTCTTCAATTACCAGGGTAACGTTGGCATCATTAATATCTGCAATACAGGCACCATCAACATTTAGATTCACATCAATTTCTGTATCATCTAACAGGCCATCTGCAATTTTGACATTTAAGGTTACGTTGGCACAATACTGCCCATTTTCAAGAGTATAGCTCGACAACGTAACGATGCCATTGGTAAAATCTCCGCCAGGCCCGTAGCTTGCTAAAAAGGGAGGAAGACTGGCATCCAAAATCAATTCTCCCGGATCAGTTTCCGAGCAAACGGTGTAGTTTATATCAACATAATCACCGGAACAAGGCTGATTTTGGACCTCAGCGATGATATCCAAGTTGTTTTCGTCCAAAGGAATCACCTCTATATCATCGATGAGAAAATATATCGAAGCAGCACTAGGATCGCTATGGTATACCAGAAAATATGAGTAGACTCCTTCGGCCTCAAAGATCATTGAATGCTTTTTCCATTCCAAATTCCCATCATTATTATCATCTGTTGTTGAAAAAGGTATGGGAGGGAGTACTTGTCCAAGTGAGAAAGTATAGTTATTGCATTGAACCGTGCTGCTTAATCCCAGTAATAGATCGGCAATAGGTATATACTCCGATAGAGGACACGCTCTCTTCTCATTAAACGCGAAGCTTAAAGCTCCATCACATCCTGAGAGTATATAAAAGGATACTTCATATTGCCGCCCTACAATTAGAGGTTCCCTTAATTTCAGTTGCAACCCTTCCCCACCCGCTCAATGGCCTTCGATTTCTCCTTCTGCAGGAAGTTATTGAGACGGGTCGTATTATCAATCAAAGGGCAATTGGCCTTCACCGCCTGTTTCTGCTCATTCCAATATTGCGCCGGGATGGTATAGCGACCATTCAATAGATTTTCGATTGATCGTCAATCGTAGTTTAATCGCCTGGGTGCCGTCTTTCTTCGTATGCCGATCATCCAGGAAGAGTTTTGCCGGCACGCTCATAAGGGGAAGATTGAGTTTGAAAATTTTCAAATAATTTTCAAACAAGCATACGATTTATCTGAACCAATCTGAACACATTTGATATAATTATTACAGATTATCAGCGTGTTATGAACACATCGTCTCAAATAGCACCTTACTACTAAAGCTTTGGGAGCAGGGAGTTTGCCCCTCCGGGCAGCTCACGCAACCCACTACCTGCCCCAAACAAAATTGGTGGATAAAAGCGCTAAACTCCTATCCACCAACCCGTCGCCTCCTGTCTTAGGACAGCGCTATTGCTTATCCAGCGCAATGACCATTCCCACGGCATTTTTACCATTCAATTCGGCATCAAAGGCTACCGTATTGCCTGCTTTAAAAGAGGCATCCGTAATCCGCTGTCCCCCCAATGCTTCCCGAATCTTTCCGGCGTAGGTACTCTGCCGGCTATTGTTTAGCATCTGGTTCAGCTGGTTGTAATCCAACTCTGATTTACTGACCACCACGGCCATATAATCCGTATTGCCAATATCATCAGCTTTCATCGAATAATCCTTGGGAAACAAGCGTGTACCGGTAATGCCACAATAAGGGGAGTGCTTTTCTGTGTAGGGAAACAAAACATAGCTGGAACCATCGGTCTCTTGCCCAAATACATAGACATAACACTCAATGCTATTGGCCACCAACACCTTAAACTTATCGCCTTTCTTGATGGGACGTACGGTCCGAAACTGGATGTCCTGCTCCTTTTGTAACGGGATCGTATTTTGGGTCGCCAAATCGAGCAAACCAAATTCTACCGCCAGTTTGTTGGCATTCGCCTGATCGACGCTTCCCATCGGGTAAAGGCCGTAGGCTTCCTTCGTGAAGTGCTCAAAATCGCGGTAGCGCACCCAGGCAAAACCGCGATCGCCCCAGGTTTCTCCCCAGCTATTCATCAGCTGGAAAGCGCCCCCTTCCAGATTATCGTCATAACCAATGACACACATCGCGTGACCGCCAAAACCGCGCATATTGTAATCACTCTGCGTCGGATACCACACCTTTTGGCCCACCATTCTACTCATAAAGGTTCCCCCTACTTGCATACCGATCACCACCGGTGCTCCTTGTGCCAGATTTTGCTTGATGGCCGCTATATCCGGCGTATAGGTGTTGCCACCGACGGTGAGGCGATTATAGCCTTTGATTTTGTATTGCCGGCCTTCTGCAATCGCCGAATTACCGGGATAGTTAGAGCAGGTCCGTTCATTGTATTCAAACTCATTGTAGGGCAATCCACCATTTTCGTACATGGTTTTCATCGCCTCCAACATATAAGCCCCCTGACAGCCTTCCAGGGCAATCTGATTGTACAAATAAGCCGGACTAAATGCCACCCGATTGGGATCAATGCCCGTGGCGCGGGAATGCAAGATCGTCCTGGCCGCATAGGCACTTGCCCACCCGACACAAGACCCCTGATTCCCCTGATGTCCGCGGCGCGGGGCAAATTGCTCCAGACTTACGCGTTGCGGCATGCTATTGCCATACCCGGCAGCCAACGGCTCAAAAACTTCAGCCTTATCATAACGATCTTGGTCAAAGGAAGCACCCAGCGAAAATTCCGGCACCTGATCGGAATCCTGGTATCCGCCACCGCCACTTAGCATTTCCTGCCCTCCAAAGAAAAAATACCAGGCTCCGCCAACCAGCAGTACCGGGATGATCAATTTGGGGCGTTTGAACAAAAACATCAACAAAAAGGGAAGGAGTTTCATCAAGGAACCACCCATTCCCCCTCCGGATTGCCCGGTATTAGGCCGTTTTCCCCCTCCCTGTTCGGGGTCTTTCTCCATTCTGATTGGCATACGCTATTGTTTTTATTAAGTGCATATTTGGAGGTGGTGCTTTAGCAGCGAAAATTGCAGATTTCGGGGTTCTCCCAAGGCTCATTTTTGAGTGCATCTCCGGCTCAGCCGAGACGGACGAAAAAATAGCCGAAAAGAGGTCCCAAAATCCCGGTTTTACCGGGACTGAATAGCTTGCCCGAATATACTTCAGGGACTACCTCCAAACATGGACTAATCCTTCTGCAAAATAGAAATTTTTCCTACTCTGACCAATCTTGGTTTTAGCACAATTGAATCAGAGCCTGTTTGGAGGTCGGTTTTGCTGGCGAAAAGTATCATTTTTATGATAAAACAAGGCCTTTTTTGAAATGCATATCGGCTGAGTGGAGACGGATAAAAAAAAGAACGATGGGTCATGCATGTTTTGCAGCCCAAAGGTTGACCTCCAAACAGCCCCTCAACGGTGATCAACCGATAAAAAAAGGGTGTGAGACTCGCCCACACCCTCAAATTAATATCATTTATCGCAACCAAATAAATTGGTTGTTACGACTAGTTAGTTTTTACAAATCGCTTGGTAATCACCTGATCGTCGGTCTGCAATACCATTTGGTATACGCCACCGCTCAGGGATATGGCCTGCAAGTCTAGGTTCACTTGCTGCCCATCCAGGTCATAAACCTGACGATACAACGCTTTGCCATTCATATCAACAATTGTCAATTCACCACGAACATTATCCATGGTTGGCAAAACGACATTCACCTGATCCGTCGCTGGATTCGGGAATACATTCATATCAACAGCAACCACCTGATCAGCTGTTGCAGCACCTGGTATTTCAAGACCAAATGGATACTCCACCTGTTCTCCTTTACGACGAGCCTCTTGCAAGTCGCGATCAATAGACAGGGGTAGACTACTAAAACTAGAATTCACCGTTAGGTTGTCAAACATACCTACCGCTGCATCGGTATTAGTGGTAGATTCTACATAGATGCCGGCATAAACACAAGTACCCATTGGCACATTCACCACCATCACCATTTGCCAGTTGTTGCCGTCCATGGAGGCATAACCCACAAATTGAGAACCAGAACGCACCAATTTAAGCCAAACTGCATTTGGACGGAAGAGTACCTGAGACAAACGGTAACCATCTGTGCTCATCCGCACATCCCGACGAATAAAGTTGGCCAAAGAAGTCTTCAGTGACACCATTTTAGAGCCAGGAGCTAGAGATTCACGAATCTCAATCCCTGCCCAATCTGCATTGGTAATACTCAAGACTCTGGTAGTAACATCGCCATCGCCACACATTTCTTTTAATACAGCATGTTGTGCATCGGCGAAGAAGTTGGTTGATACACAATTGGTGGACAAGGTGAAAATACCCGTATCAAAATCGTATTCCGTTTCTCCACCGCAATCGCCAATGGTGTATGGGTCACAGCCTGGAGGATATGGATTACATTCGCTTACGTGAATACCGAGATCACTCGCATCATCCTGTGGCAAGCTAATCCAGCCCGCACTTGGATCAAAGGCATCAAAGCCATTCTTTTCACCACCCGTTACGGCAAATGGACGAACCAAAGTGCTGTTTTGGGTAGATACCCCGCCGTTGTTCCAGGAAGAACCAGGATCAACGCCAATCTGTCCAATCACATCGGTATATCCGCCACTGTTGACCAATGCTACCGCATCATCACCATTAAAGAAACTTGCAGTAGAAATCGCATCTGCAGCAGCCAAGAATTGTGGCATAGCACTGTCATCACATATCACATACACACTACCCGCCTCAATCATTCCGGTTAGTGGAATGGTAGAACCAGGAGAGGTACTTCCATTAAAGTAGATTTCAATCTGGTAGCCTTCAGCCCCCATATCTACATCTACGTCTGAAGGGTTGTAAATTTCCAGACACTTATTGTTGCCGCTTCCTTCAATGTATTCAGAGAAGAACAACTCTGTACAAGGATCTGCTACCGAGCAAGGTGGCAGGGCAGGGCCAGCATCCGGGTTATTATAAATACACAGTGGTTCCGCCGTAAAGCTCGCCATTAGCGGCAATGGCAAACCATCTGCCGCCGAGATACCGGCAGTTACATACGGGAAATTTGGATTATAAATACCCGTGATCGTGAATGGACTTCCGGTCAAATCAGCAACGGGAACCACAATATCAGTACCGTTAGATAAATCTCCTGAGATGACCAGGTTTCCAGTTGCAGGAGCATTTGTATATTCTACAACTACGTCAAAAGCAAAGAAGTCATCATTGGTGGCAGCCGTTCCATTATGATTACAGCCAAAGATATTCGTGATCGAAAGCCCTGTAATCATACAAGCTGGTGGCTCTACACAGGTACTGACGTGGCTCCCTAAATCATCCGCATTGTTTTGAGGATATCCGGTCCACTCATCAGCCGGATCAAAGGCATCACTACCATCAGGATCACCTGATGTGATACTCATATTCCGACGAATGGTATTATCGGCCGTAGAGGCATCTCCTGTTCCCCATTGAGAACCAGGATCGACACCAATCTGACCAATAACGTCAATATTTTCACTGTTTTTGGTCAAAGCAAAAGCATCGTCACCGTTAAAATTGATAACATCCATAGAATATTCATCCGCATCAAAAAAGCCTGGTCTGTTACAAACCACATAGGTTCCTCCGGAAATGATTGAGCCTGAAAGTGTCATTGTTTGTGAAGGCGAAGCTGCTCCATTCGAATACAGGGCCAAACCATACCCACCTGCTGCCAAATCTACCGTAGACATCGTAGGGTTGTAAATTTCAATACACTTATTAAAACTGCTGCCCTCAATGTATTCAGAGATGAACAATTCTGTACAAGCGTCCGTCATTACTGAGCCACAACTGAAGTCACAACCGGCAGGTAATCCGTCATACCCACCTACAGTATTGTCACCTTCCCAATTAACGGGGTCTAGCAAGGCGGCTAAGATATCTTGAGGCGTGTCACCTGTAATTTCACAGTTGTATACCGCATTATCAACTTCAGGGCTGATGGCTAAAGTCATTCCTGCCAACACTATGGGCTCAGCAGAAGTATTTGAATTGGTAGCCTCTCCATCCCATGCTCCATTCATCTGTATACCTGCAATCAGGCTTGGCGCAGCCTCCGTTCCCTGAAAGGCAAATAGCTGGTCTCCACTACCAGATAAGGCAAAACTTCCACTGCTTGACAGGGTTCCTGCCGAAACAGGACTAGTACCAATAAAAAAACCGTCAGAGTTATAATGGACCTCTGTTCCGCAAGAATAGTCCGCGGTAAATGTCAAGGTTTTGACCCCTTCATTCGTACGGAAACCACCGGTAGAAAACCATCCGTGATCGGTAAAGCTAATTTCCGTACCACTGACCACGTCCGTAAGTAATACAAAGGAGAACTCATCCGGCGTATCAGCCTGATACCCGGTAAAGGCCAAATCCCCTGGCGACAAGGTTGTCGTCATCGTTTGAGCTTGCACGTTCCAACCCATACAACAGATTAGCACGAGCAAATAGAAACATCTTTTTGTAAATGTCGTCATTGCTAAAAGTTTGATATTAAATATGATTTTCAAATAGATTACGTCAAGTACTACAGCACCTTTTGGAGTACCGGTATTGATTTTGGTAGTAGAAAAGCTCAATCTGGGGGGATCTCAATAAGACTTGTGGGGGATTGGACTAATTTTGATAGACCATAAAAGTACATAAAATTGCGGAATTAGGCCCAGGTACAGCATTAATTTTTTATTAATTCGGTGTTTCCCGGACCGAGTTACTTATTTTTGTGGCGAATTTGAACTTAAGTCATCAACAACCTTTCTCAAAGAACTAAAAAGCTTTGCCTTGAAATCTACCTTCAACGTCTACTTAGAGTTAGGATTTGATCACATCCTCGATCCGGGAGGCTATGACCACATCTTATTTGTAGTTGCCCTCTGTGCCATTTACCAGCTTTCACAATGGAAGCGAGTGGCTATCTTAGTTACGGCGTTCACCGTTGGCCATTCCATTACCCTGGCCATTGCTGCACTAGATATCTTCACGCTACCGCCCGCCATCATTGAATTTTTAGTCCCCGTCACCATCTTTCTGACGGCCTTATACAATGTGGTTTACTACCGTGCAGACAGCCATCCTAAAATTCGGGCCAACTATATCCTGGCTTTGGGATTTGGCCTCATCCACGGTATGGCATTCTCCAATTTTTTTCGTTCGTCTTTGTTCCCCGGACAGGACAATGAACTGGTGACACAGCTGTTGGCGTTCAACATTGGTGTCGAACTGGGGCAACTAATCATCGTAGCAGCCATACTGCTTACATCTTTTTTGGCGTTTAACGTGTTGAAAATAAAGCAGCGCGACTGGAACCTATTCGTTTCGGGAATGGCTGCCGGTCCAGCACTGATTATGACCTTGGAACGCATTGGAAACTTGTTTTAATTTTTCTCTATGAGATCTCTTTCCTTCTTCAGCCTGTTATTTTTGTTGCCCTTGGCGGGAAAGACCAACAATGGTTGCAACGATTTGCATAAATTCCACGTCAGCAAATGTATGGTGGAATACAATGAAGCTGAACAGGCCCTACAAATCAGCCTGCATCTGTTTATCGACGACTTTGAAGAAGCCCTGCGGCGACAAGGCGTGGACAAATTATTCATCTGTACTAAAAAGGAAAGCCCCGAGGCCAACACTTATATCAAAGAATACCTAGCTAAACATTTTCAAATTACAGTCGACGGAAAAGCCTACGACTTTGAATTTTTAGGTAAAGAAAATTCGGACGACCTGGCAGGCATGTGGTGCTACCTGGAAATCATGGACATTCCCACTTTCTCCCAATTAGGCATCCAAAATGACATCTTGCTTGAGGTGTTTGATGACCAAAAAAATTTGGTCAACATCATTGGGCCGGGGCAAGTACAAGGCGCACTATTACTGCATCGCGGTGCCAGTTCTGAAGTTGTTGAATTTTAAACCACCAGCATGAATCGCATTTTAAAAACCATCTTCATCCTGCCGATCCGGTTTTACCAGTATGCCATCTCGCCCATGTTGGGTCCAAAATGCCGCTATCAACCCACTTGTTCACACTATATGGTTGGCGCCATTCAGGAATGGGGCGTTCTCAAAGGCCTTTGGATGGGCATCAAGCGCATCGGCCGCTGCCATCCCTGGAGCAAGACGCACGGCTACGACCCCGTACCCAAAAATCCGGCAAAGAAGAAGTAACTGTGCCTGCCGGCTATACGGAGAGTATTGGCCATACCAAGCGCGACTCGACAAATCTGTCGATTTTACTCAACCCACCACTTTTATCAAAAAAAAGTAAAATTTACCGCTAATCCTCCTCTTGAATCCACAAAAGTTCGCCCATTTCCACTCCAATTGCTAATTTCGGCGGATCAATAAAAATGGTTCTCTGACCAACCCCGTGATTCAGAGTTACTCAAAAATGTAAACCAACGCTTCTAAAGGCGCTTTTGATTTATATTTTTGAGTGACCACGAAATTTGTCAAAGAACGATAAAATTCAGCCTTAATGCAAAGAAGACCTCGTCGCAACCGCAGCAGTGCCGCCATCCGCAAGATGGTACAGGAAACCCACCTTACCGTTGACCATCTGGTACAACCCATTTTTCTGGTAGAGGGAAAGAATATTCGTCAGGAAATCGCCTCTCTTCCCGGCAGCTTTAGGCTTTCCCTGGATGAAGTATTGAAGGAAATTGAGGAATGTATGCAACTGGGATTGGATAAATTCATCATGTTCCCGGCTGTTCCGGAAATCAATAAAGACAAAACAGCCACGTATAGCTATCATCCGGATAATTTCTACCTCAAAGCCGCCCTGGAAATCAAGGCTCGTTTCCCGGAATGTTGTCTGATTAGTGACGTGGCCATGGACCCCTATAGTTCAGATGGCCACGACGGACTGGTCAGCGACGGCCGCATTCTAAACGATGAGACCCTGCCCATTCTGGCTAAAATGGGCGTCGCACAGGCCGAAGCCGGCTTCGACATTCTGGGCCCTTCCGATATGATGGATGGCCGCATCGGTTATTTGCGCCAAGCCCTGGATCAGGCTGGATTTACGGATACGGGTATCATGTCGTACACCGCCAAATACGCCAGTGCTTTCTACGGTCCTTTCCGAGATGCCCTGGACTCTGCCCCCAAAGCAGGCGACAAAAAGACCTACCAGATGAACCCCGCCAATCAACGCGAAGCCCTCATCGAAGCGGAGCTGGATACAGAAGAGGGGGCGGATTTTCTGATGGTCAAACCGGCACTAAATTACCTGGATGTGATCTCTTTATTAAAAAACAATTTCGAATTGCCTATCGCCGCCTATCATGTCAGTGGCGAATGTGCCATGCTGTTGGCCGCTTGTCGCAATGGCTGGCTCAACTACGACCAGGCCATGCCGGAAACCCTGCTCAGCATTCACCGGGCCGGTGCAGATGTGATCATCACCTATTTTGCGAAGGACTTTGCCAAACGTAACCGCTCGTAACCGCCAATTTTAATTGGCGCCCTAATGGTTGAGCGAATTTCATTTCGCCCACCTGGCTACAAGTGAAAAAAAGCCATAAACCTCCGCATAACAGAATAGGGGACTACCTAATAAATTAGGTCGTTACGGCTTGATGAACTGCTTACTATTCAAAACCTGCCCGGATACATCTATCAACTGCAAAAAGTAAGCCCCTGCCGATAGTTGATTAACCGCCAGCAGATAGGTCGCATCAGCAACCGTGGCACGACGCTTTTGCCATACCTTACCCTGCACATCCACAATCCGGAATGTGACCTCTTTTTCATTGGTCCAAGGCCCCAGGTAAACATTCAGTACATCCTCCACCGGATTGGGATATAATAATAATTGAGGAAGCTCCCTGGGGTCCTCTGCACTACTGACCAGATGACAGCCCGGTACCAGACAGCCATACTCATCCACTTTGAGTAGCCAGCCCTGAGAAGGTACTTCCTCAGTACCACTTAAATCCACTGAACGCCCAACGGCCAAAAAACCGCCATCGGTTGTTTCTGCTACGTCATACAGCTCGTGGTATTCAATAAAAGTGGGTAGATCAGGGTGGATGATCACTCGTGTCCATAACTTTTCTCCCTCTGGGGATATTTTCACCAGATATCCTCCAATATCAGCAGCATTTTCTTCATTGATATCCCCATCAGTATAAGTGACGCCTTGTATCCCAACTGCTAAGTAACCACTACCATCCGAAACAGGGATCACTTTCATCAATTTATGAAGTGGGTTTGGAATCCCATCCGCCACCACGGTACCCCATTCCTCTTCCAGGTCACTGTTTAGTTTGAAAATATAACAATCCCAGGCGATGTAAGTGCTTTCCGCATTGATAAATTCTTCCGTACCAAGGGCCGTAACCACAATGAGTCCACCATCCGGTGTTGCAACCATACTTTGTGCCCCTTGCTGCAACTGGTCTTCCGGTGACCGCCACTGCCACAAAACTTCGCCCATCGTATCCACAGCAATCAGTTGGGTTTGGTAATCGAAATCTTTGTCTTGCATATAAGTCTTTTCCCTCGAACCTCCCAGAATCAAAATGCTATCATTGAGGGATACAATACATTCTGAATGATCAGACCAGATAGGTTCTCCGTAATCATGTTCCATCAACACCTCCCCTTCCGTATTGTAGACCACAAAAATGGCTGCACCATCATAAGGTAAGCCCTCATAAACCACATTATCGCCGGTAATGTAAAGTTTATCATTGTTGATGAAGAGATCATTAAATCGATAGAAGGCATCGGGTTGGATAAAACTGGTCACTTCCCGCTCCCAAACCACTTCTCCGGCCAAATTGTATTTGATTAATAGAGCTTTCATGGCCGGGTCAAAGGAATAACCCAACGCATAAAGGTGCTGATCATAATATTTTAATACATTGGACCAGGTAGCGTGGTCTTTACTAGTGTAAACACTGGCTTTACTCCAACTTAGGTTACCTGATTCATCGAAAAGAGCAATACTGCTTCCTTCGCGAAACGGAGAAAGAGAATCCACTACAACACTTGATACAAAAAAATTATCATCGAGTAATTCTATCCCCGCAAATATGGCCTCTGAAAAATTTAGGTGATATCGTCTTGAATAGGTATCCTGTGTAATAGCCTGAATACAAAACATATTGAACACCAAGAAAATAATAAACCGTATCATCTTGAAGCAATAAAGTAAAGCATACATCAAAAGAATCTTTTTGATGCATGCTTTAGTTCTAAAATCAAATTACTTGAGAAGATGCAACTTTAAGCCCCTCCCAACTACTCTGCTTCTCACCGCTCAGTTTTGCTCCTTGGTCCGGGGAGGAGGCCTGATAAATTAGGCCGTTACGGATCACTCTGTCCGTATACTCTGCACCGGATTACTCAGTGCCGCTTTTATGCTCTGGAAACTAACGGTCAAAAACGCAATCAGCACTGCTACGATACCGGCCAGTGCAAAAATCCACCAATGCAGTTCAATGCGGCTGGCAAAGCTATTGAGCCAGTTGCTCATGGCCCACCACGCCACCGGAATGGCAAAAATAATAGCCAGGATGACCAACCGTAAAAAGTCTCTCGATAGCAAAGTGACAATATTGCCGGTGCTCGCACCCAACACTTTTCGAATGCCGATTTCTTTGGTGCGTTGGGTAATCATAAAACCAGATAGGCCAAACAAGCCCAAGCAGCCGACAATGATCGCCAATAAGGCGAAAATACTGGTCAAAGTACCAAAACGCCGTTCATTTTCGTATTGGCGGTTGAAATAATCGTCCAGAAAAAAATGGTCAAAAGGATTGCCCGGAAAGGCTTTGCTCCAGGATTGCTCGACATGAGCAATGGTCTTGGATAAGTCATTGGTTTTCACCCGCATGGAATAAAACTCACCGGAATAGGGAGAACAAAAGAAGGCCGAGGGTTCCAACGCTTTTTTCAGGGAAACCTGGTGATAATCATTCACCACGCCTGCGACAATCGGATTCCACTGCCAGTCGGGAGCGGTTAAGGTTTGCCCAATCGCATCTTCGGGGTTTTCAAACCCTAATAATCTGGCAGTAGATGCCGTCACAATAATCGATGTATCCTGATCCGCCGGAAAATCTTTCGAAAATGCTCGCCCCGCAATAAGTTCCATTTGAAAGACATCCAGGAAGTCATAATCCATGCTGTTGATGCGAATACTAACGGCCTCGTTATCAGGTGCCCCGAAGCGTTTTAGTGTTCCCTTGTATTCCCGTTGTTTTCCGGGCACCGTCAGGGAGGCCGAAACCGCCTCTATATTCTGATCTTGCAGCAGCTCTGCACGAAAGACATCAATCGCCGAATTATAGGCATTGCGGTCTCTCTCAGAAATGCCGGGGCGTTCAACCACCAATACCTGGTCGATATTCATTCCCATGTCGCCGTTAAGCATGTATTTTAACTGATTGTAAATCACCAAGGTCGAAACGATCAACACCACTGAAGCCATAAACTGGACTACCACCAACCCCTTGCGCAATAGTACTCCGCGAGTCGTATTTTTCAACTGCCCTTTCAGTACGGCAATGGGGCGGAAAGAAGAAAGCACCATGGCCGGATAAAATCCGGATAGAAGGGTACCGATTATCCAAAGGCCCAGCAGCAACGCTAAAAACCAAGGTTGTACAAGTGCCTGAGCGGCCAATGCCAATCCTGAAACCTGATTAAACCAGGGTAAAACAAGAATGGTTAAACAAAAAGCCAGGACAATCGAAATCAAATTCACAATGGCTGATTCTACCAAAAACTGGCTGATCAACTGCCCTTTCTGTGCCCCAACGACCTTTCTGACCCCCACTTCCCTACCCCGCTCTACTGCCCGGGCTGTGGAAAGGTTGATGTAATTAATCCAGGCAATCAGCATCACAAAAACACCGATCAAGGTCATAAAAAAGACGATACGTGCATCTCCGTTGGGTTCGGGTTCTTCAGCTAAATCTGAAGTTAAATGAATATCCTTTAAGGGTTGTAGCGCCAACACATCTTTACGATTATTCTCTGCTAGCTTCGGACTGTATTTATTCACTAAGCCGGGAAGTGCCGCTTCAATGGTTTCAGGATCAGCACCTTCCCTCAATTTCACAAAAGTATACATATCCTTGCGCTGCCAACTCTGATCGTAGCGCTGCGGTGCACGTTCAAACCGACCAAACAGGGTGCGATAGGAAAATAATACATCAAATTTAAGGTGGGTATTGGCGGGCAGATTTTTAAAAACACCGGTCACTTCCACCAGTTCGTTATTAAAATCATCATCCTGCATCAGCAGGGATTGCCCAATTGGGTTGGCATTACCAAAATATTTTTCTGCATATTCTTCGGAGATCACCGCTTTGAGTGGCTCCGCCAGTGCGGTTGCTGCATCTCCTTTGACCAGTTCATAGCCCATCATGGGTAAAAAGGACGAATCGGCGTACATAAATCGTCGATGTTTGAAGGCAATGGGTTCCGGTTGGGCTTCTTTATTGGTGATAATCACATTGTTTTTATACCCCAAATTGTACAAGCGGGCAAAAGAGGCCACCTCGGGCAATTCCGTTTGCATGGCGGGCCCGGCTCCGGGAAAATTTTCTGCGCTGGCAATCTGCAACTCGTTATTCAGATAGCGTTCTAAAGTCACGCGGTAAATTTGATCGGCATCGGGCAGGAAACTTTCGTAGCTGCGTTCAAATTTGACATATTGGGCAATCAACAAAAAAACCATCATGCCAAGCGCCAGGCCAAAAATATTTATCAATGTATATCCTTTATGCTTGAGCAGGTTGCGAAATGCAATACGGAGGTAATTTTTGATCATGATCAGGTGTTTTGGTGGAAGTTCCTACTCTTATAAAGAGGGGCTTTTTTCTACAATGTTGCTTGGAAGCAGAATTTGCGGAGAACGATGGGAAAAGCAGGGGTGATTCTTGCGAAAAAACCGCGATCTGACAAACGCTATGCATCAGGTCAGAGCACAAACAAAAAGCCGGAGCGCAGTGCACTCCGGCCATATTTTAACCATAGGAATTATTAGCATTCTGGGGCTATGCAAGTCAATTGGCTACTGAAGCACAACCTCTCTTTCCTCAACCATCTTGCGGATGTTGATGAGGGCATAGCGCATACGGCCCAAGGCCGTGTTGATGCTAACGCGAGTGAGCTTCGCAATTTCTTTAAAGCTCATGTCTGCGTAGTGGCGCAGGATCACAACTTCGCGCTGCTCCGGAGGCAACATATCCACCAATTTGCGCACTTTATCGTGCGTTTGGCTGCGAATGATGCGCTGCTCGGCATTGTCGTCAGATACCTGCAATACGTCGAAGATATCGAAAGTTTCCGTTGGGGAAACCTGCGGACGACGCTTGGTGCGGCGGAAATAATCCACACACATATTGTAGGAAATACGCAAGGCCCACTGAACAAATTTGCCCTCGTGGTTGTACTTACCTTTACGTAAAGTATCAATTATTTTAATAAATACTTCCTGGAAAATGTCCTCGGCCAGACTCTGGTCTTTGACAAATAAATAAATTGAAGTATAGATCTTTTGCTGATGGCGGCCTAGAAGTTCTTCAAAGGCGCGTTCATTTCCATCTAAATAGCGAGCGATCAACTGCTGATCATTAAGCGGCGTAACTTGCATAACTAAATAACCTTTTGTTAGTAATGGGATTGATTGAAATTATTTAGTGTAAAAGTTACTGATCTATAGTTAATCGTTTTTGATGAGAAAATAAAGAAGCGGACTACATTCTCGTCCGTTGATGGATCAAATATAAACGCATCTTTTCAAAAGCGCCAGCTTTGACCGTGTTTTTTTTAAAAAATTAACAAAACATTAACTCCTTACACAAAATAAACCTAATGTTTCGAAGTATTTCTCTTTTAAAAATGGCACAAAAGGCCTTATATCCAGAATTTTTTCTCAAAAAAAAGCCATTTCTCCAAATTATTGCCCTGAGGCCGACTTCCGACCATCCCCAAAAGATCTTTTTTTTCATATTTGACCATTATTAGAGCATCTTCTACTTTTTCTGCGAAAGAGATTTTATAATTATTTCGGAAAACCCTAAGTTTGATTTTTTGTTTTCAAAACGGCAGGCATGTATTATTAGGTTAGAGCATGTTTGGAGGTCAAACTTTGGACTCCAAACATGCTCTTAAACCTCAAATTTTAAATTTTAAACTCAACCAAGCATACCATGCCCAAAAAGAAGGATGTCGCCGTATTGGAAAAAGAGGAGCAGCCGGAAATCAAAAATGCCATATACATCAAGGGGGCCAAGGGGAACAATCTCAAGAATATAGACCTAGCCATTCCCAAAAATAAACTGGTAGTAGTCACCGGAGTGTCTGGTTCCGGAAAATCTTCCCTGACCATGGATACGCTTTTTGCGGAGGGGCAACGCCGCTATGTGGAAAGTCTATCTTCCTATGCCCGTCAGTTTTTGATGCGCATGAAAAAGCCGGAGGTAGACTATATTAAGGGCATTTGCCCGGCCATCGCCATTGAGCAGAAGGTCAGTACCTCCAATGCACGCTCCACGGTAGGCACTTTGACGGAAATTTACGACTATCTGCGGTTGTTGTACGCTCGCATCGGTCATACCTATTCGCCTATTTCCGGTGAGCGGGTCAAAAAGCACGAGGTAGCGGATGTGACCGACTATATCCAAACCTTTCCGGAAGGAACCAGGGTGCAACTCTTCATTCCTCTTCCATTAAAATATAAGGACAGGACACTGGAACAAGAGCTACAGTTGCTTCTACAAAAGGGATATACCCGGGTAGAATACGGGAAAGAGGTCCAACGCATCGAGGAATTGATGGAGGAGAAACCGAAGTACCTCAGCAAAAAACTTGAGCAATTACGCGAAGAACCGATCCGCATCCTGATCGACCGCTTTGCCGTGAAGCAGGGAGACGAGGACAATATCAAACGTATCGCTGATTCGGTACAAACGGCTTTTTACGAAAGTGAAGGAGAATGTATAGTCGATGTGGAAGGACAAGATGCGGTGGGCTTCAATAACCGGTTTGAACTGGATGGCATGACCTTCATCGAACCAACGCCTCACCTGTTCAATTTCAACAATCCGTTTGGCGCTTGTCCTCACTGTGAGGGATTTAGTCAGGTCATGGGCATTGATGAGAATAAGGTGATCCCCAATCCGTCGCTTTCGGTCTATGAAGGTGCTGTTGCCTGTTGGAAAGGGGAGAAATTTGGCCAATGGCTGGAACAATTTTTGAGTGCTGCCCATCATTTTGATTTTCCGGTGCACCGGCCTTATCAAGATCTTACCCGACCAGAACAACGCCTACTTTGGAAAGGCAATCAATATTTTGATGGGATTAATGCCTTCTTTGAAGAGCTGCAAGAAAAGACTTACAAAATCCAAAACCGGGTGATGCTGGCGCGTTACCGCGGTAAGACCTTATGCCCCACCTGTGATGGTGGTCGACTGCGACAAGAAGCCACGTATGTAAAAATAGCGGGAAAAGATATCACTGAATTGGTGGAGATGCCCATCGATGAATTATTGCAGTTTTTCAATGAAGTGGATCTTAGCGAATTTGATGCTAAAGTTGCCAAAAGGTTAACGCTGGAAATCACCAACCGCCTGAAATTTATGGTGGATGTCGGATTGAGCTATTTGACTTTAAGTCGAATATCCGCGACGTTGAGTGGCGGAGAAACCCAACGGATCAACTTAACCCGGACCCTGGGCAGCAACCTGACCAGCTCCATGTATATTCTCGATGAGCCCAGTGTTGGCTTACATCCAAGAGACACCAATCGCCTGGTCACGGTTTTGAAATCGCTACGCGATCTGGGCAATACCGTGATCGTGGTAGAGCACGAGGAGGATATTATCAAGAATGCCGACTACCTGATTGATATTGGTCCGGCGGCCGGGATCCACGGTGGAGAAGTCGTTTTTGCGGGAGACTATCAAAACATCTATGACGATGCGGCCGATAGCCTGACCGCCAAATATATGAGTGGGCGCATGGAAGTGCCAGTACCAAAAGTGAGGCGGAAAGTCTCGAATTTTCTGGAAATCAAGGGCGCACGCCAGCACAATTTGCGGAATATTGACGTCAAGATTCCCATCCATGCGCTGACAGTGGTCAGTGGGGTTTCCGGTTCGGGAAAGACCACTTTGGTGAAACAGATTCTCTATCCTGCATTGAAGAAACACCTGGGCGAAAACTATCCCAAAGGTCCGGGATTGCACACCGGTTTGGCAGGAGAATTATCGATCATCAGTCAGATCGAAATGGTAGATCAAAACCCGATAGGCAAGTCCTCACGTTCCAATCCAGTGACCTATGTAAAGGCCTACGATGCGATTCGGAATCTGATGTCCAATCAACAATTGTCTAAAATCCGGGGGTATAAACCTGGCCATTTCTCCTTCAATGTAGACGGCGGGCGATGTGATACGTGCAAGGGGGAAGGGGAACAGGTGATTGAAATGCAATTTTTGGCAGATGTCCGCCTGGAATGCGAGGATTGTAAGGGTCGGCGCTTCAAGCAAGAGGTGCTGGATGTGAAATACAAGGGTAAACACATCTTTGACATTCTCAGTTTGAGCATTGAAGAGGCCTTGGACTTCTTTGAAGACGTTTCAGAAATTATCAGCAAATTAAAGCCGCTGTACGATGTAGGGCTGGGGTATGTACAATTGGGGCAATCTTCCAGTACCCTCTCCGGAGGGGAAGCCCAACGGGTAAAACTAGCCTCTTTTCTCACGCGGGAACGCTACAACGAGCACATTCTTTTCATTTTTGATGAGCCAACGACCGGATTGCATTTTCACGACATCCGCAAGCTATTGGATGCCATGAATGCCTTGGTAGAAAAAGGACATTCAGTATTGGTGGTGGAACACAATATGGAAGTCATCAAATCTGCTGACTGGGTCATTGACCTGGGCCCGGGTGCCGGAAAATATGGTGGTGAACTGGTATTCCAAGGCCGTCCGGAAGACTTGGTCAAGGAGAAAAAGTCGTTGACCGCACCTTTTCTGAAGGAAAAATTGAAATAACCTCTTTTTTGACAAGAAAAACGGAGAGAGCCATACCCATTAATAATCGGTATGGCTCTTTCTCTACCATCTTCGCTGAGTAGAAACGTCCTGCGTGAGCGATGCGAAAGGGCCCGCAGGGGACTGCGACGTAGGAGCAGGCCGAACGAATAGAGAGCCCTGAAGCGTAGCGACCTCTCGGCTCAGCCGAGGGGGCACGCCCAAACCCACTAATTATCTCACGACAAAGCCATTGCCAAAACCCTTTGCAGGGCTAACAAAGGCCAGTTCACCAGATTCATTTTCAGCCATCAGGATCATGCCTTGTGACTCGATACCACGCAGCTTGCGCGGCGCGAGATTGGCCACCAGTACCACTTGTTGACCAATGAGATCCTCTGGTTTAAAGTATTTGGCAATACCAGAAACGACTGTGCGTTTCTCCATTTCCAGATCAACGGTTAGTTTCAGCAATTTGTCTGCTTTTTCCACCTTCTCTGCAGCCAGGATAGTCCCGGTTCTCAGGTCCAATTTGGCAAAGTCATCAAACTGAATTTCCCCCTTCAACGGCTCTCGATTTTTAGCTTCCTCCTGGGCTAGAATAACTGCTAATTTTGCCTTTTGCCGGTTAATGATCTCTAGGCGGCTCTGGTCTTTTCTGTCATTAATTTTGGCAAACAAGATTTCAGGTTCGCCAATTTTGTGGCCAGGAGGAACCAGCGGTGTACCGTTTTGCAAATGATCAAGAGTTTGCTGTAAATCTCCCCTTTCTAACTCTGGCAATGCCAACAATTTCCGAATCCGCGGCGCCGTAAACGGGATAAAAGGTTCACATAGCACACTCAATAAACCCACAATTTGCAGGCAAACAAACATACTCTCTTTGATCTTTTCGTCCTCAGGGTTTTCTTTGAACAGTTTCCAGGGAGCCGCATCCTGCAAATAAGTATTGCCGTAAGAAGACAACTCCATTAAGCGCTGGGTAGCAGATTTGAAGTTGTAATTATCCAGATCCGCCTGTAAATTGGTCACAATTGAGGCCACTTCGGATAGTGTTTCGGGCAGATAAAGCGAAGTTTCCGGCACGATGCCCTCAAAGTACTTATTGGTCAATACAATGACCCGGTTGATAAAATTCCCCAGGTTGTCGGCCAATTCTTTATCGTAAAAATCGACAAATTCATCCCATTTAAAGTCCGCATCGCGATTCTCTGGCAAATTGCGCAACAAGGCATAACGCAAGGCGTCTTCCTTATTCGGAAAATCCTTAAATTCTTCCAGGTACTCATGCTGCTCGATGCCCCACCCCTGGGATTTTGAGAATTTGCGGCCTTCAAAATTCAGGAACTGATTGGCCGGCACATTAACCGGTAGATTATAATCCCCGTAGGCCTTCAACATTGCCGGGAAAATGATGCAATGGAATACGATATTGTCTTTACCGATGAAGTGGATCAGTTCTACATCATCCCCTTTCCAATAGGCTTCCCAGTCTTTATTATTTTCCAGGGCCCATTGCTTGGTAGAAGAGATGTAGCCAATCGGCGCATCAAACCACACGTACAACACCTTGCCTTTTCCTTCCTCCAGTGGCACATCGATGCCCCAGTTTAAATCGCGGGTAATGGAACGAGCTTGCAGGCCATTGTCCAACCAGGAAAGGCACTGTCCCACCACGTGTTTTTTCCATTTCTTGGCATCGTGATGGGATTTCCCATCCAGAGTACCTTCGTCAATCCATTTTCGGAGCCATGCTTCGTGGTTTTCCAGCTTGAAATACCAATTTTTAGTGGCTTTCAAAATGGGTGTATTCCCGCTCAATACGGATCTTGGATTGATGAGTTCTGTTGGCGAAAGATCGGAGCCGCAATTTTCACACTGATCACCGTAGGCTTCTTCATGTCCACAGCGAGGGCAAGTTCCCACGATGTAGCGATCCGCCAAGAATTGGTCAAAGGCTTCGTCATAGTATTGCTCCGTAACTCGTTCTTCAAACTGGTCACCTTGCTCATACAGCTTCAGAAAAAATTCTTGCGCCGTTTCGTGATGCAAAGGTGCACTCGTCCGGTGGTAATAATCAAAACTAATGCCCAGTTTGCTAAAAGTAGCCTTGTTGAGCGTATGGTATTTATCGATGATTTCCTGCGGAGTTGTACCTTCTTTTTTAGCTCTTATGGTGATGGCTGCTCCGTGCTCATCGCTACCGCAGACCCAAACCACATCCTTGCCCAACAGCCGCAGATAACGCACATAAACATCGGCGGGCAGATAAGCTCCCGCCAGGTGTCCTAGATGCAATTCCCCATTGGCATAAGGCAATGCTGAGGTAATCAAATATTTTTTAGTTGAACTCATGATTTCAAATTGATAGAATGAAAAGTTCCGCCACGGCAAAGCCAACGACTTTACGCTGCGAATATACAGTATTGTTAATTAAAATTGGATAAGGTAGTGCATAGACCACCGCGAGGAAGGAAACAGGAGGGGTTAGCCCTCCATTCGGAAAGCGGGAAAAGAAATGAGCGAGATGCCCAATATCCTTTTCGTCAAAGGCAACAACGCTCTTTGACTAGATATCGGTGAATAGAAAAGTGATTGATATGTTTTGAAATTCACTGGTTTTAATTGTGTCTATACTAACCGGCTTGCCGGGCCATGAGTTCCCAACGGATGATTTTTTTTAAAAAAAGTCAACCAGATTGTGACTTTTCAAAATTGGCCCGTCTTAAAGGGGAATTGTTTGACAAGTGATCCCTATGAAAATATCCTTTTTCGTATCTAATCCCCAAAAGTGGTACGAAAACTACTTTCAATAACATAATCCCACGAAATAGTCTTAGAAATCCCGAAATGTTGCTACTATTTAGGCCACCCAGGTATCAAAATGACACCGGGTGGTTTTTTTTGTATTCAAGTGACTACTCCGCGATGAGATCGTTCGCTTTTAATACCGCGACAGCCTGCTCGGCCTTTTCAGGCAAAGTATACAATTCGGCTTCTTCCACCGATGGAAACATTGAATCGGGGCGATTGGGAATATGGCTTTCGATGCCATTTTGTTTGAGAATATCTTCCGCAATTTTGGCTTGGTACAATTCTCTGGCGGAATAAACTTTAATCCATCCTTCTTTCATAACTTGTCTTATTTTGGTTAGTCATTCGCCTAATGTTATAGGCTCTATTTATAAAACATCCTGCCAATGCCGCAGGTTCAATAACTTCTTTTTTATTGATGCGGGCCTGTTTTTTTTGAACAATCCTTATTTTCGCCAAAAATGAACCAAAATACCCGATCATGCGTAAACTTTCCGCCGATTATATTCTTCCTGTTGATGCCGCGCCTCTACGCGAAGGCGTGATCGTTATCGACGACCAAGGCAAAATTCTCGATATCACATCTGCGGGTCAGTATGATCGGTCGGAAGTAGAGGTTTATGAGGGGGTGATCGTGCCCGGGTTTATCAATACACATTGTCATTTGGAATTATCGCACATGAAAGGTAAGGTCGCTACCGGTACGGGGCTTTTGCCTTTTTTGCAGAGTGTAGTCAATTTTCGCGATTTCCCGGAAGAGACCATTATGGCCGCCATTGATCGCGCCGATCAGGAAATGTACGATGGTGGGATCGTGGCGGTGGGTGATATTTCCAATAAATTGCATACGGCACAACGCAAGACCGAAAGTTCGATTCGCTATTACACATTTGTGGAAATGTTCGACTTCTTACAAGAAGCTTGGGCGGAAAAAACATTTAGAGAGTACGAGCCCGTTTGGAAAGGACAAAGCGACAGCAATGGCAATCGAAAAAGTCTGGTTCCGCATGCCCCCTATACGGTTTCCCGCAATCTGTTTGCTAAGGTTCGAGAGCTGAATGTGCCCGGCAATACCGTTAGCATCCACAATCAGGAAACGGCTCACGAAGATGAATTATTCCTGACTAAAACCGGAGGTTTTCTGGATTTTTACTCCTCTTTTAATATCCCTCTAGACGACTTCCACCCCAGTAAGCGTACGGCCATCCACTATGCGATGGAAAACATGGACCCTGATTGTCGAACCCTTTTTGTACACAATACCATGACCGGTCCGGAAGACATCCAGGCTGCTCACGCCTGGAGCAAGAACGTTTACTGGGCTACCTGTGCTAATGCCAACCTTTACATTGAAAACCGGATGCCGTATTACCAGCATTTCATTGACAATGATGCCAAAATGACCATTGGCACCGATAGTCTGACCTCCAATTGGCAATTGTCCGTGCTGGAAGAGATGAAGACCATCGCCCGTTACCAGAGCTATGTTACTTTTGAGCAGCTCTTACAGTGGGCCACTTTGAATGGCGCAGAGGCACTAGGTTACGAGGAGGACTTGGGCAGCATCACCGTTGGCAAAACCCCGGGATTGAATTTGTTGAATTTGGATGAGGACTTGCAGTTGAAAAAGGAGACGCGGGTACAGCGGTTGGTGTGAGTGGAATTTGGAATTATTTTAATATAATGAATACATGATCTTATCTAGAATATCCTCACCAATTTCCTCCCTACTGGGTATCTGGTAACTTCTAAGTTCCATGTGAATCTTAAAATCACTTGGTAAAGCTAGATATCCGTTTTCAATATAAAAGAGGTACTCCCTTGTCCAAAAAAACTCACCATCAGTGAATGCTGTTGGGCTTCCGATTGGTTCACCAGTTAATATACACTCAACATTACGTCTAATCCCAACGAGAGGAATGCCTGAATAAAGGTACTCTATTTCCTTTTTGTCTGGTATGTAGTGATACCGACTAGAAAAGTTTTTTTCCTCTAAGCCCTGTGACAAATTACGCCAACCATACTCTTTCCAAAAACCTAGTTTTCTTTTTTCATACATATCTATAATCAGTAGTGTCCGGTTAAGAAAACAGAAACACTTATAAGTGCCCTGTTTTTCAGTTAGTTACAAAGATTTTACTCGGAAACGATTTGAAATACCCCAAAGGTTTCCAAATTAGCATCCAAAAGAGGATGGCTAATGAACCAAGGTAA